>JAPOWG010000046.1 GCA_026707745.1 Chloroflexota bacterium
TGCTGATCTTCTATCTGGCCCTGCAGCGCGCCTTCATCGAAAGCATCGCCACCTCGGGCATCAAAGGCTGAGCCCGGCCGTCCCTACACCAGCAACCCGCGCGCAAAAGCCAAATCCTTGACAATTAGCTCGTCCACGCGCTCCTCATCGCTGTATTCGGCCGAGAAGCAGATCGGTCCCTGATAGTCGATCGCCTTGAGCTTGGCGATCACCCGCGGCCAGGAAGCGCGGCCTTGCGCGCCGGAGGTCCAGTAGATCTTCCAGTCGGCGACTTCGGCTTCGGGACCCGTCACACGTCGCCAATAGGCGTTCTTGAGGTTCACCACGCAGAGATAGGGCGCCAGGATATCCAGGGCGGCGTCGCTATCCATACCCTCGAGCGCGTTATGCGCCGGGTCCCAAACGGCGGCCACGTAACGCGGGTCGTAATCCTTGAGCAGATGGTAGGCGCCCATTTCGTTGACCGGGACGAACTTGCCGCTGTGGTTCTGCACGCCGATCTGTAGGCCGTATCGTTCGCAGAAGGGCAGGGCGCTGTCGAGTTGACGGCGCGCTTCGGCTTCCGCGGACCAATAATCCAAGTCGCGCTGCCAGAACATGACGCGGTTCATTTTGACGCCGGCTTCGGCGCAGGCGCTGTAAAGCCGCTCGTCATCGAAGGGCAAGGCTGCTGTGACGTTGAGCACGCGGATGCCATGTTCGTCGAGCAGTTTGACCGCGGCCGGCAGATCGCGCTCAATTGTTCCCGGCTCGACCTGGAAGCCCGGTCGCACCGGCAATTCGATCAGGTCGAAGCCCAGAGACTTGATATGCGCCGCCAGTTCGGGCAGGGGCTGGCTCTTCCAGGGTTTGGTAAAGATGGCTAATTCATTCATCGCGCGTCTCGCTCAACTCTTGGTCGGCAACATGGATATCAGGTCAATGTTGACGCGCGGCGGCAAGCCCGCGATGAAAACCACAGTGGCCGCGATATCTTCAGGCTGGATCATTTTCATCTTTTGCTCCTGGCTGAACTTGACCGGTCGCCGGTCAATGATGGGCGTGTTGCCCGCGCCGGGATTGAAGAGGCAGGCGCGCACGCCGTGGTCGTTGCCTTCTTCGTTGGTGACCGCATTGAGCGCTTCCATGCCAATTTTGCTGGTGCTGTAGGCCACGCCGGCGCCGATGCTGGGGAACATGCCCGCCCGCGACGCAATATTGATGATAAGCCCGTCGCCGCGCGCTTTCATCTCCGGCAAAACCGCTCTGGTGAAGACGTAGGCGCTGGTCAAGTTGATATCCATCAGTTCGCGCCACTGCTCCGCCGTGGTATCTGTGATGGAACGTTGCGGAATGTTGGTTCCGGCGTTGTTGACTAGCACATCTATCGGACCGAAGGCCGCGCGGGTCTGCTCGACCGCCGCATGAATCTGGGCGTCGTCGCTGACGTCCGCCGGGCAGACCAAAGCTTCGCCTCCAGCATTCGCGCGCGCCGCTGCGGCGACATTCTCCAACAGTTCGGCGCGGCGCGCCACCAGGCTGACCCTGGCGCCTTCCGCCGCGCAGGCGATGGCGATCGCTTCGCCGAATCCGCTGCTGGCCCCGGTGACGATGATCGTCTTTCCATCCAATACGCCCATCTGATCCTCCCCGCGCTCGCGTAGCAGCGCCTATGCCATAGTTTCGAGCATAGCGCGCGTGACTTCGAAGCGCAATTTCCCTTCTCCTAAGAATCTGGCCACCTCCTCCGTGATGATCGCGCCCTGGCGATGCCGGGCCTGATGCGTGACCGAAGCGACATGAGGGGTAATTATGACGTTTTCCAACTGCCTGAAGAGGCTCTCGTTCGGCAGCGGCTCCGTCTCGAAGACATCCAGCGCCGCGCTGATCCTCCCCGACTGCAACTCCGCCAGCAAAGCTTCCTGGTCGACGAGGCGCGGGCGAGCCGTGTTGATGAAAATCGCCCCGTCTTGCATCCAGCCAAACTGCTCCGCGCCCAACATGCGGTCGGTCTCGGCTGTGGCTGGCGCCTGCAAGGTGACGACCGGACATTCGCGCAGCAGCGTCTCCAGATCCACTTTGCGCAGGCCCATGGCAGTCGCGTCCGTCTTACTGACGTATGGATCGTACAGCCACAGTACCGCGTCCAGGGCATTCAATTTCTTGATGACTTCGCGCCCGGTATGGCCGGCGCCGATGATGCCGATGCGCGTTCCCGTCAATTCAGAGCCCGGCGTCAAGGCCCTCGCCGCCTCCCAACCATCGTCTTTGAAGGCGCGATCAATCTTGTGGAATCGGCGCAGGCAAAGCAAGATTAACAACAAGGTCGTCTCTGCTACGGGAATCGCCATCGCCGCCGCGGCGTGCGTGACGCGCCTGCCTTCGGCGAAGACCGGCGGTGGCAGCAAGCGCTTGATCGTGCCCGCGGAGTGCGCGATCAATTTCAAGCGGTCGGCGGCAGCCAGCACGACATCGGAAAATGTGGGCGTGCCCCAGCAGGTGATGACGATATCTTTGCCGCCGATGAGCCGCCTCAGTTGAGCCTCGCTGAGGTTATCCTCGCAATCCTGCATCGTTAAGTCGCCCAGTGCCCGCAGCCGCTCCTGCTGCGCTTCGGCAAACAACATGTCAAAAAGCGCCGGACGCATGGCGATCAGAAGCTTTGCTTTGTTCTCCATAGTCCTTAGTCTTGGAGAGCGTCCCGCAATTTCGGCACCAGATCAGCTTCCGGCTCATAGGGCAACTCAAGCACCTTGTGGTTGAGAGAACTGGCGTAAAGCGCCAGAATCACGTTGAAGTCGACCAGGGCGCGATCAAGGTTTAGCGGATGCACGGCACTGTCGTCTTCCAGCCAGTCGAACATCGCCTCGGTCATGGCTGCCTGTCCCAGGACGTCTTCCTCCGGGTACTCGTGATCGCCGCTATCGTAGGCGCCATTGATGAAGGTCTCCCAGCCCCACATTGTCCAGTGGATATAGCCCTTCATGCCATACACCGCGATGCGCTTGTGCTGATAAATCGCGTCGCCGCGCGGCACCCGCGGCGCGTTCTCGCCGCAGCGCAGCGTCGCCTGCACGCCGTTGTCGTATTCAACCGCGGCCAGACTTTGGTCGGGCGCGTAATGCTCTTTGACATTGGGCTGCAAGCCCATCGCGCCCGATACTTGCCCGAAGACGGTCGTCGGCGTTGCTGGATTAAAGGCGCCGATCGCCTGCAGGGAATGCGTACCCTGATAGGCCAGGTTCATTCCCGAGCTGGCTTCGATGAAGCGGATATCACCGATGGCGCCATCCGCCACCAGCTTTTGCAGATGCTGCCGGCGAGGATGAAACTGCAATTGATGATTGATAGCGACCTTGATTTTCGGATTGCGCGCGGCGAAGTCCCTGATCGCCAGGTAGTCCTCGCCCTGTATCGCCAGCGGCTTTTCCACCACGACCGCCGGCACACCCGCTGCCTCAGCGGCTTCCAAGACCTCCAGCCGGACGCTTGGCGGTGTGCTGACCTGCGCCAGTTCAGGCTTTTCTTTCTCGAACATCTCGCGGTAATCGGTGTAACGCGCTTTCACATCGTACTTGTCGGCGAAGTCATCCATTGAGTCGCGCATTAGGTCACAGACAGCCACCACCCTACCACGCTTCACGTACTGGTAGGCATCTGCGTGCCCATGCGCCCGTCCGCCGCCAACGCCGATGATAACTGTTTTATACATCGCTCCCCTCCCAGGGCTGTAAAATCACTTTGCCACACTGCCCGGAAAGCTGCGTCTCCCAGGCGCTCTGAATATCATCAATAGGATATCGATGGGTGATCAGCTGATCCAATTTGTCGCCGACTTGGCTGATCATGGCCATCATGCGCGGCGTATCCGCCAGGTTGTAGTGCCAGGAACCGATCAATCGCAAGCCCTTGCGGATCATATCCTGGCTGATCTTCACCGGCGTGTCATCCGCGCATTCGCCGACAAAAGCGATCGTGCCCTTGCGCCGGGTCGCATCTATGCAAAGGCGGTGCGCCGCCACCACGCCGGAACAATCTACCGATTTGTCAACGCCGCGCCCGTCGCTTGTGAGCGCCAGAATCTGCGCCAGCGCGTCTTCGTCAGTCGGGTCAATCACGGCTTCGGCGCCGAGTTCAAGCGCTTTCGCCGCGCGGTATTTGTTGGCGTCAACGCCGATCACAGTCGCGCCGCGATACCTTGCGCCGATCACGCCGCCCAGTCCCACCGGTCCCAAGCCCGTAATGAGTAAGGTATCGTGCGTGTCGAGGGCCATCAACTGAAAAGCGCCGAAGGTCGGCCCCAAGCCGCAACAGGCCATCGACGCATGTTCATATGACATGCCGTCAGGAATCGGCACCAGCATCCAGTCCTGTTTCAAGATATATTGCGACATAGTCGCCTTGCCATAGTCGCTGCCATGACAGGCGTCAAAGTCGATCAAGTCCTGACAGTGGATGTATTCGCCGGCCAGGCAATACGCGCATTGTCCGCAAGAGGATAGCGGCATCGCCACCACGCGGTCGCCGACTTTTACTTTGCCTGGCTGCGCCACTTCCACCACCTCACCCGCGGCTTCGTGCCCGAAAAAACCATGATTCGTACCGGAGGCGAAGGCTTTGTATTCGGTGCACATTGGCGCGGCGCGCACCTTGACCAGGACCCAGTTTTCTTTGGCCCGGGGCATCTGCCCAATGGCGATTCCCGCACGTTGTTCTCCTAGCACAGTCACACGTTTCATTGACATTCCTGTTATTGGCGCGCGCTTAGAAATTGATGATCTATCCAAGCCGCGCAATCGGTTTCCCAGCGACGCAGGCGACTATAACATAGGGCGATTGCGCCCGCAACAACTCTGCTTGGATGGCCAAGGTAATCGCGCCAGATTTGTGCTAACCACCGAAGACAGCGAGATTTTATGTCCGCTTTTATGTCCGACGTAAAACCTTTTTCGGACATAAAAGATGTTTTTATGTCCATGTAGCGATTTACTTCGACGGATTGGTACGCGGACGCAAACGGTTATGAGCTGAGCTTAGCATGTTTTGGATCTGGGATGGCGACCATTTGGTCGCGTTTTTCAACCCCGGTCTAAAGCTTCCCTCATCGCGATCCTTGAGGACACTAAGGCTGTCCAAGCCCTCCTCGAAGCATCGAGGAGGAGCGGACAGCTTTTGATTGAGCAAGAAATCGCCATAGAATCCGTGTGTATTGCCTTGATTTTCGGGCGACTCACAGGGTCGCGCAGGTCGCGTAGGGCGCGTAGACACTGCCCGCCGACACTGCCCGCCGACGGGTTGCCCCTACAGTCGACATACAGGACTGAGTTTAGTTCTTTTGGCGCTAGTAGGGGATTGGAGATGCTGCCATTCCCTCTTGATGGAAGGATGAGCCCGCGCCGCGTAGACGCCCTGGAGGCGGAAGGGATGGGGATGAAAAAAGTGAATTTGCCACAGTACCGGACAAGCCTTACACTGCTAGCCATTATTTTATAGCGTCAGATCCCTGGAACTACTTTCGTTGTTTCGTGGCGAAGGAAAATCTGAAACGAGCGCTCTGCCAGGAAATCCGCAAATTTGACGATTCCAGCGCAATCGGATACCATTCCAGGAATCGGTTACGCAACGCGTTACTCAGCCGCTCGGCGCGTAACCGGCGAATTGTCCACGAGAATGCCGCGCTCACAAAAAGTCACAAGCCTTCTCCTTGCGTGGGCAAGGGGGTTCGGGAAAAAAGCCGCTCGGCGGCAGCGAGAAGGTCTGCCGCGCTCACACAAAATAGTAAACCTGCTCGGCTACCGCAGATCGCGGTTTATTTAAAAAGAGGACTGCGCATTGATGAAACGCATAACAATGCAAGACGTTGCTGAACAAGCCGGCGTATCTAAAGCCACAGTCTCGCATGTGATTAACGAGACGCGATTTGTGGAAGAGGCCACCAAAGAACGCGTGCAGGACGCTATACGCTCGCTCGGCTATAGACCCAATGTGGCGGCGCGCAGCCTGACAACCCAGCGTACGCGTGTCATCGGCTTGATCGTCTCCGACGTCACAAACACTTTCTTCGGCGAAATCATGTTGGGCGTGGAAGATGTGCTGATCGCCAATGGCTATAGCTTGATGGTCTGCAATACCAGCGAGGTGTTGGAACGCGAGGAATACTACATTGATATCCTGCTGCGGCAGGGCGTCGATGGCATCATCGCCGCCGCCACCAGCCAAAACTGGGACGCGCTCAACGAAGCGGCCAAGTTGAGCATTCCAATCGTGATGCTGGATCGCACCTTCGACAACGCCAAATCGCCTTATGTCGGCGTCAACAACAAATATGGCGCCTATCTGGGCACGAAGCATCTCATCGAACGCGGTTACCGCGAAATCGGCATTCTTTCGGGCTTTCAGCGTCTGTCGACCATGCGCGAGCGTCTGTCCGGTTTCGAAATGGCGCTGTCGGAAGCAGGTCTGCCCCTGCGTGAGCACTGGTCCGTGGCCAGTCACTTGAGCATTGAAGACGGCCAACGCGCCATGCGAGAACTCATGGTGCAAGAAGAGCGGCCGCGGGCCGTGTTCGTTTGCAATAACTTGCTGAGCCTGGGCGCGCTTATGGGCTTGCAAGCCTTGGGCATGCGCTGCCCGCAGGATGTCGCGATCGTCGGCTTTGATGACCATCCCTGGGCGCAGGTATCGAGCCCGCCCTTGACCGTGGTGCGCCAACCTACCTACCGCATTGGCGAGACCGCCGCGCACAAGGTGCTGCAGGCGCTGAACGGAGATCAAGATGATATCCCATCCGCTCTTTTTAATTGTGAACTGGTCCTGCGGCAATCGAGTTGAAATCTCGACAATTGGCGACATTTAACGTCTGCCTCCCGATGCCATCGAGCGGAAAAGCCGAGCTTTGTATCCATTAGAATCGTTCCCTCATTGCGCAGCGCTGCGGAATCCCGACCGCTGTGAGCCGAGAACGTATGGTTGGCATTGAGGTCGGTCCCCGTTTGGATTGGAGAAAAACATGAGAAAACAGTACGACGCGACCTGGGCATCGCTCAAGACGCATCCTACCGCGGAATGGATGCGCAAGGCCAAATTCGGCATCTACACCCATTGGGGCATTTATTGCGTGCCCGCCACCGGACCCAACGTGACCTGGTATCCCTATCACATGTACCGTGAAGGCTCGCCACAGTTCGACTACCACTGCAAGACTTATGGGCATCCCTCGCAGTTTGGGTACAAGGACTTCATACCCATGTTCACCGCCGAGAAATTCGACCCCGATGAGTGGGCGGAGCTCTTCAAACGCGCCGGCGCCAAATTTGCCGGGCCGGTCGCCGAACATCACGACGGCTTCCCGATGTGGGACGCCAGCGATACCGAGTGGTGCGCGGGCAAGATGGGACCAACGCGCGATGTGGTAGGAGAACTGGAAGTAGCCATCCGCGCCCAGGGCATGCGCTTCATGGTGGCCATGCACCACGCTGAGAACTGGTGGTTCTTCCCGCATTGGAAAAACGAATACGACACCTCCGATCCCGCATATGCCGGGCTTTATGGCCAGCTTCATAATCTCGATTTCGACTACGATCCGAAGCGAGACGGCGTCCATCAAGACCACGGCGAATGGATGGCGCAGGACAAGCCCAGCAAAGCCTTCCTCGATCGCTGGAAGGGGCGGCTGGTCGAAGTTGTCGAGCGCTACGAACCGGACTATATCTGGTTCGATTTCGGACTGCGCTTCGTGCACGATCAGTATAAACAGGACTTCCTGGCGTATTACTACAATAAGGAAGCCGAATGGGAACGGGAAGTCGTCGCCAGCTACAAATGGCATGATATCCCGCCCGGCGCCGCTCTGCTCGATTTTGAACTGGGCAAGACCGCCGAACTGACCCACTACGAATGGATTACCGATACCACCGTCGATGATGGCCAGGGCTGGGGCTACATCAAGGAAACCGAATACAAGTCGGTGACTGAAATGGTGCAGTACCTGGCGGATAATGTCAGCAAGAATGGTTTCATGCTGCTCAACGTGGGTCCCAAGTCCGACGGCACCATCCCGGACGAGTCGAAAGCGATCCTCGAAGGCATGGGCAACTGGCTGCGGGTCAACGGCGAGGCGATCTACGATACGGTACCCTGGAATACCTTCGGCGAGGGACCGACCCGGATGACTCATGTCGGCGCCTTCAGCGATACCAAGGAAAAGCTGAGATACACGGCTCGCGATATCCGCTTCACCGTGCGGGATAACGTGCTCTATGCCATGACCTTCGACTGGCCGGAGAAAAGTTTCCTCATCAAATCCGCGCGCGCATTTTATCCGGGCGAGGTGCGCTCGGTAGAATTGCTTGGCAGCGAGGGCCAACTCAAATGGAAGATGACGGCAGCTGGGCTTCAGATTGAGCGGCCCGATCACAAACCCTGCGATCACGTCTACGCTTTCAAGATCACGCGCAATACCAACATCTAGGAGGGACCCGCTGAATGGAATATCGCAAGTTAGGCAAAACCGGTCTGGAGGTATCGATCCTGAGCTTTGGCGCGTCGTCACTGGGAAGCGTCTTCCGTCCCATTGACGACGACGAGGGCATCCGCGCCGTGCATGTCGCGCTGGACCTGGGCGTCAACTTGATCGATTGCTCGCCCTTCTATGGCATCACCAGCGCGGAAACTGTCTTGGGCAGGGCGTTGCGCGGCGTTCCCAGAGACAAGTATGTGCTGGCGACCAAAGTCGGGCGTTATGGGGAAGAGCAATTCGATTTCAGCGCCGAGCGCGTCACACGGAGCGTCGACGAGAGCTTGCGGCGATTGGGCGTCGAGCATATCGACATCATCCAATGCCACGATATCGAATTTGTGTCGCTGGATCAGATCGTCGACGAGACGATCCCGGCGCTGCGGAAGGTGCAGGAAACGGGAAAAGCGGGCTTCGTCGGCATCACCGGATTCCCCCTCGCCATCTATCCCGCCATCATGGATCGCATCGAGGTCGATACCATCTTGTCCTACGCGCATTATTCGCTGAACGATACCACGCTGGAGGGACTGATTCCTTATTTGCAGGAAAAAGATGTCGGCATCATCGGCGCATCGCCGCTGAGCATGGGCCTGCTCACTAACCGCGGTACGCCAGACTGGCATCCCGCTACCGACGAGATCAAAGCCGGCTGCGCTGCCGCCGCCGCCTTTTGCCGTGAGCAAGGCGCCGATATCGCCCAGCTTGCGGTACAATTCTCCCTGCGCAATCGGGATATCCACAGCACCTTGATCGGCACCGCCAACCCGGACAATATGCGGCGCAATGTTGAATGGCTGGATGCGCCCTATGACGAAGCTTTGATTGAGGCGGTACTTGAGGTCTTGGCGCCGATCCGGGACAGGACCTGGCAGACCGGGCTGCCCGAAAACAACTAGGAGGTCGGGATGGGTATAGGCATTGATTCTCACCAACATTTTTGGCTGTATGAGGCCCACGAATATCCTTGGATTGACGACGCCAAGGACGCGCTCAAGCTCGACTATATGCCGGCTGATCTGGCCCCGCTGATGGCCGCCAATGGCATCGATGGCACTGTTGCCGTCCAGGCGCGGCAGAATCCCCGCGAGACCGAATTCTTGCTGGAACTCGCCGATCGCAATGACTTCATCCGCGGCGTCGTCGGCTGGGTAGATCTGCGCGCGGACGATGTCGAAGCCCAATTGGAGCGCTTCGCGCCGCATCCGCGTATGGTCGGCGTACGTCATATTGTGCATGACGAAGTCGACGATCGCTTCATGCTCGGCGGCGGCTTCCTTGATGGGCTGGCGCTGCTCAATCAATACAAGCTGACTTACGACTTGCTGCTCTATCCGAGGCATCTGCGGGTAGCGATTGATGTGGTCAAGCGTTTCCCGGATCAGCCCTTTGTGCTTGACCATATCGCCAAACCCTTCATCAAGGACGGCATACTGGAACCCTGGGCGAGCGAGATCCGCGAACTGGCGACTTACGAAAACGTCTGGTGCAAGGTCTCGGGCATGGTCACGGAAGCGGCGTGGAAGACCTGGACGCGGGAAGACTATGCGCCCTACCTGGATGTGGTCTTTGATTGCTTCGGCATTGACCGGCTGATGTTCGGCAGCGATTGGCCCGTTTGTACGCTCTCCGGCAGTTATGGCGAGGTGGTCGGCATTGTCCGCGACTACATAGATGAGCTGTCGGACGAAGACAAAGACAGAGTCATGGGCGCGAACGCGAGGGCCTTTTACGGCCTTCCTTAGAGACTACTGGAGTAAATGCCTTGAAAGCAATCGTATTGGAAGAACCCTTTCAGTTGAGCTTGCGGGAGGTGGCCGAACCGGCCAAAGCGGGACGCGACGAGGCGCTGGCGCGGGTCAAGCGCGTGGGCATCTGCGGCACCGATTTGCATGCCTTCGGCGGTAATCAGAACTTTTTCAGCTACCCGCGCATCATGGGACACGAACTGGCTGTTGAGGTGCTGGAGATCGGCGATACGGACCGTCCGCTGGACTATACCGCCGGCGATCAATGCTGCGTTATCCCCTACATGAATTGCGGCGCGTGCGTCGCTTGTCGACGCGGCAAAAGCAATTGCTGCGCCGATATGCAAGTATTGGGCGTGCATATCGACGGCGGCATGCGCGAGCAATTCACCTTGCCAGTCGACAAACTCCTGCGGGCGGACGGGGTCCCGGTGGAGCAACTGGCGCTGGTGGAGATGCTCTGCATCGGCGCGCACGCGGCCGAACGCGCTCGGATATCGGACGGCGACAACGCGCTGGTGATCGGCGCCGGTCCCATCGGCCTGGCGACGGCAACTTTCGCCAAGATCGCCGGCGCTGATGTGATGGTTATGGAGATGAACGAAGCCAGGCTCGATTTCTGCGCCGAGGCGCTCGGCATTGACAAACTGATTGATGCCGGCAAGGACCCGATAACGCAGATCCAGCAACTGCTCGGCGGCGAATTACCGACGCTCGTATTCGATTGCACGGGCAGCGCGGGCTCTATGGAGGCGGCTTTTGACTATGTAGCGCACGGCGGCTCGCTGGTGCTGGTAGGGCATATCAAGGGCGATTTGAGCTTCAGCGATCCCCACTTCCACTCGCGCGAGATGACCCTGCTCGCCAGCCGCAACGCGACCCCGACCGATTTTGCCCGGGTCATCAAGTGCTTGCAGTTGGGCGCCATCAACCTTGATCCCTGGATCACGCATCGCGCCGCGCCGGAGACGATCGCCGACGCTTTCCCGACCTGGCTGGATCCGGCGACCGGCGTCATCAAAGCCATGCTGAGTTTCGATCAATTGCAATAAAGGGCCTGATAGTCTATGATCGGTTTGTGAGGCTGGGAGAATAGCGATGGACGCGAATCGACAGCCAAAGCGCATCAAGTGGTACCGCTCGCCGCTCAACCCGGCGGATCTGGCCCGGCTCAATAAGCGCAGCGATCTCCGCGGACTGATACAGAGTATCAGCTTTTTGGCGGTGTTGGTTTGCAGCGGCGGTTTGGCCTGGTATGCCGTCGGCCGGACCCACTGGTTGCTGGTGATCGCGCTGATCTATCTGCACGGCGCGTTGCACGCCTTTATGGTCAACGGTTTCCACGAGCTCTGCCACAAGACCGTTTTCAAGACCAACGCGCTGAACATCGTCTTTCGCAACATCTACAGTTTCCTGGGCTGGTTCAGCCATGTCTCGTTTTGGGCCAGCCACCAGGCCCATCATCGCTATACCTTGCACCCGCCCGATGACAGCGAAGTAGTTTTGCCCGTCGAACTGACCCTGCGCTCCTATCTGGGCTTCGCCTTCATCAATCCGCGCGGCTTTATCCTGCGCCTGAAGAACGTGATTCTGCTCTGCTTCGGCGTCATCGAAAACGATTGGGAGCGGGCGCTCTTCCCGCCGGAAAACGCCGGGGGCAGACGGGCGCTCTTCAATTGGGCGCGGCTGCTCATTATCGGGCACGGGCTGGTTGTGCTTGTTTCTATCCTGACAGGCTGGTGGATGCTGACGGTTCTGGTCACGCTGGCGCCATTTTATGGCGGCGGATTTCAGTACTTGCTCAATGTGGCGCAGCATATCGGCATGACCGACGAAGTTAACGACTACCGCATCAATACGCGCACCATCCTGCTCAATCCCGTGCTGGCCTATCTCTACTGGCAGATGAACTACCATATCGAGCATCACATGTACGCCGCGGTGCCCTTCTACAATTTGTCCGAGCTTCACCGGCTGATCAAACAGGACTTGCCGGCCTGCCCGCGCGGCGTTACGGGGGCATGGGCGCAGATCATCCCCATCCTACGCCGTCAGCAGCGCGAGCCGGATTATCAGTTCGCGCCTGAGTTGCCGCGCTAGATTTCCCGATCTCAACTTGTAATTGTTTGCAATTAGCGGCGAAAGTTGTTAAGATGTTTGTCGCATATTTGCTTATCAGTCTACTTTAGCTTTCTCTTTATATTGACAAATGCAGGTGAAAGGCTATTCATGTCATCCATAACCGTTCATTTGGAAGTGCCGAAGCGAATAGAAGACGGTCTGGCATCCGGTGCAATGGAGCGTGTGGGAGGGGTAATTCGTTATTCCGGAAATAAACAGATCGTCGCTTGGCTGCGTGAAGGCGGGGAGGTTACGGAGGAGATTGCATCAAAATCGCGAATGATTCAAACTATTCTTGAAGCCACGGGGAAGTCCGCAACGACAATAGGCAACATAGTTGGAAGGACAGTCCCTTTGCTGGGCATAGCGTTTGCTGGCTATGAGCTTTTGGAGATGATTACTGGTATTGAAGGCAATCAAGAAGAAATTGAGGCCATCTACGAACGTGTTGAGGAACAGTTCAGGCGAGATCGATTAACCGAGCTTTTCACGGCGCTTCAAATTGGTAAGCGTGTAACAAATGTTGAGGATCCGGAAGTTAAGGCGCAGCAGGTCGGCGAAGTAAACGTATTGTTGGTTAAATCGAAGGAGCATGTAACTCAATACTTCAATGACTTGCTGAACGACGGATTAAAGCCGGAGGTTACGGAGCAGGCGCTGAGGTACGTGATACTCGCCATGCAAATAACGGCCATGCAAGCCCGTTGCTGGCTTGAAATAGGTGAATTAGATTCCGCACTTGAGTGGCTGTGCTTTGGTTGGGAAGAGACCGGCGGACTTACTCGGCGATTTGCCCACGAACGTCTCGGGAACCGACGGGCTTATTTTTTCCACAAGTCAGTAAGTCGAGAATCCTTCAGTAGATTCCTCAATATTGAGCAGTGGCTGCGCGGCAAACAAGATGTTTTTCGAGACGTAGTAGATGATAACGTTGAAGATTTCTGGGAAGACAGCGTTCTTGACGCTATTTCATTCAGACGGTTTCCAGGAACGGCGCGGATTCTGCATGACCCGCCACCGTACGAATCCTCCCTGAGCCAAGTCGAAATCTTAGTCGAAAACTATCAGCGACTGGAAGGCTTTAAGCAAGAGCTTCAATCAAGCCGCAGTGATTTCGCCGAGTGGGACGAGTATGACGGAGACAGCACTACGCAGATTAGTACACACAACGATTATGTCTTGCTAGTCAAAACTGCTGAGGCGACTTCATAAGAAGTGCCTCAACAATGTCGAGAAGGACTGTAGGCCAATCTATGCATCATAACTCCCAGCCGTGACATCCCCGCCCGTACCCGTCCAGTTGGTATGGAAATACTCCCCGCGCGGACGATCGACGCGCTCGTAAGTGTGGGCGCCGAAGTAGTCGCGCTGCGCCTGCAGCAGATTCGCCGGCAGTTGCGCCGAGCGATAGCCGTCGTAGAAGGCCAGCGCGCCACTCATGATCGGCAGGGGAATGCCGTGCTGGATGCCGGTCATTACCGTCTGCCGCCAGGCTGGTTGCGCGGCAATCACCGCGTCGCGGAAGTAGTCATCCAGCAGTAGATTCTCCAGCGTGGGATTCCTGGCATAGGCTTCTTGAATTTCGCCCAGGAATGCCGAGCGAATGATGCAGCCCTCGCGCCACATCAGCGCCACGCCGCCGTAATTGAGATTCCAGTTGTAGGTGTGCGCCGCATCGCGCATCAGCATGTAACCCTGCGCATAGCTGATGATCTTGGCCGCGTATACCGCCCCTTGCAGATCCCGGATGAAACCGGCTTTGTCCCCGTCGAAGGCGACGCTTGGACCGCTCAGCACTTTGGACGCCGCCAGGCGCTGGTCTTTGATGGCGGAAAGGAAGCGCGCGAAAACCGCCTCGCCGATCAAGGTCAAGGGCGTACCCTCTTCCAGCGCCGTTACCGCCGTCCATTTTCCGGTTCCTTTTTGGCTGGCGGTATCGAGTATCTTCCGCAGCAACGGCGCGCCATCTTCATCGGGATAAGCCAGTATGTCGCCGGTGATCTCGATCAGGAACGATTCCAGGATGTCCTTGTTCCATTCCTTGAAAACGTCGCTGATCTCAGCTTCGCTCATGCCCAGCACGGCGGACATCAAGTGATAGGCTTCGCAGATCAACTGCATATCGCCGTATTCGATGCCGTTATGCACCATCTTGACGAAGTGCCCCGCGCCATCTTCGCCGACCCAATCGCAGCAGGGACTGCCATCCGCTACTTTGGCCGCCACCGCTTGCAAGATCGCTTTGACCTCTTCCCAAGCCGCGGCCGAGCCGCCCGGCATGATCGAGGGACCGTGACGGGCGCCTTCCTCGCCGCCGCTGATGCCGGCGCCGATGTAGAGCAGGCCCAGCGCTTCGACTTCCGCCGTGCGCCGAATGCTGTCCTTGAAGTTGGAATTGCCGCCGTCGATGATGATGTCGCCCTCATCGAGCAAGGGCGCGAGCTGCGCGATCGACTTGTCCACCGCCTCGCCGGCCTGAATCATCAGGATGATTTTTCGCGGACGCTTGATGCTGCTGACGAATTCTTCCGGCGTATAGGTACCGATCACCTCCCTGCCGCGCGCCTCGTTCTCGATGAAGCGCGTCACCTTGGCGGTCGTGCGATTGAACACGGCCACGCGGTAGCCGTGATCGTTGATGTTCAATGCCAGGTTCTGGCCCATGACCGCCAAGCCGATCAAGCCGATATCCGCCAATGCTTCCATTCCAAGCCCCCTTCGCTTCGTCGTGCGCTTGCCATTGTATCAAGGTGGCGGGTTATTGACAGGTTATAGAATCCTGGGGAGCTTCTTGAGCGGGAGCGAGATTTAGCCGGCCTGGATTGTCTTGCGCAGGCAAAAAGCGGTCCCGCCAACTGGCGAGACCGCTCCCTGTAGCTGCTTGTGAAGCCACACGATCAGAGTAAGTGAACGCTTTGCAGTTGACAACTGCCCGTCATGTTGACGAAGTGGGCCGATACCCAGCGCTCCTCACCGTCGAGCAGGACCTTGAACCAGTTGTCCGTTCGCGCCAGAACCGTCAAGGCATGGCCGGCCGCCATAAGTCCGGTCCTTTGGCCAGCTGGTTCCATACGGACATTGATATTCTGACGCGCTTTGATCTGGCAGCCTTGCAGCGGGACAGCGCTTTCCAACGTGTCACTGATCAGGAAGACCAAGTTGCTAAGTCTGCCCGCTTTGGCTCTCAGGTCCTCAATGGATTCGGCGGGAGCGCCGCTCCCTAAGACCTCCGATTGCGGTTGACATTGGCCAATCATGTTGACGAAGTGAGCCGATACCCAGCGCTCGTCGCCGTCGAGCGTAACCTTGAACCAGTTGTCCGTTCGCGCCAGCGCCGCCAAATTGCGCCCAGCAACGATGAGCCCGGTTCTTTCTCCGGCCGGTCCCATCCGGACATGCAGGTTCTGGCGCGCGATGATCCGGCAGTATATCAGCGGGACAGCGCTTTCGACCGGGTCCTCGATCAGGAAGACCAGGTTGCTAAGTTTCTTCGGCTCTTCCGGCTCGCTCGCTTGCGTCTCCTCCGCGACTGAATCGGGAACGCCGGGCAACAGTACGACCGTGCCAGGCGCGTCAATATAAGCGCAGGTAACGCCCTCGCGGGGGCTGTAAGCGCTCAGCGCTTCCTGTCTGCGCGGGGCGAACATGGCGTTCAGGATGAGCATCTTTCCTCGCGCGGCGATACATACATCCGCTTTCACGCCCAGAGGACCCCAGACATCGACCGCGGCCAGGGGACCCTGATCCCGGATCGACCCTACGCTGATTCCAGCGCCGCTGACGATTTGGCATTGTACGCCCGGGGTGTAGGGAACGACCAAAACAGCGGTAGGCAGCCAGCGGCAGGTCCAAGCCTGCTTGGCCGCTATTGGTCTGCGTCCCAAGCTTTGCGAATTCGCGCTGCTGCTTGATCCCTGGCCGCCATCGCCGCTTGAACGCTCTATGTTGTTCGAATTGAGATTCTGATTCTGATCGTTATTCTGATCGTTGGGCGGCGCGCCTAGAAGGAGTTCAGGGTTCAAGGGTTCTGCGTTAGGGTTTTCAGGAAGTGTTGGGATGTCCCGCCTCTCCTCGGGTGGCGGGGGTTCCGGCGTCGGATCGGGAGTTGGGTCAGCATCTGGGTCGTCATCCTCCTGGCAACTCACGCTTTTGTTCCATGTGCTTCCGTTTTCCGGATCAATAGTAACTTCAAAACTTTCATCATCGCCGTCGTAGGTATGCGTTCTGGATGACGTGCTCGTTCCACCGCCGGCTTCGTGCGTATGCTTCCAAGAGTTGCTTGAGCCATCACCCCAATCGACAGAGATTTTCCACCAAGAGCCGTTCGCATACCCGGTAGATTTCACGCCGGCAGTCACTTCACAGTCGTCATCTTGGCTCCAGACAAGCCCCATACTACCTGCAGATACTTTGGGCGGCTGAAGCAAGGCGGGAACAAGACCGAATAAGAGAAGGACAGCGACGCGCGCTACGGAGTTATAACATCGTACAGAATACATGGCTTAGTACCTCGTAGGGTTGAGTAGTTAAAGCAGGCGCTCTGTAAAGATAGGTAGGCTTAATTGCACATAGAACTCTCTTGGTAGTTGCACAATAAGCAACTGTAGTTGCGTATGGTGCTAGGTTGTTTGAGTTTCTCCGGTGGGCTGCGAGCAAGCGCCTAAAACAAGTTAATTGTACATACATATAAACGCAAATATTCGAGCTTGCAAGGGTAATGTTGGCAGAAATCTGTAGTTTTTGGATTGATTTCTGTATATTTTTGTGTTGCCTATGGTAGCAACATGCTTGCGCGTTGCGCAACAACGCGCCATTTCTTGAATACTAGTAAAAGTTTACACTATTACTAAGGTCGAATAAGACAATATTACAGCGCATCTTGAGTCACGGGGCATATTCTGATCGCTGTATTTGTAAGGGCTAGGAAACAGAGGAAAGCAACGCGCTCTCGACCGCTTGCATTCATTTCAAATCGATCATATGTTACACTCAAGTTGAGCGGATTAACCGATTTACCTGTTTTGACTTCTCGCTTGGAAGTATTGTCTTCTGCAGGATGCCTTATGTCAGCGGCGCGCAGAAAACCGGAAAAAAAAGTCACGCTGCAAGATGTCGCTGATGCGGCCGGCGTCTCTAAAGCAACTGCATCGCTTGCCTTGCGCAAGCATGCACGTATCTCCGAACCGACGCGCATGCGTGTGCTGGAGGCGGTTGAGGCGCTGGGATATGTCTACAATCAGCGCGCCGCCAGCCTGCGAACGCGGCGGTCTTTCACCATCGGCTTGATCATCAAGGACGTCTCGAATCCATTTAACGCCGAGTTGACATCCGGCGCCGAATCTCAACTGGCGGATCATGACTATAGCCTCTTCCTGGCCACGACAGATGACGACTTGGACAAACAGTCGCGCATGGTCAAGACCATGCTGGAGCGCGATGTCGACGGCTTGATTCTGTCACCAGTTGCGCAGACGACGACCGAATCAATGGAGGATTTGATGCAGTTCTGTCCGCTCGTTCTCTTGATCCCCTATTTTCCGGAGTTGGCTGCCGACTGCGTGGGCATGGATGATGAGCATGGTACGCGGCGGGCGGTGGAACATCTGATTCAGCAAGGTCACCGGCGCATCGCATTTGTCGGCGGTTTCGCGGCGCAAGCGACCCGGCAGAGACGGCTGCAAAGCTATCGCGACACCTTGCGGCAAAATGGCATCGCCTTTGACCCCGCGCTTTGCATCGCCAGCCCCGTCACTCGACGCGGCGGATATGACGCGATCCATCAACTCTTGAGCATGCCGAAGCCGCCGTCTGGGGCTTACTGCTATAGTGATGTGATTGCCTTTGGCGTGATGCTCGGCTTGCGCGCCGCCGGCATTGAAGCGGGTGTGGACTTCGCCGTCATCGGTTTTGACGATGTCCCGGAAGCCACGCTGTGGTCTCCCAGCTTGACAACTGTTTCAGCCGATCCACGAGGGCTGGGCGAAAATGCCGCTCAACTGATGCTCCGAAGAATCGCGGAACCGGATCTGCCCGTGAAGCGAATCATCATGCCTTCGCGGCTGATCGTGCGCGACTCCACTGCGGTCCCAGTCAGTGAGCGGCTTAACTGACTTTCTTCCAGGGCTCCGCCTGATAGAATGTTTGCCGTTTCATCGCGTATTCTTGCGCCGGGAAGTCGGTCATGACCGCGCCGTCTTTCATCAGCCACTTGTAACCGACATCGCCGCTGCGCCCATTCTCCACAATATCGGGGCTGCTGAACACGCCGGCGATGGCGATGCGCCCCTTTTCGCTGGTATTGGGCGGGCTGTAATGCCAGGCGCTGCTGTGCCAGACGACGATGCTGCCTGGCCCCAGTTCGATATGTTCGACGCCGTAAGTATCGATCATCTCCTCGACGCGCTCCTTCGGCAGCACGCCATGGATGCTGTCTTCATACAACACATGCGGCACGATCTCGGTTCTGTAACTGCCAGGGATCATCTGCAAGCAGCCGTTCTCGATCGTGGCCGGGTCCAGCGCCATCCAGAAGTTGAAGGGTTCAATATCGCCATCGCGCCACAAGCCGTTATCCTGATGCCAGGGCGTGGCGCTGCCCGAACGCGCCGGTTTGAGGAAACAACTGTCGTATTTGAGCAGGATGTCGTCGCCGAGGAAGTAGCGCGCGATTTCCAGAACCGGTTTGCCGCAGTGGGCGTTATGCCAGATTAAGGGATTCCGCTGGTTGAACTTGCTGAGTTTTCGGAATCGGACCGAACGCGCTTGGGGCGTATCATCATTCATCGGATCCATCGGATCGGCATCGGTCATGATGTCGTCGGTATCCGGCGTCAAGATCGCATTCTTGATCACACCCAGCATCTCGGCAGCAGTCTGCCGCGAGACCACGTTAGGCACTGTGAAGTAACCGCGCTCTTCGTAATTTCGCTTTTGTTCTTCTGTCGGTTCCCAACCCATTTTTTCAAAACTCCTTCAAGTTTTCGCAGTACGCGCGTACGCCTTACTTCAGTTCAATGTTGCCGATATCTGTGCCCGAGGGCAAACCGCCCGGTTCTATCGCCAGCGGCGGATTCACCCGGTGGACGATGGTATCCACAGTTAAGGCCAGCGCCGCCCCGCCAATGCCATTACGTACCGCTGTCATAACCGACGCCGCCGAATCGATCACACCTTCTCCGACCGTATCCGAAGCGTTCCCGGCGCGCAGGTCGTAAGTGGCGCCGTTCACGCCGGACAGGATTCTGTCTACCACGATTCCCGGCGCATCGTGCCCGGCATTGGCGAGCAACTGTCGGCACGGGGCTGTCGCCGCCCCAATCAGGATCTGCCCGGCTGCCCGCTCTTGCGGGTCACTGCCCGCGCTGTAAGTTTCACGCAAGCGGTCGATACAACGTAGCAATGCAGTTCCGCCACCGGGCAGGATGCCCCCCAGCAAAGCGGACCGGATCGCTGCGATTGTGCGCTCGATGAGGCTTTTCTGATAGCGCATCTCGCTCTCGCTGCTGCCGGGCGCGTAGACGACGGCCGATCCGCCGCGCAGTCGCCCGATTCGCGTCCGCAGCACCTCTTGCTGACGCGAATCGTCGCTAAGCACGAAACGCCGCTCTAGCTCCGCAATCTCGCGCAAGACAGTCTCCTCGTCGCCAGCGCCGGCGATGATGCCGAAGCGGTTGCGATCGAGCCAGGCCAGTTCCGATGTGCCGAGCATGTCTCGCGTGATCGCGCCCGGACTGTGCCCGGTAATCGTCCTCAATATCTGGCCGTCGGTAATCAATGCCAGGTCCTCAAGAGCGGCTTCCTGCTCGTCGACCAGTCCGGTCGGCTCGATATATGCGAGCGTAAAATCGCCCATCTGTTTGTTGGCGCCTTGCGCGGCGATAATCTGCTCGGAGAATGACTTGGCGACGATCGCCAGCGAGTCATATCCCGCCTGATAAGTATCGGTAACAAGCGTGACCAGCGCGTTCAAATCGTCCAATTCGAAGTCGCTGATCAACCAGGCACAGTTCTTCAGTTCGATGCGCTCGCCCACAACACCCTCAAAAACAATGCCGGAGGGGACCTTGCTCTCCCAAAATGAGCCCAAAAAGAATTCATGGCTCAGGTCGCGCCCGCCATCGCGCACGTCGACCGGGCTATGCGGACCCAGCACATCGAAAATGTCCGTCAGCGCTCTTGCGATCTCTCGGTCGCCGCTGACAGATAAAGCCAGGCGCTCAATTTCCTTCGGCGAGCTGATCCCATGCGCCTGCTCTTGCAAGGCTTCGAGCATGATCTGGATGCCGGCTTCCAATTGCTCGCGCAATAGCATGGCATCTCCGCCGGCGCTGATGAAACGATGCCCCTCGCTGAAGACCGTTTGATAGAGGACCGCGGCGGTCGCCGCGCCATCGCCGCAATGCTCGCGTTGTTCCCAGAGCGTCTCGCGCAGCAGCATGGCGCCGATATCGGCGTCTCGATCGTCCAATTGCAGGATCCGCCGGGCGATAACCCCGCCATCATCCAGCAATTCAGGCGAACCTTTGCGATTGGCGTCATCCAGCGCGACCGGTCCCGTGAGCGGTCCCAGCGTCGGGATGACCGCGCCCGCCAGTGTATCAATCCCCGCTTTGATTGCGTCTCGCGCCTGCGGTTGATGCAGCACTCGAGCCATGCGGCTAGCCCTTAAGCCCGGTGAGGGTGATGCCTTCAATGAATGAACGCTGCGCGAAGAAGAAGAAGATCACCATCGGAATCGTGAACATCGCCGCTGCTGCCATCAGCAAGCCCCATTCCGCGCCGTACTGCGTGAAGTAAAGCCGCAAGCCGATCGACAGCGTGTATTTGGTCGGATGCCGCAAATAGACCAGCGGACCGATGAAGTCGTGCCAGGT
>JAPOWG010000112.1 GCA_026707745.1 Chloroflexota bacterium
TCGACGACACGCCCTCGATTTCGATCGGGCCGTCCAGCATGGGATCGCCGCTCAGGTTCGCCAGGCAAGATCCGTCTTCGATCAAGCTGCCGACAACGACGGTCAGACGGTCGGAACAATCGTCGCCGCCAATGCTGCCGGCGACGACGCTATTGCGCAGATGGACTTTGGCGCCCCGTGTACGATAGATACCGCCGCCTTCCGCTCCCGCCGTGTTGTTGACAATGGTGACATGCGACAAAGTCGTCGTCCCGGTGCCGCGCAGGTCAAGCGCGCCGCCGCCGAATTGCTCGGCCTGGTTGCCGCTCAGCGTGCTGTCGCTGATATCCAGCGAGGCGCGGTCGGCGCTGATGGCTCCGGCGAGGGCTCCGGCATTGTCGCTGATGCTGCTTTGCGTGATGGTCAAGGAACCGCTCTGCGCCCAGATCGCCCCGGCAAGGGAGCTGGCGCTGTTATGGCGCAATTTGCTGTGGTGGATCGAGAGGGATCGTCCATCGACCACCATCGCCCCGCCGCTTTCGGCGCTGTTCTGGGCGAAATCGCTAAAGCTGATGAAGGCCTCTGCCGCCTTGATGCTCAGCGCGCCCCCGAATTCGCCGGCGTTATAGGTAAAGGCGCTGTCGTATACCATCAGGTCGCCGTTATCAAAACGGATCGCCCCGCCGACATCGGAGGCGTTATTGCTGAAGCTGCTTTCGGCAACGGTCATGTCGCCATTATCGCTGCTGACAGCGCCGCCGGCTACCGAACCCTCGTTGCCGTCGAAGCGGCTGTCCGCTATGTTCAAGTCAGCGGATTCTGCCGCGATCGCCCCGCCGATATAGGAAGCGTTCTCGGCGAAGTCGCTATTGCTGATCGTCAATTCGCCCTCGTCCGTGACGTGGATCGCGCCGCCCCATCCGCCGTAATTGCCGCTGAATTCGCTCTTGTCGACGGACAGCTTCCCGCCCTGGCTAGCCAGGGCGCCGCCCCATCCGCCGGCACGGTTGTCGCTGAATGCGCTTTCGCTGACTGTCAACCAGCCCCCTTTCGTGAATACCGTGCCGTATCCGTCCGTTTCGTGGTCCTCGAAGCTGCTGCCGCCCATGATCTGAACCCTGCTGTCCCGGGCGTACAAGGCCATGCCGTGATAGGCCGAATTGCGCTTGAATGCGCTGTCGACGATGTTGATCGTGCCTCCCCGGGCCAAGATGGCGCCGCCACTGCTCGACGGGCCTTTGTCCAGGTTGTCGCTGATCGTATTGGAAAAGAGGATGACCACCGCCGATCCCTCCACTAGAATGGCGCCGCCACCGTCTCTTGACCAGTTACGCTCTATCGAACTGTTCATAATGGTGAGGTTTCCGCCGCTGCTGTAAATCGCGCCGCCGGCGGCTCGGGAATGATTGTCGCTAATGTCGCTGTCATTGATGAGGACTGTGCCGCCGTCATTCACGATTGCGCCGCCGGATTCCTTGGCCGAGTTGCCGATGATCCGGCTGCTATAGATGTTCAGCGTGCCCCCTTCGTTGAGAATAGCGCCGCCGGAAGAATCCGATTCGTTTGTCAGGGTGACATCGCTCAATACAAGCTCGGCCCCATATAGGTTAAAGATGCGCAAAATCCCCTTGCCGGAAATCGTATGGCCGTTGCCCTCAATGGTGATATCGGCAAAGATGGGAGAGGGGAGACTATCAAGTTCGACATCGCCGCTCAGGCTGATGACATCCGCTCCCTCCCCGGCCGGGCAGCCCCCGAATTCGCGGTCCAGGTTGGCGGCATTGATGGCGGCCGCCAGGCTGCAATCCCCGTCGACGGTGATGTCCGCGGCATGAATCGGGCTTGCCAGCGATAAGAGTGCCATCAATATTAAAAGTGCGCGTCCGCTTCGTATCATCAGTTCCGCCCGCTCATCAATAGGCCTTTGTGCAAAGTCTAAATCATGACATGCAAATTAACAAAGGCGCTTTTCTTCAGGGCAATCGCATCAAATTATTTTTTCACCACCGAGGACACCGAGGGTCGCGTAGACACTGACCGCCAGCACCGAGTTTAGGGGCGTTTGTCGACTTTCCCTCTAATTCCGTCACCTGAATACGGCATAGTCGCCCAACGAAACTTCATCTGTAGCTGAAGAGCAAGCCCGAGATATGAAATGCGCTACGAACTTTGCTTTTCTCGGTGTTCTCGGTGGTTAATAATCAGTCCAATTTCGTATCATGTTAGTCGCCTCATTTTGATGCAATTGCCCTGGCTTATTCTTCAACGCTTGTTTCGGCAAGGAATTCAATTGCGCCGATGTCGCAAGCCGCGCCTTGTGGGCGCAGCTTGCCGGTCTGGTCGCTTTCGGTACAGTATTCGTCGACAGCGGCGTCGATGGCCGGGCTGCCCGGTCGCAGCGGGAAATAGGCTGGTCCACCGTCGCCCGGCTGGATGAATTCGCCCAGCAGGGGGTCGCCGTCAAGCGCCGGATCACAAGTGCCGTCGGCGATGAGATTGCCGATGTTCTGCCTCGGAAATCCCACGCAGTCGTTGCCCGAATTGCCCGATACAAGGCTGAATCGAAGTTGCGTCCTGCCCTCGTCTTGCGTGTAAATGCCGCCGCCGCTCTCCGCTTCGTTGGCTACAATAGTCACATGTGTCAGCTTGGTCAGACCGTGGTTGGCGGTGTAAATCCCGCCGCCGACGCCAGCCGCGCGGTTGGCGACGAGCGTACTGTTATTAATGCCAAAGCTCGAATGCGTAGAGCCGACGTTTGCAAGAATACCGCCGCCATTGCGCGTCGCGACGTTATTGGAAACCGTGCTATTGGCGATGAGCGTCGCCTCCAGCGAACCGGGTCCGCTAATATATAGCCCGCCTCCGTTTCTGGCGCTATTGCCGTCAATAACGCTGTTGCGGATCTCCAGGGTATCGTCCTCGCCCAGCGCATGCAAAGCTATGCCGCCGCCCTGCTGATCCGAGCGGTTGTTGAGGATTCTGCTGTCCTTAATGATCAGCGAACAGGGGAAGCAATAGATGCCGCCTCCGTCCGCCAGTATTTCACCCTCGACCGTGTTGCCCGTCACGACGCTGCGGTTGAGGATGATTGTGCCGCCGAGGCTGTATATGGCGCCGCCGGAACGCGCTCTGCCATCGGTCAATGTCAGGTCGTTGACGGTCAGCGTTCCTCCCGCCACATTGAAGATGTTTGTTTTGTGATCGCCGCTGATCTTGTGGCCCCCGCCTTCAATCGTAATCTGCGATGTGATGGGCGGCAAACTGTCGTCGAGCCTGATGTCATGCGTCAGTGTAATGGTGTCCGCGCCCTCGCGCCCGGCGGGGCAAGCACCGAGCGCCCAATCTCTGTTTGCCGCCTCAATTGCAACTGCAAGGCTGCACGCTTCGTTGACAATGATGCCTGCTGCCGGGTCTTGCTCTAGGCCCGGCAAGACCCTTCTAAGCGGATGTACTTCGAAGGCGCCCAAGTCACAGCTGTCGCCCTGTTTTCTATCCCAGCCGGTTTGGTCCGACTCCGTGCAAAAGTAATGGCTGCCGGCATCAACCGCCGGGCTGTATTGAGAAATCACGAATGTCGCCGGGGAGCCCCACAAGCCCAGCAACTGCGGGTCCCCTTGCAACATCGGATCACAGGAGCCGTCCGCAATTAAATTGTTGACATTCGCGTTTTGCCCAAATTTTCCGCTGCAATCCCTCCAGCTGTTCGCCGCGAGCAAACTGTTGCGAAGATGAACGATCCCGCCTTGGAGAGCGATGCCGCCGCCCTTAGTCGCCGAATTGTTGACAACGCTGAGGTGGATCAGCATGCTGTATTGCCCCACAAACAAGCCGCCTCCCTCGCCGGCCGCGCGGTTGCCATAAAAGCTGCTGTCGCTCGCCTCCAGGTCCGCGCCCACGCTCCAAACGGCGCCCCCGTCGGAAGTGGCCCGATTATGGTCGAAGCTGCTCGCCAGAATGGTCGTGTTTCCGTCATCGGCATAGAGTCCGCCTCCGCGATCGGCTTCATTGCCGCTGACGGTCATGCGGGACATGACCAACTCCTCCGCGCTGCTTAGCAGGCCGCCGCCGTCGCGAATGGCGCGATTATCGCTGATCAGGCTCTCGCGGATGCTGACGCTGCCTTTGTCGATGGTCATCGCTCCCGCGTATTCCGCGGCGTTCCCCCGAAGTTCGCTATCCTTGATTACGAGGATCGCGCGGCTGGAGGCGATTGCGCCGCCTCGGCTGCCCGCGCTGTTGTTCCTGAAGGCGCTATCATTGATCGTGACGATCGCGCGATAAGTGTAAATCGCGCCGCCTCGAGATTTCGCCGAATTATCGCTGAAGTTGGTCCCGCGCGCGCTGATATAGCCTTCCCTGTCATGAATTGCGCCGCCGCTTCGGGCGGTATTGTGTATGAATGAACTTTCGCTGAGGTCGATCAAACCAGCGACATTGTCAATCGCGCCGCCGTCGGAAGCGGCCGAATTGTTGATGAACTCCGTATTATGAACATGCATCGTCCCCCGGTTGAAGATCGCCCCGCCGCTATGCGCCTCGTTCTCACGAAACAGGCTGTCGCTGACAGCCAAACTCGCGCCGCTTTCAATCCGAATGGCGCCGCCGGCATCGTCTGCCCGTTTACCCCCGGTTAAGGTCAAGTGATTGATATCGAGTTTGCCGGTCAGGACCTGAAAGAGACGGTCCCGCTTTTCGCCGGTCAATGTATAACCGCCGCCCTGGATAGTAATATCCGATTTGACCGGCGGCAACATGCCCGGCACTGCCACATCCATCGTGAGAACGATCGTATCGTGGCCCGAGCCGGCGGAGCAACCCGCCACCGCGGTATCGCTGTTTGCCGCCTTGATCGCATCGCGGAGGCCGCAATCTTTATCGACGGTGATTTCGCTCAATCCCGCGGTCGGCGCAAGCGCGAAAAGCAACATGAGGACGAGCAAACAGATCAATTTTCCCAAGACAGACGGCAAACTCATTACGTTGATTCCCTGGCCCAGAAAGAGACTCGTATCGATACAACCAATGTAGAGCGTCCATCGGGCGCTCGCAAGCGCCTGGTCACGAAGCGTTGACCAAGCGTAGGATAGGGGCCCGCGCGTTTCGCAGGCGGCGTAGAATAGATCCGCTTGTCTCTGTGAGCTGCGCGCTCGTGGTGGTAAAATCAAATGCATTCGCCGCTGACAGGAGCGCCGCCCATGTATAACCCGAAAGAACATCTCAAACGACTCGTGGAAGCCCATGCGCCCAGCGGCTATGAAGCGCCGATCGCGGACATCCTGCGCGAGGACTGGGCGGACCTTGTCGATGACTTCGACAGCGACGGGCTGGGCAGCCTGATCGGCATTAAACGCGCCACCCGCACGGGGGAACACAGGCGCAAGATCATGCTTGCGGCGCACATGGACGAGATCGGCTTGATGGTGCGCGAGCTCAAAGACGGCTTTATCTATGTGCATCGCATCAGCGGCGTCGATCCGCGCGTGATGATGGCGCAGCCGGTGCTGGTACATGGCAAACGCGCCCTGCCCGGCCTGGTGGCGACAGTGCCGCCGCATATGCTGCGCCCCGCCGACCGGGCGCAATACCCCCCCATCGACTCCCTGGTGGTCGATGTCGGGCTGCCCGCCGATGAGGTAGAAGCGCTGGTGAGCGTCGGCGACCTGGTGACGATCGACGCGCCCATGATCGAACTCAAGGGGCGGTTGCTGGCGGCCAAGGCGATGGACGACCGCGCTTGTATAGCCGTGATCACGACCTGCCTGCGCCTGCTGCGCGATATGCGCCATAGCTGGGAGGTCCATGCCGCCGCAACCGTGCAGGAAGAGGTCGGCTTGCGGGGCGCCACCACCGCAGCCAACCACATTGAGCCGGATTGCGCCATCGCCCTCGACGTCGGCTTCGCCGAGCAGCCGGGACTGTCTACCGGCGCGGGGATAATGGGCGGGGGTCCGCAACTTGGCATCGGCGCCAACTTCCACCCCAAAATGGTTTCGCGCTTGCAGGAAGTCGCCGCTTATTATGAAATCAAATGGCAAAGCGACATCATGCCCGCGCGCACGGGCACCGACGCCTGGGCGATCCAGGTCTCGCGCGGCGGCGTGCCCACCGCGCTATTGAGCATCCCGCTGCGCAATATGCACTCGCCGGTAGAAACGCTCGATCTCAAGGACATTGAACGCTGCGGTCGCCTGCTGGCGCATTTCATCTGCGGGCTGGATGACGATTTTGTGGATTATCTGTCGCTGCTGCCAGCCGATGAATCAGCCCAGTAAAGCAAGCGGGGTTGTGTATCGAATTCGGTTGAAATAAAGCTCAACCACCACCTAACAGTCGGTAGGGGCGATCAAAGGTCAGTGTCTACGCGACCCGCTGGATCGCCCGACGCGTAGAAACTGAATGAGTATCGGGCGACTCACCGAGTCGCCCCTACCAAGTCGTTAGCATTTTGGGCTTAGGATCTCATGTTTAGAATTGTAAAAGTATTTCAACCGAAACGGATACACTACCTAAGCGGGCCGGACAGCAAAACTTAGGACTTGCTGTACTTCCCTGCTATAATGAACAGGATGCAAAACCAAACTGAGCGCTGAACTATGGACTGGACAGAAACCATCTTCATCATTGTAGTGGTCCTCGCAGCAACAGGAGGTTTGATGATCTGTTGGCTGCGCAGTGACATCATCAGCTTGCGGGAGGAAATGCGACAGTTGCGCGGCGACACGCGATCCGATATGAAGCGGTTGCGCGACGATATGCAGAACGATATTCAGCGCCAAAGGAGTTGAGTTCTTGTCGCCCAGGGGGCGGAAGGCGCCGCGGAATATGGATTGTCCCCCCGCTAGTCAATAAATTGCCGGTGCCATTCTTCCAGCGTTAGCAGCGCCCAGAGTTGCCGGTTGCGATCGCGCCTTCCGGAATGATGTTCGTTGATCAAACGCTCGACCTCAGCGCCCCGCCACAGACCGCGCTCCCGTGCGCGCCGGCTGAGCAGGATGTCCCGCACCGGCGTCATATCCCGCCGCAGCCAAGCGCCCAGCGGAATGCCAAAGCCGTGTTTGCGGCGATTGATGATCGCCTCCGGCAAGATGCCCCGTGCCGCCTCTTTGAGTATGAACTTGCCAAGCGCGCCCTTAAGTTTGAGATTGAAGGGAATGGTCGCGGCATATTCGACCAATTCGTGATCGAGGAATGGCGCGCGCGCTTCGAGCGAGGCAGCCATACTGCAGCGATCGGCTTTGATCAGCAGATCATCGGGCAAATAACTGCGCATGTTGGCGTTGAGCAAGCCAGTAACCGGATCATCCGCCGCATCAAGATAGCGCCAGAAATCGGCCGAATCAGGTCCAGCCGTAGCGCAGATCTCGCGGATTAGATCGGCGCTGAAGACCCGTACCAGGTCGAAAAAACCATCCGAGACGGACATGCCGGCGGCCTTCGCGAAGCGCCGCGCCCGCTTGACCCTGTCGTCATAAGCCGTTCCCTCCGGCAACATGGCGAGCAGACCCGAAAGTCCAGACCACAGTGGCTTTGGCAGAACCGACATCCGCTGAAAGAGTGACGCGGCATAAAAGCGTTCGTAACCCGCGAAGAGTTCGTCGCCGCCGTCGCCGGTCAGCGCGACTGTTACCTGCTCTCGCGTCAACTTGCTAACCAGATAGGTCGGGATGGCGCTGCTATCGGCGAAGGGCTGGTCGTGGCGCCAGACCAGATCGGAGAGCAGGTTCATCGCCTCGGGCCGGACGCGAAAGCTCTGATGATCGGCGCCCAGGTATTGCGCGACCTGCGCGGCGTAAGGGGTCTCGTCGAAACTGTCGTCCCCTTCAAAGCCGATGCTGAAGGTCTTGACGGGGGCGCTGCTGTGACGGCGCATCAGAGCGACGATGAGGCTGCTATCCAGGCCGCCGCTGAGGAAGGCGCCCAGGGGCACATCGCTCATCAAACGCAGCTTGACCGCTTCCTCCAGTTTGTCGCGCAGCGGTTCGATATGGTCGGCGACCGCCGCTTGAGCATCGGGCCGGGCGACCGGCGGCAGCCCCCAGTAGCGCCCTTCCCGCCGCTCGCCCCCGGCATTGACGCGCAGGCAGGCTGCCGGCGGCAGCGCGAAGATATTCTGGAAAGCCGTATCCGGCGCCGGCAGGTATCCATAACTGAGGTATTGCGCCAGAGCGCTGCCCTCTGCCGCGGCGAACGAGGAAAGGCGCGGCACCTGCGGGTGCGCGAGCAGGGCTTTGATCTCGCTGGCGAAGACAAAAATATCGCGGTCATGGAAATAATAGAGCGGCTTCTGGCCCATACGGTCGCGCGCCAAGAGCAGACGCTTCCGCCGCTTGTCCCACAGAGCGATGGCGTACATCCCGCGCAGGCGCTTCCAGCAGTCTTCCCCGTTCTCTTCGTAGAGATGGGCGATCGGCTCGCCGTCGCCATCGCTGCGGAAGCGGTGGCCCCTTTCGCCCAGGTCGCGGCGCAACTCGCGGTAATTATAGATTTCGCCATTGAAGACGAGGGCGAGCGATTCATCTTCGTTGGCGAGCGGTTGATCGCTGCCGGGGATGTCAATGATGCTCAGGCGGCGCATGGCCAGGCCGACAGCCCCGTCGATGAAGTAACCGGCGCCGTCCGGACCGCGATGCCGCAAGCGGTCATTCATAGCGCGCAACAATGCCTCGCTTACCGGTTTACCATCGAAATGGATGACGCCGCAAATGCCGCACATGGCTGGATGTCCTGTTTGTTTAAATCCTGTGCTCATGCGACGAGAAGGCTAACTATCTTGCGCGAGCGCAGCAAACCCTTTCGCCGCCGCCGAGCGGCTCTTGATGAATGCCGTCATTCTATCATCATTTACAGGCCATGCGCGTCTACCGCTTAACTGCGGCATCTGACAGCGCGCGACCAAGCGCAATGGTTTGTACTATCCCACGCTCAATACGATAACCAGACTGTGGTCAAAGCAGTTAGGCTTACCAAGATGATAGCGCCGCAATCGCTTGCTATTCTTGGCTTTTCTGGGAAGTGTCGCAACTAGCTCAAACGCGGGCCTGTTGTGATCCCGGTAGCTTGACCAAACTGTGAACTTGCGTTATTCTAACAACGTGAATCAAGGAGGCATACATGGTAGCGGACGCAAAATCCAATGTGGACAGCGAACGGTTAGCGGTGATTGAGACGCGGATGGAGACCTATGTCACTCAAGACAAACATGAACGAGAGATTGGCGATGTGAAGGTGATGATGGCGGAGATCCGCGGTGAAATTAAGAGCTTGCGCGGCGACATCAAGAATCTGACTTGGCAGATCGCGGTGGTGGTAGCCATTCTTTCGAGCGTTATCTCGTATCTGGTCAGCAGGATCCCAGTTTGATGGTTGAATGGTGCTGACACTACTCTAGTTGACGTGAATGGCGTCGCTGATCCCGCATATGTAGACCTCCGGCGGCAACTAAAAGCTCTGCCGCGTTTACATAATAAAACAGACCCGTTCCTTGCTTGAGCAAAAGGGTTCATGAAACACGAGATAAGTGACAAGCCACCGGCGCGTTACCAACGTTCTACGGCAACGAGTGCGGGGTCTAACGTGGAGCAAAGACCTGTGACTGACGGCGGTGCTAACAAGATCAATATCCCACTGTGGCTGCAGATAGTCGCTTCTATAAGCATCCCGGTTATCCTGACGCTGTTAGCGCTTGTCGCATTGATAAACCCTCAGTTTGCCGAATTGAGGACACTCATAATTGAGAATCGGGATGACATCGCAGCCCTGGATCTTAAGCTGTCAGGCGAAATCGCTGCGCTGGACACTAAGCTAACTGGCCAAATTGCGGCACTGGACATCAAGCTAACTGGCGAAATTGCGGCGCTGGACAGCAGGCTAACTGGCGAAATATCACGACTTGACAATCGAATTACAGTTGAAGTTGCGCGCCTCGACAACAAGTTCGACGCGCTCGCCAATTTGATGATCGTCGCCCATAGCAATGGCGGGGCAACCGAAGCGGAACTTGTCGCTATCTGGGAATCCCTTCGCAATCCGGAATGAGCGCGTTTAGTGACGCAACCAGCTAGGCAATCTCCGGCCGGCGCAAGTGCCAATCGGTCGCCAATTGATAGGCGTGGCCCAATTTCAGCGTCGTCGGCTCGCTATAAGGCGCGCCCAGGATCTGCATGCCGATCGGCAATCCTGCCGCGTCAAAACCACAGGGCACGCTCAAGCCGCACAATCCCGCCAAATTGGCTGATATCGTCAGCACATCCGCCAGGATCATCTGCAGCGGATCCTGGGTCATTTCGCCGAACTTGAAGGCGGTCGTGGGCGCGACCGGCGCCACCAGGGCGTCCACCTTTTCAAAGACCGCATCAAATTCAGCCCGGATGAGTGTCCGCACGGCTTGCGCCTTGCCATAGTAGGCGTCGTAGTATCCGGCCGAGAGCGTGTAGGTGCCAAGCATGATGCGCCGCTTCACCTCTTCGCCGAATCCGCGGCCGCGCGTCCGCTTATAGGTATCAATCAGGTCCGCCCCTTCGGCGCGCGTCCCGAAACGAACGCCGTCGTAACGGGCCAGGTTGGCGCTGGCTTCCGCCATGGCGATGATGTAATAGGCGGGCAGGCAGTACTCGGCGTGGGCCAGGCTGACCTCTTGCACATGGGCGCCCATGCCCTCGAGCAGCGCGGCAGCCGCAAGCACCGCCTTTTCGACATCGGGCTGCAACCCTTCCGCGAAGTATTCCCGCGGCAAGCCGATCTTCAAACCGCTCACATCGCGGGACAACTCGGCGACATAGTCCGGCGCGTCAACCGGCATACTGGTCGAATCGAGCGGATCGTGCCCGGCGATGACCGCCAGCACGCGCGCGACATCTTCCACCGTTCGCGCGAAGGGACCGGCTTGATCGAAGGAGGAACCATAGGCGATCAAGCCATAGCGCGAGACGCGTCCGTAACTCGGTTTGATGGCGCTGACGCCGCAGAAAGACGCCGGCTGGCGGATGCTGCCGCCGGTATCACTTCCCAGCGTCGCCATCGCCAGCTCCGCCGCAACAGCCGCCGCGCTGCCGCCGCTGCTGCCGCCGGGCACGCGATCGAGGTTCCAGGGATTGCGCGTGGGGAAGTAGCCGCTGTTTTCGGTGGTCGAGCCCATGGCGAATTCGTCCATGTTGAGCTTGCCCAGCAGGACCGCGCCCGCCTCCTGGAGGCGCGCTACCGAGGTGGCGTCAAATATCGGCAGGTAGCCTTTGAGGATCCTGGAACCGCAGGTCGTTTCTATGCCCTTGGTGGATAGCACGTCTTTCAGCGCGATAGGAATGCCGAGCAGCGGCCGGTCGTCGCCCTCCGCGCGCGCTTGATCGGCGGCTCTTGCCCCCGCCAGCGCCAGGTCGGCGTTGACGCAAAGGTAGGCGCGGAGGCGCCCGTCCAGCGCTTCGATGCGCCGCAAATGAGCCTCGGTCAACTCCAGCGAACTGATCTCGCGCGCCCGCAGCCCTTCCAGCGCCTCTGTGATGGTCAAGCGAGTCAAATCTGTCATTCAATCCGTCCACAGATCGGGATCATTAACGGGGAAAGAGTATAGCACAACGGGGATTCACCACAGAGGCGCTCTGCGCCTCTTTTTTAGTAAACCGCGATCTGCGGTAGCCGAGCAGGTCTATTATTTTGTGTGAGCGCGGTAGCCCAAATTCGCCGGTTACGCGCCGGGCGACTGTGGTGAATCTTACTCTGTGCTCTCTGGGCCTCTATGGCGAATATCCCGCCAGTGTCGCCGCACTTGCTCGCGCGTTTCCGCGGCGTCCCCATCGTTCTCGATAATCACATCGGCCAGGCGCAGCTTGTCCGCTTGACTGTGCTGCGCCGCCATGCGCTGCCTGGCAATGTGCTCGCTCAAGCCGCGCTCGCGCATCAGGCGCTTTAAGCGCGTCTCCGGCGCGGCGTTGACCACCCAAACGGCGTCCACAACCTGTCGCAGATTCCCTTCGAGCAGCTTGATCGCTTCGATGACCACGACCCGCCGCTCGGCGCTCCGAATGCGTTGGTGAATCACTTCCCGGACAGGGGGATGCGTGATGGCTTCCAGCGCCCGCAATTTCGCTTGATCCGCAAATACGATTTTGCCCAGGGCGGCGCGGTTGATCTCGCCGTCGGCGCCGATGACCTCCGCGCCGAATGCTTGAACCACGTCGTCGAATGCCGGGCCACCGCGCAATATCACTTGATGCGCGACCCGGTCGGCATCAATGGCCGCCGCGCCCAGATCAACCAGGCACTGTCGGACGAGGCTCTTGCCCACCGCGATGTTGCCCGTCAGCCCGATCAGGTATTTGTCCGGATAGTCCCCGCTCAAGCTCTTGCCTCCTTTGGTCAAGCTCCAAGTATAGATACTAAGCGCGTGGCGCACAGGGGACATCGCCCGCATTCGCCATCGAAGGGCTGCAAATGCTTTATTCACGACTTACTTGCGCTGCCTTCTGCGCCTCAGTGGTGAATCCCCCCCGGCAAATTGTTAGAAAATCCAAATACGCGACTATTTAGTCGCCTTTCACTAGAACAGATGTGCTAATCTAGCCTCAGATCAGAAAAGACTCCCGTGCGCGGACGGCCTCTGTTTACCCGCTACCGATTCCGTTACCGCCACCAGCCGGAGGGCGAGTCGCGGGACTCTTTTCTTTTCTATTCCGCTTGGAGAAGGAGGTTCGCACTCAGATGTCGCGAAAGTACACGCTCGATACCAAGATTGACGCGCTCAACCAGATCGACGACAACGACGGCGATCTGGGCAAGGTCAGCGACCTGCTGGGGATCCCGCAGCGCACGCTGCGCGGCTGGCGGCAAGTCGAGGACGATCTGCGCGGCAAACAGCGCAAGCGACTGCGTCGCCAGCGAGAGCGGCTGGCGGCCGAGCTATATTGGGGGATGCTGGAACGCGGTCAAGCCATCCTGGAACGCATAACCGACGACGCCCTTGACAAGGCGCCTTTGAATCAACTGGCCTCGGCGCTGGGCGCGCTGGTCAGCCACGCCCTGAAAATAAAGCAGGAGATTGACGAGACTGATGAGCAGGGGAAGCAGATCATCCGATTCGAACACTATTATGACGGTGCCGCTCAAGAGGTTCCACCCTGGGCAGGCGCAAGTGAGGGATTTGACCGCACGCTTCAAAATAGTAGCTTGTGGCAGGCGCTGGGGCAAGACCGAGCTGGGCAAGACGATCCTGCTGCTGGCGGCGCTTGAAGAGGGCAAGCGCTGCTGGTGGCTGGCGCCGACCTACCTGATGGCCAGCGAGGTCTGGCGCGACTTGAAAGCCAGCCTCAGACAGCTGCACGGGCTGGCGATCAGCGAGAGCGAACGCCGCATTGACTTGCCCGGCGGCGGCATGATCGCCGTGCGCAGCACGCACAACCCCGACAACTTGCGCGGCGAAGGGCTGGACCTGGCGGTACTGGACGAAGCGGCTTATATGGACGACCGCGTCTTCCCCCAGATCGTGCGGCCCATGCTGGCCACCAACCGCGGCGGCGCGCTGATTTTGAGCACGCCCTTCGGCCGCAATTGGTTCTGGCGGCTCTTTCAGCGCGGCTGCGACCCGCAATTTCATGGCCAATGGCAATCCTTCCATTTTCCCACATCCAGCAACCCGTATATCGCCCGCGAAGAGCTGGAAGACATCCGGCGAACCACCAGCGAGCGGATTTGGCTGGCCGAATACCAAGCCGCTTTCACCGACGATGCCGGTCAAGTCTTCCGTGGCATCCGCGCGGCTGTCGCCGGCGGACCAGCCCCCCAGCCGCGCGTCGATCGCCGTTATGTCGCCGGCGTCGATTGGGGGCGCGAAGGCGACTATACCGTCATCGTCATCATAGACGCCGAGGAAGGGCGCATGGTGGCGCTGGATCGCTTCAACCGCGTCGGCTGGAGCTTGCAGCGGGGGCGGCTGCGCGCGCTCTGCGATCGCTGGCGGCCGCGGCAAATCTGGGCGGAAGCCAACAGCTTCGGCTCGCCCAATATCGAAGCGCTGCAGCAAGAAGGGCTGCCCATGCGCAGCTTCACCACCACCTCAAAGAGCAAATCGCCCTTGATCGAATCCCTGGCGCTGGCGATTGAGCGCCGCTTTATCACCTTGCTCGACCACCCCGTGCTGCTGGCGGAGCTGGTCAGCTATCGGCTGCAGCGCTTGCCGGACGGGGGCTATCGCTATGGCGCGCCCCCCGGCATGCACGATGACACCGTCATGGCTTTGGCCCTGGCCTGGCACGGCGCGCAAAAGAGCGGGCCGATTATCGATTTCGTTTGAAGGGGACCCCATCCCCCGCGGGCGACATACCATGTCGCCCGCAGCCGCATCTATAAGCTTCGATTCGGGCGAGCCACCGGCTCGCCCCTCTGTGCTCTCTGTGTCCTCTGTAGTTAAATTTTTTCCTTGCACGACTTACCCGCAACTACTTCTGCCCCTCTGCACCCACTACGAATAGCCGGCGATTGCCCGCCGCTGGGGGCGAGCGCTTTTGCGCGAATCCGCAACTTGTGATAAGATTTGTTGCGCCTGACCGAAAGGAGGGTATCGTGTCCAATGGTATAAAGTTCGTTTTCTTACTGTCCGTAATTCTTATCGTCATGTTCTCGCTGACCTTCGCGCAGGATACGCCGTTTAATGCCGAGGTCATCGTTGAAGTCGCGCGCATGCGCTGGGGACCGGGCCCGGCTTATACTGTGCAGCACTATGCCAATCTCGGGCATATTCTAACCATACTGGAAGCCGATACCGAATCGGACCCGCCCTGGACCTGGTACTACGCCAGGACGCCCTCGGGCGTCCAATCCTGGGTCCGCGGGGATCTGGTCCGGCGCGCCACCGGCGCCGCCGCGGTGGTGGACATCCCCACCGGCACCTACCCGGTCGTGGAGAACAACCTCTGCAACGATCCCATATACCGGCGCTGCCAGGACGGCACCGATCACGATCTCTGGCAATCCGGCTATTGGGCGCATGACCGCTACAATCACTGGGAAACCGGCGGCTGGAACCTGAATGTCGTTTATCACAATAATCCCTGCAAATCGGATCGCCTCTGCACCACCCGCGAACAATGGGACGCCGGCGCGATTGAGGCGGTGCCGATCGCCGGTTCATTGACGCCCGAAGCGACCTGGACGCCTGTGGTCATCAGGCAAACCGTTGAGGGTCCGCCGGTAGTTTGGGAGAGTCAATCGTTAGATGCAACTAGCGTAACAGTGGGAGGAATAGCCTTTGACCTGTACAATCCTCCTGTGGAATTGTTGCCCACTGGCGACAACAGATGGCCCTTCGGCGGATTCAGAATAAGCAGTGAATCGCTCGCAGTGTATTGTCACCATTGGTATCGTACGGACCAAAACGCTCTTGTGAGGCGGGGAAGACAGAGCGTCAATCTGAACAGACTGCCGGAAGACGCTGCTAATGACGGTACTCGCGCTGGCGAGAATAGAGATTACAGCAATGTCAAGTGCTTCAGCTCAATTGGCGAGGGCGATGTAGTGGCGCGCTACTGGGAGCTGACGTGGACCAGGTCATATGGAAACTTTGGCGGGATAAGTGGCATTACTTGGAGATTGACGGCAATGTACGGTACTGATGATCCTGGCGATACATGTACCCGAGCAGCCAAATGCACTGATTCATTGGACACGACAATTCGAGGCAATTTAGACGAATACACGGGACCGCAACCAACCGCTGCGCCTCCTGTGCGAGCAGGCTTTCGCGTGGCTAGACCAGTCTTATTTGCTCCCACGGCTCCCAATGATCCGTCATGCACAGGCCTTACAAGGACACAGGGGGAAGAACCGAACAGAACTACGTTCCATCAATATACATGTGAAGACGATGATGGCGACTTGCAACACGAACTGACCGTGCACTTCACCCATACCGAGAACCGTTACGTCGCGCCGACGCCAACCGCAACACCTTAGTGTGTACGCGCCAATCGACAATGAGGCGACAAAACGCGATCTGACATAGCGCATGCGCGCTTGCCAGACGACCCTCGCCGCAAAACAAATCTGAAAACAGCGCCCGGGCAGCCCGCCCGGGCGCGGAAATCTACCCTCACCCCAAACCCCTCTCCCATAAAAGGAGAGGGGCTTATTCTACGGGTTGCGAGTTTAACCATTTCCAGTTCGAGCGCAGCGACGCTCCCCTTCTCCCCTTGTGGGAGAAGGGGCTGGGGGATGAGGGCTGTTTTCCAGCAGCAGTCCGCCCGGGCGCGCTCGCAAAATCTATCACAAGCTCCCCCACTTAGGGCGCTAGGCAATACCCAGGGCTTGGGAAGACCGTCCTAACTGAGCCCACACGCCCTTGGACAAGGGTCCCTGTTCTTCTTCCCCAACGGGAGCGTTCCCGGGCCCGGTCGCCATCAAAGACGCCCGCCCACAACGGGGATTCACCACAGAGGCGCAGAGCGCACAGAGAAAATGTTTCGGGCGACTCAAACCACAACATACAGACGAGCTATCTAGGGGCGACTCTGTGAGTCGCCCGCCGCTGGCGTGACAGCAGCATGGCGTATCTTGCTTCCCGTAAATCATATTGTATATACTATATGCGCATGGTAGGTAATCTATGGGGGCTCTCTATGATAGCTAATCTCATCAGCGGCAATATGCGCGGGGCTTAATGATGCGTCACGACTGGACTCTTCTATGCAGCCGTGTTGAGGACCCGCCTGATCGTAGCATAGATTTAATCAACGTGGTGTCGGCCGTCAAGGTGGCTGACCGCTATCGCACAATGCCAATTGACACGACGATTCCTGTTGATGTGCCGATATGGTTGGTATCACAGTGGTCGGCGGAGTTCGAGACCGACAAAAAAGTTCACTCCGGCGTATTGCAGCTTATGGCGCCGGGCGGTGAACGTGTTCTCGAGCAGTATAAGCTGGAGCTTGATTGTCGGGATACAGTCGTATCGCGCTTCATGTATCGCATTCCCGATATCAGATTTGTCGGCTTGGGCACTTGCGAGTTTCATTTTGTCCTCGATGGCTTTGCCGATCTGGGCGAGTGGGGAAGAGCTTGCCTGCGGATGAGCTGAAGGATAGTAAGGAGTGGCGAGATATGGAAAAGCAAGGATTTGAGTTGGTTTATGACGCAAAGAACGTTGTCAAGGAGTTGGTCGCGACAAAACCGCCGAAGCCGGGCGACTCGGATTCGCCTCAGTTTAAGAGGCGCGCCCCGAAGCGACCCAGTCAGCAGCCGGAACATCGGCCCGAGAAGCCACGGACTGAAGATTAGTCTTCAGTTTGGTCAGCATACCTAAGCCGCTTCCCGTCCGCGCCCCTTGCCACAGTAACTATCCGCTGTGTCCAAGGGGCGCTTGCTCAGATGACCGGCGATCCCCGCGATATACCGTCAAAACCTGTACATTTCGCGTCGATTTCGGGCGACATAATATGTCGCCCCTACGGATTCCGACATCAAAGGCGCCTGTATGGGCGAGCAACCTGCTCGCCCGCAAAACCTGGCCGGAACGACGGGCGAGCCACTGGCTCGTCCCTCTGTGCTCTCAGTAAATGCAAGTAAGTCATGCAATTCCTAGCAATAGGGAGGCTGTAGGGGCGTTTCGCTGAAACGCCCGCATAACATACTCCTCCCTTGGTTTTTCTCTGTGCCCTCTGTGCCCTCTGTGGTTAATTTTTTCGTTGCATAACTTACTTGCAACTACTTCTGTGCCTCCTTTTTTATAAACCGCGATCTGCGGTAGCCGAGCAGGTTTATTATTTTGTGTGAGCGCGGTAGCCCAAATTCGCCGGTTACGCGCCGAGCGGCTGTGGTGAATAAATGTTTCACGACTTACTTGCGCTTATTGAGGGCGCAGAGAATATGTTTCCGGCGACATCATATGTCGCCCCTACATTTCATTATACTTCTGTGACATGCGGCATATATCGGCTTTGCTGCGATTGCCCTGGCTCTCCAAAGCATAACTATTGTTTGTTCAAGGTTAATATGCTAACATAGGCCTAACGTCTTCGCGGGATGTAGCCGACATGGAACAAAACAGCATAAACGACAAAGTAATTCAGAACGAAAACGCCATTTCCGAAATTCGCGGCAAATGGGACTCGCTTGCTACGAAGGAGTTTGTCCGCGAGACAGTTGATAAACAAACGGCAGTGATCAACTCTCGCTTTGACAGGCTGGAAGAATCCATATCCAACGAACAGTCATGGCGCAACAAGGCGGCCGGCGCTGGATTGCTTATCATACTCATACTTTCAACGATTGGTACTTTTCTACCAGTTTTCACAAGATAGGCAGGACTGATCAGGGCAGGCCAAAGTCTCCCCGTGACCCCTACAGGAACCGTCAAAGTTTGAAAATGGCGGGGCGAGCCACCGGCTCGCCCCTCTGTGTCGGCGGTCAGTGTCTACGCGACCCTCTGCGCCTCTGTGGTGAATTATGTTTGTTTCAACCGCAAAGGATACACTGCCCCGCAAGCGCGCAACTTGACAAGCTGACTTGGCCAATCAATAATCGAAATGATGAAATGACAAGGAGAATTCATTGTTGACTGCCAACGCCGAGCGACGGACAATCTCATTGACGCTGGAAACCGTGGTCATAATGCTGACTGCAGTAGTTCTTATGCTAACAATCGTACTGACAAGCCGCGAGCTTGAGCATCGTCTGGAAGCGCGCATCGAATCGATAAGACTCGAAGTCAAATCGGATATCCAGCGGCTGGAAGATAGACTTCTGCCGGTCGTGATCCCAACAGATGCGGAATGAAGGCGCGGATATTCACCACAGAAGCACAGAGCGCACAGAGAAAACCCACAGAGGGATATATTTCGGACGTCATCAAAGTCGAAATCCGTAGGGGCGAGCCACCGGCTCGCCCGCCCACAACGTGGATTCACCACAGAGGCACAGAGAGCGCAGAGAAAAACCCACAGAGGCATATTTTCCGGCGACATCAAAGACGCCCGTGGGGCGACATACCATGTCGCCCCTACAATTCGTTACTTTTTTGGGAATTTGCATTACTTTATTGCTTTTGCTGAGGGCTATGATTTGGGCGAGCCACTGGCTCGTCCCTCTGTGCCTCTGCGCCTCTGTGGCGAAAATACCCCCTAATGCCCGTACTCCGTCTTGCCCAGCAAGATCTGGCTCAAACGGAACATATCGGTGCGCGAGGTCATGTCCAGGCTGATAGGCGTGACCGAAATCACCCCGTCGTTCAGCAAGGCGTAGACATCGCTGTCCGGCTCGGCCGCCCGGGGATCGCTGTTGTAGCGGTAGCCTAGCTTGCCGCTGTCATGCAGCGCCAGCCGCTCCGGCCGCGTCGGCCAATAGACGCGCCGCCGCGAAAGCCGCGTCAAGCGCCATTCCGTCTCGCCCGTCGCCCCCGCCGGCACATCGATCTTCAGCACATCGACATCATCGGGCAAGGCCGGGTGCGCCATCAGCCAGGTCCCGAACTGCCGCGAAAAATCGGCCGCGACGCCGAAATCGACATCGTTGGAATAGCTGCGGTGCAAGTCCGTCGGCGTCTGCTGGCTGACGGCGATGGCGCGGATGCCCAGGCTGGCGGCTTCCAGCGCCGCGCCCACCGTGCCCGAGATCGTCACGCCGTTGCCCGTGTTCTCGCCATAGTTGATGCCGGATACCAGCAAGGCGGGCTTTTCGTCCACCAATTCCAGGATGGCGTGCTGCACCGCCTGCGCCGGCGTGCCGTCCACCGCATAAGCCCGGCAGTCGCCAGGGTCGATCGGCGCCTCAAAAGGGAAGATGCGCCCCTCGCTGTAATGCGGCATGCTGCGCCCCATGCCCGACTGCTGCTCGCGCGGCGCGACCACCAATAGGCGGCCGACATCGCGATATGCCGCGACCGCCGCCCAGAGCCCGGGCGATTCGATGCCGTCGTCGTTCGTGAAAAGGATGATCGGTTTTTCCGCTTGACTCATGGGACCTTCCTTGCGCTTTCAAACTTTTATTCGACATTAGCGCCTGAGCCTAAGCCAAAAGCCCTAAATCCGCAACGCTGTAATGTTGATGCGCAGCTATGGTTTGTTTATGTAGGGGCGACCTGTCACTCGCCCGAAACAGTCCCCTCTGTGCTCTCAGTAAAACCAAGAAAGTAATGCGGATTCTTCAAAAGTAGCGATCTGTAGGGGCGTTTCGCTGAAACGCCCGCAAAATATATTCCTCTGCCTGGTTTTTCTCTGCGCTCTCTGTGTTCTCTGTGTTTAGATTTTTTTCACGACTTACTTGCACTTACTTCTGCGCCTCTGTGGTGAATCCCCCCGTGCTGCACCCGCAACGGGCCATGTCCACACAACCTGTCACTCGCCCGAAACAGTCCTCTCTCTGCTCTCAGTAAAACCAAGAAAGTAATGCGGATTCTTCAAAAGTAGCGATCTGTAGGGGCGTTTCGCTGAAACGCCCGCAAAATATATTCCTCTGCCTGGTTTTTCTCTGCGCTCTCTGTGTTCTCTGTGTTTAGATTTTCGTTGCACGACTTACTTGGAACCACATCTGTGCCTCTTTTTCAATAAACCACGATCTGCGGCAGTCCAAATTCGCCGGTTACGCGCCCAGCGGCTGTGGCGAAAAAAGTCTCCCCCCAATGCATTGTGGGGAGATTTAGAGGGATTTGAAAAACGCGACCATTTAGTCGCCACCCGCGCCCCTATCTGTGCTACCCTGTACAAAATGCGCCTTAACAACCGAATCGCCCCGGCCGCAGGACGCGCGCCAGATTGCCAAACTGCCGAAAAAACTTTTTCCCCGGCAATTGCCGCGGCGG
>JAPOWG010000023.1 GCA_026707745.1 Chloroflexota bacterium
CTCCCCTTCTCCCCTTGTGGGAGAAGGGGCCGGGGGATGAGGGGTGTATTTCAACGGCGACCTGATAGGTCGCCTCTACTCTCTTCAACCTCTGATGGTCCCTGTAGGGGTCAGCCTTGGCTGACCGCTGCTGTTGAACCCAGCCTATTCAAACACGTCTCCTCGTCATGATTGCATGAGCGACGCGGCAAAGCGATACTTGAAGGACTCGCGGATCTTCCGCGATTGTTCGATGTTGCCGAGGGAGCGCTGACGGCGCATTTCAGGGCGTCGATGCCATTCCCGAAGATTGGATCGCGACCGTGACCGAAGCGAATCCCGAAACCGACATGGTCGAACTTGCCGAGCGGCTGACTCGGATCATTATCGACGATTGCGAGAACGCCAGACGAGTCGTGGACGCGATCGGCAGGCTGATGTAGCGGAGCCCGCCGTACCTGGCTTGAAGCACAAGCCGCTTGCTGAAATGTGAACTATCAGAACCAGGTGATCTGTTCCGCCCCGGTATCCGTTGCCAATGCGAGCGCGTCAAAGCTACGTTGCATCAGATCGAGTTTCGTAGCCATCATCGCGGGGTCATCCCATAAATTGTCGAACTCGTCCGGATCGGCTTCCAGGTCGAAAAGTTCGCCGAGCCCGTGCCCGTGATAGACGACCAGCTTATGGCGCTCGTCGCGGATCATCGAAGCGAATGTGCCATTATAAGTATCAACCATATTGGGATTGATGGCACTGTAGTATTCGCAGCGTACTGAGTCTCGATGGTGATCTTCCGCCATACTGTCGACGAGCAGCTTGCGCAAGGATACACCCTGCATTCGCTTCGGAATCGGCAGGCCCGCCAACTCAAGCAGGGTGGGCGCGATATCCAGCAGTTCGACCAGGGCCTCCCGGCGCGCGCCTTCCAGAAAAGCGCCGGGCCAGGAAATTATGAGCGGCACCCGGACCAAGCCCTCATAGAAGCGACAGCCTTTCAGCAGCAAGCCGTGGTCGCCGAGCGCTTCGCCATGATCGCTCATGAAGATGACGATTGTATTTTCGCGCTGGCCAGTGCGTTCCAGCGATTCCAGCATCCGTCCCACATTGTCATCAATGAGTTCAATCATGGCGTAATAGGCTGCCTGAATCCACTTGGCGTTAAATTCCTCAGGCCGGCGAGGGGGATGCTGAAAGTCAATCTCGCTCAATCTCGCTTGCGCTTCCAAGTCGCTTTCGCGGAACTTGGGACCCGTCAGGGAATCGGCGTCAAAGCGGTCCAGATATTGCTGCGGCGGATCAAAAGGCTCGTGGGGATCAAAGATATTGACGCTCATCAGCCAGGGCTTGTCGCCATGGTCGGCTTCCATGAAATCAATCGCGCGGTCGGCGCACCAGGTCGTCTGATGGAGTTCGGGCGGGATGTCGTGCGGATTCTCGCGCATTTCACCGAGGTCATGACCCAATGAGCCGAGCCAGTCCGCGTATGCGTGCCCGGCCTCCCACTGATCTTCCGGGTCATGGCTCCAGTGGAATAAGCGATAGCCATCGTGTTTTGGCCGCGGTTCAATGCGGCCGTAGGCGCCGGCCAAATGCAGCTTGCCAGCCAGCGCGCAGTCGTAACCGGCGTCTGCCAAAAGCGCCGTGACCAGTGGCGCGGCTTCGGCCCAAACCTCGTTGCCATTTCCGCAGGCATGCACGCTGCTGGGATACCTGCCGGTTAAGAAGCTGGCGCGGCTGGGCGTGCAGATCGGACTTTGGCAATAGGCGCGTTCGAAGGCGACACCTGTCGCCACAAGCTTGTCGACATTGGGCGTATTCAATTGCGTGTTGTTAAGCGCGCTGATCGTGTCGAAGCGCTGTTGGTCGGTGCAGATCCAAAGTATGTTAGGCGCTTTAGCATCCATTGCGGCTCCTTTTCCTGTTCTGGCAATCTCTTGGATAATCCCGTCAGCCTTTGACTGCTCCCGCGGTCAGCCCGGTGATCATATAGCGCTGGATCAGAAATCCAAATACAACGACAGGCGTCATGATGATAACCGCAGCAGCCGAAATCTTGCCCCATTCATAACCTTCGTAGCCCATGTACCGTGTAATGATTACCGGCAACGTCACCACTTTTTTGCGCGTGATGACCAAGGCAAACAAGAATTCGTTCCAGGCAAAAATGAAAGCGACAATGCCAGACGCGATAATGCCGATACGAACCAGCGGCAGTTCTATCAGAAAGAGGATCTGCCAGAGGCTGGCGCCGTCGATCATGCCGGACTCGCGCAGTTCCAGCGGAACAGCGCCCCAGACCGGTACGAGCGTCCAAACGATCAAGGGCAGGCAGAAAATGAGATAAATGATGATGAGGCCAATATGGGTATCGAGCAAATCGATGCGAGAATAGAAGACGAAATAAGGCAGTAGATAGATCATGCCCGGCACCATGCGGATGAGCAGGATGGTCAAGAGCGAGTTTCGCCGCGCTCGTCCGCGCATGATGGTAATCGCGAAGGTCGCGGGAATCGCGAAAACCATCGCAAGCGCGACGGAGCCGCTGGCAATGATGACGCTGTTTGAGAAGGCGAGACGGAACTCTGGATCCTCGAAAATGGCGATAAAGTGCTCAAACGTGGGCTCGAAAATGAACAGCGGCGGATAGGCAAAGGCATCCAAGGCGTTTTTCAGGGCGAGCAGCAATATCCAGGCAATGGGACCAAGGATTGCCAGCCCATAGATGATGCCAAAGACGTAGAGCAAGGTTGTTGTAAGCTTTGATCGCCGCTGCATGATTTATGAATCTACTTGAAAATTGCGGAGCAGGAAACGCATCGTGGGACCGATGATCAGCAAGAGCATGAAGAAGAATACAACGATAATGGCAGAGGCATAGCCGACCTTCAGATAGCTGAATCCGCTTACGAATGCATAGAAGTTGACGGTTTCGGTGGCCGCGGCCGGTCCGCCGGCGGTCACAATATAGATGATCGGAAAAATGCCCAGGGCCTCCATGGTGCGCAGGATGCCGATAAAGGTGAGGGTCGGTTTCAGCAAGGGCAGGGTCACGTGCCTGACAGACTGCACCCAGGTGCCGCCGTCAATGCGGGCGGCTTCGTATAATTCATCGGGGAAGGATTGCATGGCTGCCAGGAACATGAGCGCGACGAAGGGCGTCCAACCCCAAACAGCGACGATGACGATGGCAACGAGGGCCCAATTGGCATCGGTTAGCCAGCTGGGACCGTCCAGGCCAATGAGGCTCAAGAAGTAGTTGACGCTGCCCAACTTTGGCGTGAACAGGACGCGCCATGTCAGGCCGGTCACGATGGGTGGAATCACCATTGGGGCTACCAGGACGTATCGCAGCCAGCGCATGCCGGGCAGGCGTTCGTTCATGATGACGGCAACAAAGAAACCGAGGATCAGTTGCAGGGCAACGGGCGCAACGATGAAGAGCAAACTGACGGGAATGCTTTGCAGAAAACGAATATCGTCCAGCAGCCGGTCGTAGTTCCGCAAGCCGATGAAACGCTCTGGTCTAGGGCTGGCATATGACAGGGAAGAGGTACTCAGATAGAGCGTGAAGAGCACGGGCAGCACGGTAAGCAAGAGCAGCACGACGATCGACGGCGAGAGGTACCTCAAGTATGCTCGTTGCGGAATCGGCTGGTAGGATGCCATTTCGCGCCTCTCGACCCTTGCTCGACTTGTCTTGATGCAGTCTGCCCGGAATAGCGAGGAAGTCTGGCGTGATCGTCAAACGCAGAGAATTGGGACGGCCCTCGGGGTCTACAGTCCTGCCCGAGAGCCGTCCGCTTGATGCCGGACTTAAGGCAGGTAGCCCTCGTCCTGGAGCATCTGTGTTATTAATTCATTGGCATTGTTGAGCGCGTCTTCAGGCGTCCTGGCGCCGATTTCGGCTTCTTGCACCGCCTGCCCCAGAATATCTCCCATCAATGGCCATCCGGCGAAGGCCGGGTAATAGTCGAAGGGCGCGGCAGCGAGACTGTCTTGAAAGGCTTTGAGGAAGGATCCAGCGCCGAAATCATAGTCATACTTGGCGATGAATTCCGAATCTTCCCAAAGACTGTTTCGCGTCACCGCAATCTGTGGCAGCGCCAGGGAAATCTTCTTCATCGTGTCAAAGCTCAAAGCCCATTCGACAAAGGTGTAGGCCGCTTCCTGGTGCGGTGAATCGGCCGTGACGCAGATCCCATGCGCGGCAAAGGACGGTTTAGGACCAGCCGCGCCGCCAGGCACGACGGCGAAACCGAGATTGCCCGACACTTTCGACTCTTCGGGATCAAGGATGCGTCCCGCCAGCGGCGCGCCCTCCATGACCATCACAACCGTACCCTGTTGCATGGCCCGGGTGACATCGGGGTATTGATAGGCGGCCACGCCTTCCGGCCCGTAATTGTTCTTCAGGGTTACGAAGTTGGTGAGCGCCCTGATGGCTTCCGGCGAATTAACGGTAGGCGTCAGGTCATTCGGGAAATCGACGAAAAACTTGGCGCCTTCGCCGTGGAAGAAGGAATTGAAATGCCAGATATTGCCGTGCGAGGCAGGCGGATTCCCTCTCAGAGCGATTAGCGGAATCTCTTCGGTGTGAAGCAGCGGCGCGATCTCCAGCAACTCATCATAGGTCGTGGGCGGACTCTCGATGCCGGCCGCTTCGAAAATGTCAATCTGGTAGTACATTATTATGGTCGCGGCAAAGAATGGCAGGCATTGTTGAACGCCATCCCATTGCATGGCGGCCATTGTCGATGCGATCAGGTCGTCGTGGTCCAGCGCCTCGGGGTCCGACACGTCCGTGCCCCAGAAGGTCTCAACCGGCGTCACCCAACTGTTCTCGGCATATAGGGGAATGTTCCCGCTTTGAATGCCAACGACATCATAGTTGCCGGCTCCACTGGCCAATTCTAGTTGGGTCTTGCGCACGGAGCCTTCTTCGTCCAGCAATTCGAATTCAACGCTTATGCCCGTCAGGGCTTCGAATTCCGGTTCCAGTTCTTTCAGGCCGTTCGTAAAGGCGGTAGCCAAATACAAGAAATTGAGTGACGTGCCTTCATAAGGTTTCTCATCGCTTTGACCCATGACGTTGGTAACGAGCAGCGCGCAAAGTAAGATAGCAAGCAATCTGCGAATCATTCTCTTTTCTCCTTTATGAATTGTGGCCCAGCGCACTGCGCGCGACTGGGCAGCTACTTCTTTGTACTGACGCATTCAGGTCTTGTCGCTGTGCCCGCCTTTCTCTCAGTCGAACGCGGGTTCCAACATCGCTGTTGACGGTCTTCCACCGACCTTAGATTGGAGTTTAACGCCAGCGCTTGGCTCTGTCAAAATATCTGGCTTCGCTGGCTAGCGTATCCTTTTCTGTTGAAAGAAGAGTTATACCCACCGAGGACACCGAGCCACCGAGAAAAAGCCGAGAGTATAGTTGCTCTCCAAGGTCTCAGTAAGTGCGAGTAAGTCATGCAAGAAAATCTGAACACAGAGCGCGCGGCGAGCGAAGAGAAAAAGCATCAGAAGAATATATCTTGCGGGCGTTTCGCCGAAACGCCCCTACAATTCGTTACTTTATTGAAGATTTGCATTTCTTTGTTGGTTTTGCTTCTGTGCAATTGTGGTGAAATGAGTTGATTCAATTTCAGCCGAATTCGATACGGTACCCGCTTCGCGGCGGGGGAGATTGCGCGGCGTCGTGACCGCTGTCTTCGCTCCCGTCGACTGCGTATTCTAAAATCGTTTACCTGACAGGCGCGGCGTCGAGCTGTGGCATATACTGGTGAGGCTGGCTCTAGGCGATATCTTCAGGTTCGATGTTGACGCCGACCAGGTGGGCGGTGTCGGCGACATCGCCAGAATTGCTGTAATCTACCAGGTAGATGCTGCCGTCCCGGCGTTGAATCCAGGATGAATAGCCATGATCGGGCCAGGGCTTTTGCGCGGGATGATTGGCGTGAATTTGAATCATGCGCTCGCGCTGGTAGTGATCGGGGAATGCGCCGGATGAGGCGTCCCAGCGCCAGGAAAAGTCATCGAGTTTCGGGTTTCTCAGCTGGTACGAGACCGCGCGCCACAAGCTGCGACCGCTGTCGCCGAGCTGACCGAATTGGCTGCGCCGGGCCGGATCCCCGCCGTGGAAGTCGCTGGCCGGCGTCTCTTCGCGGAAGACACAAGAATGCAATACTGTCTCGCCGTCCAGCTTGACTTGCAGCCAGCCCCGGCGGTGATGCAGGCCCACTCGGTGATACTCGGTCATGTCAACCGAATGGCGGGCATGGTGCCGACCGCGAGAAATCGCGATATGATCGGGCGCGATACGCAGCAGTTGTCCCAGGCGCGAGATCGACATGAATGCGACCGCGGCATGCCCGGCGGAGGCAACGACGCGCAACTCGGCCTCGAAATCAACGGCGCTGAATGGGGACTCCGGCGGGAGCAGGGTATAGCGGCATTCGTGTTCGGGCCTGTTTTCAATAATCAAGGCGTCCGGATCGAGCGATGCCCGGTACTTTCGCCGGGGACCGCCGATGGCGTAGCTCCCCGCTTCGCGTTCCAGATCGCCGGCCCAGGCATAAGTACCAAGCCCCCCGTTGACGTTGCGGCCAGTGACCATGATCCGCCCGTCAGCAAGCTGTTTGGCGTAGGGTCGATGCAGGGCGAAGGGCAGCATTTTCGGCGCGGTCCAGTTGTGGCCACTGTCATCGGAGAAGGCGACGAAGGAGGGGATGCCACCCGAGTGATTCTCGCGCATGACACATGCCAGTCTGCGGCCGGCGTCCATGATCACAATCGCGCCTTCGCAGAAGCGATGATAGCCGTCATGCGAGATTGTGCTGCGCTCGGTCCAGGTCCGGCCGCTGTCGTCCGAGGTCCATAGGACTTGCGCGAACTCTTGCGACCCGCCGCGCATCAGGTGGGATGTGACGGCGAGCGCGCCGTCGGGCAGGTCGATGACGCGGTCGGGTTCAAAGCCGCCGATGCCGTTTTCCCTTTGCGCACCCGACCAGGAATCGCCGCCATCGTCGCTCCAATAGAGCCAATTGCCGGGTGGCTGTTCCTCGTGAAAGTGTCCGTCGTCATTGTGGTCGACGGTGACGACCAAGCGGCCGTCATTCAGCAAGCTCAATCGTGGCGTCACGAGACGTTCATCGCCGGCAGACAGATCCGCTTGATCAATCTCGCGATGCTTATACCAGGTTGCGCCTTGGTCGTCGCTGGCCAACAAGGTCAAGATCTGGTTCTTCAGCGACCAATGCGCGTCCACGTCGCTGTAAATCAAGAGATAACGACCGCTCGAGGTGACGACGATATCGGGGTTCTTGGTGAAGCGGCCCGGGCTGCGCCAGATGTCACGCACCTTGCGCGTGAGTGACCGTGTATGAATCAGCATAGCAGTGGCCTTTCAACATGATGACCTAACTTGCAGGTGATTTGTCATTTGGATATACTGCGTGATGAAAATTTGACAAATTTTGTCCGCTATCGTTTTACTGTAAATTTGTTTCTCATCTTTTGTCAAAGCCAGGTTTGGCATAGTCGTTTTTCGTATCATTCGGAGTGTCCTTATGAGTACAGTTGCAGGTTATCGCGCCGCGCCCGTGCCCTTAAAGCAGGTGTCCATCAGCGGCGGCTTCTGGGGCGAAAGGCAAACGGTCAACCGCGAGGTGACGATCCCGGCCATCTATCAGAAGTTGGAAGAGACCGATCGCGTCGCTTCCTGGGCGATGGCGGGTCCTGCTGATCCCCCGCCGTCACATGAGCGGATAGGCGTGCGCGTCTTCTGGGATTCGGATTCGGGCAAGTGGTTGGAAGCAGCCGCCTACAGCCTCGCTACGCATCCCGACGCCGATCTGGAAGCGACCGCCGATGCGCTGATTAACGCCATCGAGAGCGCTCAGTTCGATGACGGTTACCTCAATAGCTATTTCCCGGTGCATTTCCCGGAAGGGCAATGGGCCAATCTGCGCGACAATCACGAGATGTACAATGCCGGCCACCTGATGGAAGCGGCCGTGGCCTATCATCAAGCGACCGGCAAGCGCAAACTGCTCGATGTTCTCGCGCGCTTTTCCGATCATATCGCGGCGACATTCGGGGCGGAAGAAGGCAAACGGCGCGGATACCCGGGCCACCCGGAGATTGAGCTGGCGCTGGTCAAGATGTACCGTGAGACCGGCGAGCGGCGGTTCCTGGATTTGGCGTCATACCTGATCGATGAACGAGGACAGGCGCCGCATTATTATGATCAAGAGGCGCATGATCGCGGCGAGAGCCCGGAGGATTACTGGGCACAGACTTACCGTTATTGCCAGGCGCATTTGCCCTTGCGCGAGCATACGGAGGCGAACGGTCACTCGGTGCGCGCATGCTATCTCTACGCCGGCATCGCCGATGTGGCGCTGGAGACCGGCGACGAAGACTTGCTGCGATTGTCGCGCGTACTCTGGGACGATCTGACGCGGCATCAGATGTATGTGCATGGCGGGGTGGGTCCGTCTCATCATAACGAGGGTTTCACCTTCGCCTATGATATGCCCACCGAGACCGCCTACTGCGAGACCTGCGCCGCCATCGCCCTGGCCTTTTGGGCGCAGCGCATGTTTCACCTCGATCCTGACAGCCGCTACATCGATGTCATGGAGCTTGCCATCTATAACTCGTCGTTGAGCGGGCTTTCCCATGCCGGCGACGAGTTCTTCTACGCCAATCCGCTGGCGGCTTATCCGGGCGTAAACCCGCAAGGTCGCTGGCACGAAAACATGGAAGACGGGCATCATCGTCGTACGCTCTGGTTTCATTGCCCTTGCTGCCCGCCAAATATCTCGCGCTTGATCGCGAGCATCGGCGAGTATTCTTATTCGCAGGCGGGCGATCGCGTTTATGTGCAGATGTATCACGACAACTCGGTGACTCTGGATGTCGGTGGCGGAGAGATTCGGCTTGTACAAGAGACGCAATACCCGTGGAACGGGACGGTCCAATTCACTGTGAATACGGCACAAGCAGTTGAGTTCGAATTGGCGCTGCGCATCCCCGATTGGTGTTACGATTATCAGCTTGCGGTCAACGGCGAGCGGCAGACGGCGTCAACTGAGCGCGGCTACGTCATCCTGGCGCGAGAATGGTCAGATGGAGACCGAGTGGAATTGACGCTGGCCATGCCGGTCGAGCGGGTGATGCCGCATCCGAATATTCGGCAGACGGCCGGCCAGGTCGCGCTGCAGCGTGGTCCGATCGTGTATTGTCTGGAAGAAGTCGACAATGCAGCGCGCCTGGCGAATGTTTGCATTCCGGCAAATGCCGCGCTGGATGCCGCTTTTGACAGCGAGCTCTTGGGCGGCGCTTCGGTGATTACCGGCGAAGCCCTTCGCATTGAGCCGGCCGAAGAAAGTGCAGCGCTCTATCGTCATCACAGCCAAACGGGATATAAGGAAACGGCATTCAATTTCAAGGCGATTCCCTACTATCTTTGGGCGAATCGCGCGCTGGGCGAGATGCGCGTCTGGATTCGCTCAGGCTAGACTGGTTATGAGCCGGACGTCATAGTCCGGAAGAATATCCATTTATTGATTCAAGTCCAAGAAGGAGCAGAATCATGAGTATCTCACGTAGAGAGTTTTTGAAGTTGACTGGCGGTTCCGCTACGGCGGCGGCTATGCTGGCGCAGCTCGGTTATCTGCCGCCGGCGCTGGCGCAGGATGTGACTAACATCACCTTCGGCGGATGGGGCGGAGTCGCCGAGGACGAAGGCGTCAAATCGGCCATTGAAGTCTTTGAGGCGGAGAACGAAGACATCGAAGTGGAATGGCTGCATACGCCTAGCGCCGGAGATTACGGACGCGTACTGCTCTCGAGCATCGCCGCGGGCACAGCGCCGGACACCGGATTCATCTTGTCCGACAATTACGAGACCCTGGCCGTCGGCGGCGCCTTGATGGATATCACCGATCTGGTCAAGAACGATCCGCTTCTGGGACAGCCGGGTTACTTCCTGGAGCCGCAAGAAGCCAATCGCTGCGAGGTCAACGGACGCTGGTACGGCATTGGATCAACCTGGGTCGCTCATCACTTCTATTACAATGCCGAAATGTTTGATGCGGAAGGCATTACTCCGCCCGGCTTCCAAGACGATGAAATCTGGGAATGGGAGGAATTCCTCGAAGTCTGCAAGGTTTTCACCAAAGACAGCGCGGGCCGTCACCCGGGTGACGCCGGCTTCGACAGCGAAGACATCGTGCAATGGGCTGTCGATTGGCCCTTCTGGTGGATGCCCCTGGGCTTGGCCGCCCATGCCAATGGCGGCGAATTCCTCACCGAGGATGGTTTGATCGGCCTGGACAGTCCGGAAGCGATGGAAGGCTTGCAGCGCATTACTGATTTGGTCTACGCGCATCATGTTGCGCCGCGCAGCGCTGCCTTGGCCAGTCTGGGAATGAACAACGTGCAAATGGTCGATAGTGGCCGCCTGGCGATGGCGGTGGATGGTTCCTGGGCGCTGTCTTGGATGAATCCGTCGCTGATGAATGTGGCGATGGGCACGGGTGCCCTGCCCAAGATGCAGAAGCCGGCCAGCATCATGCAGGCGCATTTCCATTCTGTGCTCGCAGGCACCGACCATCCGGAAGAAGCCTGGCGCTGGGTGCGCTTCCTGGCGACGCCCTTCTATCAGGAGCATTTCTGCAAGATTGGCCTGTGGATCCCCAACCAGACAGCCATGCTGACGGAAGAGGGCTTGAAGGGTTGGATCCGCGAAGGCATCCATCCGCCGAATTATTCGCAGTTCGCGACTGATTATCTGCCCAAGCACGGCGTCGCCGTAGCGATTCCGCCGGGTTATATTGAAGCGGCCAATGACTACATCAACCCAGCCTTTGAAGGGCTGGCAAACGGCGAACGGGCCGAGGACATCATGCCCGATGCCGTGCGCGGCGCGAACGAAGTCCTGATGGCGGCCAAGGAAGACATGTAGCCCTTGCCGTGATTCGGCACGACGCCGCCGACATTGGAGCACAATGATTGCTAGCATCTGTGCGAGCGGGAGGGTTGACAAGCGCTCCCGCTCGTCGCGCAATGTTAAGACTGTGACGAGCTATTTTCGATGACTGCCCATACTGCCGACCCGGCATCCGCTGAAGGCTTCTGGCTCATTCGGCAATACAACCGCCTGAGCCTGCGGCAGCGTCGTACGCTGATGGGTTATGTCTTCATCGCGCCCTTCATCCTTGGTTTTTTGTTTTGGTGGCTGGGACCGGCGGCAGTAGCGGGCTACCTTACATTTCACAAGTGGAACTTTCTCGCGGCGCCCAAGTTCGTCGGCTTGGCCAACTTCAGCAAGATGATCGGCGATCCGATTCTGGCGCAGAGCTTGAAGGTCACGATTGTTTTCTCGGTTATATCGGTGCCGCTGGGACTGGTATTCGCGTTTTTCCTGGCCAACCTGATCAACGCCAAATTCCGCTTTATCGCCGTTTTCCGCACCATATACTTTCTGCCCAGCATCGTGCCGGCTGTCGCCAACGCCATCTTGTGGGCCTGGCTCTTCAATACGGAATTCGGCTTGATCAATTTTGTCATACGCGCCTTTGGCGGACCGAAAATCGGCTGGCTGCAGGATCCCAGCTGGGTGATGCTGGCCTTTGTCATTCTGACCGTCTGGGGCGTTGGCGGGTCGATGATCATCTTCCTGGCCGGCTTGCAGGGCATCCCGCAGATCTTCTATGAGGCGGCTGAAATCGATGGGGCCGGCCGTTGGCAGCGTCTGCTTTATGTGACCTTGCCGATGATGTCGCCAATTATTTTCTTCAACCTGGTCATCGGATTCATCAATTCTTTTCAGGTGTTTGTCAGCGCGCTATTGATCACCAACGGCGGGCCACAGCGGGCGACCCTGTTCCTGGTGCTGCATATCTGGCGTACCGCCTTCAGCAGTCAAAAGATGGGTTATGCCGCGGTGCTCTCATGGCTGCTGTTTGTGATCTTGATGGTGCTATCGTTTTTCGTATTCCGTTATATAGGTTCGCGCGTCTACTACGAGAATCCAGGCGATTAGCCGCTCGGCGGCAGCGAAAAAGTCTGACCTGCTCACGCAAAATCGCCAGTTTTCTCGTCGCATGAACGACGCTTTATACGCAAACAGGAGCGCAACGTGGGATTTAGCCAAAAGCCGGCCGAATTCATCGAATCGCGACGCAAACCAACGTCATACGGCGATATGCTTTTCCACTGGCTGACGGTCTTTTTGCTCGTGCTTTTCGCGGTCGTCATGGTCACGCCATTTATTTGGCTGCTCTCCAGCTCGCTGAAAACGCAGATCAACATTTTTCAGTATCCGCCGCAGTTGATTCCCGATCCAATTGTGCCGGAGAATTACATCTACGCGCTGACCTACAAGCCATTTGGCACCTACTTTCGAAATACGCTGATTGTTGCCGGCTTGAACGTGCTGGCTGTGGTATTCACGTCATCATTTTGCGCCTACGGATTCGCGCGATTGCGCTTCCCCGGCCGCGATTTCTGGTTCGGCATCGTCATGGCGACGCTGTTTTTGCCCTACGCGGTATTGTTGGTGCCAAGTTTCATCGTATTCTCGCGCCTGGGGTGGGTGGACACGTTTTTGCCCTTGGTGGTACCGCCGTTTTTTGGTGGCGGGGCTTTCAACATATTCCTGATGAGGCAGTTTTTCCGAACGATACCGGAGGAGATCGCCGACGCCGCGCGCATCGACGGCTGCAGCGAATTTGGCGTCTATTGGCGGATCATGCTGCCGCTGTCAAAGCCGGCGCTCATCACTATTGGGATTTTCACTTTCCTCTTCGCCTGGAACGATCTGATCGGTCCCATTACTTACCTGCGCTCGCCAGATAACTTCACCATCGCGGTCGGTCTGGCATCCTTCCGCAGCCAAACAGATATCAGCTGGGACCTGCAACTGGCAGCATCCACCGCTGTGACCTTGCCGGTGATCGTGCTCTTCTTCCTGGCGCAGCGGTATTTTATTCAGGGTGTGGTTATGACCGGGCTAAAGGGCTAGCCAGCGCGTCTATGTCCAGAAGGCCTTTTCGAGATCGTCGAAGTCCGAGGCTGGTCCCTCAAATTTGTTGCGTCCCAATTCCAGAACGTAGACGTAGTCGGCGATCTTTAGGGCTTCGCGTATTTCCTGATCGACAAGCAATATGGTCAAGCCTTCTTGATCCCGCAGGTTGACCAGCATGCGATAGACTTCCTCGCTTAGCAGCTTCGCCAGGCCGGCTGTCGGTTCGTCCACCAGGATGACTTCGGGATCGGTCATCAGGGTACGCCCGATTTCGACCATGCGCTGCTGACCGCCGGACAAACTGCCGGCGTGATCGTGCTGCTTTTCGCGCAGAATGGGGAAGCGCTCGTAATTCTCCGCGATTTTGCTTTCCATGCGCTTTTTATCGTTTTGGAAGGTCCAGGCGCCCATCATCAGATTCTCGCGCACGCTCATGTGCTTGAAGACGCCCGGCTGCTGCGGGATATAGCTGATGCCCAGGTCGATCAGCTTGTGGGTCGCTGTGCCGGTGACATCGCGGCCGTTGAGCAAGACCTGTCCGCTGTGCGGCTTCAGGAAGCCGTATATGGCCTTGAGCAGGGTTGATTTGCCGACGCCGTTCGCGCCGAGGATGGCCGTCAGCTTGCCGTTTTCCGCCTTGAGGTCAAGACCGCGCAAGATATGCAGATCTTCGTAATAGCCGACATAGAGGTCTCTGATCTCGAGCATTGGCTAGTCATCCTCGTCGTGGCCGAGATAGGCGTCTATGACGGCCGGATCATTCTTGACTTGCTGAGGCTCTCCATCCGCGATCAAGGCGCCGAAATTGAGGACGATCAGGCGCTGACTCAGTTCAAAGACGGCGCCCATATTGTGGCTGATTAAGATGATGGCTTTGCCGTCCTCGTGTACGCGGTGGATGTAGTTGTAGATCGTTTCCTGCAGCCGCGGATGAACGCCGGCAAATGGCTCGTCCAAAATGATCACCGACGGATCCAGCATCAGAAGACGACCCAGTTCGAGCAGTTTTCGCTGGCCGCCGCTGAGCGCGCGACTGAATTCATTGGTCAAATGATCAATCGTCAGCAAAGACAGAATCTGCCGCGCGCGCTCTTCCAGGTCGGATTGGCGCGCCCCAGGCTCGTGAGCCAGGCCGGGCACCATCATGTTTTCCATCACCGTCATGCGGTTGAGCGCGCGCGTAATCTGGAAGGTACGTCCCAGGCCCGCCCGGGTTACATCGTAGGGCGCGCGTCCATCGATCCGCCGGCCGTTGAGATAGATGGTGCCGCTGCTGGGTTTTAGCATACCGCTCATCAGATTGGTCAAGGTCGTCTTGCCCGCGCCGTTGGGACCGATCATGCCGATCAACTGCGGCTCCGTGACGCTGAATGAGACATGGTCAACGGCCTGGTTGCCGCCGAAGCGCTTGGCGATCCTGTTCAGTTCCAGGTTGATTTCACTCATCCCGGTCCTCCGGCAGGGCCATATCATGCTCGTCCGGTTTGCGTTTGGCGACCGTCTCCTTCATGATCAGGTCGCGCCCGCTGAACCAGTTGAAAATCGGATAAAGCAATCCATTACGCATGTAACGCAGGGTGAAAACCATCACCAGGCCGAAAAGCGCGAAGCGCCAGGCGCCGGTCTCCCAAACGAAGGCATCGGAGCCGTCGGCCATGGTCAAGCCAAAGGGCAGGGTGATGACCACCTCGCGCATGGCTTCCAGCAAATAGCGCGAAATGAATGCGCCCGCAGCCGCGCCAAAGAGACTCTCCATGCCGCCGATCACCGCATAGGCGATGATCAGCGACATTTGCAGGACTTCTAACTGTTCTGGGATGATGCGCTCCGAACCCACATCGCTATAAAAGATCGCGCCTGCCAAGCCCACGATCATGCTGGTGAATACGAAGACCAGAATCTTGTAGCGCACGACGTTGACGCCCAAGGCCGAGGCCGCGTCTTCATCTTCTCGCATCGCCCGCAGAAACATACCGATGGGCGATTGCACCACGCGATACATGACCAGGAGACAGGCGATAAGCAAGCCAAACATCAAATAATATTCGATTTGGCGCGCGGTATCGACATCCGCCACCTGCAGCAGCGGACGCAGCGACAAGCCGTTGGATCCGCCGGTGTAGTCATATTCCGTTAACATGGCGATACGAAAAAGTTCGGAAAACGCGATGGTGAACAGCGCCAGATATGCCGCTCTCAAGCGCAATAGCAGCCAGCCGATTACCAGACCGACCAGCCCGGCAACAACGGTGCCAATGACAATCGCGCCGATGGAGGAAATGGAATCCGGGGTGATAGCGATGCCCAAGGTGGCAAACATCAATCCGTCGCGGGCGATAAGGCCGGCGACGTAAGCGCCAATCCCCATAAAAGCCATGTGACCGAAGGAAAACTGCCCCGCGATCCCGGCCAGCAGCGCCCAGCTTGATGACATGATGGCGTAAAAGAAACCGCTTATGAATACTGTCTTGGCATAGTTCGACTGGGAGGTGTCGTTGGGGAACCACAGGAAGAAGACGATCACCAGAGCCAATAGCGCATATCCCAGCTTACGGCGGCCGATGCCGTCGTCAATCGCTCGTTCAAAGCGCGAGAAGAGGCCCATGATCAATGCGGCTCCCTTCCGAATAATCCGGTCGGTTTCAAGAGCAGAACCAGGGCAAAAATTAGTAGGGCAAAAGCTTCTTTGTAGGCGGCGCCACGGCTGGGATCTGGATGACAGCCCGCGCCGAGCGCCTCGACGATGCCAACGATAATGCCGCCAAAGAGCGCGCCTGGCACCGAACCCAAACCACCCAGCACGACAATCACATAAGATCGCCCGACCATTTCCGCGCCCACCCAGGGCACCCAGGCGAAAATCGGGATCAATGCCGCGCCGGACATGGCAGCCAACATCGAGCCCAGCGCGAATGCCAGCGTATTCATATTGGTGGGATTGATGCCGGTGACGGCGGCGGCTTGCTTGTCCTGGCTGGTGGCCCGCAACCCGCGGCCTGTCCAGGTCCGTTGCAGGAAGTACAGCAGGCCAAAAATGAGAACAATGCCGACGATCATGGCAAAGGCGCGATCGCCGATAATATTCAAGGGTCCAAAGGAGAAATCTTCAGTGATCTGCGTCCGCGGAAACGTGAATCGCCGGATCTCGATAAAGCGATTCGCGCGTTGCGGGAAGGGACCGGCAATGGCCAGAGTTGTGTATTCGATCACGAAGCCGAAGCCGAATGTGATCAAAATCGCGTATTCCGAGGCGCGCTCGATCAAGCCATCGTGCATGGGTTTCAAGAAGCCCCGTTCGAATGCGGCGCCCATCAAGAAGACAATGAATCCCGCTACCGGGATGCCCCAGATCGGATTAACGGTTATTTCGTTCCCTGTAAGCTCGCTGAGGATGTTGCCGGCATGGAGCAGAAAATAAAATGAAAAATAGCCGCCAACCATATACAGCTGACCGTGGGCGAAGCTGACGATGCCCTGAACCGAGTAGATCAGGGTCAAACCTACTGCCATCAAGGAATAAATGCAGCCGATCACGACGCCATTGGCGGTTTGCTGCGCGAGATATGTAACTTGAAATGGCGCCTGGACACAGGGATTGCCGGGGTTCTGAATCGCGAATAAGGTGTAAATCTGCCAAGCGCCGAGCGAGCCCAAAACGATCATCCAATCGCGGCTGATTTTAGGCGTGTGCTTCCACATTAGCCCGAAAATGAGCGGGCCGATCGTGAAGCCGCCCAAGGCGGCAGCCGTCAGCGCGTTGTTGTCGTCGGCGTCGACATCATGGTAATGCCGAGGGATAAAATAACTGGCCAGCGCCGCCCACAGAGGACCGGCAAGCACCAGCCACAAGACCGAGGGCACGTTGGGATCGCTGACGCGCACCAGAACTTGCGATGAAACGAAGACGGCGATCAGGATGCCCAAAATCAGGGTCGCTCGCCGTATCATTTCGGGAAGCAGGTAAAAGAGCCCAAGACCGAGCGGTCCCAGAGCGAAGCCGCCGATGAGCCCAGCTATCTGCAATCTGGAGACGTCAATCCGCTCATCGCGTTTGATCTTGCCCTGGCTTCTCGGCAGGACATACAGCCCGATGGCCGCCCACAGAGGCCCGGCCAAAAGGAGCCACCAAACACTAAGCGAGTCTTCAATGACCATGTTATCGCATCCATGTGTACGGGTCAGCCGGCAAGCATCGCTGCCAGCCAACTGACCCCTGTCTAGGCGCTGTGATCAGTTCGCCCGCGCAAGTCGAGCGGGAAAAATGCGCCTAAGGCATTTCTCCTGGCGCCATATAGCCGGTGCCATGTGTTTGATAGACTTCCGGAAAGATGACGGCGGCGTCCAGGGAGCTTTGACCCTGCTCGAAGTATTGCATCATGGTCACGACCGGATCGGGCCACTGGTGCCAGAAGTAATCTGGCATGCCATCATCGGCGGGCATGCTATCATTGTGATTGCCGTAGTTGAAGTAGTAGCGCCCCTGCGACAATTCGAGGTCGGTGGTTTCGATCGCCGCGACGATGGCCGCGCCATCGCTTATCGTGCCGGCGCGTTCCATGCCGTCAGCCAGGATATGCAGGGCGTCGTAGGAGGCCATCGCGAAGCTGGGAATGATGTCCTCGAACTCTTCAAAGTAATCCGCGTTCAACCCAACCGCGATGTCGCTGAAGAGGCTGGGGATGATGCCCACGCGGTTGAAAGTGCAGTAGTTGCCATCGGGCACATTTTCCCAATACTGCTCCGACTGGAAGGCGAATTGGTTGGTTACGCAGATTGTGTCGACGGTCGGCGCAATGCCCAGTTCGGCCATTTGCTGCGTCAGGTTGTAGGAGGTCTCGCCGGTGACCAAGATGCGCACGACATCGGGTACGGTGGCGCTGGCCTGGATGCGGCTAAGGATGGGGACGAAATCTTCCGTGCCCAATTCGACGTTGATTTGGGTCACAGTCGCGCCGGCCGCTTCGAAGCGTGCTTTTTCATCGGCTGCGGCCGGTTGGCCGTAGTCGGTGTTTTCGGCGATGATGACGACATTGTCAACGCCCTCTGCCAGCAGCCAGTCCACGACCACGCCGCCAACCATCGAACTGGCGGGCGAAATGCGGAAGATATGATCGACGCCGTCGGCATTGCGCGGCGGCCTGCCATCATACTCCATGATGCCGTTGGCGCTGACATTGTCATTCCAAGGCTCGGAGAAGACGGTTGGAATGCCGTTTGCATCCAAGATGCCCATCGTCGCCAAGCCAACAGCGCTGTGATATACGCCGGATACCGCATGGACCTCATCCTCGAGGATGAAGCGTTCGACGACAGCTTGACCGCGTTCCGGGCTGCCCTCGGAATCGCCAATGACGATTTGAAGGCGATGATTCTGACCGCCGATTTGCACGCCGCAATCGGCATTGATGTCATCCACGGCGCGATTGAATGCCCAGGACATGGCGACACCGCCGGCCACCGAGCCCGGTGCCGAAAGCGGCACCAAGCCGCCAATCTTGATCGCTTCATCGGCGAATTCGCAATGGCCATCGGCATGGATGACGCTAAAGGGCAATAGAGCGACTAGCGCCAGCAAGACCACGAGGCTGGCAAGGGTTGATTTTCCTTTCATGTCGGACTCCTTGAGAGCTCAAACGAACAATTCTTGCATATACACTTGCGGAACCGCATTCTGACAGTTGGCACCGCCGACTGCGGATCGCACTCTTGAAGGTTAACTTGCGCACTGGTTAATGTCAAGCGAGCGCAAGCAGCGTGAATGACTGCGACTTCTTGGCTGAAATGGAGGAAAGTGTCCCTGGATCGGTAGATTTGACAAGCACTTGCGAAGATAGTATAGTCCCAGCTTACGGTTCGGGCGGCAGGATGTACGGTCAGAGTAAGTTGGCCGATCTGTGTTATTTGTCGCAGGTTGAAAAGTGAAGTTGTTGCTGGAAGGAGGCGCTTGGAGAGTAATCTGTGCAGCTTGAGATTGGGGTTCCAAATCGACACTGTTCTGAATGAAAGAGGATAGAAATGAAGAAAGTCAGACTTATCATTCCACTAGTATTGCTCGTCCTTCTGATTGTAGGGGCGGGCCTGTCGACAATGGCGCAAATGAGCGAGCAAGTTTTGCGCTCGGCGCACGACGCCGAATGGACGGGACTAGATCCGCACGTCGCCAGCACCGTTTCCAGCTTCTATGTGCTGGCCAATGTCGTAGAGTCCTTGACGACAAATAACGATGATCTCGAACTGACGCCGCTGTTAGCGACGGACTGGTCGCAATCTGAGGACGGCCTTAGCTGGACATTTAACCTGCGCGAAGGCGTGCACTTCTCGAATGGCGTAGAAATGACGTCGGAGCATGTTGTATTCTCGATGAATCGGATCATTAATCCGGAAACGGGTTCCGGTCGCGTGGCTTCAGTTGGCGGTCCGGACGCTGTTTGGGAAGCTACAGATACCTATTCGGTAACCGTAACGACCCCGGATCCCAATGCGATTCTGCCCATTCTTTTGGCTAGCCGGGCCACGGCGGTCGTGCATCAAGATAGCGTCGATGAAAACGGCGTAATTGTTGTTCCGATTGGTACGGGCCCCTTCACCGTGGAAGACCTCGATGGCACGATCAGCATGAGATTGGCCAAGAACGAGAATTATTGGCAAGATGGCTTGCCGCTTCTTGACGCCGTTGAGATCTCGGTAATCCAGGAAGATGCAGCCCGCGAAGCCGCTCTGTTGGGCGGCGAGGTTGATTTCGTCACGAGCGTCGCGCCACAAGCCGTCGAGGCCTTGCAGGGCAACTCCGATATCGTTGTGCATGTCGCGCCTGCCTTGGCATACAAGTACATTGGATTGAACTTAACTCGCGAACCTTACGACGATGTGCGCGTTCGCCAGGCCATCGCTTACGCCATCAACCGAGACGACCTCTGCTCGGCGGGCGATTTCGGTCTCTGTACGCCGCTCTATGGCGGTCCGATCGATACGGGTAGCCCCTGGCACTTCGACTATGCGCCCTATTCGCAAGACGTTGAAAAGGCGAAAGCATTGTTGGCGGAAGCCGGCTACGCTGATGGCTTCGATATGGAATTGATGCCGACCTCGACTTACCAGGATACCGTGCGTCAAGCACAGGTACTGCAAGCTCAGTTAGGCGCTATCGGCATCCGGACAACCATCAATGCGCCGGAATGGGCTGAATGGCTCGAACTTGAAGGAAACTATCGCTACGATGGCTATATCTGTAGCTGGAACGGTCTCACCGATGTTGAGCACTATTTCTATCTGCAGCACCGTACGGATGAGGTTTTCAATTTCACGGGTTATAGCGATCCGGCATTTGACGCGCTGGTTGATCAGGGTCGTCAAGTTTCCGGCTTCGACGAGCGTTATGCCATCTATGAACAAGCCAATCAAATTCTGGTTGACGCCGTACCCTACGTCTACTTCTACAACCCGGCATTTGTGCGGGTCATGAGCACGGATGTCAAGGGATATGTCTTGCGTTCGGACAATGCCAACCTGTACATGAATACCTATCTGGAAGGCTAGTCGTTTTGCGGGCGCAACTTGATCATTCGAGTTGCGCCCGCGTTTTCCTCCACCAGTAAGCTGCAACCAGTAAGCCGCAACCAAGATTCGGGACAAGACCGGCTTGAACTATCAGTACGTGCTGCAACGCTTGCTTTCCGCAATTGTTGTTGTTCTCGGCGTAACAATTGTAGTCTTCATAATTGTGCAAATCGTGCCGGGCGATCCAGCGCGTGTGATGTTGGGTCCTTATGCCAGTGACGAAGCAGTGCTTGGCTTGCGGGAACGCCTGGGACTTGATCGACCGATCCTCGAGCAATATATCTTGTGGCTGGGCCGCGCCGCGCAAGGTGATCTTGGCCAGAGTTTGATCAATGGGCAAGAAGTCGCCGAGCAATTGTGGGGGCGTATTGGCCCCTCATTCGAATTGGCAATGGTGTCTTTGGCAATTGGCCTGGCGATTGCCTTCCCTATCGGCATGATCTCGGCCTTGAAACCGGGCAGCGCCATTGACGTTGTGGCGACCTTGTTCAGCCAGATTGGCGTGTCCGTCCCAACATTTTGGATGGGCATTCTTTTGGTCATCGTTGTCTCCTTGAACCTGGGCTTGCTGCCGCCCAGCGGTTACACGCCGATCGCCGAAGATCCGGGGGACTGGCTGGCGCATATCATTCTGCCCGCCTTCACCGCCGGGTTCGTCAGCGCCTCAATACAGACGCGCTTTATCCGCAGCGCCATGCTGGATGTTCTTAACGCGAATTATGTGCAGACCGCCCGGGCGAAGGGCCTGGCGGAACGGGCTGTTGTGGTAAACCATGCCCTACGCAACGCGCTAATCAACATCGTCACCATCATCGGCTTGCAGATCACCGCGCTCTTCAGCGGCATTGTCATCGTCGAAGTGGTCTTCTCCTGGCCCGGTCTGGGGCGGCTGGCGCTGAACGCGGTGGAAGAGCGGGATTACCCCTTGCTGCAAGGCGCAGTCCTGGTCGTGGCTGTGATGGTTACAATGGTGAACTTGTTTGTTGATCTGCTTTATTTCTTACTCGATCCGCGCATTGAATACGTATAGGCGTAGGGCGCAATGACCGGGCTTCCAGCAAAAGTAGATCAGCGGAAAAGCAAGACCGACGAAGCACTAGGTCCCGCAAACACGCTCTGGCGAGACGCGTTCCGCCGTTTGCTCCGGCATCATCTGGCGATGTTCGGCGCCTTCGTCTTGCTAATTGTTGTGGTGATGGGCATATTTGGTCCCGCGATCACGCCCTACGATCCAAACGGCATGGATTTCTCCAATCGCTTTGGCAATCCCTCTGTTGAGCACTGGATGGGCACGGATGACTTCGGGCGAGACATCTTCTCGCGCATCATCATAGGCGCGCGCGTTTCCTTGCAAGTGGGCTTCGTCGCCGTCAGCGTGGCAACCATTATCGGCGCCAGTCTCGGTTTGATCGCCGGCTACAGCACCCGGCTCACCGACGAAGTCATCATGCGCGCGATGGACGTGCTTTATGCCATCCCGGCGATTCTGCTGGCGATAGCAATTGTGGCGGTATTGGGCAAAGGCATCGGCAATACGATGATCGCCATTGGCATCGTCTACATCCCGATATTCGCGCGCATCGCCCGCGCCGCTGTGTTGGGAATTCGCAATGAAGAATTCATCATTGCGGCGCAGGCGATGGGGGCGGGCGACATTCGCATTCTGCTGACGCATGTGCTGCCAAATGTGCTGTCGCCGATTATCGTCGAGATCACGCTAAGCCTGGCCTTCGCGATCCTGGCGGAAGCGGCGCTAAGTTTCTTCGGTCTTGGTACGCAGCCGCCTGATCCGAGTTGGGGCAGGATGCTTTCCGAAGGGCGCGACTTTTTCCGTCAGTCCGGCTGGATGGGCGTTTTCCCGGGCTTGGCGATCTTCTTCACGGTGATGGGTTTCAATTTCCTCGGCGACGGATTGAGAGACGCGCTCGATCCCAAACTGCGGCGCTAGGCATCGCCGATGTCCGCCGCCAATCCACAGCGCCTCATCGGGACGGCAATACTCTCGGCCAGCGCACTGTTGCTGGAAATCGCCTTAACGCGCTTGTTCTCCGTCCTCTTTTTCCCGCCATACGTCTTTCTTGTCATTTCAATTGCGATATTTGGGATCGGCATCGGCGCGGCTGTGCCCGCGCTACGCCCGGTTATGGCGGGGACCAACCGGCCCGCGCTTTACGCTTGCGGCGGGACATTGAGTACCCTGCTACTGCTCACTTTTGCGGTACTGGGCGCCTCCCTGGATTTGCAAATCATCCTTTTCCCTTTGCTGGCGTTGCCTTACTTTTTCTTCGGCTTGGCGATGTCGTCGCTGTTCAGCCAGAGCCCCAGGGCGAGCCGCCTGCTGTACATGAGTGATTTGTTAGGCGCCGGCGTCGCGGCATTGATCGCCATTCCGCTGCTGGATCGCTTCGGCGCTATCAACGCCGCGCTGGTCGCCGCATTGGGCTTTGCCATTGCCGGGCTCTACTTAGTAAGGCAGCGCGGCAGCTGGATTGTGGCGCTATGCATTGCGTTGTCCGCCCTACTCTTTGTCAGCAACGTTGGGGTAGCGTTTCTCGAAATCGACATGTCGTCGCTGGCGACAAGAAAAGCAATTACCGGTCCCTTGAACTCGGGTGGAAAGCTACTGCAAAGTCGTTGGGATGCCTTTGCGCGTACTGACCTGGTTGAACCGGGCGATGGCGGTCCCATGCGTATCTATGTGGACGGTGGCGCTGCGTCAATCATGCCATCGGCAGCGGCCCGGCAAGACCTGATTAGAGACGTCGGCTTCTTCCCATTTGCGACAGAGCAACCCGAACGGGTTTTTATCATTGGTCCGGGCGCTGGGCTGGATGTTTATTTCGCCTTACAGGGGAACGCGGAGGCGGTTACGGCGGTCGAAGTCAATCCGGCGAGCGTGGCGCTCGTCGACGAATGGCGCGGCTTAAACGGCGATCTTTACAATCAACCGGGAGTCGAGCTTATCATTGACGATGGACGGAGCGCATTGCGCCGCGCGACCGAGGACTATGATCTGATCTATTTGTCTCAAGTTGTCACATTAGCCGCAGAGCGGGGCGGGTATGCGCTTTCCGAGAACACGATTTACACGACGGAGGCTTTTGCCGATTACCTGGCGCGGCTCAAGGACGGCGGGCAGATCGCGCTCAAGCTCTACGACGAGATCACCTTGACGCGCGCCGTATCGACGGCGCTTGCCGCTTTGCGCGGCCTGGGCTTGACAGATCAGCAGGCTATGAAACATCTCGTGGCGATAGTTGATGAGAAAAGCGATCCACCGGTTCCTCTTCTGATGATCGGCGCGGAGCCCTATAAGGAAGACGATTCATTGGTATTGGGCGCGATTGCTCGTGAGGTTGGATTCACGCCCTTGTTCTTGCCCCATGTATTGGCGCGTCCGCCCCTTGATGCGGTAGACAGTGGCGAGGCGTCCTTTGATACGCTGGTTGCTGCGAGCGCCGACGACATCTCTTCGCCCACGGATGACCGACCTTATTTCTTTCAGTTCGAACGCGGGATTCCAACGACGTTGGTTCCATTGACAATTGTTGTCGCGCTCGTGTCTCTTGTTTTGCTGTCGCTCTACCTTCGTCAGTGGCGTCGGGGGGGAGCCCGAGCCACGAGCTCAATGCCCGCGTTCTTCGCCATGTTGGGCCTGGGTTTCATTGCGCTGGAAATCTATGCGATCCAGCAGACACGGCTCTTCCTCGGTCATCCGACATTTGCCGTGACAATTGTTCTGGCGACGTTTCTTGTCGGCGGCGGGCTTGGGAGCGGCATCAGTCAACATTTCTTTCGCGATTATCTGGAGGCGCGTCCTCATTTGACCAATGCGGCGGCCACCGTAGCTATCGCAATCCTCGCGATTGTATGGAGCCTGGTCTGGCCCGCAATTGGTCAAGAATTGCTTGCCGCGAGCTTGATCCTTCGCTGCTTGGTCGTCATAAGCCTCACGCTTCCGCTGGCGGTGTGCATGGGCATCCCTTTTCCACAAGCGCTTGATTTCGTTGGTCGCAGCGACCGGCGGCAGGTGGCGGTAGCATGGTCCGTGAACGGACTGATGACGGTCGTAGGCTCTGTCGTCGCCGTACTGCTTTCCATAACAACTGGATTCGCTTCGGTTCTGTGGCTCGGTTGTGCTGCCTACGCCGTTGCGACCTTGGTTCTAATATTTGTGCATAGACAGGCGGAAACATGAGTGCCGAAAACAGATGGGCGGTCGAAAAATCTGTCCTGTTGCTGGCGAAGGTGGGCAGGTGCTGGTCGCCGAGCTTCTCGCCGGATGGGCAGGAATTAGCCTTTGTCAGCGACTTGACAGGCAGTCCTCAGGTATGGCGTATCGCCCTGTCACGGGGCTTCCCCGAAGCGGTAACCGCCTTTGATGAACAAGTCAACGCTGTGCTCTGGTCGCCGGCCGGGGATTGGCTGGCGGTTGAATCGGCGCCTGGCGGCGGCATGAATGCGCAAATCGACCTCTTGCGGCCGGACGGGAGCGACCGGCGCCGGCTGACAAAAGGTCAAGCGACCAACAATTGGCTCAATGTCTGGACGAAAGATGGTCGTTACCTCCTCTTTTCATCGAACATGGATCAGAGTGACTCGATGGATAGTTTTCGCATTTGTGTCGAGAGCGGAGCGGCAGAAAAGCTGGCGAAGAACTCTGGCACCGGCGTAATCGAAGATGTGACCATCGACGGTGGCCGAGTACTTGTCAAGCGTATCGTCTATCGCGGTGACAATAATGTTCATCTGGTAGACATGTTTGAGAATCAGGAACGGCTGTTGACGCCTCATGATCCACCCGCAAGTTTCGAGAATGCGCGCTTTTCCGCTGACGGGCGTCACGTATATCTTGTCTCGAACCGGGATCGGGACTTGGCATATCTTGGTCGCCTGTCCCAGGGCGAGGACGAACACGGGCGCGTTTTGCGAGCGCGCGACGACGCAGAACTGGTCGAATTCGCGATCAGCCCGAGCGACAAATCGGCGGCCATCGTTTGGAATATCGCCGGGCGGCACGAACTGGAATTGATCAACTTGCCAGCGGCCGACAAGCAATGCGAAATCGATTTGCCGGGCGAAATTGTCGAGGACTTGCGCTTTTCATCCGACGGCTCCCAGTTGGCAATGTGCGTCAGCGGTTCGCGGTTGCCGCAGGATATTTGGGTGCTGGACATCGCGACCTTGTCATTGCGACAATTGACGCGTAGTCCGCGCATAGGCGTTCAACTTGAGCGCTTGGGCGCCCCGCGGTTGCTGCGATATTCGGCGCATGACGGGCTGCCTTTGACAGGATGGTTATACACGCCGCCCGATGTTGATGCGCCTTTCCCCACTGTATTCAGCTTTCATGGCGGACCGGAAGGTCAGGAACAGCCGCGCTTCCGCTATGACTATCAGGCCTTGCTGTCGGAGGGAATCGCCGTATTCGCGCCGAACGTGCGCGGGTCGTCCGGGTTCGGCAAGCGTTTCGTCAATCTGGATAACGGCGCGCTGCGCTTCGACGCGATTCAAGATATCGCGTCGACCGTACATTATTTGATCGGCGCCGGCATCGCGGAAGCGGGCAAGTTGGGCATCATGGGCGGCTCTTACGGCGGTTACATGACCATGGCCGGCTTGGCGGAGTTTCCCGAGCTGTTTGCCGCCGGCGTGAATCTGTACGGCCTGGTCAATTTCAAGACCTTTTTCGAACGGACAGAACCCTGGATGGCGAGCATCTCCAAGATTGAATATGGTGATCCGGATACAGAAGGTGATTTGCTGGATGCCTTGTCCCCGATTCACAAGCTGGGTCGCGTTGCCGCTCCTACGCTGGTAATTCACGGCGCAAACGATACCAACGTGCCGGTCTACGAAGCGGAACAAGTGGTAGAAGAATTGCGAATGCGGAATGTACCTGTTGAGTACATCCTGTTTCCGGACGAGGGACACGGATTCCGCAAGGAGCAGAATCGAATTAAGTCCGTGAGCGCGATAGTCGCGTGGTTCACTAAGTACTTGTTGAGTTCATAGAACGTTCGATAGCGCAATAATGCCAGACTTTGCGAGCTTTGATATTATAGGAATCAGGAGTCCTGAATTTAGGTAAAGGTGAGAGGCATGAGCAGCTTTTCAATCGGATGCGCCCTTTGGACCCTGGGCGCGACGCCCGACGTCCGTACGCTGGCGCGGCAAATGGAGATCGCCGCCGATATCGGCTGTACATCGGTACAGCCCTGGATCGTCAACGTGGAATACAGTCCCTGTATATTGGACCCCGAGGTGGGCAGCGCGGCGGACCGCCGCGAAATCGTCAAGATTGCCGAGTCGCTCGGCCTGTCATTTAGCGCCTTTTGCGCGCAGCTGCAAGGCGCGACGACTTATGGCGGCTTGGAGGAAGAAGAAGGTTTGCAGTGGCGGATCGACAAGACCAAGGAAGCCCTGGACACCACGGCGGAGCTAGGGGGGAATATCATTACCACACATGCGGGCCTGCTGCCCGAAGACAGTTCCGATCCCGCGTATCAGACCTTGCTGCGCTCGGTCGGCGAGATCGCGGAACATAGCGAGAAGGTCGGCGTATACTTCGCTCTCGAGACCGGGCAAGAATCTCCGCAAGCGCTCAGCGACTTCATTGACGAGATCGGCAATCCCTGGCTGCGCGTGAATTATGACCCTTGCAATCTATTGCGCTTCGGTTCGGAGGCGGGAACTGTTCAAGGCGTTCATATTCTGGGCGACAAAATCATCCACACCCATGCCAAAGACTGGAATCCCGAGACGATGCAAGCGACCTGTGGCGAGGGTCTGGTGCCCTGGGATGGTTACATAGGTGCGCTTAGAGAGATCGGATATAACGGCGTCCTGGCGATTGAAGACGAGACCGGCAACGAAGATATGGTCGGTTCCATCGGCCGCAGCTACCAGTTCTTGAGGCCTTATCTCGATGATTAGGGTCGGTATCCTGGGCGCGGGGGGCATAGCCGCGCTCAGTCATTTGCCGGAAATCGCCGCGGTTGACGGCATGCGAGTGACGCACATTTGCGGGCGCACAGAACGGCGCTTGCGACTGCTGTGCGATCGCTTTGCGGTTCCGCGCTATTCGACCCATTGGAACGATCTGCTCAACGACGAGGACTTGGACGCGGTCATAGTGGCATTGCCGCATCCGCTGCACGCCGAGGCTGGCTTGGCAGTCCTGGAGCGCGGTTTGCACCTTTTCATGCAGAAGCCGCTATGCACAACAATGGCAGAGGCCGATCAACTCGTTGCCGCCAGCGAGGCTCGGCCTCGGCAGATCGTCTATTGTCGACCGTCCTTTGGGGAGGTCGTATACGAGATACGACGGCAAATCGCCGCCGGAGCGATAGGGCTTGTATCAGGCGCGCTGGCGCGTCACAGCCACGGCGGCCCAGAGGTCTATTACGCGGAAGTGGCAGATACCTTTGAAGAGCCGCGCGCCGAGGACGACTTCTGGTTTTTCGACGCGGATACAGCGGGCGGCGGGGCCCTGATCGACATGGGTGTTTACGCGATCGCAACTTTGGTCGCCCTGCTTGGCAAAGTCACTGCAGTGACGGCGCGCATGACGACGGTTAGCAAACCAACCGCCCTGGAGGACACCGCCACACTCATCCTGGACTTCGAGAACGGCGCCCTGGGCACTGCGGAAACCGGCTGGTGCGATCCAGCAAGATCGTCCTTCTTACGCGTGCATGGCACAACTGGAAAGTTGATACAAGACGGTGAATCGCTCCAATACATACGACCCGGCTCGGCTGACCGAGAGTGGGCTGCGCCAATTGTAGAGACCTTGCCGGCGCCCGGGGTACCCAACCAACATGTGGAATGGCTGGGGTGCATCGAATCGGGAACTCAGCCCGAATTATCGAATCTGTGGGCGGCGCGCCATGTGACGGAGATCATGTCCGCGGCGGTCGCGTCCAACGCGGAGGGACGACGAATCAACTTGCAATCGCAGCCCTTTCCGCTTTAGTGGTCCTTTCCATGCTCCGGGCCTAGTCATCGTCCAGTTCAAGCGTTGACGCCCGCCAGATATCGCGATTGTACTCGGCAATTGTTCGGTCGGAAGAGAAGAAACCGGAACGCGCGGCGTTCAAAATCGACATTGTCGTCCAGCGCTCGCGGTCGGCAAAGGCCCCCATCGCGGCCTTCTGGCATTCCAGGTAGCTGGCAAAATCGGCGCAAAGCATGTATTCATCGTGATGAAGCAGCGAATCAACGATGGGTCGAAAGAGTTGTGTATCGCCGCCGGAAAACTGTCCGTTGGCGATCCAGTCAATCGCCATGCGCAGGTCCTCATTTCCTTCGTAGTACCGCCAGGGATGATAGCCACCTTCTTTGGCCGCATAGACCTCTTCTGTCGTCAGCCCAAACAGGAAGAAGTTTTCCACGCCGACGCGATCCCGTATCTCGATATTCGCTCCATCCAGAGTTCCGATGGTTAATGCGCCGTTCAGCGCGAACTTCATGTTGCCCGTGCCCGAAGCTTCTTTACCCGCCAGCGAAATCTGTTCAGAGATATCCGCCGCCGGGTAGATAAGCTGTCCCGCGGTGACGTTGAAGTTCGGGACGAAGACGACGCGCAAAACGTCTGCGGAAACCGGATCTCGGTTGACAACTTCCGCCACTGAGTTGATTAGTTTGATGATCAACTTTGCCATGTAGTACCCCGGCGCCGCCTTGGCGCCAAAGACAAAGGTGACTGGATCCAGCGCCGTCGCGCTATCGGTCTTTAGCTTTTGATACAGATGTACAATGTGCAAGGTCTTGAGCAACTGTCTCTTGTATTCGTGCAAACGCTTCACCATGACGTCAAACATGGACTCGGTATTGACGCTCAAACCGAGGACGCTTTCGATGTAGTCCGCCAACTGCACTTTGTTCGCCGTTTTCATCGCGCGCCAGGCTTGCCGAAAGGCTGGATCGTCAACAAACGCTTCCAATCCGCGCAATTCATCCAGGTCACTCAACCAGCCACCGCCAATTTTTTCCGTGATGAGATCCGCCAAAATGGGATTCGCCAACTGGACAAAGCGACGCGGCGTGACGCCGTTGGTCTTGTTGCCGAATTTTTCCGGCATCATTTCCGCAAAATCGGGGAAGACCTTCGTCCGCAAAAGTTCAGACTGTAGCTCGGCTACGCCGTTGATTGAATAGCTGCCGACGCAAGCCAGGTTTGCCATTCGCACCTGCTTCTCCGGACCCTCTTCAATGATGGACAGATGACTTACTCGATCCAGATCGTTGGGGTAGGTCATGCGTACCTCGTCGAGGAATCGATGGTTGATCTCGTAGATGATCTCCAGATGACGAGGCAAAACACGCTCCAAGAGCCATACGGGCCATTTCTCGAGCGCCTCGGGCAGGAGCGTATGTTGTGTGGCCGCAAAGGTGCGGGTCGTGATATCCCAAGCGCGTTGCCAGGGCAATTTGTAGAGGTCGACCATCAGCCGCATCAATTCGGCGATAGCGATCACCGGATGCGAATCGTTGAGATGGATGACAGCCACCGCCGGCAGTTCCTCCCAATCCGCGTTTTTGATCATGAATCGTTTGATGATGTTGTTCAGCGAACAGGCAACGAAGAAATACTGTTGTTTGAGTCGTAGCTCTTTGCCTTGCGGCGTGTTGTCGTTGGGGTAGAGAACTTTTGTAACATTTTCAGAACTGGTCTTCTGCTCCACCGCGCGCGTGTAATCGCCGACATCAAATAGCTGGAGGTCAAATTCGCGTGTGGCGCGGGCCCCCCAGAGCCGCAACATATTGACGGTCTTGGTCCGGTAACCGGGGACCAGAGTATGATAGGGTTGTCCCATAATGGTCTGCGCCGGGATCCAGCGTACACAGTAGTTCCCTACGCTGTCGTGGTAGCTCTCGGTATAGCCGCCAAAACCAACTTCAACCATATCATCCGGCTGCGGGAACTCCCAAGGGTTGCCATAGTAGAGCCATTCATCGGGGCTCTCGACCTGCCAGCCGTCGCGGAAACTTTGCCGGAAGATGCCATATTCATAACGAATTCCGTAGCCAACGGCCGGTATATTGAGCGTCGCCAGCGAATCCATGAAACAAGCCGACAACCGTCCCAAGCCTCCGTTGCCCAAGCCCGGCTCGATATCCAGGCGGCTCAAGTCCGCCAGGTCGATGTCATGCTGGCGCATGGTTTCGCGGGCAAAACCGTAGGTGCCGGTGTAGTGCAGATTCTTCTCCAGTTGTTGGCCAATCAAATATTCCGCCGACAGATAATAGACGAACTTGGGATTCTGCCGGAAGTAGGCGTCAACGTTTTTCTGCCAGTTGAACATCATGTAGTCTCGCACGGTATGCGACAAAGCCATATACAGATCGTGGCGCGTGGCCGTGTAGATAGCCTGCCCATGCGTGTAATAGAGGTTGTCGGCAAAAGCCTGCGCGAAAGCCTCTTGCGTGAGTTCAACCGGTGTAATGTTTTCGAAATTGGCGATCACAATGATTTGTCCTGTTTTCTATGTATTCATAAGGAGTTGCGAGAGTCCACAGCGCCGGCAAAATTCCGTTTCCGTTGATCTATTGTCGCCGCTACATTATTTATATCATATTTGTAATACATGCTTAACAGGATTCACGGGAGGACTTTCGCTTTTCCAAGATATACGCGATAAAATTGCGTCTCTCACATCAGACGAGAATGAGTCCATGCGACGACCGAATATCCTCATTTTGTACACGGACCAGCAGCGCTGGGATACCTTGGGCGCCAACGGCAATTCCGAGATACTGACGCCGAATCTCGACGCGCTTGCCGCCTCCGGCGCGACCTTCACGCATCATTTCGTGCAGAATCCGGTCTGTATGCCCAGCCGCATAAGCATGTTGTCCGGCCGCTATCCGTCCAGCCTCGGCATCACGCATATGGGTGTTCCGGTGCCGCAGGACTTGATGACCCTGCCGAGAATAGTGAAACTGTATGGCTATCGTACAGCCAATATCGGAAAGTTGCATTTTCTGCCGCACGCTAACCGCGATCACCGTACCCCGCATCCGGACTATGGCTTTGACCATTTGGAAATCTCGGATGAACCAGGCGTCTACGAAGACGCCTATCGCGCCTGGGCGCGGCAACGCGCGCCGGAAGCAATGGGCGCCATCAGCGCTGGCATCCCACCCGGGACGCGAATCTGGAATCGAACGATGGGCATCAAGGACGAGGTCACGCACCGTGGCGATCCGGAGGGACGTTTTGACTTTGAGGGCGGCATTCCATTTGGGACCGACGATAGCCTGACGCATAGCGCATTTGTCGCCGAGCAGACCATCGAATACATTCGGCAAGGGGGAAATCAACCATTTCTGTGCATCGCGGGTTTCTATTCCCCGCACGCGCCCTGGATGGTGCCGCAGAAATACCTCGATCTTTACGATCCCGCGAGCTTGTCAGTACCGGAATTCCCGCCAGAAATCGACGCGCAGCGACCAGTCGAGCCCGGTGAACAGTTCTCGGACGGGCATTTGCGCCGCGCCAAACAGGGTTATTTCGCCATGATCAGTGAAGTCGACGACTATGTCGGCAAGATCCTCGACGCATTGGACATGATCGGTCAGCGGGAAAATACGATCATCGTTTTCACATCGGATCATGGAGAGTGGTTAGGGACACATCTCAAGTTTGGCAAAGGCTACCCAGCCGACGATGCGGTCAGCCGCGTGCCCTTGATCGTGTCCGCGCCACATGGCAAAGCCGGGCAGAGGATTGATGGCATCGTCGAAGCGGTGGATATCCTGCCGACGTTGTTGAGCTTGGCCGGCATTCAAGCGCCACCGACATTGCAGGGCGCCAGCCTGGGAGATGTTGTCATGACCGGCGCGGAAGTCCCCAAGCAGGCGGCAGTGACCGAGGGCGATGGCTGGAAGTGTCTGCGGAATCGGGATTATCGCTATCTGATTCACAGCGACGGCAGAGAGTGCCTTTGGCATATCGAAAGTGATCCGGGCGAATACGCCGATGTTGTCGACGAGCCGGCGCACCGGTCGGCGCTGGCGCAGTGCCGCCGTCAACTGCTGGAGCGCCTGCTGCAAATGGAGCGTCCGCTAGCGCGTACCTGGGCTTACTGAGGCCGGCATTCAGACTTGGCCATCATAAAGCCGTGAGGTCATACCGCCGTCGATCGTCAGCACGGTTCCCGTAATGTATGACGCATGATCGCTGACGAGAAAAGCCACGCCCTGGCCGACATCTTCCGGGGCGCCCATCCGCTCGAGCGGGATGTACTTAAGCCGATGCGCCAAGACTTGATCGAGCTTGTCTCGATCTCTCCAGGCCTCTGTCAATATGGCGCCGGGAGCGATGGCATTCACGCGGATACGCGGCGCAAGTTCCGCCGCCAGGCTCTTGGTGAAGCCGACGATGCCCGCTTTTGAAGCTGCGTATGCGCTCAAACCGCCCAGCGTTACCGAAGCGTTGACTGACGACATGTTCACGACGGCGGCGTTCTCGCTTTGACGAAGGTGAGGCAGACAGGCTCTTGTCATTAAGAACATGCTCCGTAGATTCACGCTTTGCAGTTGATCCCATTCTTCCGGGGACATCGTATCAACATCGACAACTCGCGTGATTCCGGCATTGTTGACCAGAATATCGATCTTCTTGCAATAACCGATTGCGGCGTCAACCATGGATTTGATGCTGTCTTCTTCGCGTACATCGCATGCGACATACGTAGCTTCAAAACCTACGTCTCGAATCTCTGCGGCGACGCGCGCGCCGCTTTCAGGATCAAGCTCCGCGATGATCACGCGCGCGCCCTGCGCCGCCAGCACCTTCGCCGTACCGGCGCCGATACCGCTCCCGGCGCCGCTGACGATCGCAACTCTGTCATTCAGGCGAAAATCTGTGTTGATCTTCATAGGAAGGGGTAATCGCTCAGTGCGAATTCGGCAATGCGATCCCAGAGGGATTCCACAGCCCGGATGTCATCGGCGTTGAGGTTGATCTTCTGTGGGTCGCGGGCGAATGGAGAGCGCAAGACGCCCCGTCGCCACAAGACATATTTGTGGAAAGAGATGCCGTAGACGGCCGCGTAATTCAGCAGCGGCAGCAGCTGGAAATGTATCTGTTCCGCCCTTTCGTGGTTGCCGGCTTGATACAAATCATAGATGTTGACCTGGACATCCATGACGCCGCCGGCTGGCATATTGCCGCAAGCGCCGCGCGTCAGTTCGTCTATCAGGTATGTGCCGTTGGCGCCGCCGAAGACGCCCTCACAATGCCCCGTGTCCAATTCCAGTATCTGATTGATGTGCTGCAAGATCGGGATGGTTTCCTCTTTGATGTAGGCGATATTCGGCTCGGATGCCAAGAGCTTGACAAGTTCGCCGGGCGACAAGGGCGTGCCGATGGGCGCCGGCGCGTTCTGAATCATGAGCGGTCGATCGAATTGAGCCAGCGCGCGATAGTAGTCTTTCACGTAGGCTTTGGAGCCTTTTCGCAGATAGGGCGGCATCGCCATCAGCGCAGACGCGCCATTATTGCAGGCGTGGCTGGCGAATTCCAGCGCGGCCGACAGCGTCAAACCTTGAACGCCGACTACAAGCGGCACCCTGCCGTCAATCGATTTTGCCGCGAATTCGACGACGCTGAAGCGCTCGGCGTCGCTCAAGGTGAAGAATTCGCTCGCCAAGGCCGGCACGACCAATCCGTGAGCGCCGGCCGCCATACAGTAGTCGATTTGCGTTTGAAAGCTCCTCCAATCGATCGCTCCATCATCGTCGAAGGGCGTATGTAGGATTTGAAAGATGCCTGCCAGCACGGTTCACCTCGTTACAAGTTGCAGGTATGGTAAATTTCAACGACAGGACTCTCTTGCTGGCACAGTAGGGGAAATTCAACCACCGAGGGCATCGAGAGTATTCTGTCAAGATGATGCCAAGTATATATCATCGGTGTTTACCACTCCCCAGATTGCCTATTCATTGCCAAGTTCTGTCCGTTCTCATAAACTATACCCTTAGTTTGGGAACACTCCCACTGGATCCGCTTAATAGGGAAAACAGCATGAGTATATCCAAGGTTGAAGTGATGCCCCTCCGCATCAAGCGAGACGAAGCCTACTTGGGCAGTCTGCCGGACTCCGCGGATCCAGGGGCCTATTTCTTGCGTCCGCCATACCGCGCGCTTTATTCCGCCTATTTCGAGACGGCTTTTGTCAAATTGACGACCGACGACGGTTTAATCGGCTGGGGCGAAGCCCTGGCGCCGGTCGCGCCGGAAACGGTGCAGGTGATCGTCGAGCAGTTGCTGGCGCCCGCCCTGGTCGGTCGAGATCCCCTGGATGGCAATGTGCTGTGGAATGTCATGTACGACTTGATGCGCGAGCGCGGTTACTATGGCGGATTCATGCTTGATGCCATCAGCGCTTGCGATACCGCGCTTTGGGACCTGCGCGGGAAGATTCTGTCTCAGCCGGTCTATCAACTGCTGGGCGGGGCCTATCGAAACTCCGTGCCCTGTTATGTTTCCGGATTGCCCAAACCAACCGCCGAAGAACGCGTTGAACTTGCCTTGTCCTTTGTCGATAAAGGTTTTAACGCCTTCAAACTGGCGGCTGGGCATGGACTGCGAGCGGATTCGCATAGCGTCAAGGCATTACGGGATGCCTTGGGGGACGAAGCGACGCTGCTGCTGGACGCGCACTGGGTCTACGATCTCGATGACGCGGTTCGCTTGGGCAAGCGCCTCGAAGAACTGGATGCCGGATTCTTTGAAGCGCCGATCAATCCGGAAGATATTGAGTCTCACGCGCAGCTAGCAAGCGCCATCGCCATCCCCGTCGCCATTGGAGAGACTGAGCGGACGCGTTATCAATTCCGTCCCTGGCTGATGCAAAAGGCCGCCGATATTCTTCAGCCCGATGTTGGCAGGGCCGGCATCTCTGAAGTGGTCAAGATCGCGAGCATGGCGGAAGCCTTCAATGTGAAGATGGCGCCGCACCTCAGCGTAGGACTTGGCATCTGCATTGCCGCGACGATTCATGTCGCGGCCGCGATTCCCAATTTGTACATGCTTGAATATCAGCCGCCGGTGTTTGAAGTCGCCAACATGCTTCTGAGCGAGCCGCTAACCTGCGTAGAGGGATGTTATGAATTGCCGCGCGGCGCGGGACTCGGCGTCGAATTGGACGAGAAGCGCCTGCGAGAGCTACAGGCCTGACTTTGCTTAGGTGGGTACAAGCGGCGCTTTTGGCCGCACGATTTGACGTCTTTCCGGCGTCAAGCGATCGATCAACGCTTCAGAAGCTTGATATCCAAAGCGGAAGTTGCCCCAGGATGGTCCATAGCGGAAGACGATGATCCGACGGTCCCCCGGGTTGCGCCGCTCCGCTGATCCATGACAAAGCGCGTCCACGAATAACAGGACATCACCAGCCTCCATTTGGACCTCGACAGCGCCTTCCACGCGGTCAACCGATGCCACTTCGCCTTGCATTCTATGTGTTTCGCTATCGGGGTGGGGGAAGTGCGATTTGTGGCTGCCCGGCACAACCATGGTCGCGCCGTCGCCAGGTCCGATATCCGTTAGCGCCATCAGGAGATTGATTTGTCCGCAATGGAACCTGCCGTTGTAATAGCGGAACTGGGTGCGTTTGGTGCCTTCGTGACCGCCGCTGTGCAAGCCGATGGCCTCTCCGGGACCGCGGATGTTGGCGAAGCACTCATCGATGAACAGGGGACCATGGTTGTAATCGAAGGTATCGGCGCCGCCCACAAAATACTTGACCTTTTCGATCCAGGACGGGTGGTCGATCAGTTTCTCGAAGGCCTCGCCGCCCTCGTAAATCTGCTGCAGGTTCAAGCCATCATCGTCGCCGTAGTTGTGGCCATGCACATAACCCTTCCACTCGCCGGGCTCAATAGGCAATAGCGCATCGATACCAGCATTGATGTCGGCGACCTCCTGCTTGGACAATGCGCCCCTCAGCACGAGGAATCCGTTCAGGTCGAAGAAATAAATCTCTCTATCGCTTACCATCGCTCGTTTATCTCCTCATCACTTTCAGTAGTCTATTCATAACAGAGTACTGAAAACACAGCGGCGGGCACATCGCCATGACTGGCGAGGACTTCCAGGCGCAGGCGGTCGGTCTCGACTGGCTCGTCAAAACATATTTTGTTGATCGTCTGATGGTTATCCGCTACTTCTGCAAAGACCCGGCCATTGCCGTCCGTCAAACGGTAGTTCTTAACTGCAAAGGGCGCCACATCTTCCGGGTGGCCCCAAAGGCTGGTTTCCATGGGGTGATCCCAGTCCGTGTCGAACATCAATACAATCTCGCTGACGCTTTGCGGCACTTGCCAATCGATATCCAGCGCCGGCGCCGGATCATTAGGATCGGCGACCCAGGCGTTCGCTCCCGCGGTTGGGCGGGCGAGACCATTGCAAATGTTCTGCGGATCAAAACCGTTAATCGGGGGCGTGAAGGTCATGGCGATGTTGTGGCCGCCCGGGCGGCGCAGCGGGGTCCAAAACTCGAAGCTTTCGACGCCGATATCGTGAACGGGTTGCTGTGTCCGGCGATGGGTCAGCGCGAGCAGACCGCTAAGGCGCTGCTCGCTGAGGTGCAGATGCACAAGCGGGTTTTCCATGACATGGACAAAGACGTAACAGTCCCAATTCAGCATTTGGTCAAAATCGAGATCAATGCGCTGATTATCACCTGCATCGAGATCGAATGCGCAGGTCTTCAAGAGGATATCGGGACTATGATTGTCCGGCTTGGAACTGACGCGCAGTTGCAGGTCTAGCTGGGTTGGCGCATCCACATCGACGGTGATAGACATGCGCGATACGCGACCGCGCTGCATGGGGATCATCTGCGCATAGGGACGTTCCAACTTGAAGCGTGGTCCACTGTCGGATATTTCCTCCAGGCAAAGTTTGCTGGATGCTGTAACTCTTGAATGCCTGACCAGGTTCTCGTCATCTTCGAGCCTGAACTGTGGAATATACTGGCCTGCGCGCTGCAAATCGCGCTGCAGCAGCTTGATATTGTTTTCGTCAGCTATGTCGCGCGGCAGAAGTTGATGTCTGATACAAAGCGCGGCCGCCATGCCAACGGACTGCGCTGCTGACGCCAAGGTCAGCATCACGCGGGTCGATCCAAAAGCGACATGGGAGGCGCTCATGATGCGCCCGGTAATAAAGAGATTGCGAATATTCCTGCTGTACTGACTGCGGTAGGGCACTTGGTATACGCCCTTGGCGTGCCATTGATCGCAGCCGGGCCGCTCACTAAAGATGCCGTCGGCGGGGTGCAGATCGATGGACCAGCCGCCGAAAGAAATGGCGTCATAGTGCTGCCGTTGCTCGATTATGTCCTGCTGGATCATCATGTAATCGCCTTCAAAGCGCCGGCTTTCGCGCTTGCCCGGGATCTGCCCGACCCATTCAAGGGTCAGGTTTTCGGCATCGGGGAATTCTCCCGAATTCTTGATATAGTTCCAAACGCCGTAGACGACTTTCCACAATTGCCATTTGATGGTCTCGGTTTCGTGCACCGTGTCGAGACGACCGCCATATTCGATCCACCAGAGGCGGCAGCCGTCGATCGCCGTGTTAAAACTGCGGAAGCGCGGTATCTGGGTGATATCTTCGAGCGCGTAGCTGGGCGGCACAAACTTGACCGGCACACCGACATCCTTGCTGTAGAAATAGATCGAATGCCCCAGCAGATAGCCGTATTCGTCGCTTGGCGCGAACTTCTCGCCGAATTCGTCGCTGGCTTCCGCGCCCATGCGAAAAGCGGCGCCCGCCTGGAAGGCGACAATGCCATCCCCGGAAGCATCGCAAAAGAGCGGCGCATGTAATTCGTACTGCGTCGAATTCTGGCTGCAAAAGGCGGTGACCGATTCGATGGTTTCGCCATCGGATTTGCTTAGGCGGACCGCAGCTGTATTGAGCAGCAGCGTGATATTGTCCTCGTCGACGACTTTTTCCAGCAGCACGGTGTCGAAAATCAGCGCGTTGCCTTCCTTGTTGCGGTACATGTTTTCGACCAGGATCTCGTCGATCACGCCGCCTTCGCGCGCCCAGCGATTGTTATTGCCCATGTGCGAGGTCGCGCCTAAAGCCCATAGCCGCACCTCGCTGCTGGCATTGCCGCCGAGCACGGGACGATCTTGCACCAGCACGACCTTGATGCCGGCGCGGGCCGCGGTGATGGCTGCGCAGGTGCCGGCCAATCCGCCGCCGACAATGACGAGATCGCTGTCGATGCGAACAGTTTTTGGCGCTCGTACCTCGGCGGAAAATGGTTCGCTGGTCATTCTTGGGATTTGATTGCCCTGTTTCATATGGGCGTTTACCTCAATTGCCGGTCATTTAGCGTAGAAAAAACGAGTTTTCAGGCTTTCACTCGTGCCTAGGCGCCGTGACGATCCGGCAGGACGCCATGTTGCTCGCACCATTCGTTCAGCGGGTTAAGCCCGCCTTGTGGCTGAAACTCGAGCGTGCCGTCAATTTCCTCGCCAACCAGATATTTCTCGATATCTGTAAGTTTCTCGACAAAGTCAATCTGCTGCTTGACATAATCCATCGGCTTCAGCCAGCGATAGGCGTAGCCGATCATGATCGCCTTGCGCGTGATATCAGTGAAATTGGGCGCGCCAGCATGCCAGGTGCGGTATTCAAAGATGACGCAGTCGCCCGGATTCAGCAAGGGTTCAACGGCGTTTTCCGGGTCGGCTTGGCCCTCTGGAATCTCGATGCGTTCGATGAGTTGATTGCTGCCCGGCGAAAGCATGGTAACGCCGGACTGCGGCTGGCTGAGGTCTGTCAGATAGAAGGCGCATTTCAAGCCGATGCGCGGGTAATTGTCTTGACCCAGGTCCAACTGTGTACGGCCATTGTCGCGGTGCCAGCCCGGCTTGCGCGCGCTGTCTGGCGTCCCGGGCGGATCCGGATGGCGGTAAATCAGGTGGCTGGTGGAAAGCTGCAAGTTGGAGCCCAGCAACTGAATCACCAGCGGCAGGGCTACCTCGTTGGTAAGCAGAGGGACGAAGGCGTCATCCATCGTGACGCAATTGCGATAGCCGTCGTAAATCCCTCCGTGTATTGTATATCGATTCAGTCTCTCCTTACTGGCGATGACGCGGTCACCGGCTTCGACCAAGCGACTGATCATATCCTCATCGAGCGCGTCCCGCACGATGAGATAACCGTCGTCGCGGAACTGCCGTCTCTGTTCTTCGCTGAGTTCAGTGAATCCCTGCATTCTCTATCTCCAGATATCAACAAGCTGAATATGCGTCTTTGTGCTAAGTATAGGTGAAATAGGCTGTGGCGACACAAGCTTTGTCACTGCGTAGACGAACCCAGTGCGCGCTGTAACCGCCGGGAAACTCGTGATGCGCGTAACCGTATCCCGCAACCTTGAAATGATCGTAGATCTTCCAGGCGCCATTGCCGAGAAAGTCCACCTCAACCGTGAATGTGACATCGGCAGCATCTTCGTGGCACAGGTGCAAGACCTTCTTGTCGAAGCCCGTCATCAAATAGGGGTCGGATGCTTGGCCAGCCGCGACGGCGTCTTCCCACCAGACGCCGCCCCATCCGGCCGGTTTGCCGAGATTCCAGAGATCGTCGGTCTTGCCGAACCATAAGCCCGATTGCGGTTCGCCGGCCAGATGATTGGCGCCACCGTGCGGGCTGGCATTGTCAGAACCGAGCACGAGCATGCCGCGATAGGCGCAAAAATCACCATGCACCCACAGATGCGTTGAAATGGGACGAATGCCCCAGACATGATTCTCGTAAGCCCAGGGCGACAGTTCATAGAACATGCCGTGACAATCCATCAGAAAGCGTTCGTGCTCAACCTCGCGGATGCGCGGCCATTCGGTTTGCCACATGTGGTCAAAGCAATGGCTGGCTTTGGGCAAGCGATAGCGCTTCCACTGGCGGTCCGCCTCGGTAAATACCTGCAAGATCGCCGAGCGCTTGTCCCAGCCCATCGCGAAAATCGTGCCCGCGAAATTACCTCGACCATTGACCTCTATGTAGGGATTGCGATCGATGATCGTCCAACTTTCGCCATCCCATTCGGCGAGACGTCCGGCCGCTTCTACGCCCCTGAAGTCGCGCTCGTCGTAGCTGTTGTTGGCGACTACCACGCGTCCGAAGTTGCTGTATGCCGCTTTGAAGTGCGCGTACTTGTGATCCGGCACGCCCAACTCTTCGGTCAGGTCGGCGATGAAGGTCGTCTCCAGCGTATGCACATCCATCTCATAGAATTCGCCTTCCATACCCAGTACATACACTTTGTTGGCGGGATCGCGCAGATGACGCATGGTCGAGCAGGTCCGTACTTCAAGCAGCGATTCTACGGTTCGAACAGTCCCTTCGGCGTCGATGGCGTAAGGTCCGAGCATGAGCTGGTTCGTCTCCCAATGCGCCATTCTGTTGGTGTAAGTGCCGACATAACTGGCCGGATGCTTCTCAATCTCCAATTTGTCGTTGATTACGTATAGCCCGGTGCCGACGCCACTGGCGGACTTATGCGATACATAAGTGATAAGCCAAAGAGAGCCCGCCCAAGCCATCATCGCGCCCACGCCGCATTCGGAGCGCGGCGGTCCCAACTCCGCCGATAGCGCAAGATGGGGATAAACGCCGCTCGCGTTCAGGTATTGGCTTGAGGCCATCTCGCCTCGCTTTCAGGAATAGCTGGCATCACATTTGCTTTATTGCGCGCGACCCGCTGATGCCAATTCTCCAATTCGCGGCTCAAGTGGTTTTGCAGGTCGGCGCAGGAAGGGTCGTCAAGCAGGTTGTTCATTTCGTAGGGATCGTCCGCGACGTTGTAAAGCGCGGCATGCTCCAAGCTGCGTCCCCGCGTGAACAGTTTCCAATCCCGCATGGTAGCACAGAAGTTGTGATATTCGCTGATCGCAACGCAGTCCTGCGCGCTTGTCTCGCCTTTGATGTAAGGACGCAGCGAGATACCCTCGGCGTTTTCCTCCGGAGCGCAGCCGGCGTAGTCGAGCAGCGTAGGAAGCAAGTCGACGGTTGAGGCGGTAAAATCTGAACGAAGTCCCGAGCTTTGTCCTGGCGCGCGTATGATCAGGGGAACATGCAGCGCCTCTTCATACATCACGCCTTTACCGAAGAGACCCCTTGCTCCCGCCATTTCACCGTGATCCGATGTAAATATGACCAGCGTGTTTTCTCGTAAGCCGGTCTCATTCAGCGCCGTCAGCAGACGGCCGAAGGCGACATCCAATTGGCTGATCTCGCCGAAATACAGTTGCCGGAAGGTCTCGATATCATAATCTGCATTCCAGGAGTCCACCTTGAACCAGGCGCTGGCATCAGCATTGGGCTCGCACAAGAGCTCTCGGCGCTTGTAGGGCGCTCGATAGCGCTCGGGCGGCGAGCAGGGCGGGTGCGGCGCTTGATAAGACAGCATCAGCAAGAAGGGTTCCGGCGCCCCGGCAGCCTTTGACAATTGAGCCAGGGCGATATCGGTCAAGGCGTCGGTTTCATGCCCCTTCATTTCGATGGGATGTTCCGGATCGTCCTCCCAGATCAATCCGCCAAAATGGTCAACGTGATGGCTCTCCCAGCCGATGAAATTCTTGAATCCGGCGCGCTTTTCCGGCGACACCCAACGGTTCTTTTGTGGTGGCCCGCTAAGATGCCACTTGCCGACATAATGACTTGAATAACCCCGCTCGTTGAGATGGCCGGCGATGCTCTTCAGGTCCCCCGGATAGGCGTGGCCATTTTCCAGCAGGCCTGTCTGCGATGGATAGCGGCCACTGAGCAGACAACCGCGATAGGGCGTACAGACCGGGGAAGACGTTATGGCTCGTTGGAAGACTGTGCTTTCGTTCGCGAATCTATCGAGATGGGGGGTGCTAACAATGGGATGGCCATGAAGTGGCAGCCACCTGGCTCCGAGTTGGTCACAGAGTACGAAAAGGATATTCGGAGGCGATTCCATCGACGACTGTCTCAGCCCTTCATGCCCGATAGGTTGGCGCCCTGGATGAATTGCTTTTGGAACATGAAGAATACGATCAGCACTGGCATGACCATCATCACAGATGCCGCCATCTGCAGGTGATACTGCCCGCCTTGCCCGGGCAGACTCTGGAACTTGTATAGGCCAATAGCGAGCGTGTGCAGCTTGGCGTCTTGCAAATAAATCAGCGGGCCCAGGAAGTCATTCCAGCTATTTTGGAAGCTCAGGATGGCGATTACCACAATGGCCGGCTTGGCAAGCGGCACCATAACCTGGGTGAAGATACGGAATTCGCTGGCCCCGTCGATCTTGGCGGCGTCCAGCAAATCTTGCGGAATGCCCAGGAAGAACTGCCGGCAAATGAAGATGTAAAAGGCGCTGCCAAAGTAATTTGGCGCGATGAGCGGCCAGAAGGTATTCACCCAACCGATTTCGTTGTAGGCGATATACACGGGAATCAGCCGCACAGCGAAGGGCAACATGAGGGTCGCCAGCAATATGAGAAAAAGCGCGTCGCGGAAGGGAAAACGAAAACGGGCGAAACCATAGGCCACGATTGTAGATGAAGCGAGATCGCCAATGAGTGAGAAAATCGTAATGATAAGCGTGTTTTTGAGACTATTGCCGAAATCCCAGAAATCCAGCGCGTCCGTATAGTTGTGAAATTGCCACTGTCGCGGGATCCACTCGGGCGGGAATATGCCAACCTGTTCCAGCGGCATGAAGGAACTCATGAACATCCAGAACAGCGGCGCCATATACCAAAGGGAAACGCCGACGAGCAGCCCGTAGAGCCCCAGGCGACCACAGATTTGCCATAGTCGACGCTGGCGGTCGCGCCGGCGCGCCTGCTCCAATATGTAAGGTTGTCTTGTGTTGTTGACCGTTGTCATCGCCCGTCTCTTTCCTAGCCCTGATAGAATACCCAACGCCGGGAAGAGACAACGATAACAGCGGTGAATACAAAAATAATCATGAATAGAATCCAGGCCAGGGCGGAAGAATAACCCATCTCCGGCGGCAAATACTGAAAGGCGTGGTCGAATAAGTGGAGCACATAAGTTCGCGTCGCGTCTCGCGGACTGCCCCCGGTCATAATGAATATCTGGGTGAAGACCTGAAAGGCGGCGATAATGTTGATGAGTACATTCAAATAAATGGTTGGCGTCATCAGCGGGACGGTGACGCGCCGCAAGCGCTGCAGCCAGTTGGCGCCGTCGATTTTGGCGGCGTCGTAGTATTCCTCGGGTATGCCTTGCAGGCCCGCCAGGAAAATCACCATCGTCACGCCCACCCAGGTAGTGCTCATGATGAGGAAAGCGAGCATGGCGTAGTCCGGATCGGCGAACCAGCGCACCCGTGGCAAGCCAAAGAGCGTCAAGAACCAATTGAGCAAACCGGCCCGCGCGTTCAACACATAGAGCCATACGATTGACAGCGCCACTATCGGCACCACCGACGGAACATAAAACAGCGTTCGCCACATACCCAGAAAGCGCACTTTGGCATTCAAAAGGAGCGCCAGGGCGAAACCGAGCACGATGCGTATCGCAACCGATCCACCGACATATACGGAGGTATTGCCCAGCGATTTCCAAAACAGGGGGTCGTCAGTAAGTATTTTTGAATAGTTATCCAGACCGCGCCATACTGGCGGCTCGACCACGTTATATCGGGTGAAGCTGAGGATAAATGAGGCCACAAAGGGAAAGAGGTTAAACAGCAGAACGCCGATGATCCAAGGAGTGATGAACAGCAAGCCGAAACGCGCTTCGCGTTTCCTCATTGGCGATAAATCGCGCCAGCGTTCCCGCCGTACACCGCGCAATGCGCGCAACTGCGAGCCGAATGCTGTTGCCATAATGCCAAACCTCGCGCCTGACGAACTTCGCGGCGGTATGGGGCGCCGTGAAGGCGCCCCACACTCAACATGTTTTGGCTCGCTTTAGCCGTATTCTTCCCAGAAAGCGTCCAGCAGCGCCTGGACTTCGGCTTCGGTGTCCGCCAACGCCTGCTCGATGGACTTGTCGCCGAAGAGCACGTCATCGACCATGCGGCTGACGATCTGATTGGCTTCCGGCTGTACCGGCGATATCGGCGCCACAGCATCAAGTGCGGCCACGCCGAGGATCGCTTCAGCGCGGTGATGTGTTTCGCCATCTTTCATGTAGCCATCGCAAGCCGCGATCGGCGAGGGACGCTGCTGTTGCTGCAAGAACCAGCAACCGCCGACGCCCTCGACCTCGGTTGTCAACCAGCTAACCAATTGCCATGCCTCGTCCGGATTAGCCGCGTTCTTCGGTACCATGAAGCCCCAACCGCCCCAGGTCGCGCCGCGGCGGTCCGGGCTGCCCATGGGACCATAGGGGATCGCCGCTACTTCGTAATTGAGGTCTTCCGCGTGCGATTCCAACTGGAAGAGCGCCCAGGAACCGGTGCTTTGGATGGAGACCAGGTCCAGGATGATCGGCATTTGGTCGAACTCACCAGCCGATTCCCAGAAGGCATTCTGCTCTTCAATGCCGTAATTGATCTCGGTCATCCCTTGCATGAATTCCAGCGTCTGCACGCCGGCTTCGTTGTTGATCGTGACCGTGCGCAGGTCGTCGCTGATCCATTGCTGGCCATTGGCGTTGAGCCAGGTGATGAAGGCGGGCGCGCCCGCGATGGAGTTGGCGTTGAAGCCAATGCGGTCGAGGAATGAACCGTCGCCCTGCGTCAGCGCCGCGGCCGCTTCCAACATCTCGTCCCAGGTTTCGGGGAACTTCTCGATGCCGGCTTCGGCGAAGTGGTCGGTATTGTAGAACATCAGGTTCAGGGCCCCGCCGCTCGGGTTGGGCAGCATCCAGGTCTGGCCATTGTAGACGTTGCCGACGAACTCGGCCGGAATGAAGATGTCCGAGGTAATGCCGTCTGCCGCCATGTAGTCATCCAGCGGGATGATCTGCTCGGTGGCCGCGAAGAAAGGCAGGTCCTGGCGGCCGAACATGGTGACATCGGGCGGGTTACCGGCGGCGATCGCCGTCAACAGGTTCTGCAAACGATTATCCCAGGGCAGGAAGAGGTTGTTGACGCAGACGCCCGGATGGGCATCTTCGAAGGCAGCTACCACCGCTTCCATCAACGGGATACGGTTGCCGCCCCAGTGGTGCCAATAAGTCAATGTTACATCGCCCTCGCAATCGGGGTTCTGCGCGGAAACCGTCATCGATAGCGGCAGGACCGCCAACATAATGACCGACACAAGCAACAAGAACGTCGCTCTCTTAAACACAAGATTCTCCTTCCACTTCGGAAACTAAACGAAATTTGTTTGTTGCCAATCGAATTCTCCCGTGCGCCCTCTGGGTTGGTGATGCGAATATTGGCAGCACAGGACACGCCGAAATCTCGGTGGTCTAACCCAATGCTCGTCGGACTGTTCTCCAGGCATTTGAGCGCTCAGTTGCAATTTTCGTTGCCGAACCTGTCCAACTGAAACTGATCAACCGAAAATTTTCACCTAATATAAATTTGATTTAATCACATTGCAATGAAAAATTCGCTCTAACTTTGACTTGCAGATTTTTCCGCAGCCGATGCTATTGAGTTGTAAGCGCACAGTCGCGTGAGCGGTCAGGCGGGTATCGTACTTAGGAGGATCTCCCGACTCCGCGCCAGCGCATCGATAGGATTCGGGAGCAGTGGGCTCAACTCCAGGGAGATGGCGCCGCCATATCCAATGTCTTTGAGCGCCCGAAAACTGATTTTCAAGGTCTGTTCGGTCATCACGCCGTCCAATAGCGCCCAGTGCAAGTCACCCGCGCCATCGTTGTCATCAAAATGAACGTAGGCCAGACGTTCCCCGGCAGCGCTGATCACGCTTGCCGGATCTTCAGCGGTCATCTGGATATGCCCGCTGTCATAGAGCAGCAAAAGGTTTGGATGTCCCAGGCTCTTGATGTGCTTCAGGGTGCCGTCCGCGGTGGGCAAGGCTGTGCCGGGAAAATGCTCTACGGCAAACTTGATGTCAACCGTACTCGCGAATTCTGCGAGTTCTACCAAACTGTCGCCATATCTGGAAAGCCCGGCGGGGCTGTCATCCTCGCCCGGTATCACGTAGACCGTGTCAGCGCCCAATGTGGTCGCATGCCGGATGGCATCAGTCACGTGCTCAATTGCTCGTGATCTCAACCGGCTCTCCGGATGATCCAGCGACGCGCCAACCGGCATGGCGAATGACGCGCCCAGGCAGGAAACCCTCAACCCCAGTTCGCTTGCCAACTGGCGATCCTTTTCGTTTTGCAGATCTCCAGGTTGCAGGTCAATCCATCCGAAACCCAGCTCTTGAATCTGTCGCAGCGTGTCGTCTTGCGGCCCGGTCAAGGCCCAGGCACAGCAGGCTAGCTTCATCTACGGGCCGTCCTAGTCTCAAATTTTCAGCACGATACTAGCGTATCTGGCTTGAATTGTCATAAATTGACAAGCTATTGAGCGAGACGTACACTTGGCAGAGTTCCCAGCAAGAAAGGAAAATGCGATGAATAATCGACCCCGAATCGCGCTGATAACGGGCGCCGGATCCGGCGTAGGCAGGGCGACGGCAAAGACAATGTGGGCAGAGGGCTACAGCCTGATACTCGCCGGGCGCCGAGAGGACAAACTGCGTGAGACCCTGAGCGAAGCCGGTGTCGACGAGGATCGCGCCCTGATCGCACCAACCGATGTCGCCGATCGCCGGGCCGTCAGCGGCCTCTTTGCAGCCGCTGCGGAACGCTTTGGCCGGCTGGATGTTTTGTTCAATAACGCAGGCGTCAACGCCCAGCGCACAGTGATTGAAGAATATGATGAAGACGAGTGGCAGCGGGTGATCCAGATCAACGTAAGCGGTACATTTTGGTGCACGCAAGAAGCGCTCAAGCTGATGAAAGCGCAAGATCCGCAGGGCGGGCGCATCATCAACAACGGCTCCTTGTCGGCACATATGCCGCGTCCCCAATCCGCGCCTTATGTCACTGCCAAGCACGCCGTATCCGGCTTGACAAAATGCACCGCGCTGGAAGGCCGCGCCTTCAATATCGCTTGTGGGCAGATCGACATCGGCAACGCCAGCACCGAAATGACCACTCACATGCAAACGGGAACCATGCAGGCGGACGGCAGCATCAGCGACGAACCGACGATCAACGTACAGCATGTGGCTGACGCGGTTCTGTATATGGCGAACTTGCCGCTGAATGCCAACGTGCTTTCGTTGACTGTTATGGCGACCCAGATGCCCTTCGTCGGGCGCGGGTGATATTGAGGAGCCAAGCCATGAGTGAATTGGTATGGATGACGGCGGTTGAACTCGCAGATTTGATTCGGCGCGGCGAGATTTCCGCAGTCGAGGTCTTGAACGCGCATCTGAAACAGATAGAAGCGGTCAATCCGGCATTAAACGCGATCGTCACCTACTTGCCGGAAATGGCACTTGATTTGGCGCGACAAGCCGACGAACGCGCAGCCCGCGGCGAAGAAACAGGTCCTTTGCACGGCCTTCCCATTGCGCACAAGGACCTGGCGCAGACAAAAGGCATACGCACCACCTCGGGTTCGCCCCTCTATGCCGATCTGGTGCCGGACATCAATGACTTGCACATCGCGCGCTTGAAACAAGCCGGCTGCATCACACTCGGCAAAACCAATGTGCCGGAATTCGGCGCTGGTTCGCACACGTTCAATCCCGTATTTGGCGCCACAAACAACCCCTACGATCTTTCCAAAACGTGTGGCGGCAGCAGTGGCGGGGCGGCCGTGGCGTTGGCCTCGGGCATGATACCTATTGCCGACGGCAGCGACCTGGGCGGCTCCTTGCGTAATCCGGCCAGCTTCTGCAATGTTGTCGGCTTCCGACCGTCGCCCGGGCGGGTGCCGACTTACCCCAAGGCCAATGCCTGGTCCACGCTGGGGGTTGCCGGACCGATGGGGCGCACGGTCCAGGATGTGGCGCTGATGCTGAGCGCGCTCGCCGGCTACGACGCGCGCTCGCCCATCGCCATTCAGCAGTCGGGTTCGCTTTTTGACCAGTCGCTGGAACGCGACTTCAAGGGAGTGAAGATCGCCTGGACCCCTGACCTGGGTGAGTTGCCGGTCGAGCCTGGCGTCCCCCGCGCGATAGAAGAACAATTGCCTATATTCGATGATATTGGCTGCGCTATCGAAGGCGCCGCGCCCGACTTCAGCGATGCCTACGATATCTTCCAGACCTTGCGCGCCTGGAACTTCGAGCTGTCCTTTGCCGAGCCTTTTGCCGAGTTTGGAGAGGAACGGTTTAAGGAAACGATTCGCTGGAATGTGGCGCGAGGAAAGCGGCTGAGCGCCGCTGATATCAGCCGCGCCGAAGCGAAGCGAACTGAACTCTATCATCGAGTGCGCGAATTCATGGATACTTACGAATTCTTGATCTTGCCAACCGCGCAAGTGCCGCCCTTTCCCATTGAATGGGAGTATCCTGAAGAAATAAACGGCACAAGGATGAATACCTATATCGACTGGATGATGAGTTGCGCCTACATCACGGTTACCGGACTGCCGGCGATATCCGTGCCTTGCGGATTCACGGACGACGGGCTGCCAGTGGGATTGCAAATCGTCGGTCGCCCCAATGCCGATTTCGCCGTGCTGCAACTGGCCTACGCTTTTCAAGAGGCGACAGGCTTCTACCGCCGCCGGCCGTCCATTGCGATCGCTCCTGACGGCTGAAGCCGGAAGACAAGGAATGCTCACGTGGACCTGTCGCTGATCAACTGGTTCTTGGCATTGCTTCCTGTGCTGACCGTGCTTGTGCTGATGGTTGGATTGGGATGGGGAGGCAGCCGCGCGGGATCGGCCGGATTCCTGTTGGCTCTGGCCCTTTCACTTATAGCCTTTGGCGGCGATATTCAGTTGGTGGTCGTGGCGATCGGCAAGTCCATTCTGCTGGCGGTCGATGTGCTCTATATCGTGTGGATGGCGCTGTTCTTCTACAACGTCACATATGAAGCCGGCACGGTTGCCTTGATTGGGAAAAGCCTGCCGCGACTCACTTCTGATCGCGCCGCGCAAAGTCTGCTCATCAGTTGGGTATTCGTCTCATTGCTACAGGGCGTCGGGGGATTCGGCGTGCCAATAGCCGTGGTTGCTCCCTTGCTCGTTGGATTGGGCTACACGGCGACGCAATCGGTCATCATGGCGTCGCTGGGGCATGGCTGGGCGGTCACATTCGGATCGCTAGGCACCTCTTTTGTCGCCTTGACGGCCGTTACCGGGCTGCCCGGCGAAGCCTTAGCGCACGATGCCGCGCTTGTCCTGGGCATGGCGAGCCTGTTCAGCGGCGCGCTTGTCGCCTATGTCAGCGCCGGCTGGAGCGGTTTTTTTCGTTCCATCCCCATGCTCCTGATCGTGGGCGCCGCTATGGGGCTCACGCAATGGTGGATCGCCACCAATGGCATGTGGACGCTGGGTTCGACGACCGGCGCGTTGGCTGGCGCGCTTGTTGGCGTCTTGTATGTACTGTCGCCACTTCATCGTAGCAGAACAGGCAAATCGAAGATGGCTGGCGACGACCGTTCGCGGAGCATTGCGCTAGCCTTGTCGGCATATGGGATTCTGCTGGTTCTGGCCTTCTCCACCAATTTGATCGAACCGCTCGAAAGCTTAATGGATTCCTTGTTGATCAGGATCGAGTTTCCTGCCGTGTCGACCGCATTCGGATGGCAGGTGCCGGGTGAATTTGGACGTGCGATCAGCGTATTCGGTCACGCCGGCGCCATTCTGTTTTATGCCGGCTGTATCTCCTTTATGCTCTACCGACAAGCGGGTTATTATGATAATGAGGGCGTATGGGGCAAAATCTGGTCGAATGTGGGCAAGTCGGCAGTGAAGTCGACGGTGTCGATTCTTGCCTTGGTGGCGATGGCCTCGCTGATGACGCATACCGGCATGACGCAAATGATCGCTCGCGGCATTAGCGAGACATTCAGCGCGGCAGCTTATCCCCTGTTCGCGCCCTTTATTGGCACGCTGGGCGCGTTCATGACCGGAAGCAATACCAACTCCAATGTAGTTTTTGGCGCCTTGCAACAAGAGACCGCCTCTCTGCTGGCGCTTAGCGTGCCGATTGTGCTTGCCGGGCAGACCGCCGGCGCATCGCTCGGCAGTGTGCTGGCGCCCGCAAAAATCATCGTCGGCTGCAGCACCGTGGGACTGGCGGGACAGGAAGGTCCTGTGATCAGGCGTATGCTGTTGCTGGGCTTGATTCCAGTGGTATTCGTCGCCATCACAACATATCTAAGGCTGGCGGGCCTATGACAGGTTGGCGATCGCGCATGTTTTGGAGGAACGATGACAGAGCTCGCGATTCTCGGCGGAGAACCGGTTCGGGGAGACCCGTATCCATCCTGGCCAGTCCACGACGAGGCTGATGCCGAAGCTGTTGCCTCGGTTGTGCGCGGCGGGAATTGGGGCGGTTATCCCTATCCGGGTCCGGAGACCAAGCGCTTTCTGCATGCCTTTACGGCTATGAACGGAAGTGGATACGGCGTAGCGATGATGAACGGCACCATCACGATGGAGGTCGCGCTGCGCGCTGCGGGCATCGGCTGGGGCGACGAAGTGATCGTGCCGGCATATACCTTCCAGGCCACGGCCGCCGCCCCGATGATGGCGGGCGCGATCCCGGTATTGGTCGATATTGATCGGGACACGTTCTGCATTTCCCCGAGCGCCGTCGAAGCGGCGATCACAGAGCGTACACGGGCGATCATCCCGGTGCATGTCGCATCGCAGATGGCGGATATGGACGCGATCATGGCGATCGCGGACGCGCGCAATCTGATCGTGATTGAAGACGCTGCGCATGCGCATGGGGCCGTTTGGGATGGCATGAGCGCCGGGACGATAGGGCATTTTGGATCGTTCAGCATGCAGTCGACCAAGAGCATGACCGCCGGGGAGGGCGGTATACTCTTGTGCCAGTCGCAAGAACATGCCTGGCTGGCGGAGAGTATCATCGACTGTGGGCGTCCGCATGACCCGGATCAAAAGATGGTCACGCTGGGTTTCAACTATCGCATGACGGAGTTGCAAGCGGCGCTTTTGAACGTCGGCATTCGGCGTTTCCCGGCCCAATTCGACCAACGCGAGAAGAGCGCGGATTATCTGGATGAGGCCCTGAGCGAGATTGAAGGCCTCCGGGTACTACCGCGCGATTCCCGGCTGCATAGGCGCTCCCTCTATTCTTATACCTTTGCTATCGATCCCAAGGCTTTCGGCGCGACAAACAGGGTTGTCGCGCGCGCGCTTCTTGCCGAAGGCATCCCATGTTCCTCCGGCTACGACCCGATGTATCGTTATGATCTTTTCCAACCCGGGCTTTCCCGTCTTCCCGTGCCATCAGCCTTTCCCGAATATTTCGATTTCGAGCGGATGGTCCTGCCGGTTGCCGAGCGCATCAGCAGCCGCGAAGGCTTGTGGCTGGAAGAGAGCGTCTTCCGGGCTGGCGAAGACGGAGCGAATGACGTGGTGGCCGCGCTGACTAAAGTGCAAAAGGCCCTGTCAAGGGATCCTAGCCTGGCGGATTTGATTGAATCGCGATGAGGGAGCTGCCTTGGCGATCCTGTCCTTAGCGCGGGGTTGTCGGATATCCGATTGGGTCGATCATCACGTCAACCAGCAGTGGTTTTCCGGTCGACAGGCCGTATTTGATCGCATCGGCGCATTCGTCTTTAGTTTCGGCTCGCCGGTAATCCACGCCGAATCCCTGGGCGATCTTTCCGAAATCGGGATTACGGAATTCGGTGCCAAACGCCCGGCGTTTTCGGCGCGCTTGAGCCGATCGAATGAGGTCAAGCGCCGAGTCATTCATTAAAGCGACAATCACGGGGAGTTCCAGCTCCACAAGAAGTCCCAATTCTCCCAGCACCATGGCCAGTCCCGCGTCACCCGTGATGCAGACAACTGGACGCCGGCTGACTCTCGCCGCGGCGATGGCGCTGCTCAAACCGTATCCCATCGCTGACAAGCCGTTAGAAACCAGATAACTGTTAGGCGATCGCGCCTGCCAATCGAGCGCTGCAAAAATCTTGTGCGATCCGACATCGCTTGTGATGATCACGTCCTCCGGCGTCCCTTCGCGCAGGGCGGCGAGAAACGCTTGCGGCAAGACGCGCTGGCTTTGCGGCGACGGCAAGACGGAATGGCCCTGTTCTCTGCGAAAGGCATTCACCCGCGCCGCGCCCCAGTGCTTGTGTTTGCGAAGATCGACACGGGTCAGCGCTTCAAGCGCGTCAGTGACAGGTCCTACGATTTCGATTGCGCAGGCGATGCGCGGATCTTCGTTTTCCCAATTGGCGACCCATATCAGAGGCTGCGGTTGATCCCAGGGCTTGACCAATTCGACGACATCGAATCCGACAGCGATGATGCAGTCCGCTTCGTTCAGAATCTGGTAAGCCGGGTCGCTGACCGTCAGACCCAGCGTGCCTGCAAAGAGCGGATGGTCCGCTGACAGAGCGCCCTTGCTCTTGGGACTGTCAATCAGCGGCGCGCCTAGCTTCTCCGCCAGATGGCGCAGCTGCGCATAGGGACTTTCCGGTTCCAGGCCCAAACCGACAACGATGACGGGGCGGTTTTTGTCTTGGAAGAATTTGACGAGGCGCTCGAGGTTGTAATTGGCTGGGCTGGATGAAGGAAACTCAAATCGCGGCGCCGGGCTCTCGCCCACAGCTTGCAGAGCAACGTCATTATGAATGCTCAGGTGGGCGGGTCCTGGTCGACCGGCTGTGAGCGAATACAGCGCATCTTGTATCGTCTCCGCGGCCTTGTGCGCTGTGATTTCCGCAGTGAACTTGCTGATTGGTCGGAATATCGCTTCAAGGTCAAGCGCTTGATGACTATGCCGACCTGCGAGGCTGGGGTCGCTGGCGGCTGTGATCAAGAGCACCGGCGCGCGATCGAGATAGGCATGGGCGAAACCGGCATAGGCATTGGTCGCGCCTGGTCCCAATGTGGTGATCGCCACACCCGGGATGCCCGTAAGACGGGCTGACGCAGCCGCCATGAAACAAGCTGAACTCTCGTTTCTGACCAGGACGAAGCCGATGCCCTGCCTCCGAATCGCCTCCAGAATTTCGATGTTCTCACCGCCCGGCAGGCCATAAACCGTGGTGATTCCGGCAATCGACAGTTGCTTTGCAAGGTACTCGGCAATGGTTGTCATGAGGCGCGTTCGTTTTTGACGTCGGTCATATTCTGATGATTATGACAAGCGCGCGCAATCGCGCCAAGTTTTTCATTATCCTGAGGGTGCCATACGCGACCTATCGGGTCGCCCGCCAGAGCGCAGTAAAATGTAGGGCTTGTCCGGTACTGCAAATCATATGTAGAGATAACGGGAAGATTACCGAAACAATAAAAGAAAAGGGGCAATCCTTGCGAAATTCAACAAAGTACTATGGAATCCGCCAAGTTTAGCTCCCCTTCTCCGTTGCTACGGGTAAGGGGCCGGGGGATGGGGTAGAAAAAAACGCGCTCATGCTATGGAGTATCGGACAAGCCTTGTAGGGGCGCCCCTTGGGTCGCCCAAAAATCACCGAAATAATTTCAGATTTTGCGCCGACATCCCGTCCGCGAATTTGCGCGGGACATAATGTACAATAACGGGCGTTTATGTTTAGTCGATCAGCCTTACAAAGGTGCTAGATGACCTTCCGCAGCGTCGCGAAATCGGGAACGCTATCTCTCAACGAAATGATGGGAGCGCTGGAAGCCAGTGGACGCCAGGTCTACAAGTTTGGATTTGGCGAATCGCCTTTCTCTCCGCCGCCGCGGGTGCAAGCGGCCTTGCAGTCAGCCCGGGGACGCGCCGAGTATACCGCTGTCGCGGGCTTGCCCGAATTGCGCGAGAAGATCGCCGCCTTCCACTGCGAGATCGACGGCTATCCGATTGACATGGCGCAGGTGCTGGTCGCGCCGGGCACAAAGCCATTGCTCTACAATATCATGCAGGCCTTCCAGAATGCTGAGATCTATCTGCCCGAACCGTCTTGGGTTTCCTACGCACCGCAAGCGAGCATCGCGGGGCATTGCGTCATTCGCGTACCCACCTCTTGGGAAAACCGCTGGCGCGTCCTGCCCGACCTGCTCGATGAAATCATCGCGCGCCACGGTCGGGGAGACCGCGCCAAGCTAATGCTGTTGAATTACCCGGGCAATCCCGATGGTCTAAGCTATACGCGATCAGAATTGCTTGCTCTTTCCGAAGTGCTGCGGGAGCACGGAGTTTGGGTCGTTTCGGACGAAATCTACGGCTTGCTGCATCACCGGGGCGAGCATGTATCCCTGGCCAGTTTGTACCCAGAGCGAACGCTGGTCACAACCGGGCTCTCGAAGTGGTGTGGCGCCGGCGGCTGGCGCCTGGGCGCCTTGATCCTGCCCCCCGACGCGCCAGCAGATTTGCGCGCGGCCTTGGTTGGGCTAGGTTCGGAGACCTATTCCTGCGCGTCAGCGCCGATACAGGTAGCCGCGCTAACTGCCTACGAAATGAATGCTGAGTTGCAGGAATTGCTCGCCGGGCAACGACGCGTGCTGGCAGACATTGGGAACATCATCCAAACCGCATTAGCAGATGCGGGCGTCCGTGCTCATCCACCGCAAGGGGGTTTCTACCTGCTATTGGACTTTCGTCCCTTTGCTGATGCTTTGGCGGCGAGAGGGATTGATGATGATGAGGCGCTCTGCGGGGATTTGCTGAAAGCGACAGGCGTAGCGCTGCTGCCTGGGAGCGCGTTTGCTATGGATTCCAAAGATCTGACCGCTCGCCTGGCCTATGTCGACTTCGATGGTGACGCTGCACTGCAAGATGCGCAGGATCCCGCAAAGGACATCCTTGGTCATGCCGAAAAAATGTTGAAGGGAATCGGAGGTCTGCGAAACTGGCTACTCAACTGAAAGCAACAGGTAAAGGCTGAGTATCAGCAAAGGCACCATCATGATCCATTCGAAAGTACGGTGATTAATTCGATCAATCATCGCGCGAGCGACGGCAATCGCTGCGGGAATGAGGATGAATACCCAGGCAACTGCGGCCAGTCTGGATAGATCGAGAATGCCGATCGTGATGTAGGTGGGTAATTTGCTCAGATTAATCACGGCGAAAAACAGAGTGGTCGTGCCAACAAAGACACGTGGTGTCATATTAGGTTGAAGCAGGAGATAGGCCGTGAAAGGGGGCGCGCCTACATTGGCTAGGGTTGAGCCGAATCCGGAAGCGAATCCAGCGAACCAACCATGCCAGGCTTGCGGATGATATGCCAGTCGCCGTAAGCGCTCGCTGCCAATCTTGAAGCTGAGCGCTACCAGGGTTAATCCGCCGATGATCCGTTTGAGCGTGACCGTGTCAATGTCTTTGAGGATGAAGGCGCCAAAGGCGACGCCGACCAGCGCCGGGACCAGCATCAGCGTCATAAGCTTTTTGTCCCACTGCTTCCAGTAAAAATACAGGGCAAAAGCATCTGCGAAGATGAGCAACGGTAGAATCAGGCCAACAGCTTCCTGTGAATCAATGATCAAGGAGAGAATCGGCACGGTCAAGGCGACGGGAACGGGTCCTCCCAAGCCGCCCTTGGAGAATCCGATCAAGATGGCAACCAGTGCAAATACAAGCGTCTCTTCCACGATGGCTCGCTTGGCCTACCTGTTTCAGAACGTTGCGTCCAACTCAGAATCACCGTCGATTATATGTCAGGTCTACCCGTCAAGCGAGAATCGAAACTTTGTCATTGCTGGGACCATACCCTGAAACAAACAGATGAGGTCTGCCTGCGCGATTCGACGCAATACAAGATACTACCGACCAATAACCCAGTGTTCACGAACGACGAATCCATTAAGCCAGCCAATGGCTGCTCGGAGGCAAGCATTTGGATACGAGTCAACTGAATGAAGAGGGTCGCGAACTTTGGAATCGCAAAGCGCGGTTCTGGGACGAACTCCATGGCGATGAGGGAAATCTCTTCCATCGTCGCCTGGTTGAACCGTCGGTCCTGCAACTTCTTGCTTTGCAGGATGGCGAACGGGTCCTGGACGCGGGTTGTGGAAACGGCGCCTTGGCCCGGCGCTTGGCGGGGATGGGCGCAAAGATAACCGCTGTAGATTTCAGCGAAGAGATGATTCGATTGGCAAATGGACGAGGATTTGCTTCGGAAATTGACTATCGCATCGTCGACGCAACCGACAAAGATGCGCTGCTTTCGCTAGGGACTGCGCATTTCGACGCGGTGGTTTGCTCGATGACCTTGATGGATATCCCGATTGTCGCGCCTCTTTTTGAAGCTGCGTCAGAGTTGCTGCGTTCCGAGGGAAGGTTCGTATTTGCCACGATGCATCCGGCCTTCAATTCCAACAATCCCGTTTTCTTCCAGGAAAAAGCAGATCGAGACGGCGTCGTGACTACCGTTACCGGTGTAAAGATTCATGCCTACCTCGACCTGCCCCCGGTAAAGGGTTCAGGCGCGCCTGACGAGCCAACGCCGCATTATTACTACCATCGTCCTCTTTCGGCGCTACTTCAAGTGGCCTTTGAAGCCGGCTTCGTGCTGGATGAATTGTTGGAACCAGCATTTTCACCCGAGGATGCCGAGCTGGGACCGGATCTGAGTTGGACCAAGATTAGGCAGATTCCGCCGGTATTGACCGCGCGGCTACGTCTTACCTAGATCAATGGACTCTCGGCATTCAAGACAGCCGCGTTAAAATCGCCCCCGGCATGGGCGCGTAGCAATTCGAGCAAGTCTCGCAGGGCATTCTCGATATCGGCTTCACCGTTCTCATGATGTGCTTCAACCGTTATGACGGCATTGCTGGTTGAGGCATTGGCCGCGCTGGTCGCGCTTTGGCGCCAGCACCAGCGTCTTGCGACCACCATCTGTTTCTCGTCGGAAAAGATGACTTCCCCAACTTCCGGATGCATGATCTCGTCGCTTCCCAATTCCATGTATGTCTCGCTGCCAGCGGCGTAATGAACGGTGATCGCGCCTTGAATCTCGCGCGTATCAAAAATGGCGACGGGCAAGCCGTAACGTATGCTGACCAGGTTGCCGATATCGACAAGCGTGTTTATGCTCGGGATATCGCCCTTCTTGGTCAGACGGCGCAACAGCGCCTCTGCTGCGCTGCGATATTTGGTCGGCGAAACGCCAAAGGCGCTGATGGCTCGGCGCCAGGCGCCGAGCGATGCCAGTTCGCTCAGAGGAGTCGAGCCAATCCTGGTTTTGACCGTTTCTTGCTCTGCCAGGTACGCTTCTCGCAGGTCGGGCGGTGTCGGCGCATTGCTCATGCGGCGCGCCACAATGACGCCAGCCACCAAATTGGGGTAGTTTTGGATGATCTTCGTATCGTATCGAAAACTGGGCATATTAACCTCCTGCGGCGAACTCAGGCGCCGTCATCATCTCGCGCGCTTCCCTGGCTTCAAGTCTCAAAATGATCCAGATCCATGCCAGTAGCGGAACCAGAGCGATAAGCGCGGAGGCGTAAACGATCACGTGAATACTGCCGGCGCCCACCGCATCTATCAGCACACCGACCAAGACGATACCAACGCTTTGAACCAACTCGAATCCGGCGAAATCCAGCGAGAACATTCGTCCAAGGTATTCATCCGGCACGATCTGCTGAATGATCACCGAACTATAAGTCCAATTCACCGAACCGCCCATCGAGCGCACGACTACCGCCAGCGCCAGGATTTCCAGCGAAGGCGACATGCCCCAAAGCAACCAGCCCAGGGCGATCATGACAAAGCCGACGGTAATCAAACGGCGGAGGAGTTTTACGGAATCATCGCTAAAGCGATTGGTGAGCAACGGTCCTATGATGGCCCCCGTGCCAAAAGCCGCCCAAAGGATTGCCATGGACGTGATGCCTTGGTCGCCGAGCACAAAGACTTGCGTACCGTAGATAATCAGCAGGGCGTCGGCATTCGTCAAGCTCTGCGCGCTCTTGACGAAGAGCGCGGCGGCTGTGCCCGGGTGCTCCCGCAAATGGCGTATTCCGTCGGCAAAACTGCGTTTGGACTTGTCTAGTTTTCTTCGCTGTTCCTGGCCGATTTCAGACCTGGGTACAAGAGGTATGACGACGGTCATGACTAACAAGGCGGAAACCACAAAGGTTAGCGCATCAATGAATAATGCCGCGCGTATTCCGAAGATTTCGGCAACGATGCCACCGCAAATGGCGCCAATAGCCAACATGGCGGACCAGGTGATGCTGCTCAATGTATTCCCGATCACCAGTTGGTGACGGTAGAGAACACTTGGCATGATGGCATTGCGAGCGGGTTCGAAGACCGACGATGCGAGGAACTGGATGATTGTGAATACATAAATTAGCGGCAGATATTCCGGTCCTTGCGTCGTTATTAGCAGGCCGAGCACCGCCAGGGCGCGCAGAACGTCACTGATTATCAGCAGCCGCTTGCGGTCGAAGCGGTCAGCCAGGACGCCTGCCAGGGGCCGCATCAGTAAAGGCGGTATCATACGCGCGATCAAGAATGCGCTGACAGCGACGCCTTGGTAGCCGGTCCCATCAGTATACTGAACAATCATTGCCGAAATGACTATCGTGTTGAACCAGTCGCCCAGCAGGCTGACGACCTGTGCCAGCCATAGTTTGGTGAAGTCGCGATTGCCGCGTATCAGCTTGACGTATTGCATGAGCAACCCGGGCGGTAGTTCAAACCAAGGAGCTTCGGACAAAACTGCTTGCCAGAATAGCGACTAGTGTACTGCAGGATATGGCAGGTTGCACGATGCACTTGGCCCTCGTTGCAACCATTGAAATGATGGGCGAGAGATTGGCCTCGCATTTGATTGACAGCCTGCTGCCTCTGGCATAGGATGAACGTGTGAATACAAGGACAGAGCGATGGACACTTTGATCTATGTCGGCGTAGGGGGTTTCCTTGGCGCCAACGCCCGCTATCTGTTGACGATTTGGGCAGACGGACTTATGCAGGCGCGATGGGGCCTTTTCCCCTTCGGGACCTTGCTGGTGAACACACTTGGCTCATTTGCTCTGGCGCTATTTGGGGCATGGTTCGCAGCGCGGACCGGGCTGTCGCCGCAATTGCGCCTTTTGGTCGGCGCGGGATTCTTCGGCGCCTTCACCACTTTTTCGACATTCGCAAACGAAAGTTTCAGCCTGTGGGAGAGTCAAGGAATATCTGCATTTCTATTAAATGTCGCACTTAATAATGGCTTATGTCTTGCGGGAGTAGTCTTCGGGATCCTGTGCGGACAGCGATTGTTCGCTAGCGTATAATAGCTTAGATATTCTCTACGCATCAACCTGTTTATGTAAACTGCGACACTCATTTTACAGGCGGGCTTACTATCTTGCGCGAGCGCGGTAATTCTTTTCGCCGGTTACGCGCCGCGCGGCTACTGTTAGAGAGAATATGACTGACATTGTCAAAGTCGTCGTCCTGTCGTTGATCGAGGGCATAACCGAGTTTTTGCCCATTTCCTCCACGGGTCATCTTGTTGTCGGCGCTGCGATCCTGCAGTTTGACGTCATGGGCGCGGTATTCGAGGTGTTTATCCAATTTGGCGCGGCGTTAGCGGTTGTAGCCTACTATCGCCATACCTTGCTCTCGCATTTGACAAAACTACATTCGGAGCCAGACATCAGGCGCTTTTGGCTGTTGATATTTCTCGCGTTGATTCCGGCCGCTGTGGTCGGGTTCATTTTCGACGAACAAATTGTGACATTGCTATTCTCTCCCGCCGTCGTCGCGGGTTCTCTGATCTTTGGCGGCGTGGCATTCTTGCTGGTTGAGCGCTCGCCCCGGTTTTGCCGTCCAACCGTTGAAGATGTCGCGCAATTAACGCAAGTCACGACAAGACAAGCGATCATCGTTGGCATCGTACAGGTCTTGGCCTTGGTACCGGGCATGTCTCGGTCCGGCGCGACGATCGTCGGTGGAATGTTGGCGGGCATGAACCGCCGCATCGCCACAGAGTTTTCTTTTTTCCTCGCTATCCCGATCCTCGGTGGCGCGACGCTTTACAAATTGGCGACTTCGTTGGCAAGTTTGCCGCAAGACGGCCTCGCGCTTTTGCTGCTTGGCGCCGCACTCTCGGGAATCGTCGCCTGGTTCACGATAGATTGGCTGCTCAAGTTCGTTTCAAGGAACAGTTTCATCGTCTTCGGTTACTATCGTATCGTTGTCGGTCTAGTGATCTTGGCGGGCGCTGCGGCCGGCGTGATAAGCTAAACTACTGTTGTCTGACTGCCTCAGACTTTAGACAGCCTTCGCTTTCCAAACCTGCTTGCAGATCTGATTGTCCGATTTTCGGCCCTTCACTATAATGAAAGCAAGCCATCAAACTGTCTTGAATGGGACGGTCTGTCTATGACCTATAGGCAAAGTAAACACGAGGTACGCCGGCGTGTATCGCTGTTGCTGATATGCGGGTTGCTGTGCCTACTGGCAACAGCGTGTTTCCGCGACGCTAGCGAAGTTATTGATAGTCAACCGGTAGCTCGCGAGGTTGCGTCGCCGACGGCTGTCGACACCGAAGTGCCGGAACCAACGCTTACTGCCGAGTCGCTCGAAGAAATCTTCACCGAGGAGCCTCCCGATACATTCGCCTTGACTGCAACCGCGCTCATTTCGCGCCTGACCGAGGCTGCAGAACTGGAAGCAACTGCGCTTTCGGTTGACAACACCGAGGGTTCGGATACTACTGGCGCCGTTGATGGTGCGACCGACCTTCAAGCCACGTCAATTCCACTGGTTCGTGTAACTGTGCCCCCAGGCGAAGACTGCATACACGAGATCCGCGCCGGCGAGACCTTGTTCATGTTGTCCTTGGCTTATGGTTCAACGGTGGACGAGATTGCTGCGGCGAGCGAAATTGACAATCCCGACCGCATATCGGTTGGGCAGCGCATTACAATTCCTGGCTGCGGTACGGCTGGTTTCGCGCCCCCTCCAACATCGGCGCCGCCTCCGACTTCGGATCCCAGTGCCATCGAACCGACCGCCGTTTCGGAAGAAGTCGAGATAGCGGAAGCGGAAGACGGAGAAGACTTCAGCGCGTTGGTGCAACAGGCTCAGGACGCCATACTGAGCAACGCGCAAGCCGGCGCTGCTGACGACTTCAGCGCGCAGTCTGCGATTGCGACGCCAAGGAGCAGCTACACCGTGCAGCGAAACGATACCTTGCTCGGCATCGCTTTGCGGTTCGGCACCTCTATAGAAGCGTTGGCATCCTTGAACAACATTGCTGATGTGGACAATGTGCAAGCGGGAGACGAGTTGCTAATTCCGTAAGGTCATTAACCGCTGCTATGTCCCGTCAAGTCTGGCGCCGCCTTGACTAACCGCGAAGGGTTCAATGCTGAATCTGCTTGCCAAGACCTTCAAAACACCGGGCGCGGCTGACCCTTGATCCGCTAAGTCTCGCTGTGGTATAATCTTCGCCATTCGATACGTCTTTGCTACGCCTGCGGGCGTATTTTTATGGAAGGAAGCCAACCATGAGCCAGGAACTCATGCGTACCTTGGTCGCCGAAAATCATAAACATCCGGAGATCGAATCTGGTGATACGGTCAAGGTTCATGTGCGCATCGTGGAAGGCAGCCGCGAACGCGTTCAGGTATTTCAAGGCGTTGTTATCCGCGCCCGCAAGGGCGGCAACGAGGCGAACTTTACTGTCCGACGGATTGCCAGTCATGGCGTAGGCGTGGAGAGAACTTTCCTGCTTCGCAGCCCGCGCGTGGAAAAAGTAGAGATTTTGCGACGCGCCAAAGTGCGTCGAGCGCAACTCTATTACCTGCGGGAGAGGCGAGGCAAGTCGGCACGCCTCAAGGAACGCCGATAGACCATTCCCAAATCAGTTAAGTCTCGGAACGATAGCGGGCTCGACGCGTTGGGCCCGTCTTTTGCGTCGAGTCAGCGCTTTTCCCTGAGCACATAATAGGTGCCCTTTTTGGCGCCTATCTTGGTGAGAATTCCCTTGTCTACCATATCAACCAGATCAAGACGCAAAGTCTCGGCTGAGACAGCATTGATCAATCCGCGGAATTCTCGATTGGTAATCGAACCATTCTCGCGAATATACTGCAGAGCGCGCGCTTGCCGGTGATTGGTGTCGCGAGACCATTCGGGCGGCTTTGGTTTCTTGCGCTCATTATGCAGCGCCAGCGCAAAGCTGTACGGGCGCGCATCGAATTTGGGCGGCGAATGTCCAGCTTGCTCCATCACCTCGATCATGCGGTCGATGCCCAAGCCTAATTCTTCGATGTATCCCCATTGGAATAGCCCGCCCACCAGTCTGGGATTGCGTGAAAAGTGCTCGTCCTTAATGTTCTCAACGGTGATAAAACCCGGCAGACCGCCCGGGGAAATCACCTCAAGCCGGTCAGAAAACATGCGAACTTCGATGCGCCGGCCACGCAAGCGATAGTCACGGTGGCACATGGCGTTAACAAGAGCCTCGCGCACCGCGAATTGCGGATATTCAAAGGTCTCTTCGCGCTCCAATCCTTTAACGACGGCGCTGACCGCCATTTCGCTCCAGACCAGGTTCCAGGTTGCTTCTATCAAGCGCGGGACCGGACCAGTTAGCTCTTCTCGTCGCGTATAGCCGGCCAGGCCACTGTCGCCGCGTGGCGTGGTTCCCACAAACTTGGCGAAAACAACACCGCTTTGTGGCAACCATTTCTGCGGATATTCGCTAAACAGCAACAAACCACAAACGGTTGGCTTGCCATCCGCCGTTATCGCGCCGACCTCGGCTAAGAGATTGTTGATTTCGCCGTCGTAAGGGCGTTTCGTGCGCTCGGCTCGCTTTTCCAAGTATTCGTCGATCATCTCGCGGCTAAAATCGTCCACCGTGGCGCCCGGCACCGCTTCCCCCTCGAAGTCACCGGTGTTCTTTGCGCTTGCCAATCGCAAGATCTCTTGCCCGCCCAGCGGCCGATTTACCTTGCCACTCCTGATTAGTACGCGGCCATCAGAAAGCGCATGCAACTCGGTGCTCCTGGGAACGCGAATGGCGTAGGCCGGCAGTTTTCTGGCTGCATTTTTCAGCTGAATACGCCCGGTTGCTTCGAGATTTGATGGCGGATCAGGCCTGTCTTCGATAGTCTGGAAGTGTATCTGTTCTAGTTTCTCGGTGACGACAGGAGGATTGTAGAGGTCGTCTGCCAGTTTGAGTACACGGTCAATTTCCGAGACCTCGGGCGGGGCGGCGCCGGAATTGCCGTCGGATTGCACGCCTACAACAATAACGCCGCCCTCGGTATTGGCAAAGGCGACCATATTCTCCGCGATCTGGACGGTGTTGGCGGAATCAACAAAGGCCAAGCGCGGGCCCTCTCCGCCCACAATGAACTCAGAATCTATCATTGATTTCGAAGGCTAAATTCCTGTCTCTAGCGTAGTTTAGCATAGCCATTCAGTGGCGGCGAACCAATTCAAGGTGCAGATCCTGTGAAGCGCGGGATATTGCCAGTTGTCTACCTGAAGGCGATATAGTTATCGCCTTATTGATTTTCTCTCATTATAATTCTCTGCCGGTACCACCTTGTGTCCAGAGTAAGGGACGAAAGCAATTGCTTGGATTGATCTATCCGATGGGGATGGTCCTGCTCAGTTGGCTGCTGCTGTTCTTGCTGTTCAGCGGGCTGGGCCTGATGGCGCTGCGTCTGCTCGGTCACGGGCTCGCTGTCGGCATTGCTTGGTTCGACAGCTTTTGGCTGGGTTGGGCGCTGGCGCTGGCGGCGCTGCAACTATGGCATTTGCTGTTTGCGGTCGATGACACGGCCCTTATTCTGCTGGCAATTGCTGCCGCCATTGGCCTGTACCAATATCGTCAGCAGTTCATCCCTGAGCTTCTGCGACTGAAGAAAAATCGCGCTTTTCTGCTGATGCTGCTGGTAGCGCTGTTGTGGATGTCGAACCGCGCCATAGAAATGCCTGACGAATCCGATACCGGCTTTCGCGATATCCAGGCAGTCATGTGGATGGATTCCTATCCCATTGTTCCCGGGCTAAACAATTTATTCTCGTCTTTGGCATACAATCACTCCGTCTACTTGTACCATGCCTTGCTGGATACATCGATTTGGTCGGGGCGCTCGTATCATGTTGCGACGGGACTGTTACTGGCAGTCATGCTGGCGTATTCACTTCACTCAGCCCTGAAACTTTTCCGATGCGGGGCGGAGGAGCAAGCCCGTTGGTCATGGATCTTCGCCACGCTTATCATGCCGTTCCTTTTGTTTTCTGTGGTCGGGCGAGGGAGCATTTCACATTTTCTGACCGACACCACAGTCGATTTGCTAGGCATACTAGCCTTGATCTGGTTGCTGGACTTCTTGCAAGACGCTGGTGGAGACCTCAAGGCGGCTTCCTGCCAGGTACTTTGTCTGTCGATTGTGATCCTGGCTGGCTTTACCATCAAACAGACCTTTTGGGTATTCGGCGCCGGCGTAGCCGGGCTCGTCATAGTTGCGCTGGTCTTCAAGGCAGGTGGCTTGACAAACCTTGGGCGATTGACGCGTCTGTCTTTGCCAGTCGCACTGATTGCGGTTTTCTTTGTAGGACCCTGGATGCTGCGCGGGGTTGTGACCAGCGGATATATCGCCTATCCCCATGCGATCGGCAGGATAGAGGTCGATTGGGCCGAACCGCCCAATCTCATCGCGCATCGGCAGCGACAACTGGCGACCAATACCCGGCGTCGTTATGGCGATCCCGAGATTGTGCTTGCGACTTGGGATTGGGTCGGACCATGGTTCGACGGAATCCGAAGCAACGTGAAGGATTTCGCGCTTCCCGCCGCGTTGACCGTGTCGGGATTGCTGCTTTATGCGAGCGGTCGAGTGCGGCGGCGAGCCGGGGTAAGTCGAGCGGGATTGGGCGTATGGGTCTTCGCTCCGCTGCTGATCATGCTGGTGTTCTGGTTCGTCAGTCTGCCAAACCTCAAATACGTGCGATACATCTTTTGGAGCGGCGCTGCGCTTTCATGGTTGCTCGCCATGCTGTCATGGACTAGGATCTCATGGCGCTTGCGTGTCTCAATAACCTACGCGGTTTTGGGGATTTGTCTGGCATACTTTATGTATTTGATCGTGGCGCAACGAGATTTCCCGGTATCGGCCGGTCCGGGCGATGGGTTCTATGAGCATCCCTTGCCGCCGGTCAAAGTCTATGAAACAGCCAGCGGATTGCAACTGAACGTGCCCGACAGCCATATCCATCAATGTTGGCAGATTCCCTTGCCATGTACGCCATTTCCGCGCAAAGGCATTTTCGCTCGCGTACCAGGGCAGATTCAGCACGGTTTCGGCTTCAACGCCGTCGAAGATGTTGAGATCCCTGATGATTGATGATGTTTTGCCGATCTAGCAAAATGCAGGTCGCCTGAAACGAGCCCTTTGCATGTCAACGATTATTACGCTCCTGATAAGCATTGTATCCATCATGTTTCTGCGCGCATGTTTGGTAACCTTGGGATACTACAAGGAGCCAATTCTATCGGCTTTTCAACAGTACGGCGACGAAGTGGGCTTCAGTCCCCTTTTTGAGTCCATCATGTGGGCAACGACGCTCGCGTATCTTATTTTTATTCTTTTGGTGCCGTCCTCTTTTCTGATCCTGCTGGGGGTCATCGCCTTTGTGTCCTACGTCATGCTCTATTGGAAAGTCAAAGACAACATTATGAACTATCCGGAAGTCTTTTTACGTTTTCCGCGCTGGTATCGCGATATTGTTGATCATACCTCGCGCGAAGAACGGCGGAAGCTGTCTTATATGTGGCTCGGATTGCCGCTGCGGACAAGGTTGCTCTATAACGCTCAACATAACGAGTTTCGCAAATGGGTAGAATTAGTGGTGTTGTCGGTCGCTTAATGGGCGGATGACAATTGACCGCGGCTTGTTACTGTTCCAAATGAAAGAGCGACCCGACGGGACGTTGGCCGCTCCTTATTGCTGGGAGACCTGGACTCGAACCAGGAATGGCGGATCCAGAGTCCGCTGTTTTGCCAATTAAACTATCTCCCACTGCGTCGACAGAAGCCTATCACAAGGGCTGTGGCTTGACAAGCCCACCGCATCCGCCTGTCGGCAAAGGCAACGATTCGCGGGCAGCGCTTCTTTATTCAAGTGAGTCGCAGGCCAGCTTGATTCGACGGATCGACTCTGCCTTGCCCAGAATCTCCATCGTTTCGAATGTCGGTGGCGAAACACGTTGACCCGTCACAGCGGCGCGAAGTGTACCGAAAACCTGGCCATTCTTGTACCCGATTTTCTTGGCGAGATCCTTGAAGGCAGCGTACTGACGTTCATGGCCGAAATCGGCCAGACTTTCGATGAGGGGAATTGATGCTTCCAGCACCTGCTTTGTCGCGCGACCATCCATCTTCTTTTGGAAAAGTATCTCGGTGGGCGGGGCTGCGAAACAATCCCATTCGTCAAAGAAAAAACCGGCCATGGCAATCACATCGTTTAGCGTTTTCAGTCGGACCTGCAAGATCGGCACGACTCTGCGCAAACGCGCGTCATCCACCTCGTATCCGGCGCTTTGCAGCACTGGTTTGAGCAAACCGGCTAGGTGATCGACATCTGCGGACTGTATATATTGGCCGTTTAGCCAATGCAGCTTCGCAATAGGATAAGCGCTGTTCGCGGGGTTGACGTCCGTCAAGTCGAAGCGCTCGATAGCCTCCGACAAGGAAAAGACCTCGCGATCGTCACCGAAATTCCAACCGATATTGGTCAAGAAATTGAGGACGGCTGCCGGAAGATAACCAGCGTCGATAAACTCGTGAACGAGAACGGGTACGCTGGTTCCGTCGGCAGCGGCGAATCTTTCCTTCCGTTTGCTCAGCTTTCCTTTGCCATTTGGGTTGAGCAAAACCGGCAGGTGGGCAAAATGAGGCTTTTCCCAGCCCAAGGCCTCCCAGATCTTCAGGTGCAGCGGGAAGGAGGGAAGCCATTCCACTGCCCGCGTAATATGCGAGATCTTCATGTGATGATCATCAACAATGTGGGCAAGATGGTAGGTAGGGAAGCCGTCTGATTTGAGCAGCACAGTATCCTGCAACTGCTCGTTGTCAAATGTCACTTCACCGCGAATCATGTCGTAACCGCTAGTCTTCCCCGTCAGCGGCATCTTGAATCGAATAACATAGTCTTGGCCTTGAGATTCCAAGCGCTTCGCGGTAGCCGGGTCTAAATCCCGATAGCGGCGGTCGTAACCGCTGCCGGCTTCTCTCATTTGCGCCAACTCTTCCGCCGTGGCAAAGCATTTGTAGGCCTGTCCCTTCTCGACCAGCCAATGCGCCCAGGTTTGGTAGAGTTCCAAGCGCTGCGACTGAATGTATGGGCCGTATGGTCCGCCTTGCCGCGGTCCCTCGTCGATATCCATGCCCAACCAATCGAAAGCGTCTTGAATCATTTCGATGGAGCCGGGCACAGAGCGTTTTTGATCCGTATCTTCGATGCGCAGTATGAACTGGCCACCGTGTCGACGGGCGAAGAGCCAGCCGAACAGGGCGGAGCGAATGCCGCCTATATGTTGAGGCCCTGTCGGACTGGGCGCGTAGCGGATACGCACGGGTTGCCGATCATCTGCAGTCAAATCTGTCTCCCCTCTTTTTTAATAAACCGCGATTTGCGGTAGCCAAGCAGGTTGATTATTTTGTGTGAGCGCGGTAGCCCAAATTCGCTGCCGCCGAGCGGCTGGGTTACGGCACAGTAAGCGGCAGGAATCGCGCGATGTTGGCAATTAGACGTTAATCCGCCTGCGACGTGCGATAACACTTTGCACCAGTCCAATTCCTACCATGGTGAACAGAAGCGACGTGCCTCCCGAGCTGACAAAAGGCAAGGTCAATCCCGTTACCGGCAGCAGAGCCAGGTTCATGCCGATTGAAACGACTGACTGGAAGAATATCATGGCGGCGACGCCGTAACAGATCATACTGCCGAGCGGGTCACTCGCTTCGCGCGCACCTTTTAGAATGCGATACAAAACCAGGCTGAGCAGCCCGATAACCGCTATGCCCCCGAACATTCCGAATTCGTGGGCGATAACGCTGAAGATAAAGTCAGTGTGTCGCACACGGAGGAAGCGCCCGGTGTTTTGCGGACCAACGGCATATCCCTTGCCCAAGACCCCACCTGATCCGATGCTGATCAACGCTTGATCGATATTATAAGCGGCGTCGGGATCGCTATCCGGATTGACAAAGAGTTCGATTCGCGATCGCTGATATGGCGCCAGTTGCGTGAAGACTATCGGCAGCAGTACCAGCCCAACTGTAACGAACATCGCAATGTGCCGCAGGCGGAATCCCGCCGACCAAATCATCACTGCCCAGATGAAAAGAAAGACAATTGTTGTACCGAGGTCCGGTTGGTCGAAGATGAGAGCGGCGGGAATCGCAACGTGCGCCAGGGAGCGGAAAACGGCGGACAATTGTCCGAGATTCTGATAGCGGTCGGCCAGATGCTGCGACAGGGTGATGATCAAAATGATCTTGCCGATTTCCGAAGGTTGAATGCGGATGCCGATGTTTAACCAGCGCTGCGCGCCACCCGCGCCCTCGACACCGAAGACCCGGACCAGCAGCAGGAGAATGATCATAACGGCGTAGAGCCAAATGCTGACCCCGCCTAAAAGTCGGTAGTCGATGGTTGCCATCACCACTATGGCGATGAAACCGATAATGGCATAGGTAATCTGGTCAGGAACACGACGAATGATGTCGTCGTCGATGGCGTCTTGCGTTGCGCTCGCGATCATCATTATGCCGAAGACGACCAGTACCAATGTGGTAACCAGTAGCACAAGATCAAAGCGTCGAAGTATTCCTTTGGCTTCCATGCCCAGGTTCGTCCAAGCCTAATTTATGGAACGCTCATTATAGCTGAGGCTGTACAAACAGACAGGGTATGCTCGGCGGGCTGCGCGAGAATATACTGGAATCATGCCGGTGCTTACTTGAGGAGGATTTCCAATTCGTCGCAAATCACGGTCAATCGTCGATTGAAGCGAAGCGTCACTTCTTGTTCTTGTTTCCCCCTTCGTCGGTGTCTTCCCCATCATCCGAGGCAATAGCGGCAGCTTCAGCGTCGCTATCCGCTGGTTTTCCTTCATCAACCGAGTCCTCTGTTTCGCCCACAGGCGTATCCGAGTTGTTTTCGTGAGAATCCATGTTAATTTCCGGGCTCGGGGGCACGGTCTGTTTGACAACTGGGATCTCGGCGACTATTTTGCTGTGATTGCGGTCGCGCTGCTCCAGCGCAATTTCAACGCGATCCTTGTCAACGACAACATACTTGACAATGACGGCCAGGATATCGCGCTTCATCTCTTCCAGGCGCTCGGGCGGCAAGTTGATCCGATCGTGCTGCAATACAAAACGCAATCTGTCTTTTGCTGTCTTGCCAGATCCTTTTCTGGGGCGTCCAAACAAGCGGTTCAGTAGACTCGTCATGAGAAGATCCTTTTCTGGTAACTGATGTCGGCGCAGCCGTCAGGCGTCCATGCTAGCGACCATCGAGAAACCGCATTAGCCGCTTGAAGAAACCAGGGTTTTCGTCAAGATTCATAAAAGGTACGTCTTCGCCGGTGATTCTGCGGGCGACATTCGTAAAGGCCATTCCGGCGCGCGAACCCTCGTTTAATGTGACGGGAACGCCACTGTTAGACGCGGAAAGCACGAATTCATCCTCTGGGATGATGCCGATAATCTCCAGCGACAAGATATCGAACACGTCCTCCGCGGAAAGCATTTCGCCTTTGTTGACCATCTCGGTCTTGAGGCGGTTGATGATCAGACGCCCCGGTCCCTTATCGGCGGCTTCTATGAGACCAATGATTCGGTCGGCGTCACGGACCGCGGAGACTTCCGGATTGGTGACGATAAGGACTTCGTCGGCGGGTTCCAGCGCGTTACGGAATCCACGTTCAATGCCGGCTGGGGAGTCAATAATGACATAATCGTGCTCCTCGCGCAGTTTATCTGTGAGTTCCACCATATCTTTGGGACTAACCGCCATTTTGTCGCGGGTTTGAGCGGCCGGGATAAGAAAAAGGTCCTCGAACTTCTTGTGTTTGATCATAGCTTGCCGCAGCTTGGCGCGGCCTTCCACGACGTCGACGAGGTCGTATACGATGCGGTTTTCCAAGCCCATGATGACATCCAGGTTGCGCAAGCCGATATCGGCGTCAATAACGACAACTTTCTTGCCGAGGTTTGCCAGCGATATCCCAAGGTTGGCTGTGGCGGTCGTCTTGCCAACGCCGCCCTTGCCGGATGTTACGGTTACTACCTTACCTCCCATGCCATATCCTTTCCCGGACTATCTTCTGGCTTCCACAACTATCTGATTGTCACGGATCAGCGCCACTTCGGGCACAACGTGTCTACGCTTGCCGGCGGGCGAAGTTACGATGTAGCCGGCAATGCGCAATTGGCTGGGACTCATCTCGAGCGCGCAAACTACGGCGGTTTCGTCACCATCGGCGCCTGCATGCACCGTGCCGCGCAACTTGCCCCAGACGATGATGTCGCCCGCTGCAATAACCTGGGCGCCGGGATTGACATCACCAACCACCACGACATGCCCCTTACTATGGATTATGCGCCCGGAGCGCAAAGTCCGACGCACCAATACACCCCATGTTCCTGTTTCTTCGGGGTCAACAGGCAGTGTCTCTTGCTTTTCCGCCGTCGCGGAGCGATTATTTGAGTCGGTTTTCAGGTCGAGCGCGAGCGCCGATTCTCTCGTCGTGTCGCTGTCGCTCAATACCAAGGAGAGCGATAGCCCCCGGCGCTCCAGCAACGCTTTCAGCGAACTAAGTTCGTACTTGGGCACGGGGCGTGTTCCGAGTTCTACAGTGATGGCGGCGCCAGCAAAAAAATCCACGCGGGCGTCAATACGGGAAGCCAGATGATCGGTGACAGCTTGCCAATTCTCAGTAGGACTGAGGCTGATCAGCAAACCGTCCTTGACGCCTTTGATCGCAATCAGTTCGTCTTGCATTCTATTTCACATCCAGCTTGGTGATGGAAGCGCTGCTACCTAAAAACAACTATACTCATTTTTGCGTTCTGCGCGAACGTCAGAGGGCGTATCAAGATTGTATGATGTTCAAAAGCAAAATGACAGGAACAACCAGGTAGAAGGCCGAGACAACATGTGTCCAGCGCGCTGTCTCGTTTCCTATGGTTTTGTTGACCCACTGTCCAAAGGTATTGACCGCATAGGTCATCCACAAGATCTGTATCATCACCAGTGGCAAGAGCAAGACCTCGCGGTTATCGCCCAGATAAACCAGGCCAAAGAACGTATAAGCGGCGAAGGCGATCATGGTAACAGTGCCCAGAGGCGGGAACCAACGCGACAGGCGCGCCAGTCCCAGCACGGCGACTACGATGCCAACAATGCTGAATTGTTCTGTCAGCAATTGACCGAGCCCGATCCAACTCGCTGCCTCTCGCCAGTTCAATAGACCGAGCAAGGGTGGAGCCGGCAAGAGGTAGCTTTTCGCCAGCAGCCCGATGCCGATGCAAGTCGCGGCAAGTACGCTTAGCCAATACCAGGGCGGCAGCTTGGCGTATGAAAGAAAAAGACCGAGCAATATCGCGGGTGCAAATAGTGCGATCAAAGGATCATTTATGGTGCCGATTGCGAACAGGAATAGCAGGCCGTAAGTATGGAACGGCCTCGGTAGGGAAGGCGGCTTGGTCCCGGGTCGGGGGTTGGTGAGCAAGACCATATCCACCAGTAGATACATGAACCACGCTGTCACCAAGCCCGTGAGACGCAGGCTTTGTGCGATTCCAATTTGGCTCCAGAAGATCAAAACAAATACGGCTATCCCTAAGCCAATACCGAGATAACTGCGCTTGACGATAATGCTGGCCAGCAGCGTCGCGACGGCGGCAATGCCGACCGCGAGCACGATTGTCGCGGGCTTGGAAACGCCTCCACCGGCCTGAGACCAGAAGATTGGACAGAGGGTCATGGTCAAGCCGCCCGCGATCGACGCAATGAATCCCATCCTGCGCATGCTCGCGGTGACACCCATTACGGCCAAGGCCAGTCCGGAAGCGCGGGAAAGCGGCGTTTCGCCAACGACTAGCAGCAAGATCCAGGCAAGAGCAGCGGTGATGAATGCTGGAGCCCAATACCGGATGTTGCGAACTTGCTCTTCACTGAGATCGAACAGATTAACTTTCATTTGCGGCCGAGTCGGTATTGCCGAAGTTCCTCAACGTAATACCGCTACCCTGGCTTTGTAAACGAAAATACTCTTCCATCGTCTTGCGAACGATGGGCAAGGCGACCTGTGATCCTTCGCCTCCATTATAAACGAAGGCGATGATAATGACTTCGGGATCGTCGTAGGGCGCGTAGCCGGTATACCAGGCGTGGGCCGGCCACTGGCCCGGCACGCAAAGGTTTAGCGAATTGGCGATGTTGTCACAATACTCGGCAGTACCCGTCTTGCCAGCGACTTCTACATTGGGTAACGCTGCGCCACCCGCGGTGCCTCCTTCGGCAGTGACAGCCTGCCGCATGCCCTCCTGAACAAGTGCCAGAGCATTCTCCGAAAGGAAGGCCGGTGTGTAGGGTCGCGTCGCCGGCGGAAAGCGGACAGGCTGGCAGACCGACGCGTTGAAGCTGTAATTGAGCGGTATATGTATGCGATATGCTTGCAAGTCCTCGGTCGCCAGATCGGGATCCAGATCCGCTGTGTTGCGGTAACCTTCCGGGTTGCAGCGATTGGGATCGTACCACTGCGAGTTGGGCTCACAAGTACATGCCAAACTTGAGGGACCCTTCATCAGCATGTCTTCCAGCAAGAGCAAGGTCAGCTCTTCGCCGGGTTCGAGCATGTCGCGATTGATGGTTCGCAGTACATGTGGTTCATTCGCCTCGATAACGCGGCGTTCTTCATCAAGGAAATCCTGAATAATCGTGGGTTGATACAAGATGCCGCCGTTGATGGTCGCTGCCACGGCCGAAATCAGTTGCAGGGGCGTTACGTTCACATAACCCTGACCGAAGGCCGCGTTGTAAGTGTCGCCGGTGGACCAGCTTTCGCCCTCGTTTCGCCGTTTCCAATCTCGGTCTGGCATGCGCACGGGATTCTCGAAGGGTAATTCTATCCCGAGTTCGCTGCCGATTCCAAATGCCGTACCATAGCGGAAGAGGTCTTCAATGCCCAATCCGCCGGGCCGAATCGTCTGTACCGACAGATTCGGGTTGCCCCCGCCGATTTGGTAAAAGTAAACATCACAACTCCAGGCGATGCCTTGGATCAGATTCACCCGACCATGTCCCGTGCGCAGCCAGCAGACAAAACGCTGAGATTGCGCCGGGTCGTTGGGCGCGTAGCGGTTTTCCAAGAACAACTGCCCCTCGTCTAGCAAAAGGGTATTGGGATCAATGACATTTTCCTCTACTACCGCGGCTGCCGTGATAACCTTCCATACAGACCCCGGTGGATAAATGCCCTTGATCGTATTATTGACCAGCGGGCGCAAAGGATCGCCGATAATGTCCAGATAGTATTCCCCGTCGATCGCACGCGCGAAGCGCGCGTTGTCATAACTCGGATAGCTAACCAGCGCCAGCACTTCACCGTTACGGGGATCCATGGCGATGACAACGCCTTGCTGCGAGACAACTCGTCCTGCTTCGCTATTCAATATGCTGAGTTGGTCAATCAGCGCCTGCTGCGCGAATGCCTGCAAATCGGCATCAATTGTGAGTCGCACGTTTTGACCCGGGACAGGATTGACCTGTTCAATGATATTGATCACCTCTCCAGCGACGTCCACTTCCCGCAAGACGCTGCCGCGCTTACCGGCGAGCCTCGCTTCAAGGTATCGCTCGACGCCTTCGTAACCTATGCGATCAAAGGCCGGGTTGTAGCCCTGTGCCTGCAATTCCAATGCCTCTTCGGCCGGGATCGGACCCATATATCCGATAACATGCGTCGTGAGCGCGCCAGTTGGGTACTCGCGCACGGCGACCGTATCCACATCCACGCCCGGCATGTAGATTCGCTCCTCGAGAATCTGCATGGCGACTTGTTGGGGTACATCCAGCGCGACAATCACCGGACGGAAGGGCGCGATACCTTCGCCCTCGGCAACCAGCTCTTCAATGCTCCTTACGAATTGACCCGCTTGTTCAGCTAGTTCGCGCGTGGGCGGCACGCCAACCAAAGCCGACAGTCGATTGAATACCTCAAGTTCGGCGATTTCGTCGCCTGGCAGTTCCGCTGGGATGATTGTGACATTGAACGCAGGAACGTTAAACGCCAGACGCTTATCGTTGCGGTCGAAAATAGCGCCACGTCGAGAGGCAATCGGCAACGCACTAAAGCGGTTTTCGTCAGCGAATCCCTCAAACTCGCCGTGCCGCAGGACCTGCAATTCGTACATGCGTATGCCAAAAATCAAGAAGACAGCGAGGATGACGGCTTGGAAAAAGGTCAAGCGCCAGGTCTGGAAAGGAATCAAGCGATTGGACTTCATCAGGAGGCCCCGGCATCTGCCTCGAGCGACAGATTCGTCGATGAACTCGGCGCATTAACGCGAAGACGCCGTTGAATCAGCCGGACAATTGCATATGTGGGCAGCACTCCCACCAGGTTGTAGATGATGGTGGGAATGAAGACAATCCGGATCACCATCAGAATGTCATATGACAGCCCCAACAATAGAAGCGCGCAATAAGTATACACTTGAAAGAACAGCGTTGCTAACAGAGTCATCGCCAGCAGTGTGACGATGCGCATTCGATACAGCTGTTGCGCCGCGCCATTGGCCGCATATACGATTATCATTAGCGCTGCTGAAGAAGTCCCAATTGGTATTGCTGAATAAAGATCGAGGAGGATTCCGCCTACAAGCGCCCAAACAAACCCGCTTAGTAGATCCGATCGGATTGACCATGCCAGCACCAGGAGCATCACCAGGCTAAACTGCCCGCGAGTATTGTTCAGTATTGGCGTGACATTCCCCAACAAACCGACGCCGAAGCCGACCAGTTGCGGCAGGACGCTTGCGGAAAGCGCCGTCGCAAATACTAATATCGGTACACTGAGGTAACGACCCATATCGGTTTCTTCTTACTGGTCAAACACGGACAGATCAATCGGCTGAAAGCTGGTAATGACCAGCACCAACTCCAGCGTTTGAAAATCGATCAGGCTGCGGACTTGCGCTTCCTGGAACAGTTCGAATTCAAATTGGCGCACGCTTGTTACCTGGCCTACAACGATATCGGGCGGGAAGTTGCCTCCCAAGCCGGATGTGATCACCAGATCGCCTTGCCGGATCTCTTCGTCGAGATCGACGAACGTGAGGCGCAAGACACCGGAGGCCTGACCGATGATACTGCCGTCCGCACGTGTCTCTTGCAATCGGGAACTGACAGCGCTGTTTTCGTCGGTGATCAATTGAACTTGCGACGCATTGGCGCTGACACCGCTGATGCGTCCCACCAAACCCAGGTCGGTAGTTACTGGCATTCCGATTGCGACGCCGTCGCGCGTGCCTCGGTTGATAATGACGTTCCGGACGATTCCGGTCTGGTCGACACCAATTACGTCGGCGGTAAGGAATTCCTGATTCTCGAGCGTTGTTGTGTAGGATAGCAAGCTGACAAGACGGTCGTAGTCGCTGGCCGCCTCTCGCAGTTGGAGGAGTTCGATTTGACCGCGGGCGAGCTGCTCTTCAAGCTCAGCAATGCGTTCGCGCAATTGTCCCAAATTGTTCAGTTCATCAACCGCTTGGTTGAAGGACACAGACAAACGGTTGAACGCGCCTGACAGACTATTAAGCGGCGCGGCAACCGCAGCTTCGATCGGGCTCAGTACGCCAGCAATCGCCAATACGACGAGCAGGCCACAGAGGCCCAGCATCATCATGAGCACGGCGAAACGGTTGGGGCGCCCATTCAATCGCAAGCCAGAGTCCTCACACAAAGCAATCAGATATTATATTATCACAGTCGCTCGGCGCGTAACCGACGAAACGGCCCGAAGAATGTCACGCTCACACAAAACAATACGTCTTCCCGTCGCGTGAGAGACGTGGCTTATTAGATCAGTTTCTCGAGGGACTTCGAGTTCGCAGGTTAGTGCCGCGTACTGCCGCGTTCCGGACCGGTCAGCAGCCGTCGCAAGTTGGTATAGTCTTCCAGAACACGCCCGGCGCCGCGCGCGACGCAGGTCATCGCGTCATTGGCGAGCCAGGACCGGATATTGACTTCTTCGCGCAGCCGATCGCCCAATCCGCGCAATTGACCGCCGCCGCCGGCAATCGTGATGCCGCTCTCCATCAAATCCGCGACCAGTTCGGGTGGGGTATCATCGAGCGCATCCTTTACCGTGTCGATGATGATATTGACTGATCCGCCGATTGCCTCTCGGATCTCGATTGAGCTGACCTCAACCGCGTCGGGGAGCCCTGTGGTGAGATTCCTCCCCTTGACGATATAGGTGCGCTCCTGCGGCAAGGGGTAAGCGCTGCCGATATCAATTTTCGCCTTTTCGGCAGTCGGCTCGCCGATTAGCAGATTGTGTTTGTTCCGCAGGTGCCGCACGATGTCTTCGTCCATTTCGTCGCCTGCGACGCGAATCGAACGGCTGATTACGATCCCGCCTAGCGAGAACAAAGCTACTTCCGTGGTGCCGCCGCCGATATCCACCACCATGCTTCCGCGGGTTTCGAGTACGGGCAAGTCGGCCCCGATTGCCGCTGCGACGGGTTCTTCAATCAGATGCGCCTCGCGCGCGCCGGCGTCGAGCGTCGCCTCTATGACCGCCCTCTTTTCGACTTCTGTGACGCCGCTTGGTATGCCGACAACGACGCGTGGCCGCGGTACCGGCACCCAGCTTTGTTCGTGCGCTTTGCGGATGAGGTAGTCCAGCATCCTCGCGGTGATTTCATATTCGCTGATTACACCATCACGCAAGGGGCGGATGATCAAAATATCTTTGGGATTCTTGCTCCACATTTCCTTGGCGCGGGCCCCTACTTCGATTGGAACACGTGTTTTTCGGTCAATCGCGACGAACGAAGGCTCGTTTATAACAATGCCTTTGCCGCGCACATATACGAGCGTGTACGCGGTTCCCAGGTCGATGCCAATATCAAGCGAAAAAAGCCCGAACAGGAAATCCAGAGGACTTAACACAAAAGACTCCCCAAAGGAAAGCAGACGCGCCGAATTATATCACAGATTAACATTAAGGAATACCAATCGTAACAAACGAATTTCTTACTTAAAACTTGTCTTTAGACATAAGTCACAATATATCACTGAATTGGCTATCTTTCCCAAGATGATCGCTATCAGTTATGATATTACGAGCGTCTTGTTGGAACGGTTCCAGGATAATGCTCTCTGTTGTCGCCAGAAACATAAAAGAACATAACTTGATCGCCCCGGGTCAGACCGTAGTTGTCGCCGTCTCCGGTGGCGCCGATTCCGTCTCGCTACTACATGTTTTGTCCAGGCTTAGCCAAGATATGGGCTTCCAGATTCATGTCGCATCTATGGACCATGGTATTCGCGGAGAAGCCGCAGCCCGAGATGTTCAGCATGTCCGTGAAATGGCGACTCGCTCGGAATTGCCCTTCACGGCAGGTAGCGCCAATGCGCCGGCCTTTGCCAAACGGGAGGGCATCGGCCTCGAAGAAGCGGCCAGGCGAGTACGCTATGAGTTCTTGGCAAAACTCGCCATGCGGCACGATGCCGCCTGCGTAGCCGTAGGTCATCACGCGCTTGATCAAATAGAGACAATTCTGATGCATATGGTTCGCGGCTCTGGGATCAAGGGACTACGCGGCATGCGGATGTCAACGCCAATGCCGTACCACGAGGGGTTGACACTAGTCCGGCCGCTGCTAAATGTCACGCGGGACGAGATTAAAGCTTATTGCGTCGAAAACCGGCTGGAATTCCGTCACGATAGTAGCAATGACGACACCGGGCATTTGCGTAACTTTATTCGTCATCAAATCGTTCGTCCGCTGCTTGACCGCTATGTTCATCTTCCAAAGTCCTTTGAGCGGCTGGCCGCTGCGGCAGGGGCAGACCACGATTACATGGAATCTCGCTTCAAGAGCGACGTACTGCCGTTGATCGAACAACAGGAGGGCGCCTGGCGCATTTCCCGGTCCGACTATCAGTCCTGTCATGTTGCCATGCGACGTCGTTTGCTTCGTGAAGCCTTTTGCCGCTTGCAAGATCGCGACATTGAATTGAGTTCTGATACCACGTTGGAGATCATCGACTGGATCAAGGGCGCCCAAGCTGGCAAAGTCCGTGATTTGGGCGGGGATATCCAGCTTCGTGTCAGCTACGATAGCCTCCACATTGAGCGCCGCGATGCCGAACAGCACTTTGGAGACTACCGATTGATCGCGTCTGGGACGGAAATACCTTTGCGAGTACCCGATGAAATTGTCTTAGGGCACTTGCGAGTCAAACTCTTGGATGGTGAGCGGACGACGGGCCGCTCCACAGCCGTCCTTGTGCCTGTTGGCGCCGAAGTGCATTTACGTACGCGGCGCGAGGGCGAACGCTTTCGGCCAAAGGGCATGGCTGGAAGCTCGCGAAAAATAAAAGATTGGATGATCGACCGCAAGATCCCGCAGCAGATTCGCGATCAAATTCCCTTGGTCAGCCTCGATGGCGACGTGATTGCCATTTGTGTCGGCGACAACTGGCACCTTGCGGACAGGCCACAGATGACGACTGACTCCGGCCAATTCTGTACCTTGGTTCTCAAATAGTCGGCCAGCAGCAGCGAATGCCTTCGGCTGGAATACCGCAAAACCAGGCGCTACGGTATAATCAATGCATGGATACAAAGTCCACGCGTGTTGCTGAAGAAGTGGTGAGTCGACTAATGCAAATCTTGCTGGTTGATCACGACGGCGTCAATCGCTACACCGTGAGCAAATCTCTGCAACGGGTCGGCTACTTCATTGTCGAAGCGTCCTTCGGCGACGAGGCTTTGGATCTCTTCAACAGCCAGCATTTTGACTTGGTCTTGAGCGAGATTGATCTGCCAGGTATCGACGGGATAGAGCTCTTGCAGCGCATTAAGGCGCAGTCGCCGGACGCAATGATGGTCTTGATGACAGAAAATGCCAGCGTCGAATCGGCAGTGCAAGCGCTACGCGCTGGCGCGCACGATTATCTGATCAAACCTTGTTCCAGCCAAGAAATTAGAGCGAGCGTGGACCGCGGCATTGAACGAGCGCGAAACCTGATGCGGCGTCGGCGAATGCTGGATGCAATTGAGCGGAACGTTGGGGAGCTGGTGCGGGAAGAATCCTTGGCAGCAGTTTCGCCAGACGATGTGAGCCTCGAACCGCTTGCGCCTGCAGCTCGTGATCGCGCGGCGCCCAGTGATTCTATGATGGCATTGGCTGGGCTTTCGCTTGCCCCGGGCCGCTATCAGATCGGCATTGGGGAACAGTCCACTAGTTTGACCCCTACGGAGTTCGACTTGTTGCTGTATTTGGCGGCGCATCGCAGCCGCGTTGTGCCATGCCTAGAGCTGGTACGGGAAGTCCGCGGCTATAACACTGATGAGCCCGAAGCCCGCGAGGTCATTCGTCCTCATGTCAGCAATTTGCGGCGCAAGTTGAAGACGCTTGGCGACTACGAAAAGCTTGTCGTTAACGTACGCGGGATTGGTTATCGGCTGGGCGATCTCTCCGATCCAGAATAATTTCCGCCGCTTTTGCCGTTGCCCCTATGGGAAAGCCAACCTCATCGCCCTCAATTGTCGCGCCACCAATGGCATTGTTGGCGCTGGCTATTGTCGGAATCGCGGCATTGCTTGCGGCTGCAACCGTCAGTTCCGCCGGCTGTGATGAAGCCGGAAGTCTGACACGTGAAACCTACCTCCCCGATGGCTCTGCCCGAGCCAGATATTTCACGCTTTATCTCCCACCTTGCTATGAGATTTCGAAAGGGACATATCCTCTGCTAATTCTGCTGCACGGTTCCAATGCGGATGACAAGCAATGGCTGCGCCTGGGTTTCATTAAAGCGCTGGAAGCTGCGATACAATCCGGCGCTTCACCGCCCATGATCGTTGTTTTGCCCTTTGGCGACGCTATTGCCAACGAGAATTACTTTGGCGGGGTGGGCTACGATTCGCTCCTGATTGACCAATTGGATCATGTCCAGCAGCGATATCGCAGCGACGGCAGAACAGCCATAGGCGGCATTTCGCGTGGGGGATTCTGGGCATATCATGTGGGGCTGCGTTTCCCGGGTCGGTTCGTGGCGATCGGCGGGCATAGCCCGTTTTTCGACCCTATTCATGTCGAGCCTCGATACAACCCGCTTGAGTTGGCGCGGTCGCAGGACCTTGGCGCCGATACGCGGCTGTGGCTGGATCGCGGTTCAAGAGACTTCGCGGCGGACGGTGTTGATCAGATGCATGTGATCTTGAGGGATCGCGACGTCGATCATCAATATGTTGTTTACCGCGGCGCCGGGCACGACGAAGCCTCCTGGGAGCGAAATATTCCCGATTACCTGGCCTTTTACAGCGCGGCGCTTATGGATTCGCCGCCGTACAATTCACAAGCCGAGCGGAGAACAGAAACTGGCAAGGAATTGTGGATGCCCGCTGCTGCTTTCGCTGCGCTACAGACGTCGATTGGGCGAGACCAACTGGATGCGATGCTCGCTGGTGGTTTCGATCGGCAATTGATTTTGAGCGAATCTGCAGCGCTTCGGTTACGGGAACATGGCATTGAACTGCATGGTGATACGCGAATCGTCGAAGACGAAAACCTGGAGCGCCAACTCTGGCGGGACAAGCTCAACTTCACTTTGCTTCCATTTGATGAATTGCGCCTGCGCCTCCGCCCATTGTGGCTGGACGGGAAAGCCGTCGTCGACCAAATAGACGACTATCCGTTGATTTTTGATAGTGGCGCGCCTAACTATCATGAGGGCAGTTTAACGCGCATTACTCTGTCCGGCACAACCGCGATTGCGCGGCAGACAAGAACAGCGATTGATGCGATTGGCGTGGAGGCGGCCGCAAGCGGCATCCGCGATTACGTGTCGGCGTCGGACTATTTCCATGTGACCAACGAAGCGCCTCTGGCCGACTCCTGCCCACAATTTAACGACAAGGTCTTGGGCGGCGCGAACAGCCTGTGCATGAAACGCGAACACGCCAGTCTCTTTGATATCTTGAATGTCGACGTGGTTGATTTGACGGGTAATCACATCAATGACTTTGGTTACGACGCCTTTGAAGACACGCTAATGCTATTTGAAGAGACAGGAATGAAAATTGTCGGCGGAGGTCGCAGCCGGGACGATGCCGGGAAACCCCTGATTCTCTCGCACAACGGCAATAATGTCGCCTGGCTCGCCTGTAACGCGATTGGTCCCTATTATGCCTTGGTGAACGAAGATCCGAGCGCGCTCGGCGGCCTGCGACCAGGGGCTGCGTTTTGTGACCGCGCCTGGCTAAAAGACAACTTGCCCGTGCTGGCAGCGCAAAACGATCTGGTCCTGCTGACCGTTCACTACCAGGAATTCGAGTCTTATACACCGACGGCGGGACAACGAGCCGATTTCCGCGCATTTGCCGAGTGGGGCGCTGATGTTGTCATTGGCACCGCGGAGCACAAGCCGATGACCTTTGAATTCTACGGAACGCGCCGCGGCGAAACGGCCTTCATACACTTTGGACTGGGCAATCTGTATTTTGATCAGAGTTTTTGGGGAAATAAGCGCTTCTTCTTGGACACGCTTTACGTTTATGCCAGTAAACTGGTAGCGGTGGAACTGTTTCCAGGCGTCATCGACGATCAAGCGCGCCCTCGCTTGCTTGTAGACGACGATCAGTTCAACTTCTTGCATTATATGATGATTCAACAGAACGGATTCTAGCCATCGTTAGCCCCAATCACAGTCTAATACGTTTGATCGCCTGCCTGGCGCATCTGCTGGCCTTGGCTTCGCTTTCGGCGCAAGTGTCGGAAAAAGCGGATACGTTGCACAATATGACGCTGGAGCAAAAAGTTGCGCAGATGTTCATGGTGAGCTTCTTCGGCGCGCAACTGACAGAAACGGAATCGGCTTTCTTGCGCGAGGTACAACCGGGCGCGGCTGTACTCTTCGGCCGCAATGTTGAATCGCCCGAACAGGTGACGGCACTGACGAATTCATACCAGCAAGAGATCATGAGCTGGGGCGGCTTGCCGCTGCTGATCGCAGTGGATCAAGAGGGCGGGCCTATCCAGCATCTGCAAGAGGGTTTCACGCGCTTCCCAGCCCCCATGTTGCTAACCGCCACGCAAGACGAAGACCTGGCCTACGATGTTGGCGCGGCTATGGCCGCCGAGATGCGCGCGGTTGGCGTCAACATGAATCTGGCGCCGGTCGGAGATTTGCTGACTAACGCCTTCAATCCCATCATCGACCGCCGAGCATTCGGCAGCGATCCGAAAATGGTCGCTCCGATTCTGATGAATTTCATACGCGGCTTGCAAGACAATGGAGTGGTAGCCACAGTCAAGCATTTTCCCGGTCATGGCGATACCAGCGAAGACTCACACCTGGAGTTGCCCGCGATCCACCACGACCGACGTCGGTTGGATTCGGTTGAATTGCGACCATTCGTCGCTGCATTCGACGCCGGTGTCAGTACTGTGATGGTGGCGCATATTTGGTTCAGCGCCTTTGATGCCGAACCCCTGCCTGCATCTTTGTCCGTTAATGTAGTGGAAGGCTTGCTGCGGGAAGAGTTGGGATACGATGGTTTAATCATGACCGATGCGCTGGATATGGATGCTGTCGACACCAGATACGACGCCAGCGAGGCCTCGATCCGGGCCATCAAAGCGGGCAACGATTTGATCGCGATCGGCGCGCATGTGGGCACGCAACGGATACGCAAGGCGATTAGCGATGTGGTCGCGGCCGTGCGCGCCGGGCATATCACGCTCGAGCGCATAGACGATTCGGTAGAGCGCATTATTCGGGTCAAACAGCATTACGGTGTATTGGATTGGAGCCCGTTAGATCCGGATACGACGCGCGAACGGTTGGACCTGTTGGCGCACGATCGTCTGGTGACGTATTTGTTCGAACGGGGTGTAACTGTGCTCGACTCGCAGGATATGATACCGGTTCAGGGCAAGGTGCTGTTTGTTTATCCAGGCACGCGTCCACGCATACGACGAGAATGCGATCGCCGCGTGGAGGAGCATGAATTCCTCTCCGTCTCCGGGTCGCCGAAGGAAGGGGAATTGACTTGGGCGAGCGAAGCTGCGCAGGAAGCCGATACGGTGGCCGTTTTCACCTTGAACAACATTGACGATCCCCGGCAAATCCAACTGGTCGAGGCGATGCCGGCGCATAAGACGATTCTGGTGACGTTGTGGAATCCGATAGAAATGTTCATCTATCCCGAGCTTGCGGCTTATGTGCAGGGATATAGCCCCATGTCCCGCGCGACGAAGGTCATTTGTGAAGTGCTGCTTGGAGAGCGACAGGCCTTCGGTAGCATGCCGCTAGGCTTTGCGAGCTAGGCGATTGCGATATTGATGGGCTATAATGAGGCGGCGCGAATCCACTCGCATCTTGATCAACGACGAACGCTGAAATACGCAGGACACAGATAGTCAATGTCTACCCTTAATCCAGATCTCATCTCCAAGGACATGGACGCGGTCTTGAACGATGCCGTGCCCATGCTAGGCGAATATCGCAAATCGTCGATCATGCCCGAAATGGTGCTGCTGTCATTGCTACGCCGAGAAAACACCGCAGCCTGGCGTATGCTCAAGATGTTCGAATCATCGCGCGGTGTTGACCTCGAGCGCTTGGAGCGCCAAGTGAAAGTCGCGATTCAATCCCGTCGTGATCCCGACGGCAGCCTGGATTTCGTCGCTATTGGCAACAAGAAAGTTTCGCTGAGCCGACAGTCGATCGTACTTCTCGACGACGGGTTAACGATCGCCAATTCGATGAACGAGCAGAAAATCGATACCGATCATGCCTTGGCGGTACTAGCGGAAACATCGGTCAGCACGGGCGGGATTCTTCGCCAGTTCAGCATCACGCCCAAGTCGATTCAAGACGCATACAGCGACGCCAGCAAAATCATCCCTAGCCGCGACGACAGCACCACTGTGGATTACGTCAAACGGGCCAAGCGCGGATTGCTGCGTGCAGTGCATTTTCGTGAAGATCTGTTGCGCAACATGATCAACGTCTTGACACAGTCGGTCAATCGTCACATCATTTTGATTGGTCCGGACGGCGTCGGCAAGCGAACGCTGGCATATAGCCTTGCCTTGCTCATGGCGGAAGACAAGGGACCCAATGGCTTGTCAAATCTGGTACAGATAAGCGAAACGGCGCTGCTGGACGGCGATCAGGAGGCCTTCCGCGCTGGCATGAGCGCGGCGCGGCGCGGCATCCTGTTCTTGCCGCTGGTTCATCGTTTCTTCGGCGGCCCGATCAAAGCCGATTTCAATAAGGCGACGTCGCTGGTGCAAAAAGCTTTTTTGAGCGAAGATCCTGTCGTCATCTGCACCACCAATTTGCAGGATTTTGAAGCGCGCATACAAAATGTCAGCGCCATTATGGAAAACAGTCAGATTATCCGTGTTGATGAGCCGTCCCTGGACGAAACCGTACATATTCTGGAGACGATAGCGCCGCATCTGGAATCGGACTATGAGATTTCCATCGAGCACGACGCGCTGAAAATGGCCGCACGCATGGCGCAGCGCTATTTGACCATCAATCCTTTGCCGCAAAGTGCCGAGCAATTGCTACATCGCACCGCCGCTATGGTCAATATGGGCAAGCAAGCACATCTTGCCTTCCGCCCGGACAACAACGATGCCAAGCTTGATGTAGAAGACGTGACCCTGGTGACGAGCCAGATGACCGGCATTCCGGTCACCAAATTGGGTGCTGACGAACGTCTTCGCTATGCCAATATGGTGGAACACCTGCGCCAACGTCTTATCGGCCAGGAAGAGGCGGTTCAGTTGGTCAGCCGCGCCATCAAAACGGCGCGCGTTGGACTGAAAGACCCGAGGAGACCGATTGGCACCTTCCTGTTCCTGGGTCCTACCGGTATCGGCAAGACCGAAATGGCGCGCGTGCTGGCTGATTTCATGTTCGGCAGCGAAGAAAATCTCTTCCCGCTGGACATGAGCGAATACAAGGACGAGAGCAGCATCAACCGCTTAATCGGCTCGGCGGTGGGTTATGTCGGCAGCGACGAGGGCGGACAGTTAACCGAGCGCATTCGGCAGCAACCCTATACCATCGTTTTGCTTGACGAAATTGAAAAGGCGCATCCGCGGATTATGGATGTATTGTTGCAGGTGATGGAAGAGGGCCGGCTGACCGATGGACGCGGTAATATCGCGCGCTTCAGTGAAGCGGTGGTCATCATGACCAGCAATATCGGCTCCGAGCATTTGATGGTGCGCCAGATTACCGACGATTTGCGCGAGCAAATTATGGACCAGGTGCTGGAGTTTCTGCGACCAGAGTTCATCAACCGGCTGGACGAGGTCATCCTTTTCAACGCCTTGAGCGATGAGGACTTCGTCCTGATCCTCGACTTGCTGATCGAAAAAGAGAACAAGCTGGCGCATGAACGCGGTTTGTCATTGAAGTTCAGCGGCGGCGCCAAGAAGTGGCTGTTGGAGCAAAATGACGAACCGGAATACGGCGCGCGCCCGCTTCGGCGAATCCTGCGGCGCAATTTGCGGGAACCCTTGGCCGACTTTCTCTTGCGCTCCAACCCGCCGGAAGGAACAGAGGTTCGCATCAGTGCCAGCCGCAAACGAGGCGGTGGTTTGAAGTTTTCCGCGTATGTTGATGGCGAGGAATTCCTGGTCGAGGCCTGACGATACGTGGCCGCTGGCCCTTAACCGCGAGCGCATGAGTCAGAGGTGAGCATGAGAACAATCGATCGTTCGATCTTCAGAAAATACGATATTCGCGGCACTGCCAACGGCGAATCCCCACAATTGACACCTGGCATAGCCTACTTGGTTGGCAAGGCTTTGGGCACATATTTGCCACGTCAATTTGGCACGCGCAAGATCTTTGTAGGTTCCGACAATCGCCTGTCTTCCGGTCCGCTTAAGGCTGCGATGATCGAAGGACTTGCTTCGACAGGATTGGCGGTTACCGACATCGGCGAGGTGCTCACACCGACCGTTTACTTCGCTTCGGCCTCTTATGGCGATGCCGGAGCAGGCGTCATGATCACGGGCAGCCACCTGGATACGCGTTACAACGGTATCAAGATGGCCTACTCAAAGCTGGCGCTGGCCGGCGAACAGATTCAAGACGTTTTAAGCATTATCGATGATGGCGCGTTCGCGGCAGGTGACGGCGAGGTCGAAGAAGACCCAACCATGATTAACCAACACATGACCGAGATTCAGCGTAAGGTTCACATGGAAAAACCGCTGAAAGTGGTGCTTGACGCGGGCAACGGTTTGTCGGGTACCTATCTGACGCCGGTGTTGCGCGCTCTGGGGTTGGAGGTTGAATGTCTCTACTGTGAACCTGACGGAACCTTCCCCAATCATTTGCCGAATCCGGAAGATCCCGAAATGACGCGCGACCTGGAGGCGAAAGTTATCGAATTGGGCGCGGACCTGGGCTTGGCCTTCGACGGCGATAGCGACCGCTGCGGCTTTATTGACAACCATGGTCACCATATCGCTGCGGATCGACTGCTGGCGCTGCTGTCGCGGGATTTGCTCCGGCGTCACCCCAATACGCCGATCGTCTTCGACGTCAAATCGTCGCAGGCGCTCCCCGACGAAATCAAGAAATACGGCGGTATCCCGGTCATGTGGAAGTCGGGACACAGCCTGATGAAGCAGAAGATGAACGAGATCGGTTCCCTGCTAGGTGGCGAAGTGAGCGGACATCTCTTCATCGGGGAAAACTACTTCGGCTTCGACGACGCGCCTCTGGTGGCGCTCAAAACGCTTGAGATCATTAGCAAGTCAGGGCAAACAGTCGCCGAAATCTTTGACGAAATTCCCAAGTTGGTGGCCACGCCGGAGATAATACTGAGCGCGCCGGACGACTTGAAATTCAAGATGATTGACGAAATGACCGCGAGTCTCCAAAACGATTACGAGGTCGTGACAGTCGATGGTGCGCGTGTAGTCTTTGATAATGGCTGGGGCCTGGTGCGGGCAAGTAATACTCAGCCAGCTGTCACGCTTCGCTTCGAGGCCTATACGCGCGAGCAAATCGTCGAGTACATGCGTATATTCAAGGGGCAATTGGACAATTACCCGCAGATCGACCGAGGTCGATTCGATGAGCTTTTGTTCGACTTCAGCTCTGAGTCTCTCCACGGTACACATTCTTGACCGTGACTTTACGGCGTAATTTCTTCAAAGACATCTATCGCAATCAGGCGGAGCAGTTTGACCGTTTGGTAGCGCGCGAAGACAGGCGCGGCAATCTGTTTGCGGCGCTTAACGAAATCCATCCTTTGCACGGCGCCAAAGTTGTGGAATTCGGCGCCGGCACCGGACGTGTTACTCGGCTGCTCTCGGTAGCGGCTGAGGACATATTTGCCTTTGACATCGAGGCGTCGATGTTAGGGCGCGCCCAAAGGGCAATGCGCGCCACCGGTATGACCAACTGGCATCTGTCGCTTGGCGACAATGGCCGTATGCCGGTCGCGTCGGCCTGCGCCGATTTGGCGATTGAAGGCTGGAGCTTCGCCCATGTGCGTGAGTGGCATCCCAAAACCTGGCGCGAGCAAAGTGATGCCATGCTCGCCGAAATGGCGCGCGTCCTTAAGCCGGGCGGCACAGCCATCCTTATCGAGACGATGGGCACTGGCAGACGCCAGCCGCTTGCGTCAACGAACTTGAGACAACTGTATGACCATTGGGAGCAGGAGCAGGGTCTCTCATACCGCTGGATTCGCACCGATTACCAATTTGCCTCTCCGCAGGAAGCCGACGAATTGATGCGGTTTTTCTTTGGTGATGACCTAGCGGACACATGCCTGGACGGCAAGAGAGTGATTGTGCCGGAGTGCACTGGCATCTGGTGGAGGACTTTCGGATGAGCCCTGGCGACTCTAGAATGGGGCGGGCGGAGAAATCCCCTGCGCAAGATAGTTGAATAGGCCCAAAAACATTATGACTGTGACTCCGAATACAATCAAAAGGACTCCGTAGATGATTTGTCGCCTGTCCCAACCGCGCGTTCTCTGGATTGGCGTATCTGCCGCGCTTCGCTGAAGCGTCTTTTGCCAGGTCCGGTCGCGGTCGAAGACCAGGATCAGTCCCCAAATGATGAAGGGACACCCGAAAATGCCTCCAAAACAGAGCGCCGCAATCACGTTCTGTCTCCAATAATCCCGACATAAATTCTAGGCAACTTATATCAACCCTTCTGTCACCTGCTTGGTCTCTACCATAGTCGTTTTCACGGGCTTGAACAGCCCGACGCAAAGTCATCGCGTTGAGGAACTATTGCAAGCTTGTCCATTTCGGTTATCATGATTGGCTGTAGCAGGGAATAGCGTGGACACGCGCTAGTAAGGGAAATGCGGTGATTCCCGAATCTATCATCAGATGGCGGTACGCATCATGCAGAAGTTGAGCGCCCCGGACTTGGCGCCGACCATCGAGTTTGCGGTAGACAGCGAGCATTCCGGCGTTCGCGCGGTAGGCTGCTTTACTTTCGTGTTTGGCGCTGTTTTCAGCTTCCTGATCCTGAATACGATACTCCCGAACGGCGGCTTGATCACTGTCGGCGCCGCGATCGCGCTTGCAGTCGGCTTAACCTACGCGGCGGATTACTTTTCCAAGAAATACTGGCCCAGCAATCGATATATCCAGTTTCTTGGCGATATCATTCAATTGACCAAGTCGAGCAAAGTTCAAAGCGAAATTGATGCCGGGCACAACGTCAACATATTGATGTGGCACTTCGAAGCGAGGCGCCATCCGCGCGTCCCGAAAGGGTGGTATGTGGTCGCCAATGCCTTGGAGCAGGATGGAGAATTCATTACGACCTATAGCATTGTATCGCCTAGCGACTTCGAATCTTTGCCTTTGTCACGTCTATCGACCAGATACCAGCGCAAGAAAGGCAAGAAAGGCGACGCGCGCGATTTGCGAAAGGCCGGCAACATCCGCCGAATCGAGCAGGCGGAGTTCTACCGCGGCGAGTTTGGGGCCGAAATGTCGCCGGAAGATTATCAAAGTTATCTCGAATACCTTGCCGATACCTATACGTCTTGGATGCCTAAAGACAAATGAACTACTTCGGCAGACTACCCGGTCTGCTGCTCTTCATTGTGCTGCTCGCAATGCCCGCGTTTGCGCAGGACCGGGCACTGGCGCTGGGGAACCGGGTCGAGGACAAGCTCGCTCCTAACGAAACGCATCGCTATAGCTTGATCGCCCTGGAATTGACGCTTGTGTCAATGCGTGTGGAAGCGCTGTCAGAAACTCTGGATCCTCAGTTGGCTATCTACGACAGCTCCGGCGCGCTGGTAATCGCGAACGACGACTATGCCTACCCGGACTCGCTGGATGCGATTATCCAGGCCTTTGTCTTTCCCAAATCAGATCAGTATACCGTGGTTGTGAGCGGATTCGAGGGCACGAGCGGAGCCTATCAATTGCATCTGATGCCGGGATATGACGTTCATATTCATGCGCAGGAGAAGCTGCTGCTGGAGGACTGGGAAGTGGTCAACCGCCTGGCTAAAGTCAGACAGGCGGGTAGCAACCGGCTGGTAATAGAAACCGACGGAATAGCAACAACAGCTGTGATGCTGGGCACGGGTTTTGCGCAGGAACGAGACTTTTACTTTGAAGTACAGTTTGACAACATATCGTCGGCGGACGATTGGCAGGTTGGCCTTGCTTTCCGCTACGCGCGGCCCGATTCGCATTCGCGCGTCCTCCTTAACAAACGGGGCTTCTGGCGCATGGAGAGGGTCGACGAGGGAGATATTGTCATTGTCCGCAATTGGGGAACGCATCCAGCCATCGTTCCCGCCGAGAGCGAGTTTCGTCTGGGAGTATTGGCGAGCGGAGAGCATTTCGACATCGTCTACAACGGTCAAATCGTTGGCATGGTCGGCGATAACAGGTCCGAGGCATTTGGTGGCGTGGGCGTCGCCATGCGCACCGCCGACGTTGTTGGCAGCCGCCTTTCCTTTGCCATTACCAACGTGATGATGACGATTCCGACACGCGTGGATGAAGCGGTGATCGTTCCGAATCAACTCCTGACGAGGCCCTACCATGTCATGGACAATGTCCTTGCGCGACAGCAGTTGATTCCCGTCGACGGCGAAATCAAAATGCTTTTGCCTCAAAGCAGCGTTCGGCGTCGTTTGGCTGGGGTCACTCCATATCTGCTGGGTTCTGGATTGCGCTTCGCGGAATTCGCGATCGGCGCGAAACTCTCTTACCAAATGAGCGACGAAGCCAATGGCGGCTGCGGCATTCTATTCCACTTCCAGGACGAAGATCACTATCAGCTAGCATATGCGACGGCGGAAGGCGACTATGGCGTATCGCAGCGCCAGGGCGAGGTCTTTACGCCGGGAATCTATGTCAATAAGCCAACGCGGGCGCGGCATGAACATGACCTGCTCTTGATTGTCTATGACGGCACAATCCACTACTATGTCGATAATGCGCATATTGGACAACTGGCGTTCGAAACTTCGCCGGGGAGCGTCGGTATCGCGGTTGTCAACTATGCGAGGGTCGAGACCAATTGCGTTTTTGAAGATTTTTGGGTTCTCAGCCTGGACGGATGAGCGCAAGGGCCTTTACCCCCGGAACCACAGACAAAAGGCCCCACCATATGGTGAGGCTTGCATACATACTTGTTTGATGAATCTGCTGCGAGCTAAGCGCTCTCGCTCATGGCCGCGCCGAGCGTGGCGCAACCCGGGCAACTGCCGTCGGGGCGTATAAGCGCGTAACCGCCCATAGGGTCTGAATCCCAACGCGTAAAGTTGACGTTCCAAACGATCAGCAGCGCAACGCGACCCGATTCGCGCGAGAGACGGACAGCATCGGCAATCCATTCCGCCTGCTGCGCCACCGTTACATTGCCCGCCCAGGCGAAGGCGGCCGGGATGGGCGCTCCCATGCCTTCTCCACTCAGATAGCCCAATTCCGTCCAACAAATCTTCGTATTCGGGAAGAACTGCGCGCCACGGTTCAGCATGGAGCCAAAGTACCGCGTCGGATAGTTGCCGCGCGGATCGCCACCGTTGCTGCGGGGGCTGAGGATGCCTTCGTTGTAGTGCAATCCCAGGCAATCCATGTATTGCGCGGCGCCAGCTTGCGCCATTTGCCGCATGAAATTATCGTCGTTGACAACGGCGCCGGGGAAGGCGCCTTCCGCCCCGGTTGGCGCCGGCGCGCCGCTGATCACAAGCGTGGCCGGGTTGGCGGCTTTGATCGCGCTGTATGCCGCTTTCAGCATATCCGTGTACAGCGCGCCACTGATCCGACCATAGGGCCATTCGCGATCCAGATTGGGCTCGTTCCATATTTCGATCGCGTCCGCGCCATTCCTGGCCAATTCCGCCACGAACGCGGACAGTTGCGCCACATAAGCGTTGAAGTTGTTCGCCAGCGCGTCTTTATTGCCGACGACGCCCAGCAATAGCTTGAAGTTGTTCGCCTTGGCGCCCTGGATGAACTCGATGCCTTTGGCAACGCCGGCTTCGACCGGAAGTTGCGATTTGACCCAGGTCATGCCCGCCGAGCGCATCAAAGTTGCCGTGCGGCCATCTAATCCGGCAACATGTCCACCCAAGGCGAATCCCCCGGGTCCCTCGGTCGGAGCGGCGGCCACTTGCTGCTCGGGCTCGCTTGCTGGCTGCGGCACGGTACTGGCATAGGCCGGCGGCACGTGCACTTCATCGCAAAGCACGGTGTCATTGAAATCGTAACTGACGCGCGCTTGGTACTCTTTGCCGGACATGTCCAGAAGAGAGAAAGTCCAGCCGAACAGTATATCCTTGCGCTTCTGCCCGATTGGAACATCAGCTACGCAATTGTCGATGCCGAAGGAACCGTAAAGCTGGAAACTGCCGGGCGAACTCCAGTCATCTTCGTAGTAGCGCCATCTGACCATGGCGAGCTGCGATCCACGCTCTTCTTCTATCAAATCGCGCGCGATCTGCAGCGAAGTCTGCACGTAGTCGCCAGCGACCGCGTTGTCGTCTTGCGATAGCGCCGTGATTGGCAATATCGTCAATAGCGCCAATGCCAGACATGTCCTTGCGGCGGTCCGGAGCAAAATGTCGAGTCGTTTCTGTTGCATCAGAGCCTCTTCTTGCCTGATTTTCTTAGTTCAAGATTATACAAGCTTAGCGAAATGTGTCGATTTTTCTATGGTTCATTTGGGATCGTCGCCTAATCACAGGCTGCAGCGTCAGACAATGTCCCGGGCGGGATACGGCAGATTCGAGCAGAACTGTATCGAAGCCTTGGCCAGCACGACCAGTTTCCGGTTCCTCTGGTTCCAGCACTCACTCGCGCGGAATGGTGAAGTAAAAGGTGGATCCGCTTCCCACCTGGCTTTTAAGGGAAATTTCGCCGCCGTGCGCCTCGACTATGGCTTTGACCAGGTACAAGCCCAGTCCAGTGCCATGCGCGCGGCGGGTGAGCCTGTCGTCGATGCGATAGAAGCGATCAAAGATCTTATCGATTTGATCTTGAGCGATTCCGGCGCCTTCGTCCCGTACGAATATCGTCACGCTGCTGGCAGTGAACCGCCCTCCAACAGTGATGGCTGTCTCTGGTGGCGAATACTTGATGGCGTTGGTTAACAAATTGTCGAAGACTTGCCGTAGACGGGCCTCATCGCCTTGTATGACCGGGAAGTTTGGCGGAAAACTGAAATTGAAGCTGTGTTTGCTTTGAACCTCGAGCCGTTCGACAGATCTGGCAGCCAATTGCTGAAGATCGGTATCGGTAACGTTGAGACGCAGCTCGCGCGAGGCTTGGATTTTGCTGGCGGTTAACAGGTCTTCGACGAGATCGGTCAAGCGATCCGCTTCGTCTTCTATGATCGCCATGTTGTCGCGTATGACGCTGCTGTCCCACTCGACGTCTTCGCGTCCCAAGGTGCTGGCGTAACCTTTGATGATCGCGATCGGCGTGCGTAATTCATGGTGGATTGTCGAAATGAAGACCGATTGCATTTCTTGCGCTTTGCGGAAATTAGTGATATCGCGAACATTGGCGATGATGCTTTCCAGGCGTCCGTCCGCTTTCAAGAGTGGCGCATAGGTAATGCCCAAACTTGTTGTCATGCCATCACGCCGGATCAGATCCCCTTCCACGTACAATGTTCCCGCGCTGCCGCCGTCTCTCGTTTGCTCAGGCCAACCTGAATCAAGCGCGTTTTCCAGATCGGGGTTGTCCAGCCTGTCCCAATCGATTACTTCATTTTTCGCTAAACCGATGACGTCATCGGTCTTCCAGCCGGTCATGCGCTCGAAGGCGATGTTCGCTTGTTGGAACGTCAAGTCAGGGTTCAGTATGAATACCCCGTCTCCGCTGTTGTCGACGATCGCTTCCAGCCGCTGCCGCTCCTGGTTGATATGGCCGTACAGTTGCGCGTTGTTGACGGCGATGGCGGCTTGGTCGGCGAAGCTCTGCAGCGTATTCAAATCTTCGGGAGTGATAGCGGTCTGGTACGATCGAAACACGATTAGCAATCCCAGGGGATTTTGCGCGAATACCAGGGGCATGGCGATGGATTGCCCAAGTTGACTGTCGATCGCGTTCGCCATTTCGCGCAACTTCGTATTAAGGAACTCTCGACTGAATCCCTCGTCCTCCGCGGGGTTCATCAATTCTTGCAGCTTGCGGTTGAGTTCCGGCACCACTTCGGGACCGATACCGGAATAAGCGCGCACGAGGTACTTGCCATCTTGTTCGTCGCCAAGCGCGACTATGCCCACCCGTCCGGCCAACATCGCGACCGACGCCCGCAATACCCGGCGAAGCACTTCGCTGAGATCAAGCTGCGCGGTTATGGCGCGTGAGATTTCCAGCAAGAAGTCACGCTGCCGAGTTCGCAGATCAGGACGCATTAACATGATTCGATTTTAGCACGTCCCCGAAATGACGACATTTTGTCTCGCACGTAGCTGAATCGCGCTGACACTAGAAGAGCCTGTCAAGCTCGCTGATATCAAGATGTCCGCCCTCGGTGGCGACAAGCGCCGCCGCGCCCACCAAGGCGACGTCATCGCCCAGCGCCGCGGCCGCAATCTTGAGATCTTTGAGGTAGGAGTCGTCTAGCACATGTTGAGCAATAGCATCGTGAATGGGCCCGAAGAGCAAGTCTCCAGCTTTGGTAACGCCGCCCCCGAGCACGACCACTTCAGGATTAAACAGGTGCAATATGCTGACGATGCCCAGCCCGATGATTCTTCCGGCATGGGCAAAGATTTCCGTCGCAAGTTGGTCCCCCGCGCGCGCGGCCATTGCGACTGCTTTGGCGTCAAGTGAGCCGTTGCCTTCCGCGAGCAATTCGCTCAATGGCGACGGTCTGCCGGCGCGCAAGGCGTCAAGGGCACGTCGCGCAATTGCGGGTCCGGCGGCCTCAAGCTCGACCGATGACACTTTGTCCCCCTCGACGATGATCGGGATATGACCAAACTCGGCGGCCAGGCCCTCGCGCCCCAGTAGCAGCCGACCATCGCAAATCATACCAGCGCCAATCCCGGTGCTGACGGTGATGTAAACGACGTGGCGATGACCTTGCGCGACGCCCTTGGACGCCTCTGCCAGCGCTGCGACATTGGCGTCGTTGCCGATGAAAACCGGTAGGCCAAACTCGGAACGGATAATATCCGCCAGAGGCACGTCGTGCCAGCCGGGCAAGTTCGGAGGAGCAACAATGACGCCGGTCATGGGATTCAAGGGCCCGGGTGATGAGAAACCGATGCCGGCGACGTCGCCGAGGGATGGCGGAAGGACTTTCGCAATGTATTGCTTAAGCCGCTGGATGACAGGTTTCGGGCCCTCTTCGGCGGCGGTCAAGGTGCGCTCCCGCTGCAGCAGATTCAGTTCGTGGTCGAAGCGTGCGGTGCGAATCTGTGTACCGCCCAGATCGACGGCGATGATTCCTTTGCCCATCAAGAATAATCCTTACGCTTTTGGACGTTAGCCGGCCGAAAACACCGCATCTTGTCTAAACATCACCTTATAGGCGCATGCGGCTCTTATCAAGCTGACTTGCTAGTCTATGTCCACCCGGCTACCTGACTTGTAGCCCATTGCCGACCTTGCTAGAATAGCATGGTTTCCCGCCAGTATTAAGTTCGACAGCCACAGCGATTGACGAGTTGTCATGGCACGTATCACCCCGATGCGCCGACAGTATTTGGAAATCAAGAGCCAGTATCCGGACTGCATCTTGATGTTTCGCATGGGGGACTTTTACGAAATGTTCGACGAAGACGCCGAAGTGGCGGCTCGCGAGCTGGATATTACTCTGACCGCGCGCGCTCACAGCAAGGGCGGCGCCAAAATACCTATGGCGGGCGTACCGTATCACTCCGTTGACGGTTATATCGCAAAGCTGATTGACAAGGGTTATCACGTCGCCGTCTGCGACCAAATCACCGAGCCGAGCGGCCGCGGCATCGTCGAGCGCGAGGTGACCCGGGTCATGACCCCGGGCACCGTGGTCGAGCCTGCGCTCTTGGACGATTCCAAAGCCAATTATCTGATGGCGATATTGCCAGTCGGCGACGCGGAAAGCGGACAATGGGGCAAAGCTGGTATCGCTTTTGCGGATGTATCTACGGGCGAATTCTGCGCCACGCAATTGGAAGGCGAAGCCGTCGGACTTGCTGTGTTTGAAGAGTTGGCGCGCATCGATCCACGAGAGGTCTTAATGCCGGAAAGCTGGCAGAAGCGCGGTGTGACTTTGCCGGACGGCATCCACCTGAGCACAGCGCAAGACTGGACATTCGAGTACGACGGAGCGCAACAATTGTTATGCGAGCACTTTCGCGTGCGTACATTGGACGGATTCGGACTCAAAGGTCAAAACGTCGCGGTTTCGGCTGCCGGAGGCGTCTTGCAGTATCTGCGATCAACGCAGAAGAGCTCGGTCGAACAACTCTCGACCATTCGCGCGTATTCGACGTCGTCCTTCATGATATTGGATCAATTCACCCGTCATAACCTGGAACTGACACAGTCTATTCGGGGGCGCAAAACGAAAGGCAGCCTGCTGGACATCCTGGATCGAACAGTGACGGCGATGGGCGCTCGACTGTTGCGTTCCTGGCTGAATCAACCTTTGCTGGATATCAATCGTCTGAAGGCGCGCCTTGACGCAGTGGAAGCCTTGTTCAGCAGCGACTTGCTCCGCGACGAGCTCGCTCAGGAATTGAAGCAGGTCGCCGATATTGAAAGGCTGACAAATCGGATCGCTATCGGCAAAGCTGGCCCGCGGGACTTGCTCGCGCTGAAAAAGACGCTGTGCGCGGTGCCGCGGCTATCCGAACTCATCCTGGAAACAAGCGCGCTTGCCGCGATCACCGAGCGACTGGATCCCTGCGAAGCTGTCTACGATATAATCTCTTCCGCGATAGTTGAGGACCCGCCAGCTACTGTCAACGCGATTGGTATCATTCGCGCGGGTTATTCGGAGCAGTTGGACCAGATTCTCGCGTCAAGCCGTCATGCGCGAGAATGGATCGCCAATCTGGAGTCGCAGGAGCGGCGCAGAACCGGCATCGCCAGCATCAAAGTCGGATTCAACAAGATCTTTGGTTATTACATCGAGGTCACAAAAACTCACAGTGACAAGGTGCCGGATGATTATGTGCGGAAACAGACCTTGGTAAATGCTGAACGCTATATCACGCCGGAGTTGAAGGAATACGAAACAAAGGTTCTAAACGCCGAAGAGGAAATCCTCGCCATTGAGCGCGGGCTGTTCGAGGACCTGTGCCTGCAAGTCGGCCGTCAGCGGGAGCGCCTGCACAAGACCGCGCGCGCCATCGCGCATTTGGACGCTTTTTTGTCCCTGGCGGAACTGGCCGTCCGAGAAGGCTATGTCCGTCCGGAGCTAAGCCAGGACAATATCCTGCATATTGAAGCTGGCCGGCACCCTGTCGTCGAAAAGCTATTGGAGACGTCGGGTCGCTATGTGCCTAACGACAGCGGCTTCGATTTGGCTTCACGCATACATATCATCACCGGGCCGAATATGTCCGGCAAATCGACCTATATTCGACAAGTGGCGATTATTACGCTGATGGCTCAAGTTGGGAGCTTTGTGCCGGCTGATTCAGCGCAGATTGGACTGGTGGACCGGATATTCGCTCGGATCGGCGCCCAGGACGAGATTCACGCTGGGCAAAGCACCTTTATGGTGGAAATGGTAGAAACGGCGCGCTTGCTTTCCGGCAGCAGCAAACGCAGCCTGCTCATTCTGGATGAGATCGGACGCGGAACGTCGACTTACGATGGTTTGGCGATTGCGCGCTCGGTGATCGAATATATCCACAACAACCCGCGTCTCAACTGCCGTACGCTTTTTGCAACGCATTATCACGAGTTGACCGAACTGCCGAATATCTTGCCGCGCACAGCCAACTTCAACGTCGCCGTGGCCGAACAGGGGGACGACATCGTATTCTTACACAAAGTTTTGCCAGGCGGCGCCGACCAGAGCTATGGCGTTCACGTGGCGCAATTGGCTGGCATACCGCGTTCCGTGGTGGATCGCGCGCGTCAACTTCTGGTGCAACTGGAAGAGGACAGCGGCGACTTTGCCTTGAAAAGGCCACGAGACTCGCATCAGCAACTAAGCTTTTTCGATGCGCCCGAGAACCCGGCGCTAGGCGCGCTGCGCTCGCTGGAGATCGATAGCCTTAGCCCCTTGGAAGCGCTGACCAAATTGTATGAATTGCAGAATATGGCCGCCGAGGATTAAATGATCTGCTCCAAGACGGTAGTTGTCGCGACTCATCGGCGATCGGGCACGCACTGGACGATCGACGCCTTGCGCAACAACAGCCCAGATGTCAGTGAGACCTTTCTGACCCTGGAAAGGGCGTCGTCCCATCATGATGCGCCGATGCCGCTGCCGGAGTTTCGGGGGCAGTTGAAAACGCTGGAGGGACGCGTGCTTGTCAAGGTACATGACCTGCCGGCGGCAACCTTCTGGAAGCGCGATGAAGAAAGGACCTTCGCGCTGTCGGTCCTGCGCGACTCGCCGGTGATCTATGTTCATCGTGACGGTCGCGATGTCATGGTCTCACTTTACTACTACATGAAGTCCTTTGACGAGGACGTCGAGAAACAGTCCTTTTCAGATTTCATCCGTTCGGAGTCCAAGCTGGACGGTGTTGACAGTGGCATGAGTCGTCCGGCCTATTGGGCGCATCATGCGCGGCTCTGGCTGCAGCAACCCAATCTGCTGCTCGTATCATACGAGGCGCTGGAAAAGGACTATGAGTCCAGCGTGAGAGAAATGGCGGCCTTCTTGGGGATTAGCGCGCGACGCTCGCTTCGGACAATTGATTTGCCGGGAAAGTCGGGTAAACCCTCTCTGGTCGGACGGGCGCTTTGGAAGCTGGGACTTCGCCAGCAGCGGCTATCTTCCGCTGTCCAGCCCCGGCGTGGGAGCAGCGGCGACTGGCGCAATCACTTTAACAATGATGATCTCGCTTTTTTCATGGCCGAAGCCGGGGAGCAAATGCGGCGATTGGGATATCTAAAGAAATAACGCAAACAATTTCCCAGCGCGCTGCAAGCGACTCACTCAAGGTTTGTACGGCTGCATCCGTTCAACGAAGAATCACTTGCCGCCGTACATTTCTGCAGCCCTCCACGTTGCGACCTGGATTATCTCATAGAAAAGTGTGGAGCATAGGAACACAAGCAACAGGTTAGGCAGTTTGATTTGGTAACCGAATAGTTGCAGTCTTAGGTCTTGAATTGCTTTGCTGTGCAAGACCAGTCCTAAGGTCCAAAAGAAGGGAATGAGAAGCGCAAGTATAATGCGTGGACCTGGTCCACTGATTGGCGTGTACCAAAATGCGCCCAATGCATTAACTGTAAAGAATAATCCAATATAACAATAGATATTCAAATGACGAAGTTTTTCTCTACGAAATCGACGTAGAAGTACGGGCAAAAATACGCAGAATACGATAATTCCCAGCGCGACTTGCGAACAGTAGCCGTAGAAATGCATACTGCTTTGGGAGAGGCATCCGCTGGTAATCATAGCGTGCGATCCATTGCGCAGTCGTTCGAAAATCTGCTCTACTGAGTGTTTTCGCAGATAATTTTGCAAACTAGGGATTTCGTCGTCTGGCAAATGTATGAAGCCCGCTTCGCCGCCGATCTCGGCCCTAACTGCTTTCGCTTCTCGCCATGAGTCCATCCACATATATATGCTGGTATTCACGTTGTAAAAGTATTTTCCATAATCTATTTTACTCTCATGAAAATATGGAAATAGCAGCACAAAAAACATCACTAGCGGGGCAAGCGCCTGGAAAAAAATTCCCGCAACTTTTTCACGGTTCAATTGTCGATGGTACGATTTGGCGAACAACAATATCGCATAACTTGCGGAAAAAATACCTATTGAAGGCAATGCGCTAGCTTTCGTGTAGTAGGCCAAAGCAAATAACGCGCCGACCGCAACCGATTTGTACCATTTTGGCGCGAACAGCGTTTCTACAGAAAGAATAAATGCGCAACTGAAAAGCGTATAATACAGCACTTCCGGTTGAAAGAACGGAGCCTTAAAGGCAAATGCTAGAAAGCCAATAGTTGATATCGCGTAAAATGTGTACAGGCGGGAGAATTTCTTGTAGAAAATGATGCCCAGGCAGGCTATGGCAACAATTGATAGCCATATATTGATCTGTTTGCCTCGTTCAAAAAATGCTTCATCGTCTAGTTCTGGGGAATTCAGAGCCGCCTGTAAGAATGCGAAAAGAGGCATGAAATTTCTGTCGCCAGTGTAGGCAAATCGCGTCTCAGTTGCTTTTCGCGCAAACTCGATATGCGAGTGTTGGTCACTGCGCCATAAATCGCTGTTGCGGCGGCTCTGTAAAGTCGTCGTGTGCAAATATAGCAAGAGGGCGCATAAAACAGTTGCCACTGCAACCGATGTGGTGGCGAATCTTCTCAACATATTGCGTCAGTCTGCACCAAGGGCGCGATACTATCTACATAATAACATGAGTGAAGAGTGCAGAAACGTTTGCGAAGCTTGATTTCACTTGCCGCCGTACAGAGATGCGGCCCGCCAGGCGACTACCTGATATATCTCGAAGAATAGCGTTGCGCTGATGAGCGCGTATGCCAGGTCGACGAGCTTAATCTGGTATCCGAAAAGTCGAATATGCAGGTCTTGCAGCGCTCTGCTGTGAACTATCAGCCCAATTGTCCAGAAGAAGGGTATAAGCAATATCAGAACGACTCGCGGTCCTTCGCCCCCGCTAATCGGATTGTACCAGGCTGCTCCTAAACCATAGATCGCAAAAATCGCCGCCAGATAGCAATATATGTGAATATGGCAAGATTTGTCTTGCCAGCGAAATTGTCGAATTAGCAGCGGTATCGAGAATAACAGCACCAGTAATCCCAGCGCGACCTGTGAGCAATAGCCGAAAATGTGTCGACTGTGTTTGATATAACAGGCGTATCCGGTTATATTTTCGATTCCCTCGCGCAGCCGCTCGATGATTTGATCTGAAGAGTGTTCTCGCAAGTATTTCCGCAATCCGGGTATTTCATCATCCGGCAATTGCAGGAATCCCGCGTAACCACCGACCTCTCTTGTGGCGTCATTCGCCTCATCCCAAGAGTCAAACCAAATGTAAATCCTCGTATTCACGTTGTAGAAATACTCGCCATAGTTTATCTTGCTTTCCCGAAAATATGGAAATAGCAAGATCACAAACATCATCAACGGTGTTAGGGCGCTCAACAGTATTCGAGATACCCTCCCGCGGTTCAATTCGCCATTTAGCGCCATGACAAACAGCAGAACAGCGTGAGAAGCGGAAAAGAAAATCAGCGCTGGCAAAACATTGGCTTTGGTAAAATGCGCCAGAGCGAAGAGCGCGCCTATCCCGACGAATTTGTACCACTTTGGCGTAAACAATGTCTCTACAGAAAGAATAAATGCGAAGCCAAACAAGGTATAAGAAAGGATTTCTGGTTGAAAGAAAGGCGCTTTAAAGGCGAATGCCAGGAAACCGATCGTCAGAACCGCGCAAAATGTATATAGCCGAGTGAATTTCCAATAGAAAACCAATGCGAGAGAAGCTAATGCGACTAGGGACAACCACACGTTGATCTGTTTGCCCCGCTGAAAAAATGCTTCATCGTCAAGCTCCGGCGGATTCAGCGCCGCCTGGACGAAAGCGAATAAGGGCATATAGTTGCGACGGCCTGTATAGGCGAAATCGGTCTCGTAAGCTCTGCGTGCGAATCTGATATGCGCGCGCTGGTCGCTGCGCGTCAGGTCATCGTTGCGATGGTATTGCAAATACGTCGTGTGCAGATAAATCAGAAGCGTACAAACAATGACCAAGGCTGTAGCGGCGATGGCAGCGAAACGCGTCAATATTCGCATTTCATTCGCCACCAGGGGCGTGAGCCGCCTCCGGACGGGCGGGGGGAACCGCCGCTTCTTCCTCTGGGATTAAACCTTCGGAGAGCAATACGCGTTTAAATGAGACGATCGCGACTTCGATCATGTCAAGGCTGGGTTCATTAGTCGTTAGATGCTGTAACGCCAAATTGGGCCGTATCATGAAGCGTATCCAGGCTTTGTCCAGGTTGGAGGCGGTGTATTTCAAGAATTCGTAGGCGACGCCCGCGACAATAGGAATGAAGATAACGCGTGACAGTATCAACAAGGCAAACGGTGGACGCCCGATCAAAGAAAACAGAAACACGCTTACAAACACGACCGTCAGTAGAAATGCCGTACCGCAGCGCGGGTGCTCAATAGCATGACGGCGGACGACCTCCGGCAGCAATTCATCGCCGGCTTCGTATGCATTGATGGTTTTATGTTCTGCGCCATGATAGGAAAATATCCGTTTGCCGTCGTTGGTGCGTCCTACGAACCAGATGTATACGACTAGAATCGCCAACTGCACCACACCCTCGATCAGATTAATGAGGAAGGCGTCAAAGCCGATGGGTAGGGCCTCGTAGGCCAGGAAGTTACCGCTTTCAGCAGCGACGGCAACTTCGTTGCCCGCTTCATCAACTACGATCTCCTTCGCGGTGGTACTGAGGCCCAGGAGGTTTCCGATGCCGGTCGCGGCAGTGGTCGGCAGGAGGAAAAAGATTCCGATTCCGATTAGCAAAGACAGCGCGATTGTCGCCCAACCGATGGGTCCGTTGAAGCTGATATTCTCCTCTTCGTCCAGCGCGACATCCGCCGACCACATGAGCGCGCGTATGCCGAGGCCAAGCGCATCCCAAAGCCCGATCAAGCCGCGTACAAAAGGCGTTCGTGCGATGCGCCCTCGATACAGGGTAGCGCTCAGCGCTTGCTCATGTATGACGATCTGTCCCTTGGGGTCGCGGACGGCCACCGCCATCGAGTGAGCCCCGCGCATCATCACGCCTTCAATGACCGCTTGGCCGCCATAAGAGAACTTTAACTCGCCAGCCGCTCTTTTCGTAGGCTCCTTCAACATCGTCCTCCGTCAGTTCGCTGCCAATGCCTCCGGTGATTTTACATTCAGTTTCGCCACAAAGACACAGCCGCTCGGCGCGCAGCCGGTGGATTTGGGTTACCGCGTTCACACACAATAATAAACCCCTCGGCTACCGCAGATCGTGATTTATTATAAGAGAGAACACAAAGAAAAGGGGAGCTTAGGTCGCTGCCAAACCTTCCGCCGGGCGAATATCAATCAATTTCAATTGCATGGAGCGTCTACCGTTCCATTCGTTCATCTCTAAATGATAGGCGGCGTCAATTGCACCCGGCATTTGACTTGACCATTCGCCCAATCCGAAACCGATGGCATCTATCGGCGCCTTATCCTCACGCGCGATCTTCAACTTCAGGTGTCGCCCGTCATCGCCGACGCGTCGGCAAGAAACAAGTCCCAAGTTCCTGCTCATGAAACTTGCCGGCGGATTCGCGTGCCCAGTTGGCTCGAGCCACATCAACTCATCGGCCAGATCTACTCTCAAGTCGCGCTCATCAATCTCCATATCGACCTGGACGCGCCGCCGCAATTCCTGACCTTCCAGCGCCCCCTTCGCTTTGCGCTCGAGCGCGCGCCGCAAGGCGTCGAGGTTGCTATTGTGCACGGTAAAGCCCGCTGCCATAGCGTGCCCGCCATGCCGGATCAATAGATCCGCGCACTCGTCCAAAGCGTGGGTGATGTTGAACTCGGGAATGCTGCGGCATGAGGCGCGGCTCTCTTCTTCACCATATTCCAGCACGACCGCGGGCCGGTAAAATCGTTCTGTTAGCCGTCCTGCTACCAAACCTACAATGCCAGGCAAAAGTTTCTCATCACCAGCGAAGATCAGGTCGACGCCGTCTATCTCGCCGATCTGATCACTAATGGCTGCCTGCGCCCCCCGAGTCAGTTGTTGCCGCTGAGCGTTGAGACTTTGCAATTCCAAGGCGTAGGCTTCCGCTATTTTTTCGGAGGAAGCCGACAACAGATTGTATGCGCTCATTGCCGAGTCCAAGCGTCCGGCGGCATTGATCCGCGGTCCGAGCATGAAACCGATGTCCGCGGCGCAGATCTTTCCAGGCCGAAGTCGCGCGACTCTGCCCAACGCGGCGAGGCCAGGTCGACGTCCTTCGTTGATCGTCTTCAATCCGTGACGCACAAGCCGTCGATTCTCGCCGTCATTGAGTGCCGCCAGGTCGGCAACCGTACCGATCGCGACCAGGTCCAGCAAGTCGGACAGGCGCAGATGATCAGGATAGTTGTCGCGATCGTTCTGCCAACGATCGAGCAAGAGCGCTTTTGCCAGCATGAATGCGACGCCGACGCCCGCCAGGCTGGTATTGCCCGCGCAACTCTTTTGCTGCGGATTGATTGTCGCCGTTGCTCGCGGGATTTCCGGACCAGTGGAATGGTGATCGGTGATGATGATATCCAGGCCGGCGCGCAGTCCGGCTTCTACTTCATTGACTGAGCGTATGCCACAATCGACCGTGACGACCAGACCAACCCCGGCGCCGGCAAGCGCCTCCAAGGCCGGGCAATTGAGTCCGTAACCTTCTTCAACCCTGTCAGGTATATAAGGCTGGACATCTGCGCCCAATGCTGCCAGCGCCTGTACCAGCAAGCATGTAGCAGTCACGCCGTCGGCGTCGAAGTCCCCGTAGACCGCGATTGACTCTTGATTTGCGATGGCCGCGCCGATTCTAGTTACGGCCTTATGCATATCCTTCATTTTGAAAGGATCTTCTGTGAGATCGGATGCGGTGAGAAACTGCTTGGCTTGGTCGGGATCTTCAAAGCCGCGGTTAAAGAGCATTTGCGCCAGGATTGGGCTGATATTTTTATAGCGGCGCAAGTGCTCGTCCGGCGCCGGACGAGCGATAATCCATTCCTTTTGAATCATAGACTGCATATGAATAATCTCATAAAATGACTAACCGATACTACCATTCGCAGATACAAGGTACAAGCCAACTTATGGCACGAATCGTGTTTATGGGGACACCTGATTTCGCGCTGCCCAGCTTGACTGCTCTCCTTGATTCACACGCGGTCGTCGCTGTCGTAACGCAGCCGGATCGCCCATCGGGCAGACATCGCCGGCTGCGGCCGTCGCCGGTCAAAAAAGCGGCGCTTGAGGCCAGCATTCCCTTGCTGCAGCCGGAGCGCATTCGCAGTGACGAGTCAATTTCGGCCTTGCGGGCCATGCGCGCGGACTTGTTTGTGGTGGTCGCCTTCGGGCAGATTCTTCCGCAGGTTCTATTGGACGTGCCGCGAATCGCATCAATCAATGTACACGCGTCGCTGTTGCCTCGTTGGCGCGGCGCCGCGCCGATCCAGGCGGCGATACGCGCGGGCGATCAAGAGACAGGCGTCACGTTGATGGTAATGGATGCTGGCCTGGATACCGGTCCCGTGATCGAACAGCGATTACTTCCAATCTCTAAAGACGAAACTGGCCAGAGCTTGCATGACAAGCTCGCGGGCCTTGGCGCGGAGCTACTGGTCCAGGCACTGCCGGATTTTCTGGACGGAACTACCTCGCCGAGGCCGCAAAACGACGCATGCGCGACCTACGCGCCGGCGATCAAGAAAGAAGAAGGCCGGTTGGATTGGTCACACGCGGCGGCTGAACTCGAACGAACGATACGCGCGTACACGCCCTGGCCCGGCAGCTTCACCACCTGGAATGGCGCTCCGCTAAAGATCCACGCCGGCTACGAAGACGCGGGTCTAGCCAGTCCGGGCCTAGTTTTCAACCACGAAAAGGGGATCGCAATCGGCACGGGCGCAGGACTGTTTTTCCCCACCGAAGTCCAACTGGCGGGGAAAAAACGCCTGTCAATCGAGGATTTCGTCAACGGACACGGAGACTTTCTAGGCGCTATCCTGGAGTGACGCTCCGGCAGCGCAGCCTTCGCCGGGCCTGGGTGGAGTTGCTTTGCCGCGACTCGCGCGCCAAGTTCTTTAGGCAACCTGAACAAGTCTCAATGGCATCAAGCTGGGGGGAAGTTGAACGGTAATCCATGATGCGATCAACCGCCAATGCGCGCAACAGCCGCTTCTTGCTTCAGCCTAATCGCACGATCCTGTATCTTTCGCTTCCCATCTTGCTGTCCTTGATCGCCGAACCGGTAACCGGACTTGTAGACACTGGATTCGTAGCGCAGCTAGGCACGACCCCACTGGCCTCCTTGACAGTTGGCACTGGCGCGCTCACGTCCTTGTTTTGGATTTTCGGATTCTTGGGGATCGCCACGCAAACCGAGGTCGCACAGGCTTTTGGCAAGCGCGATCTCGACGGGGCGGTCAGGTCCGTCAGCCTGATCTTAACCTTGGGCGCCTTTGTCAGCCTGGCCCTTAGCGCGCTCTTGATCCCGGCCGCGGAGCTCGCTTCACGCCTGTTGGGCGCCGAAGGCGAAGTCCTTGAACTCGCGAGCGAATATATACGGCTGCGGCTGATCGGCGCGCCGGCGGTGGTCATCACCATTGTCGGCTTTGGCGCGCTGCGTGGCGTCCAGGATATGAAGACGCCCTTGTGGATCGCGCTGGGGATCAACTTTACGAATATCCTGCTGGACTATGCGCTCATATTTGGCTGGGCATTCCTCCCTGCGCTAGGCGTTGGCGGGGCTGCATTGGCAAGTTCCCTCAGTCAATGGCTGGGCGCTTGCTGGATGCTGGGGGCAATACGCCGTAGAATCGGTCTGACTAACGATATAAGACTGCGGGATGGAATCAAACTGATGCGCGTGGGCCGCGACCTGTTTATTCGCACAGGATCGCTGACCTTGTTCACGCTCGTTGCAACGCGAGTCGCCACACAGATGGGCGCGGAGGCCGGCGCTGCTCACCAAGTCATTCGTCAATTCTGGTTCTTCACGGCCTTGGTATTGGAAGCCTTCGCGACTACCGCGCAAAGCTTGATCGGCTATTTCTACGGTTCCGGACAGATGCGCAGTGCCAAACGCGTGGCGCTATCCACGACGGCTTGGAGTCTGGCAACGGGCATCCTGTTGATGATCCTGATGCTGCTTGCCACGCCGCTGGTCGCCGAGAGCATGGTGCCAGATGACACGGTCGCTGTTTTTGCGGCGGCCTGGATCGTGGCTGCGCTTTCACAACCGCTGAACGCGCTCGCCTTTATCACCGACGGCATCCATTGGGGGACGAGCGATTATGGCTTTTTGCGCAATGCTATGCTGATGGCGACAATCTGTGGATTGCTGGCCTTACAAGTTGTCGCCACCGCTGATCCGGTTGACTTCACCGGCGTTTGGCTGGCGACAGTCCTGTGGATCGGTATTCGCGCCTTTTGGGGTGTCTTGCGCGTTTTTCCCGGTATCGGCAACAGTCCCTTTTGCACCCGCGTATTGACGCAATAGCATACGATTGCCCGCAACCGCCTCCGCGCTTCTGCGTATATAGGAATAAGCGCGGCAACACAATTTCGGTCCATTGCGCAAGGCAATTTGTGCCCGTCATTGATCAAAGGCGAATGGGATAACGACCCCTATGAACATCAATATGAAAAAGCGACTCTATCGTTCGCGAGCCGACCGCCGCCTTGCTGGCGTTTGCGGCGGCATTGCCGATTACCTCGCGGTCGATCCGACGATTATCCGAATCATCTGGGTGCTCTTTGCCATCGCAGGCGGACCTGGCGTGGTGCTCTATATCATTCTGGCAGCAATAATCCCCGAGGAGCCCGAATATGTGCAGTCTTCGGCGGAGAAAATCAAGAATGATGAATCCGGCTAGAACCCTCGCGCGGGAGCATTCTAGAGCAAGTCGCTGATCGCCTCGCGCTCGCTCTTTAATTCTTCTTCCGTCTCCCGGATTTTGCCCAAGGCATACTGGCTCAGGTCCAATCCGGTTACGAGCTTGATTCGGCCCATACCCTCTCTTCGCAATGGGAATGAGTAGATTAAACCGTCCGCAATGCCATAGGGATTGCCTTCACTGGGAATGGCGGCGCTGAACCAGTCTCCTTCGGCTGTGGGATTAATCAGGCTGCGGATCGTATCGAGCGCGGCATTGGCGGCGCTGGCAGCGGAGCTTTTGCCGCGCGACTTGATGACCGCGGCGCCGCGCTTTTGCACGGTACTCATGAAGTCATTTTCCAGCCACTCGCGGTCGCTGATGACCGATTCGGCAGGTTGACCATTGATGGTGGCATGTTCAAAATTGGGGAATTGCGTACTGCTGTGATTGCCCCAGATCGCCAGTCGTCTGACATCCGCTGCCAGCGCGCCGGCTTTAACCGCCAACTGCGACCTGGCGCGGTTTTCATCAAGGCGTGTCATGGCGAACCATCTGTCGGCCGGTATGTCGGGCGCGTTGGCTTTGGCAACCAGACAATTGGAATTGCAAGGATTGGCGACGACAAGGGCGCGAATATCGTCAGCGGCATGATCGTTTATGGCTTTGCCTTGCGCCACGAAGATCGGGCCGTTCGCGGCGATGAGATCGCCGCGTTCCATGCTTGGACCGCGTGGCCTGCCACCGACAAGGATCGCCCAGTTGGCGTCTTTGAAGGCCACATTAGGATCGTCAGAGATTACGATGTCCTGTAGCAAGGATTGCGCGCTGTCCTCCAGCTCCATAACTACGCCTTGAAGCGCTTGCATCGCCGGTGGAATCTCAAGGATTTGCAGGATTACGGGTTGCTCCGCGCCGAACACTTCGCCGTTGCCAATACGAAAGAGCAGACTGTAGGCGATTTGACCGGCCCCGCCGGTCACCGCTACGCGTATGGGTGTCGTCATGCCGTCGAATCCTCCAAGTACCGGGTCAAGATCAAACGCGGCCATTGTAGCGGAAATGCAACCCTATTTCATCTCTGATTCGTCCTATGCGCCATTTCCGCATAGCCAACGATTTCCCAGATCTCTTCCCGGCGTATCAGGGTCGTTATCGATGTGTTCTTGATGGCCCTATCTGGCAACAAGGCGTACATCGAACCGAGGAAGATAGCGATCGCCGAGCCATGCGACACCAGCGCAATCGATTTGTGATCGGGATTCGCCGTCAGATCATCCCAGGCAGCGCGCATTCGCCGCTGGACATCCTGCCGGGATTCGCCCTGTGGCGCTTTATACGCCAGGTAGCCCGTGGTCCAATTGCGATGGGCCTCGGGGAAGCGGCGCTCAACCTCCGCGAAAGTGAGTCCCTCGAATTTGCCAAATTCAATTTCGCGCAGGCGTCTGTCCCCGCGGGGCGGCAAGCCGATCAAGTCCCCGATTATCTCTGCAGTCTCTTGCGCCCGCAGGACGGGGCTAGTGTAAAGCGCATCAATTGAGAGGCCCTTCAGATAGCGCGCGACGGCGGCAGCTTGATCGCGTCCGCGTTCATTCAGTGGTACCTGCATGACGCCTTGCAGCCGACGTTCGCGATTGAAATCCGTTTCGCCATGACGAATCAGCAGGACTTTTTCGACGCTCATCTCATCGTATTCCATTCTCCCAGACTTGACGGATGCAGGGGCTAGGGGCAAAATGAATTAAAGATTCCAAGTGTAGCATACATAAGGCGATATTCGAGTGAAAGAAGAACAGGGTAGCAGTTTGACGCGGCAGCCGAGCAAGTTCACCCTCTACTGTTTGGCCATGGTTGGCGGGCTGGGGATGACGATGATGATGGTTGCGGCGATGGTTGGTGTCATCTATGGGGGCGATCTCCACGCCGAATCGACGCATACGCTGGGTTTGCTGCTGGTCAGCGGCTTGCTATTACTGGCCATTGCTATCGGTTTCTGGCTGGGCTGGGTGCGTCCCTTTGAACGCTTCGACGATATCAACGTGCCCGCCGAACCCGAACATCACTAGCGCGCGAGATGCCCGTCAACCCGATACCTCAGCGCGAACCCTTCAATGAATTGCTAAGCGGAACCGTCTCGCGCGTCGACGGGTCTTTCTTCCTGTCGTCGAGTGCACTGCCTCAAGCGGACGTCATTGTTCAGGGCGAGATCGCTCTACGATACGGGATTCCCTATTTATTCGAACCGCAATGGTCCATCGTGCCGGACCTCGTCGTTCTGGACTATGGCGAAACGATGACCGGCGAGCTGGCTTGGGACTTCTTGATGCAGAGCAGCCACCTCTATCCGCGTTCGGACCTTCTAGGCTGGCGCAATGACGGCGCCGACGAGATGGTCCCGTTCAAGCAGTTGGATTTCGACAGTCCCTACGATGTTTTTGTCTATCGAGCGCCCGGGGATCGAGAGCCTGTCGCGAAGCTCTCGGCGCTTATTGAGAGCGAAACGGATGGTTTCCCGGAAAGACTTCTTCAGCACTTGCCTCGCTTCCCCAGCTTGGATGGTTGGCTGAGTCGTGGATGAGCTGGATTCAATCTTCAGCGATGATTGGAGCGATGATCACCGATCGGGCGTGGTGGCTGTCATCGGACGCCCGAATGTTGGCAAATCCACGCTAATCAACGCCATACTTGGGCAAAAGATCGCCATTGTTACAAACAAACCACAGACCACTCGACAGCGGCAACTGGGCATCCATACGCGCGATGATGCGCAGATCTTGTTCGTCGATACGCCGGGCATTCACGATCCGCGAACGCGATTGGGCGACTACATGGTCAGGGTCGCTCACGACGCGCTTTATGATGCCGATGTCATACTGTGGATCCTTGACGCTTCGCAGGGGCCGCGCGAGGAAGACATAGTTATTGCCAACGCGATCAAGCGCGCGGCGGCGGGGACGCCCAAAGTGCTTGTCCTCAACAAGATTGACCTGGCAGGCGAAGATTGTGACCGCCGCGATCACCTCGCCTTAATTGCACATGATCTTGTATTCGAGACCAGCGCCAGCAACGGGACCGGAGTGCGCAACCTGATCGACGGCTTGATTCCTTTGCTGCCCCTGGGACCGCGCTATTATCCCGCAGATCAGGTCAGCGAAAGCAATCTGCGCTTCCTGACCGCCGAAATCATCCGCGAAAAGATTATCGAATTGACCAGTGACGAGATTCCTTACACGGTTGCGGTGGAAATCAGCCGCTTCAGCGAGAAAAACGATATCAATATCATCGACGCCGTCGTCTATGTCGAAAGGGAATCGCAAAAGGGCATAGTCATCGGCAAGCGAGGCAAGATGATCAAGCGCATTGGTATAGACGCGCGCGCTGACCTCGAGCGTCTACTGGAAAGGCATGTTCATCTTCAAACGCGCGTGAAGGTACTGAAGAATTGGCGCAGCAACGAGCAGTTTATGAAGCGGGTTGGTTACTTCCTGTCAAAAGGCAAGCCAAAAAGTAAGAAGTTTCAATCGGGCTGAACTTTTTCCAGCACAGTTTTGGCTTGTTCAATATCCAACTTGATTTGCGTCAGCAGTTCTTCAGGACCGTCAAACTTTCTCTCCGGGCGCAAGCGCGCTTCAAAACTCAACTCTATGGACGCGCCATAAATGTCTCGATCGAAACCCAACAAATGCGCCTCGATTGACAGCCTGTCTTCGCCAAACGTTGGACGCATCCCGATATTGGTAGCGGCCATCAGCCTTTCCTCGCCTAATCTTGCCAGTCCCGCATAGACACCGTTGGGCGGGATGATTTGCTCTTCCCAAACTTCGAGATTGGCGGTTGGAACGCCAATCGTTCGGCCACGCTGCTGCCCCATTACCACTTTGCCTTCAACTGAATAGGCGCGGCCTAGCATGCCCTTCGCTTGGCGCATCTCTCCCCGTCGTACTAGATCCCGTACCTGTGAGCTATGAATAGAATCACCGCCGGCTTCGCTCATGATCAGTTCGATAGCCGTCACGCTGAATCCCTTGGCTTTACCTTGCAGGCGCAGAAACTCGACCGTTCCCTCTCGTTCGTAACCCAAGGCGAAATCCGAGCCCACCCACAACTCCTTCAAGCGCAAATGCTTAACGAGTTGAGCTACGAATTGCTCGGCCCGGATATGTCTAATCTCTTCGTCGAAAGGGTGGGTGATAAAAACGTCAACGCCCAGCGCTATCAGTTGCTTCGCGCGCTGTTCCGGTGTGCTCAAATAGTAGCGTGTATCGACTTCACCCAATACCTTGTCTGGATGTGGGTGAAAGGTCAAGACCACCGCAAGTCGATTACTGGCTCGAGCCTCCTCCACCAGTCGCCTGATCATTGTCCGGTGTCCGAGGTGTATGCCGTCAAAGACGCCGATGGTCACGACAGATTCAGTTTCGATCTGAGCTTCACCGAGATGGCGCAAATGGAGCATCGGCGACCCTGTTAGTCTTCCAAGCCCGGCCTTGACATGCCAATATCACGTCTCCTCGGCCGGGAACACCTGGCATCTGGAAATCGCAGTACGCGCGACCTGCTATCCACCCGCGAAACACCCAGCTAAAGGTGAATCAAGACCAGTCATTCTCGGGCAATTGTATCAACTTTGGCCGAGAAATACTTTATGCGGTTTCCAAAGCTCGTCTTGGGGAACCAGGACCGCGGCAAGTCTCTTGTCGGGGGTGAAAGCGAATACGCGCTCGGCGTCTAATCGGGCGCGTCGAGCGATCGCTCGCCCATTTTTGATTCTCGACACTTCGTCTTTTGACAGCGTCACACAGCTTTGTCCCGCCAGCGCGGCATGCGGCGGAATGATGTGCCGCCACCAGTTTTCTTCGTTTAAGAGGGTTTCGAGAGCCACACTGTCGCGGAGCCTAAACTGCCCGCTGGAACGACGTTGCAAGCCGGAGAGATATGCGCCAACTCCCAGCGCTTGACCCAAGTCGTGAGCCAAGCTGCGAATATAAGTGCCGGCGCCGCATATCACGTCAAGTTCAAGCAGCGGGTCATTCCACCCTAATATGTTGATGCTGTTTATGCGTACAGGTCTTGGCTCGACTTCGATTGATTGACCCCGGCGCGCCAGCTCATAGAGCTTGCGGCCTTTGACCTTGATCGCGCTGTACATGGGCGGCGCCTGCAGTATCTCGCCGATGAATGGCGCGATTGCTTCTCTAATATCGGCAAGTTCTATGCCCCCGGTTTCGACCTGGCTCTCATTAATTTTGCCGTCGCTGTCGTAAGTGGAGCTTGTTCGTCCGAGCGTGACACTGGCGCGGTAAGATTTGCCTCCCGGCATGATGTATTCGCTCAGGCGAGTCGCCTTGCCCAAGCAGAGGATCAGAACGCCGCTCGCCAAAGGATCAAGCGTGCCGGCGTGACCTACTTTCTTCGCTCCGGTCAGTTCTCGGTATCGCCGGCGCACAAGCGCCACAACGTCGTGACTGGTATAGTGAAGTGGCTTGTCGACATTGAGAAAACCTGAATGATCAATCTCACTCAAGTCACGAGTCCCCTGCGCTGATGACCTGATGAGCCAAGGGTATGACAGTGCTGCGCACCTGCGCCAAGGTGCCGTTCATTGTGCAGCCTGAAGCCTGTGTATGTCCGCCGCCGCCGAGCCGCACTGCCAGGCTCGCGACATCGTAGCCGGGTTTGGATCGGAAGCCGACTTCCACCTGATTGTCCGACAATTCCTTGAAAACGATAGATATTTTCGCCTGATCGACATTTACCAAGTGGCTGACCAAGCCGCCGTCTGTCATGGTATCTAAACCGGCTTGAGAGATATTGTCTCGTGTTATCGCGGCATGGATCAGCCCATCGCTAATCGCAACCGAAGGGAAAACCAACTCCCACAAAACTACCTCCTGGTAAGGTCGCCGGTTGAGCGTCTGTGCCATGATCTGTGAAAGAGGCGCCCCTTTTTGCATCAGCGCCCGCGCGATCTCCAATGTGCGGTCGTTAGTGGCGCTAATGCGAAATCCCTGCGTGTCGGTGACCAATCCGGTCAGCAGGGCGTATGCGGCCGATTCGGTCAATTGGCAGCCAATGCAATTTACCAGATCAAAGACTATCTCCGCGGCGGCCACCGCATGCGATACGACTAGATTGATGTTGCCGTAACGAGTATTTGTGGGGTGATGATCCAAATTAAGGATCTTTTCGCTGTGCGCCATTCCATATGCGCCGGCGACGCCGATTCTTTCGAGATCGCTCGAATCTACCGTGATCATCAAGTCGAATTGCCCGGACTCGATGCTGGGCAGAACCGTCCCGCTTCCCGGCACAAACATGAGCTCGGCAGGCACCCCGTCGTCAATGACGGCTGTGACATCCTTGCCCAAGGCGCGCATCGTTTCGCTGATTCCCAATAGCGAACCTACGGCATCGCCGTCCGGGGCGATGTGCGAAATCGCAAGAATCGTCCTGGCGGCCTTGATGGCATCGGCGGCGGCCCGCCACGGTGACTCAATTGTCCGCATTTAGACCGCTCTCGGACTCTGGTGGAATCTCGAGGTCCGCGATAAGTTGGTTGATTCGTTCCGCGTGCTCTAGAGTATGATCCCAATAGAAATGCAATTCCGGCGTACTGCGCAGGCGAATGCGTTTGCCCACTTCGCGCCGCAGAAATCCATTGGCGCGCCGCAATCCCGCCATCACCGTATCTTGCCGGCTCTCGTCACCCATCGCGCTGACGTAGATCTTGGCAACCATCAGTTCCGGGTCGAGCTTAACCTCGGTCACGGTGATGCCCTGCAGGCGCGGATCTGCGATTTCACGTAAAAGCAATTGGCTCAGGATTTGCTGAATCCGGTCGCTCATGCGGCCTTGTTTGATTGACATTTGCTTCTTTCAGATTAATTGACACGAACGCGAACGAAAAACTCGATGATATCGCCTTCTTCAAAGTCGTTGACACCGGCCAGTCCAATCCCGCATTCAAAGCCGGACCGGACTTCGCGCACATCGTCCTGGAACCGCTTTAGCGAACTGACGTTTACGCCGTCGATGATGATTTTGCTGCCTCGTTTTAGCCGCGCCTTGGCATTACGCCTTGCTTCGCCTTCCTTTATCATGCTGCCGGCTACGACCCCGCCGCGCGGGATCTTAAAGGTCTGACGCACTTCGGCGATACCCACAACCTGGTCACCGAACTTGGGCTCGAGCATACCGTGCAATGCCAGTTCAATGTCTTCAAAGAGCTTGTAAATGACATCATACTTGCGGATCTCCACGCCCTGCACCTCGGCCGAAGATAGCGCGGCATTATCTACGCCGACATTGAAGCCAACAATGATCGCATTGGATGCGCTTGCCAACATGACATCGGATTCTGTGATGCGACCAACCTCCTGGCGCAGCACGCGGACTTCTATGCCTTCTTCGTTACGCTGCGATATGTTTTTGAGTTCGTCAGTGATGGGCTGGATGGATCCCTGGACATCAGTCTTCAAGACCATCGCCAATTCTTTGGCCTCGCCGGATTGGAATTGTTCGAACAGATCTTCAAGCGTCATCGCGGCTTGAACGGGTCCGCTCACCTGACGCGTCCGCTCCTGCTGTCGCCGATCTTCCGCTATGCCCCGTGCCATCTTGTCATTCGCCATAATCTCGAAGAACACGCCGGGCGCCGGTGGCGCGTCCAAGCCTAACACCGATACGGGCATAGATGGAATCGCTCGCTCTACCGGGTTGCCGGCGGAATCAAACATGGCTTTAACTCTGCCATAGGACGTCCCGGCCACGATGACGTCTCCACGTTTCATCGTGCCGTTCATGACCAGCAGCGTCGCCATTGTCCCGCGACTTCGGTCCACCTCGGCTTCAATCACAGTGCCGCGCAATATGCCTTGTGGATTGCCTACGATGGAGTTGTCGTCCGCCACCAAGACCAGCGCCTCCAGGAGATCTTCGATGCCCACTCCCTTGAGAGAATCTACCGGAACCATCATGGTGGAACCATCCCAATCGTCGGGGATCAGGTCGAGTTCCGCCAGTTGCTGTTTGACCATATCAGCGTTGGCGTTGTCTCTGTCAATCTTGGTGATTGCGACCACCAGTGGCACGTTGGCTGCGCGCGCATGGTCTAGCGCTTCGCGCGTGGTGGGCATGACGCCATCATCAGCGGCCACCACCAGGATAGCGATATCCGCGCCCTGGGCGCCACGCGCGCGCATAGCGGTAAAGGCTTCGTGTCCGGGTGTATCCAGAAATGTCAGAATACGTCCATCGTGCTGCGCCTGATATGCGCCAATATGTTGGGTGATGCCCCCCGCTTCGCCTTCCGCGACCGCGGTCTTGCGGATCGTGTCCAACAGCGTGGTCTTTCCATGGTCGACATGGCCCAGAATCGTGATGATCGGCGGGCGCGCGATTAGCGTATCGGGCGTCTCGCCTAGATACATGGCGCTCCATTTTTCTTCACGTTCTTCGGCGCGTTTTTCTTCTTCTTCGGCGGCGGCAACCGCGCTTGCGGATTGAGCGGTGAAGCCCATCTCTTCGATAACGATAGCCGCCGTATCGAAGTCGATTTGCTGGTTTATGGACGCCATGATGCCGTTGGTAATCAACCGCTTCATCACGTCGATGGGACTGGAATCGATCAGTTCGGCAAGTTCACGTACTGTCAAGAAATCGGGAACAAGAATTACGTTTGAAGTTTCTACCATACCTACCTCCTTCAGTTTTGGAGCACTGTCCGGGGCAGGATATGCGGTCCTGCCGGTTCTAGCGGATGGTCGTCATGTTGGTTTCATGTGCCGCAAATAGCTACGATCGTCATCATCTAGTTCCCGGCGCAGCGCTGCATCCAAGACCGTTCGTGTCGCGGCGGCATCCCAGCACTTTGCATTGCCGCACAAATATGCCCCGCGCCCGTTCATCTTTCCACTCTCGTCGATTCTCAGGTTGCCCTCGACGAATACGAGCCGCGTCAAGCTCCTCTTGTCCATCTTGTCACGACAAACCACGCAACTGCGTTGCGGACGATGCTTGCTGCCCACTACGCGCTCCTTTTGGATAGCGGCTCATGCGCTAGTAGTCGTAGTCTTCCCAGGTTTCCTCGTCCCAACTGCCGCGCCGCCCCTTGCGTCGCCGTTTGGCGATGACTTCGCCGCTCTTCTCGTCCAAAACCAGTTGACGACGTTTCTGACGATCCTTGCGCCGCTGTTTCTTGCCCTTGCTGCGATCCAGTTCGAACCCCGCTTCGTCTTCTTCTGCTTCGAATTGCCCACCGCCAGGGCTGTCCGGGCGCGGGCCTTCTTTGCTTGGAACCGCAACGGGCGCTTGTTCGACGCCGCCGGATTCGGCAACTGCCAGGCCGGCGACGGCTGGTTCCATTGTCTCTTGCGGGATTGGCTGTCCAAAAGCGTCCAGCAGGACATCTTGTTCTGCGGATTCTTCCTCTGTTCCGTCTTCGGCGCTTGCGTCCGGCTGCGCTTCGACCGCATCGCTTGCGGCCGCTTCGTCGTCCGGCTCAGCGGCCGCTTCGTCATCCTCAATTGAAATCGCTTCCAGAAGCAAGGCGTCAATGTCCGCGGCCATGACGGAGTCGAGCGCCGTCTGGACTTCGGCCATCGGCTCGCCCTCCAAGGCGCCGAGCTTGCGGGCCACGATCTCTTCATCAACCAGGCAAGCAAGCATCGCCTCGCCAACGTTTTCATAGGGCTCGAGGATATCGAGAATCTCCTGCGATACCGCCAGTACATCCAGGGGCAACTCGAACAATTGCGGAGTTAGTGTGGCTTTGACCGCTTCGCGTTCGCGCAGGTAAATCTCTCGGGCCTCGTTACGCTGCTCTTGCAAGAGCTGCTCGACAATTTCGGCAAAGCGACCCAGTGTCTTGTACTCCTCTGGCATGACGGTCAGTTCCATGCCCTTCTTTTCCATGATACGCAGTGACTCGGCAACCATGTCGGCATGCTTTTCCGTCAACACATCCAGAGGCGGCACATCGAGATTCTCCAGCGCGCCTTGGACCGTTTCCGTCACGCTCTTGATGTCGATGCGCCAGCCGGTAAGCTTGGCGGCCAAACGCGCGTTTTGACCTTCGCGACCGATTGCCAGCGACAATTGGTCGTCGGGGACAATGACGACGGCCGTCTTGCCGTCGAACGGGTCGTCATCCAGGAAGACGCCCGTCACCCGTGCCGGGCTCAAGGCTTTCGAAATGAAGGCGACGGCGTCGGTATTCCATTCAATGACATCAATCTTTTCGTTGTGGAGTTCCTTTACAATGTTTTGTATGCGGATCCCGCGCATGCCGACGCAGGCGCCTACCGGATCAATGCCGTCTTGCAACGCGGAAACCGCCACCTTTGATCGATGACCCGCTTCGCGCGCGATATTCTTGATCTCGACCTGTCCGTTGTATATCTCGGGCACTTCATATTCCAGCAGGCGGCGCAACATATTGCGATGCGCGCGGCTCACCAGGATTTGCGGTCCGCGATTACTCTTCTTGACTTCCATAATAAAGACGCGGATCTTTTCGTGAGTGCGATAACGTTCGCCCGGAATCTGTTGCTGGCGAATTAGGTCGGCCTCCGCGCGGCCCAGGCTCAGCGTTACCTGCTTTGAATTTACGCTTTGCACGGTACCCGTGATCAAGTCGCCCTCGCGGTTAATGAACTCATCGTACAAGGCGTTGCGTTCCGCTTCACGGATTTTCTGCAAGATGACCTGCTTGGCGGTTTGGGCGGCGATACGTCCAAAGCTCTTGGTCGTATGCTCGACTTGAACCATCACGACATCGTGAATCTCCGCTTCCGGATTGTAGAACCGGGCCGACTCCAGCGTCACTTCGGTGGCATCGGTCAAGACGTCATCAACCACCTCCTTTTCCACAAAGACCTTGGCACGGCCTGTTTGGGGATCAATCTCGGCTTCAATCGCTTGTGCCGAGCTCGCGCCCGAGTCTTTGCGATATGCCGAAACCAGCGCGCTTTCCAAAGCTTCCAGCACGACCTCTTCGGGAAGATCGCGCAATTGGGAGATCTCGTTGAAGGCGATTTGCAATTCATTAGAGGACATCGTATTTCACTCCGAAAGCCAAGTTGCCGCTTTCAATTGCTGTCTTGCTCTCCGAAATCGCATGCCAACACAATTTGCGGTTTCCTCGCCTGTTTCTACTAGGGAGGCGAACAAGAACGCAATATAAAACGAAAAGTGGGGGTTGCCCACTTTTTTTGCGAAATCTTACTTATGACTGCATTTTATCATGGCGGCGCAAAGTCGTCAAGACAGGGGATATGCGCTCCAGAGCAATCGCAGCAGATTGTCTTTTACCAACGAGGACACCGAAAGCACAGTAGTAAGGCCAGGTAAGTCATGCAAATTCCGCATCATCGTCGAGTCGTAGGGGCGAGCCTTGGCTCGCCCGAAATCTCTAGCAGTAGCGCTGGGCGACTCACAGAGTCGCCCCTACAAGGCTTGTCCGCTACTACGAATCATACACATAGATAACGAAAACAGTACCGAAACAATACAAAAAGGTGGCCGATCATTGCGAAAATCAACAAATTATTACATATTTCGCCAAGCTTAGCTCCCCCTCTCCCCTTGTGGGATTTCCGCCCCCCGCTTAGCGGGGGGACTGAACCTCCCCCGATTTTGTGGACGGTCAAGTTGTCCAATAAAATAGGGTGCGAA
>JAPOWG010000040.1 GCA_026707745.1 Chloroflexota bacterium
TCGCGCAACCTCCCAAACACATACACCGCGATATAAGCCCCTCTCCCTTTATGGGAGAGGGGTTTGGGGTGAGGGCCACCCTCTGCGCCCTCTGCGCTGAATCCCTACCCCCCCCCCCGTATACATACTGTATCTATACGGTTACCCAAAAAGGGGCATTTTATGGGTATTTCATGGGCACTGTTTCAGTATATAACGCCACCTTGCGCGCAGCGCCCGCGCCGAGCGGCTCTTCATGCGGGATGGCAAGCGGCCCCGCAAACCGCCGTTCATAAATCCGATCTCGCGGCTATAATGATGGCGTGTTGAACCGCGACCAGAGAGCAGAATATGCCCGACGCCGCTTGGCAAAGCTACGACCTGATCTTCTTCGACTGTGACAGCACCTTGTCCGGTATCGAGGGCATTGACGAACTCGCTCGCTTCAAAGGCAAGGAGGGCCGCGTCGGCCTGCTCACCAACAAAGCCATGGACGGCGAGCTTGATCTCGCCGAAGTCTATGGCAAACGCTTGCGCGCCATCCGTCCCACGCGCGCCCAACTCAAGGCCATCGAGGAACGCTACTGGGAAACCATGGTCGAGGACGCGGCCGAAGTTATCGCGGCCCTCCATTACCTGGGCAAGCAGGTTTTCATCATCAGCGGCGGTTTGATCGATGCCGTGAAGGGGTTCGGCCGGCGGCTCGGGGTAGATGCCTCGCGTATCCGCGCTGTCGAATTGGAATACAACGAACTGTCCGGGCAATGGTGGCGCTATCACGAGCCGCAAGCGCAACATGCGCAGACCTATCTGGATTTCGATGAAGGACCGCTAACGGTATCAAAAGGCAAAGCGCAGATTATCAGCGAGCTGGCGGGCGATACCCCCGGGCGGCGCATCATGATCGGCGACGGCGCGAGCGATCTTGCGACCAAAGAACAGGTTGATCTATTCATTGGTTATGGCGGCGTGTTGGCGCGCGACAAGGTCAAAACGGAGTCCGAGGTCTACCTGAGCGCCTGTTCCCTGGCGCCAATTCTGCCAATTGCAGCCGGACGCGCCGGCTGGCAAACTGTGGCGGGCGGCGCGTTCGAATCGCTCTATCGCAAGGGCATCGACCTGGCGCGCGACCCGGAGGCAGTCAGCTTCCAAGCGGATAAGCGACTTGACCAGTTTATTCAGGCATTTGAAGGTATAAATACGACATGAGTTTCGACGCGATAATCTTCGATATGGACGGGCTGCTGGTCGATTCGGAACCGCTTTGGCACGAGGCGGAAATCGAAATGATAGCAGGCGCTGGTTATACCTATGCCGAAGATGTGCGCGAGCAGACGATTGGCGTCCGCGTCGATGAGTTCGCGCGCATCATCCACCGCCATTATCCCAAAGTGGGCGAATCGCCCCAGGCGATCATTGAAGAGATTACGGCGCGCATTTTGGGCATGCCTCTGGAGAAGATTCAGCCCCGCCCGGGCGCCGAAGCAATCATCCGCTTTGCCGCCGAGCGGGAGATCCCGCGGGCGATCGCCTCAAGTTCCTGGGATTGCGTTATCGACCATTTTGTGGATCTGCTTGGTTGGGATGCCTTGATCCCGCAGCGCTATTCGGCGCAGCACATGGCGCGCGGCAAACCGGCGCCCGATATTTATCTCTACGCCGCCGAGCAGCTGGGCTACGCGCCCGCCCGCTGCCTGGCGCTGGAGGACAGCCCGGCCGGGACGCAGTCGGCACTAGCCGCGGGCATGACCTGTTATTCCGTGCCCGACCTGTCACATTCCACGCTTGATGACTTCGCCGGGATCAACAATAGCGTTTACGACAGCCTGTACGACATATTGGCGGAATTCGAAAGGAAAGGTTTCTTCGCTTGAGCCAGCCGCCCGGCGGCAGCGACCAGAACTGCCGCGCCCAGACAAGAGATCAAACTGCCTCGACCCGGCCAGTTGACGCTGTGAAACACATGCGGCGGATTTTGGTCGCGACAGACCTCACAGCCGAAAGTATCGCCCTGCTGGAGGCGACCGACGATGTCGAAGTAAACATCGTCCCGCCAAAGACCTCCAATGTGCGGGCGGCCCTCTGCGACGCCACCGCCATCATCACGCGTTCCGATTTCAAATTGGACGCGCCGCTGCTGGAACACGCCCCGAAGCTGAAACTGATCGCGCGCATGTCCGCCGGCTTGACCGGGATCGCCGTCGATTATGCCACGGAACGCGGCATTCTGGTGATGAATATCCCCGGCGTCAGCGCCATCGCCGCCGCCGAGCACACGCTGACCTTGATGTTGGCGCTCAACCGCAATCTGCCCGATATCCATGACAGCCTGCGCGAAGGCTGGTGGCTCTTTGACCGCGGACCGCAAGTCGGTGTGCAATTGCATGGCAAAACGATCGGCATCATCGGCGTTGGTCGGGTCGGGCAGCGCGTCGCGCATCTCTGTTTGGCCTTCGGCATGCGCGTTCTGGCTAACGATCCCTATATCCGCGAAGAGCAGGTCAACGACAAACGCATACAATTGGTCGGCCTGCGCGAATTGCTGCGCGCGGCGGACTATGTCAGTCTGCATGTGCCGGCGACGGACGAGACCGTCGACTTCTTCACGGCGGACATGCTGGACGGGATGAAACCCGGCGCCTGCTTCATTAATACTGCCCACGGCGGCGTCATTAAGGAAGCGCTATTGGCGGACGCGCTGAAGGACGGGCGCCTGGGCGGCGTCGCCCTGGACGTCTGGAACGAAGAGCCGCCCTTCAACAGCCCCTTGATCGGTTTGGACAAGGTGATTCATACGCCCCATATCGGCGACAATACCGCGGAAGCCCGGCAAGACCTGTCCATTCAAATCGTCAAGCAAGTGATTGACGCCCTGGACGACCGCGACTATCGCAATGTCGTCAACATGCCTCTGCTGCCGGGTCTGAATTACAGCGACGCCCGCCCTTATATGCAATTGTCGGAAAGCATTGGCAGCTTGCAGCACATTTTGGCTCGCGGTCCCATTCGGCGCATCGCCATCGAGATCATCGGCGAGGACATGAACGGGCTGATCAAGCCGATGACAGTCGGCATTTTGAAGGGGCTGCTAACACCGATACACGGCGAAAAGGTGAGCTATGTCAACGCCCCTGTCTTGGCGACCGAGCATGGCTGGCGGATCACACAGGCCAAAGGCATCAAGATCAGCGAATACAGCAATGTCATCACCTGCCAGATCACGCTTGAGGACAACGAAGAGATCAGCATCGCCGGCACGCTGCTGGACCGGCAAAAGCCCTATATCCTGCAGATTAACAGCTATCGCATCCACTTCGAGCCGCGCGGGCACCTGCTCATCATGGGCAGCTATGACCAGCCCGGCGTGATCGGCCGAGTCGGCACCCTGATGGCGGAAAACGGCATCAACATCGCCAGTTGGCACACCGGCCGCGCCCAACCCGGCGGCAATACCCTGACTGTGCTCAATTTCGACGAAGCGCTGCCCGAGTCCTTGATGGAGATACTGCGAGGGCAAGACTTCATACGCCATGTGCATCAGCTACACATCTAGCCAAGTTCAATCCAGATGGCTTTTGATCGCCAAAGCGACTTCCTTGTTAATGCCATTGACCTCCGCGAGTTCGGTGATGCTGGCGTTTCTGATGGCGTCAATCGAGTTTTCAAAGTGCTTGAGCAAGACCTTTCGGCGTTTGGGTCCCACACCTGGTATCGTCTCCAGGCGGCTGGCGAGGCTCATCTTGCGCCGGCGCTTGCGGTGGCTGGTAACGGCAAAGCGATGCGCTTCGTCGCGCACGCGCTGAACAAGATAGAGCGCTTCGCTGCGGCGGGGCAGCAGCACTGAACCCGACTGATCGGGCAGGAAGACTTCTTCAATGCGTTTGGCCAAGGCCGCGACCGGCACCCGGTCCCTCAAGCCAAACTCGGCTAATACGCCCCAGGCGACATTGAGCTGTCCTACCCCGCCGTCAATCAAAAGCAGGTCCGGCAGCAAGCGCCAGGTTTCGGCCTTGTCCACGCCGTCCGGCGCCAGCGAGAGCCCCGACTCAACGGCGTCCTTCCAGCGCAAGAAGCGCCGCGTCAGGGCCTCGCGCATGGACTGATAGTCGTCCGATCCGCCGTGGGAAACCGAACGAATATTGAAACGGCGATATTCGCTTTTGCGGGCCACGCCACGGGCAAAGACCACTCGGCTGGCGACGATCGCGGTGCCCTGCGTCGTGCTGATGTCATAACATTCGATGCGGTTGGGAATGCGCGGGAGTCTCAATGCTTCGTGCAGTTGCGCCAGCGCTTGTTCGTGCTTGGTGGTATCGGCCTCGTATTGAGCGCGCATCATTTGCAGGCTTTCCAGCGCGTTCTCCTGCGCTAGCGCGACTAATTTGCGTTTGTCGCCACGCTGCGGCACATGAATTGATACTTTCGAGCTGGCGCGTTTGTCGCTGAGCCAACGCTCGAGGATACGCGCTTCCTCGACTGCGTTGGGCAAAATCAATTCGCGCGGGATGTTGCTGCTGGCGGCGTAGAACTGGCTGATGAACTGTTCCAGCACGGTGGCGTCCGATTCGCCTTCCGTATTGTTTATGGCGCGGGAATCGCTGCCGATCAGCTTGCCGTTGCGGATAAACATGATCTGTACGGTGGCGTCGCGCTCGTCGCGGGCCAGGGCGATGACATCGTGATCGGTCATGTTCTTGCCTACGGCTTTATGCTTGTTGGTGATGTAGTCTATCGCCTTCAACTGGTCGCGGATGCCGGCGGCTTTTTCGAAGTTGAGTTGCTCGGACGCGCCTAACATTTCATGCATCAGGCGTTTCTGCACGCCCTCGGCCTTGCCGCTAAGCACGTCCATAAGTTCTTGGATCATCCCGCGGTATTCATCTCGGCTGACGGCACCGATGCAAGGCGCGTTGCACAACTTGATGTCGTGGAAAAGGCAGGCGCGCTCGTCTTGCCCGTTGATGTCCCGGTCGCAGGTCAAATAAGGAAAGGCTTTGCGCAAATCGCTGAGCGTTTTCTGAACCACCCACATAGCCGTATAGGGACCGAAGTAGCGCGAGCCGTCATTGAGAATGCGCCGGGTGGTTTCCACTTTCGGGAAGGCATCAGCCCAACTGACGCGGATATAGGGATATCGCTTGTCATCTTTAAGCTCGATGTTGAAACGCGGCTTGTGCTTTTTGATCAGGGTTTCTTCCAGGATCAGCGCTTTGACTTCGCTTTCGGTAATAATGAAGTCAATGTCATCGACTTCGGCGCGCATGCGCAGCGTCTTGCTATTGCCATCGGCGACAGTCGTAAAATAACTGCGGACGCGATTGCGCAGGCGCTTGGCCTTGCCCACATAGATGATCCTGCCCCGGCCGTTCTTCAGAAGGTAAACGCCGGGCTTGGCGGGCAGATTCTTGAGAATGGTCTCGATGTGCTGTGGTTTCTGGTATTCCATTGGCGCTTGAGGTGATATTGGCAAGCGATTGAGACAGGAACCATTTTATCATGATACGCTGCTGCGGAGAACGACGTGGGCGGCAATATGCGCGTAGCGCTCGGAAAAACAAGCTACAATTGACTGCAGCGACAGCAATGGGGAAAAGCTTGTGAGCGCGCATATTCCAGTGCTTGTTGAGCCATTGCTTCGACTGACGAAGCCCTCCGACGGGAGGCTCGACCGAGTCATTGACGGGACGCTCGGGGCCGGCGGACACACACGCGCCATGCTGCAAGCGGGCGCCGGAGAAGTATTGGCATTCGACCTTGACGATAGCGCGATTGAGATCGCCCGCCGCAATCTGGCTCCCTATCTTGAACGGGTGACCGTCGCGCAAAGCAGTTATGTCGATATGCGCGCTGTGGCATTCCAGCGCGGCTGGCGCGAGGTCGATGCGATCATATTGGACCTGGGTCTCTCATCCATGCAACTGGACGATCCCGCGCGCGGTTTCGCGTTTCGACACGAGGGCCCGCTCGATATGCGCTTCGACGCTTTGAACGACGGCGCCACTGCCGAAAAACTGCTTAACTCCCTTCCAGAGAAAGACCTTGCCAAGCTCTTCTTTCGATACGGGGAAGAGAAGGCCGCCGGCAAGATCGCCAGCGCGGTCGTAGCGCAGAGACCGATACGGAGCACAGGGGAGTTGGCAAGCCTCATCAAAACCGTGGTCCCCAAGCGGCGGCGAATGACGAAGATTCACCCGGCTACCAAGGTGTTTCAAGCGCTGCGCATCGCTGTTAACCGGGAATTGGAATCCCTGGAAAAGGCGCTGCCGATCGCCGTCGGCTTGCTGCGTCCTGGCGGGAGGCTGGCGGTGATCGCCTTTCACAGCCTGGAAGACCGTATGGTCAAGCGGAGCTTCCGGGATCTGGCGCAGGAGGTTGTCGCTCCGCCGGGCATGGCGTCAATTGAAGAACGTCGAGCGCTGGTCAGGCTCGTCAATCGACGACCGATCGTGCCCGATGATAAAGAGCTAAGCGACAACCCGCGGAGCCGCAGCGCCAAGCTGAGGGTCGTTGAAAAGTTGAAGTTCGATTGAACCTCTGTTGCGAAATATCGCGTTTTTGATAAATTTGTAACTATGCTCGCGCCGGCTTTAGCAGGACCCTGGACTTCCGGTCGGCTGAGCGACTGTTCGGAAAGACCAGTCAACAGCCGCTCGAGGACAGCGAGAGGGACCCAGAAATACCGCGTTCACACAAAATAATAAACACGCTACTTGCATGAGCAAGGGAGTAAATCAAAAAGAGTAAGATGGCACAGAATTGGTTTCAACATACGCTTAGCCGCAAGCGCTTCTATGCCCGCAATCAAGCGGCGATGCTTGCGATCCTCGGCACCGCTATTTTGCTCGTGCTTGGCAGCATCTATCTCTCACAGGTCGCGTCCTTCGCCATCACCAATCGAACCATTGAAGACTTGATTGTCCAGCGTGACGAACTTAAATACACAAATGAACAGTTAATCGCGGAGATTGCCCGGTTTCGCACGGTCCCGCGCTTGACATTGCGCGCCCAGGACATCGGTTTTCGCCCGGCGACAAACGATGAAATAGACTATGTGGTGATCGAGGGCTACAGCCCGACGCGCAGAAATTCCTTTGCAGAAGCCGCGAGCGCGCGCGCCAACCAGGATCCGACGCCGATCTATGACGAGACTTTCAGTGGCTGGATACAACGGCAACTAGCGATTTTGCGAGAACAAATCGAAGCTTTTGGCAGCTAGCGCGAGAAGCCCTTTTTATGCAAGGACTTTCCTCCCAGCAGACAACAATTCATTCACGATTGCCTTTCGTGATCATCTTTCTCATCGTGCTGGCTGGTTACCTGGTGATAAACCTGGCAAACTTCCAGTTTTTCCCGCGCTCGGTCCGACAGGAGATGGAACGACGCGGCAGCGCCATCACCAGTTCGACGCGCAGGATACCTGCGGAACGCGGCCTGATTTATGACCGAGACGGCGAGCCCCTAGCCTTTAACACATTGCAGTATCGTGTTGGCGTCAGCCCTAGCCTGGTAGCTGATGCTTTAGGCCTCAGCAGGCAACTCGCGCTTATCCTCGATATCGACGAGTTCGAGATACATCGCCGCGCCACCAGCGACAATCTCTGGGAGTTTATCGCCGGTCCCATTTCGGCGGACCAGGGACAGGCAATTGCCGCCCTTGACGAGATTTCCGTTGATCTGGAAAAGATACCGAAGCGCTTTTATCCACAGGGTCCCTTGGCGGGCCACGTGATCGGCTTCGTTGTTGACGAGGAACTTAAAGGCGCGATGGGCGTCGAAGGCGCCTACAACGACACCTTGGCCGGCCGTGTTCTGGATCTTTCCGTCAGCAATGTGCCGATTGACTTGCCGGAGGATGTACCGACCGATCAGCGAGGCCAAGACATCCTGCTGACCTTGGATCGAGATGTACAGTTCTGGGTGGAATCAGAATTGGAAAGAGCGGTTCTGGAATCGGGCGCGTTCCGAGGCTCGGCCATCGTCATGGATCCGCGTAACGGCGATATTCTCGCCATGGCCAACGACCCAACGCTGGACCCCAACATTTTCCTGGAAATCGAAGACCCCAATCTCTTGCTAAACCCGTCCATCAACGAAGACTTTGAGCCCGGATCTATCGTGCAAGCGCTGACGGTTGCCGCAGGCCTGGAAACGGGCGCCATCACACCGTACTGGACTTACAATGACGAGGGAAACCTTGACGTAGGCGGCTACAAGATTTGGAATCGGCGCTTCCAAACCCACGGCACCATCGATGTGTCTCAAATACTTGTTCGTTCCGTCAATGTTGGCGCCGCTACCATCGCTCTCGAGATGGGCATGGACGATTTCTACAGCATGATGCGCGCATTTGGTTTGGGACAGATCACCGGCGTCGATCTGTTCGCGGAAGAAAGCGGCGAACTCAAGGTCCCCGGCGATAGCAATTGGTCGGAAAGTTATCTGGGACTGAACAGCTATGGACAGCGCATGAAGGCGACGCCCCTGCAAATGATCACGGCTTTTGCGGCAATCGCCAACAACGGCATCATGCGTCAGCCTCGCATCGTGCGCCAGGCGATCACCGAGGACGGCGTGCAAAACGCGCAGGCGATCACCATACGCCGAGTCATTTCCGAGGAGACCGCCAGTATTGTCACTGATCTATTGGTACAATCGGTCACCGAAGGGGCGCCGGCGGCGCAACTGCCCGGCTATACTATCGCCGGGAAGGCGGGCACCGCGCGTATCGCAACCGCCCTGGACTATGAAGTGGGCCGCAATTCATCCATCGTGACGTTTATTGGCTTTTTGCCGGCGGACGATCCGCAAGTCGTCGTCATGGTCAAGTTGGATCGGCCTGATGATTACTACGGTTACGAAGTCGCCGCGCCGGTATTCCGGCGTCTGGCCGACCGACTGGTGATCTTGCTCGAGATACCGGTTGACGAGGTACGGCACAACCTGGCGCGCTCCACGCGCAATATCAGTTCGGTCGGCAGCTGAGGGCCCCCTGCAGATGGAAGCGAAACTACCGCTGGCATTAAGCGTAGGTGGGGCGACCTTCTTACTGGGTGTTATCTGGGGTGGTCCCTTCGTAGAGATACTGCATCGCTTCAAGCTCGGCAAGCAGATCCGCGCGGAGTTGATGGACAGCCCGCATGTGAAGAAAGTCGGCACGCCAACGATGGGCGGGATCATGATCATCCTGCCGACGATTGCCATCACACTTGCTCTCAATATCTCACGCATTGTTCAGGAAGGCGAAGGGCGAAGCATCTTGCTACCGCTGTCGGTATTAATTGGATTCGCTCTGTTGGGCTTGATCGACGACTGGGAGGGCATACAGACATCGCGCGGTAGCGTGGGCGAAGGCTTATCCGGGAGAGTGAAGTTTCTGGGACAGATTGTCCTGGCGTTGATCGCATCCACCATCATGTCACAGGTAGGCTTTTCCTACGCCAACTCCATGCCGCTTCCGCTGATACCGGTAGAAATCCCATTGCATCCGCTAATTTTCATCGCGATCAGCACCTTTATCATCATCGGTAGTTCCAACGCCACCAACTTCACCGATGGATTGGACGGTCTTGCCGGTATCGTGACCGCGAGCGCGTTCGGCGCTTACGGCGTTATCGCCTATTTGCAGAATCAGATTTTCTTAATTGACCTTTGTTTCATAGTCGTGGGCGCGTGTTTCGCCTTTCTGTGGTACAACGCGCATCCCGCACAGTTGTTTATGGGAGATACGGGTTCCCTGGCTCTGGGCGCGACGCTTGGCACAGTCGCGGTTATGACCGGTCAGTGGCTCTTGTTGCCGATTATCGCGATCGTGCCCGTCATGGAGATCTTGAGCGTGATCTTGCAGGTGGCTTCCGCCAAGTTGAGCCGACGCTTTTACGGCGTGGATATCCGGCCGTTTCGCCGTACGCCAATACATCATCACTTTGAATTGGGCGGCTGGAGCGAGACGCAAATCGTTCAGCGCTTTTGGCTGATCAGCATTCTATGCGCATTCATCGGCGTGGCTTTGGCGCTGCTGCGGCAGCGCGCGCTCGGACCGCTTTGATGCGCGCTCTTCCACATTTGGCTCAGGATTGCCTCGACTAATGCCAGCACGAGACTACCTGTCCGGCAAACGGATTGTCATATTCGGCTTTGGACGACAGGGAAGGGCTTTAGCGCGCTGGTTGCGAACCATCGGCGCCGAAGTTGTGGTCACGGATAGCCGCGGCGCGAAAGAGTTGGGCATCCGCCGTTCACAATATCCCGGGACGCGTTTCTTTCTGCGCGGGCATCCGGAAGAAGTATTGATCGGCGCAAGAGCCATCTGTGTTTCCGGCGGGGTTCCGCTGGACCTGCCGATATTTGAGTTGGCGCGCAGGCGCAACATCCCTTTTACCAACGACGCGCAATTATTTATCGAGCGCTGCCCGGCGCCCGTCATTGGCATCACCGGCAGCGCCGGGAAGACAACCACCACCTCCCTGGTGGCAAAGATATTGAGGGTAGCCGGCTACACGGTCTGGCTGGGGGGCAATATCGGGAACCCGCTCATTGAAGACCTTCCGAAAATCACAGAAAACGATGTGGTTGTTATGGAGCTTTCCAGCTTTCAACTAGAGTTGATGAGCAACAGCCCGCAAGTCGCTGCCATACTCAACTTGACGCCCAATCATCTTGACCGGCACGGTACGCTGGAGCGTTATGCCGCTGCCAAAGCCAACATCATCCGATACCAGAAGCAAATGGACGTCGCCGTGCTCGGCTGGGATGACCCCGGCAGCCGCGCGATGGAGCAGCTAGTTCGCGGCGAATTGTCGGCGTTCAGCGCCTATGATCTGGTGCCCGATGGCGCGTTTCTATTGGGCAATCGCGTTTTTGTGGCGGGATCCGCCAGTTACGATTCGACACCGCATGTTGTCTGCCCGCGGGACGAGATTCCCCTGCGCGGCGATCATAATATGGCGAATGTCCTGGCGGCCTGCGCGATAAGCGGTTCGATGGGATTGGCCATCGATCGTCCCGGCGTCATGCCCGAGGCGATGCGCGAGGCGATTCGCGCCTTTCGCCCGGTGGCGCATCGCCTGGAGACGGTGCGCCGAATCGCCGGCGTTACATACGTGAATGACAGTATCGCTACCGCGCCGGAACGCCTGATTGCCGCCTTGCAAAGCTACGACGAACCGCTGATATTGCTGATCGGCGGCGCGGACAAAGATTTGCCCTGGGAAGTCGCGCTGCAGTTGGCGCTGGCAAAAGCGCGGCATATCATCATCTTCGGGGAGGAGGGCGAGAAACAGGTCGCCACCAAGATCATGAAGCTGCTTTCGCTGATGACTGTCCGCGACGATCAGATATCACGGGCGCAGACGCTGGAGGAGGCCGTACATCGCGCATCTGAAGTCGCGCAAGATGGTGATGTTGTGCTCTTGTCGCCCGGCGGAACGAGCTACGATGCCTATGCCGACTTTGCCGAGCGCGGAGATCACTTTCGCCAATTGGTATCTGCACTATAATGGATTTACGCATGTGGGCGGACAAAGAGCGAGTCCTATGACGGAACAAGCCATCCACAATGATAGCGGGCGTCGCCGGTTTCGGCGGCGGTTGAGCCGCAGTCCCGGCTTGACGATTGTCGGCGACGATAGCGCTCGTCCGCTGGGGCCGGTCAATCGCAGTTTTTTCGCCACGCTGGACAAGCCGCTGCTCGCCATCGTCATCCTGCTTTTGATAATCGGCTCGCTCATGGTTTACAGTTCCACGTTTGACTGGAGCAATGATACCTACGGGACCGCTACGGGCTTCTTTGTGGAGGAGCACCTGCGCAACGTTTTATTTTCCAGCGTGGCGCTCATGTTCTTCGCGGCAGTTGACTATCGGTTTTGGAAACGTTTCTCGGTGTGGCTGCTGCTCTTCACGATCGGCGCTCTGCTCGCTGTGCTGCTGGTGGGCGATGACAAGTTTGGCGCCCGTCGTTCCCTGGTTGGGGGCCGCTTTCAGCCGGGGGAACTGGCGGAATTCACAGTTGTCGTTTATCTGGCGGCTTGGCTCGGTTCAAAGAATGCACGGGTCGGCAGTTTTTTCTTTGGTTTCCTGCCATTCATAATGGTCGTTGGCGTCATTGCCTTCTTGATCACGCAACAGCCGGACCTGAGTTCGGCGGCAATCGTCGCCTTGACAGCCGGCATCATGTTTTTCGTCGCCGGCGCGAACCTGTTCCATATCATAGCGCTGGGTGGACTGCTTGGCGCTGTGGCATATGTGCTAGTCGCGGGGCTGGGCTACGCGCAGAACCGTATTATCGACTTTCTGGCGGGGCTCAACGATCTGACCTTGACGAACTACCATACTCAACAGGCGATCGCCGCGTTCATGAAGGGCGGCTGGACTGGCGTGGGATTGGGACAATCAGCGCAGAAATTCGGCGCTTTGCCAGCGCCACATACCGATAGCATTTTCGCGGTCATCGGCGAGGAATTTGGCGTCTTGGGCGCCGCGGTCGTCGTCGCGCTCTACGTTGCCTTGGCGATACGGGGATTCCGCATGGCGCGGCACGCGCGCGATACCTTTGGTTCGCTGCTTTGCGTCGGCTTTACATCGTGGGTGATCGTCCAGGCCTTGCTGAATATCGCGGTGATGACCAACGCCGTACCGTCTACGGGCGTGCCCTTGCCCTTCATCAGCTTCGGTGGATCTTCGTTGATGGTGGTGATGATCGGTATCGGCCTGATGCTGAGCGTACAGCGAGTGGCATTGCGGCGGAAGCGAGCTTCCGAACGGAGAAACGAGATTGCGAATACTGATCGGGGCTGGGGGAACCGGCGGTCACGTCTATCCCGCGCTGGCAACCGCCCAGGCGCTATTGGCCGACGGCAATAGCGAACATCAACTTTTCTTTGTCGGCGCGGTGGGCGGTATGGAACGAGAGTTGGTGCAGGAGTCGGGAATCCCTTTTGCGGCCTACCACGAGGTTCTGGCCGGGCCCTTGCACGGCGTTGATGCATTTACAGTCGTTTCGAGCGCCGCAAAACTGAGCCTGGGCACTCTGCAAGCCTTCAACAGATTACGGGGCCTCCGACCAGGCGTCGCGCTCTTGACAGGTGGCTGGGCAAACTTGCCGCTAGCGCTTGGGGCGCGTATGCTTGGCATACCGATCGTCATCTATTTGCCCGATATCGAACCTGGATTGACGATCAAGGCCTTGCAGCGCTTCGCAGCGCGAATCGCGACCACGGTGGGCGAATCCGCCAAATATTTTCCTGCGGGCAGGTCGGTAGTCACCGGTTATCCCTTGCAGGGCAATCGTTTGCAAGCGACGAGGGAACAAGCGATAGCGAGATTCAAGCTGAACCCCTCCGGCAAAACGGTACTGGTTTTCGGGGGCAGTCGCGGCGCTCGCAGCATCAATATCGCGCTTGGCGACTGCCTGCCTCGGTTGCTGGACGAGGAATTGCAGATCATTCACATCACCGGCGACTTCGATTGGGAACGGAGCATGTCCCAGGTGGGGGCCTATGGGCAACATCCGCGGTATCGTCCCTTCCCTTATCTTCATGAGGATATGGGATTGGCTTTTGCAGCCGCGGACCTGGCAGTTTGTCGGGCGGGCGCGAGCACCCTGGCGGAATTGCCTCTATTTGCTTTGCCCGCAATCCTCGTCCCTTATCCCTATGCCTGGCGCTACCAAAGCGTCAACGCGGATTATCTGAGCGATCGTGGCGCTGCGCTGCGCCTGAACGACGAGGACATGGCATCATCATTGTTCGATAGGATCATAGCGCTAATCCGCGACGACGCGCGCTTGGAGGAGATGCGGGCGAATTCCCGAGCCCTGGCAAACGCTGAAGGCGCGCGTCGCCTCGCGGACTTGCTAATCGAAGTCGGTGGAGCTTGAGATGTTGGAGTTAGTCACGTTGATGTGGGTCTTCGTCGCCTGTTTCGCCGTCGTGGGCACCCAACGAGGCTGGACCAAAGAGATCATCGCCATGGCTGGCATCACTTTGGGGCTCTTTGCGCTTCACCAATTCGATGCTGCCTTGCGCCAGCAACTTCTGGCGCCCTTTGCAGCCGGGCAAAAGTTTCTCTTCCAGGTCGGCATCTTTTTGCTCATAGCGTTCTTCGCTTACCAAACCCGAGCATTGATCGGCAGCGACGCCCGCGAAGCGACCGGCGGCGAAGGCCGAGATCCCGCCCAGTCCAAAGTGCTGGGCGGCATTGTTGGCGCTGCCAACGGCTATCTTGTGAGCGGCTCAATCTGGTACTTCATGCATATCAACGATTACCCGTTGTCTCCTTATCTGGAAGCGCCGGCAGATGGTTCGCTGAGCTTTGACTCGATCGCGAATTTGCCGCTCTATGTCCTGGCGGGTGGACCCGGCTCCTCGGGCGATCTTCTTTCGTTGATGGTCATCGTTCTGTTTGTGGTGGTGCTGGTTCTGATTTGACGCCGAATTTGCGGAGACGGTACGAGTTTCTGGTTTTCTTGTGACTACACGGGATAGAGCAACGTGATTAGTTTCGCATCGTTAATGTGGGCTACGGCTATCTTCTTCGCCCTGATGGGCGCGCTCCAGGGATGGCAACGCCAACTGATCGCCACAACTGCTATGCTGCTGGGATTTTTTGCCATTTTCCAATTTGACAGTCTGCTGCGTGGCAGCCTGTATTTGCTTCTGACGAATGGACAGATCTTTCTGTTGCAGCTTTGCGTCTTTTCGGCGATTGTCGTATTCGCTTACCGCAACGAGGCAGTCGTTAATCCCGAAGGCAGAATAGGCCGCATTCGAAACGGGTTGCTGGGCGCGCTAGCCGGTTGCGTCAATGGCTATCTCCTGGCTGGGTCCGTCTGGTATTTTCTCGATATCAACCGTTATCCGTTTCCACAGCTTTTGTCAGCTCCCGCGGAAGGCAGCGTGAGCTATCTAGGTGTGGGATCCATGCCAGCGATCTTATTGGGCGGAGGCTTGACCGGTAGCGGAGATCTGTTGGCGCTGACTATCTTGGTTCTGCTCGCGATTGTCATAGTGATCGTGTGACCTGGCTATCGGCTGGCCATGCCATAGCAGAAATCTTTTCGACAGTCACTCGCTTGGGTTATGCCTCGGCAAACGCGGAAGCGCTAAAAGATCATTTCCAAAAAAACTGGGACTGTGGAGACGAATGCTCAAATTGACGCCCGGGCAGCACATACATCTTATTGGCATCGGCGGCGCGGGTTTGTCCGCCATTGCGCGCATTCTCCTGCAGCGCGGGTTTACCGTCAGCGGTTCAGATGTTCGTCCGAGCGCAATCACCACCGCCTTGCAGAACGAAGGCGCCCGCGTTTATCTCGGTCACCATGCCGATTTCGTCGACGGCGCCGATTTGGTGCTGATGTCTTCGGCGGTGGCGGCGGAGCATGTCGAGGTGCGCGCCGCCCAGTCAAAGGGCATACCGATTGTCAAGCGAAACCCCTTCATGGCGCCGCTCTTGGAAGGACAGCGGACGATTGCCGTGGCGGGCACGCATGGGAAAACTACGACCACCTCGATGATCGTGCATATCCTGCAGCAGGCCGGGGAGGATCCCAGCTATATTGTCGGCGGCACCATGGGCAATACCGGCAAGAACGCGGGCGTCGGCGCGGGACAAAGTTTCGTGATCGAAGCCGACGAATATGACAATATGTTCCATGGACTGCGGCCGCAAATCGCGGTAGTCACAAACGTCGAACACGACCATCCCGACTATTTCGCGACGGCAGAGGACCAGATGAGCGCATTTGCCATATTCGCCGAGCTCGTCCCCGCGTCCGGCACGCTGGTGGCCTGCAGCGATGATAGCGGCGCCCTCAGTCTGTTGAATATACGGAAAGAGCGAAGGCTTTCCGCGCTCAGCTATGCTATCGACGATGCGAGCGCCGATTGGCGCGCGACCGAGCTAGTTTTTTCCGAAGCCGAGACTAGCGCCCGCATCCTTAGAAATGGCGTTTGTCTGGGCAGCTTGGTTCTTAGGGTTCCGGGCGCCCACAATGTTGTCAATGCCCTGGCAGCCACGGTCGTCGCGGACCTGCACGGCGTGGTTTTTGAAGAGAGCGCGGCCGCCTTGGCCAGCTTCAAAGGCGCCGAACGCCGCTTTGAGGTACGCGGGATTCGGGACGAAGTGATCATTGTCGACGATTATGCGCATCATCCCACCGAGATCAGGGTAAACATCCATGCCGCTCGCGCGCGCTATCCGCGCCATCGGATTTGGGCGATTTGGCAGCCGCATACCTTCAGCCGGGTGCGAGAATTCTGGTCAGATTTCCTTTCGGCTTTTGACGCTGCCGATCAGGTATTGATCACACCGATTTACGCCGCGCGCGAGGACCCGATCGCGGGTATCTCCAGCCAGATGTTGGTCGAATCCATGGCAGATCATCCCAGCGCGCGATTCGCGCCCAACTTTGAGGACGCCGCCGCTTGCCTGCGCCGGGATATCAAAGATCCGACGGTGGTACTCATTTGCAGCGCCGGAGACGCTAACCGCATAGCCGATCTCTATCTTGAAGCCGACGATCGATAGATATGACCACGCCCGCCCCGCCCTTCCCGGAGCAAGTTCTGCGCCATCAGCCGCTGGCAAGATTTACCGCCGCTCGACTGGGCGGACCGGCAGATTATCTCTATATCGCCAAAGATCCTGGTTTCGACGAGACCCTCGCCGTCTTGCGGACAGCCTGGTCATACGGCTTGCCGGTTACCGTCATCGGTGGCGGGGCCAATGTGCTTGTTGCCGACAAGGGCATCCGCGGACTGACGGTTATCAACCGCGCTACGCAAATCTCCCACGAGACATGTGGCGATGACATACTTGTTTCCGCAAGCAGCGGCGCCAATTTGATTCGTCTGGTCCGCTATTGCCAGGAACGCGGCTTGGAAGGCATGGAATGGGCAATTGCCGTACCCGGAACTGTGGGCGGAGCAGTCGTCAACAATGCCGGCGCCCATGGGGGCGATATGGCGAGCGCCCTTCGCAAAGCGCTGATATTTGAATCGGGGCAGGGCGAAACCTGGTATGACCTGGAAGATTTAAATTACGCATACCGATACTCGGCACTCAAGGCGCGCGCCGACATGAGATTCTTTGTCATGAAGGCGGTTTTGCAACTGAAAGAGGCGCAGCCGGCTGCCATACTGCGCCGGATGAATGAGTTCAGTGACTATCGACGACGCACGCAGCCGCCGGGAGCCAGCCTCGGCAGCATCTTTAAGAATCCACCGGGCGATCACGCCGGGCGGCTAATCGAGGCTGCAAGGCTCAAGGGCTTCCGCATCGGGGATGTTCAAGTGTCCCCGATCCACGCCAATTTCTTCGTCAACACAGGCGAAAATGCGACCGCCGGCGATTACTACCGGCTTATCGAAGCGGTGCGCGGACGCGTTGAAGACATCTTTGGAACGCAATTAGAACTCGAGATTCAGACGCTCGGCGAATGGGCCTGATATTGCCCGTCTCTTTGATTGCGCCGTATTTCGAGCAATAGTAAACTAAATGCGAGCCAAGTCGCGATGAGATTCAAGCATACTCGGAAGATCGTCGGTGGTCAGTCACGTTCAGATTCGCAAACGGCAGCCCGATCGTACGCCAGGAGTACTTCATCGCACGTCACCGGGCGCCAAGCCAGAGCGACAGACTGCTATACGGAACGAACGAGCGCAGAGTCATTTGCGCTGGCGCATCACGAGTGGCGTCCTATTCGTGATGTTTGGCGTCATCTTGGCACTGTTCTTTTCCAGCGACTTGTTTTATGTGCGTTCTGTGCAAGTTCGAGGCAACGATTTTTTGGTGCGCGAGGAGGTATTCGCCTTTTCCAGCATCGCCGACTTCCACATGTTTTGGCTGGATCCCGAAGAGATTCGTCGCAACGTACTGCGCTCTTCGTCCATTGCTGATGTGACTGTGGAGCTAGGTTGGCCCCCAAACCTGATCACGATGTTGGTGCAAGAGCGTCAACCCGCCATCATCTGGTCGGAAGCGGGAAATGAAACCTGGATTGATATTCAAGGACGAATTATGCCCGCGCGAGCCGCGATGCCGGACGTGATACGAGTGAATGTGGTGGTCGACGCATTCAAGGGTCCTTCCGCTACACTGACGGATCTCAAGAGACTGGACAAGGACGTCGTACTCGGCGCATTGCGTTTACAGGAGTTCCTGGCGCCCGGCACCGATCTCGACTACGACCCGATCAATGGACTGGGTTGGACCAACGATCAAGGCTGGCAGATTTGGATGGGAATAGATTCAAGCGCGGGCATGAGCAGGAAAATCAACGAATATCAGGCGTACGTTGACAACTTGAACAGTCGAGGTATAGAGATTACCGAATTGAACATCGCGAATCCTGATGCGCCTTTTTACAAGATTTTATGGGGGCGTTAAATCCTTATGGGTGACCTGGTAGTAGGAATTGATGTAGGCACGCACAAGATTTGTACGCTGGTCGGCGAAGTACGCCCGGAGGATATTTACGTCGTCGGTTTGGGTATTGAACCTAGCGCCGGTATGAAGAAGGGCGTGGTCAATGATGTCAACGCCTTGTCCGCGGCCATTGGCAAGTCCATTCGCAAAGCGGAGAAGTCGAGCGGTTACGATATCAACCGCGCCTTTGTCAGCGTAGCGGGCAGTCATATTTCCTCGTTGACCAGCCGCGGCATCACCACGATCGTCGGGCCGCGCAGCGTACAAGCGGAAGATCTTGAAAAAGCAATGGCGGTTGCGCGGGGAATCGCCATCCCGCACAATCGCGAAGTGTTGCACGTGGTTCCGCGCAGTTACACGCTGGATGGCCAGGAAGGGATTCGCAGTCCTATCGGCATGCATTGCTTCCGCCTCGAGGTTGACGCGCATATCATTACCGCTTCCACCACCAGCCTGGCCAACCTGGAAGACGCCGTGGAAACAGCAGGCGTTTTGGTCGATCGATTCATTCTGAATCCGCTGGCGGCAGGCGATGCCGTGTTGACAAGCCACGAACGCGATATGGGCGCGGTGATTATCGACATTGGAGGAGGGACTACCGATCTCGCGATCTTCATTGACGGCACGGTTTGGCATACTGCCATCATTCCCGTCGGCGGCAATCACGTGACGCAAGACATCACTTACTGGATGCGCGTGCCCTTCGAGTTGGCGGAACAGGTGAAGATGCAGCGAGGCCACGCGGATATGGATGCCGTAGAAGAAAGCGAAGTCTTCCCGGTGGAGCCTTTCGGCGGCGACATATTGCAGGTGAAGCGCCGCGACCTGGCAATGGTGATCGAAGCGCGCTTTGAAGAGATCTTTGACCTGGCTGAAAAAGAGATCAAACGCTCCGGTTATGCCGGTCTATTAAGAGCCGGCGCCGTGATCACGGGTGGCAGTTCGCAACTCCCGGGCTACCGGGAACTCGCCTCGCGGATACTCAACGTGCCAGTTCGTTTGGCGCAACCGGAGAAGATCACGGGGATCGCCGACACGCTTAAGAATCCCTCCTACAGCACCAGTGTTGGTTTGCTGCGTCTGGGCTTGGAAATGGACAGCATGACCGAGCCGGAAATCAACGATAATACTGGCTTGCCGGTGTCTCGCTGGGGACGGGTAATGAACGACTTTTTGCGTCGTTTTTTGCCCCAGGACGACTAAGAAAACATCGCTGTATGTCATTTCAATTATTGCTTCAAATTTGATTTGCGCCCCTTATGAATGGGCGTACAATAGAGGACAGTAATCTGGCATTTGCGTTGCGTAAACGCGTTGATTTCAAAGGAAAGTCACAATGGTCAACGATCTTATAACGGGTGAGAATTTCGCGCAGATAAAAGTCGTTGGTGTCGGCGGTGGCGGCGGCAACGCCGTGAATCGCATGATCAACGAGGGTCTTGGAGGCGTCGAATTCATCGCGGTCAACACGGACAACCAGGCCCTGATGCTTTCCAAAGCCAAAACGCGCGTGCGCATCGGGGACAAATTGACGCGCGGACTGGGCGCCGGCGGCAATCCAGAGATCGGACGAAAAGCAGCCGAAGAGAGTTCGGAAGACCTGCTCGAGGTTTTGCGCGGTTCCGATATGATCTTTGTCGCCTGCGGTATGGGCGGCGGCACGGGCACCGGGGCTTCGCCAGTCATCGCGCAGATCGCCAAAGAGTTGGGCGCTTTGACCATCGGCGTCGTGACCCGTCCCTTTACTTTTGAAGGAACGCGCCGCGCGCAGCTCGCCAAAACGGGCATTGAAGGATTGAAGAGCCAGGTAGATACCCTGATCGTTATCCCGAACGATCGTCTCTTGCAGATGGCGGACAAGCGCTCGACCCTGCAGCAGGCTTTCTCGCTAGCCGATGATGTTTTGCGTCAAGGCATCCAGGGCATATCCGAGTTGATCACCGTACCCGGCTTGATCAATCTCGATTTTGCCGATGTCCGCACGATTATGTCCGAAGGCGGCGCGGCGCTGATGGCGGTGGGGCGCGCGGCCGGCGACGACCGGGCTCGCGCGGCGGCAGACCAGGCGATCACCAGCGGCTTGCTGGACGTCACCATCGACGGCGCGCGAGGTATCCTGTTCTCGATCACCGGTGGCAGCGACCTGACATTATTCGAGGTCAACGAAGCGGCGGCTATTATCAAGGACAGCGCGCATCCGGAATGTAACCTGATCTTTGGCGCCCACATTGACGAGAGTATGGGCGATGAGGTCCACATCACCGTGATCGCCACCGGGTTTGAACGGAGCCGGCTCGAGGCCAGCATGAAAGAAGCGGGCACGTTGCCGATCCGCCAACCGACGCCGGTGCCGCATCCAGCGCCGGTGCAGCGACCCATATACGAGGATGTCGAAATCGAGGCGCCGTCGCCTGGAGAGTCGATGTCCAGCGGGGGCGGGTCATCCTTCCAGCGCCAACAGATGGGACCCGCGTCATCACCGCAAGAAGATCCACGCACCTACGAGAACATCGACCCGAAGAATACCGATTTGCCGGCGTTCTTGCGCAAGCGGAATCGCCGAGAATAGACGTGCAGCGATTGAAACGAGACAAGAGTGGGCTGAAATAGCCCACTTTTTGATTTCGGTGACACGAGTCTTAGTGTTGAGGATAAAAGATGATTTCCAACCCCGCCCACCAGCCCCCGAGAGGTTTGAACCTGTTTATGGCGACTCGCCTACGCTCTGGCGCAGAGCGCATGCCGCGCCTCACTAGCCGCGTTTACAAAGGCGAGTCTCGTAATATCATGTCACAGAAAATAGGCTTTTTTCGACTCAATCCTGCATGATATACTTCCATCCATACTGTTGTGTTTTTCGAACAAAAGCCGCGTCGTTTGATATTACAAGGGTTTCTCGAAATGCGGGTCGATTTGCAGGAAATCCGACTCATTTTTCTGTCGTTTCTGTTCGACAATCAATTCCTTCCATGCTATAAAAGAGAAATCCTTTTCACCACAAGTTTTTCGTATTCAACGTGCCTCTGACATCCGCATTGCGCCAGCGATTGACCGAGATACGAGGTGCGCTAGTCATGAAATCCTAATTGTCTTGCTCTGAACATTTCACTTTAGGATAGCCGTCTCATGGTCCAGACTCACGCCACACGAAGCGCCTTGCACGAACTTGGATATAAAATATTCCTGGATCGTTACGCGCAGAAAGATATGACCCGCAGTACTCTAACCACCGGCGACAAGGTGATTGTGGTCATCAATGCCAAAACCGGCCAGCGGGAAATTGGTACGGTGACCGAAATTAACCTGCCGCAAGTGACTGTCACCCTGCTCGATGGCGAGGTGGTGGTCCGCGACCTGGAACACGTCGACAAACCGATCGAAACCGAGCCGGCGCAGATGATGGACCGAGTGGCGCGCGGCGTCGCCGCGACAGAAGCGAACCCGTCCAAACAGGATGAATGGTCGGAGAAGTTTCGCTGGCTGCTGGACGACTGGAAGTTCGTGCCCGGCGGGCGCATCCTCACAGCGGCTGGCACAGCCCAGGATCTTACGTATTACAACTGCTACGTCATTCCGTCGCCTGATGATTCTCGCGAAGGGATCATGACGACGCTGACCCAAATGACCGAGATCATGTCGCGGGGCGGGGGCGTCGGCATCAATTTGTCGACCTTGCGCCCGCGCCACTCTTATGTCAAAGGGGTCAACGGCCGTTCCAGCGGCGCGGTGTCCTGGGGCGCTTTGTACAGCTTTGTCACCGGACTCATTGAGCAAGGCGGCAGCCGACGCGGCGCGCTGATGCTTATCCTGAACGACTGGCATCCCGATATCTTCAACTTTATCAACAGCAAACGTCAAGCGGGTCAGATCACCAACGCCAATATCAGCGTCGGCGTCTCGGACCGCTTGATGGAAGCCGTTGCCGCGGACGACGATTGGCCCTTGATCTTCCCAGACACGCGCGATCCCGATTACGACGCGTTTTGGGACGGGGACCTCAACACCTGGGTCGCGTCCGGGCGCAAGGTCATTCAATACAAGACAGTAAAAGCGCGCGAGCTCTGGCATGCGATTGTCGAGAGCGCCTGGGCTAGCGCGGAACCGGGGGTTTGGTTTAACGAGCGCAGCAACAAGATGGCGAACAGTTGGTATTTCAATCCGCTGATTTCGACCAATCCCTGTGGCGAACAGCCGCTCGGCGCCTTTTCAGTTTGTAACCTGGGCGCGATCAACCTGTCGCGCTTCTACGACGAAAACAATCGCGATGTCGCCTGGGATGATTTGCGCAAGACCGTCGCGTATTCGACGCGCTTCCTGGACAACGTCATCGACACGACGCCCTATTTCTTCGAAGAAAACGAACGTGTGCAAATGGCTGAACGGCGCGTTGGCTTGGGAACAATGGGCATCGCCGAACTGATGTTGAAGCTCGGCGTGCGTTACGGCAGCGACGAGTCGGTGGAATTGATCGACCAAATCTACAAGACGATAGCCATCACCGCCTATGAAACATCGAGCGATTTGGCGCTGGAGAAAGGCGCCTTCGCCCAATTCGATGCCGAGAAGTTCATCGAAAGCGGCTATATGCAGGCCATGCCGGAGAATTTGCGTCAAAAAGTCCGTCGCGACGGCATCCGCAATGTCACCCTGCTCACACAAGCGCCAACCGGTACGACGGGCACGATGGTCAATACCTCGACAGGCGTGGAGCCGTTTTTCTCCTGGGTTTACTATCGCAAGAGCCGCCTGGGCCTGCACGAAGAAAAGGTGCCGATTGTAAAGGATTGGTACGAGGCGCATCCCGATGCCAACGATTTGCCGGACTACTTCGTCACCGCCATGGACCTCTCGCCGGAAGAGCATGTCAAGGTGCAAGGCGCTTTCCAGCGCTGGATTGACAGCGCCATCAGCAAGACTTGCAACGTGCCCAACGAGTACAGCGTCGAGCAGGTCAGCGATCTCTATCGCAAGATGTATGAGCTGGGCTGCAAGGGCGGCACGATCTACCGCGATGGCAGCCGAGACGAACAGGTACTGATGCTCAAGGGCGACGAACGCGCCGAGAACGAAATGGAAGACTTGAAGCCGTCGTCCAAGGCGGAATCCGGCGACGAAGCCGAGCCGGCCTCCACGCCGCACCGCGTTTATCCGCGTCCGGATAGTCTTCAAGGTTTGACGGTCAAGACGCAAACGCCCTTTGGCAAAGCCTACATCACCATCAACCGCGACGATCGCGGCAACCCCTTCGAAGTATTCATCGCCATCGGCAAGGCGGGTACGGACATCCAGGCCGATGCCGAGAGTCTGGGCAGAATGATCTCGCTGCAGTTGCGCACCACCGCCCCACAGAACCGGCGCGAGATGCTGCGACTGATCATCGAGCAGTTGCAAGATATCGGCGGCGCGCGCGCCATCGGTTTTGGTCACAAGCGCGTGCTTTCGCTGCCCGATGCCGTGGCGCGGGTCCTGCAGATAGAATTCTTCCCGGAAGACCAGCCGCTGCAACTGGACCTGCCCATGGAGGACGATGAAGCGGCAAGTGATGATACGGGCGAGCTGATCGCCAACGGTACCGTCTCCGGCGCCGATATCTGCCCCGAGTGCGGCACGATCGCCTTGATCCGGGCGGAGAGTTGCCGCAGGTGCCTCACTTGCGGCTACAGCGAGTGTTAAACTACGCTCAAGACCTATAACAGCGATTTGTATTCTAGTGTTAGGTATCAGTCGGGTGCAGTCTTGGCAGGAGGAACATCATGGCCAAAGGCAAAAACCAATGGGTTGTGAAACGCGATGATGGTTGGGGTGTACGTGGTGAGGGAAATTCACGCGACACTGTAATTAAGTCCACACAGAAGGATGCAATTGATGCAGCAACAGAGATTGCACGTAATCAAAGTTCAGAAGTCATCATTCAGGGTCGCGACAGGAAAATCCGTGAACGAAACAGCTATGGCAATGACCCATATCCGCCCAAAGGATAACCACCGTCGACACTTACAAGTACAAATAGAATGAGAAGACGACCTTTGCGTCGTCTTTTTTGACTATAAGAAGTGAGCGACGCACATGAAAAACTGTCTTTACTACGGCGACAACTCCGAATTTTTTCGTAACAGGGGATACTGTCCTGATGAATGCGTCGACTCGATCTACTTCGACTCCCCCTTCATTAGCGACCGCAATTACAACGCGCTCTTCAAATTGCGGGGTGAAATGATAAAGACCCGTACCAGTGAGCGGGAAAGGCAAATCGCTGCGGGACCTGTTCACCAGCTAGGCTCTCTGCGACCTCCAGCACCTCTGTGGTGAAAGAAAACCCGCGAATGACTGACCTGCCTCATCACAAGACCAGGGGGCGAAAAATCCTCAAGCGTATCATACTGTTTTGTCTGCTAGCCGCGATTCTCTACTTCGCCGCATTTACGACCGCTATTCATATCGCCGGTACACGAGACAATACCCGCCCGGCTGATGTCATCATCGTGCTGGGCGCGGGCCTGCGCCGTGACGGCGGACCGGGCTGGGCGTTAACCCGCCGCAGTTCTCAAGCCGCTGACTTGTGGCGTCTGGGCATCGCTCCTAGCGTCATTTGCACCGGCGGCCAAGCCGAGTCTTTCCCGCGCAGCGAAGCCGATGCCTGCCGCGAAATCCTGCGAAATCAAGGCTTGCCGCAATCCGCGATCCTGCTGGAAGACAAAAGCCGCAGCACCGAGGAAAACGCCCTATTCAGCAGCCAGCTAATGGCGGAACGCGGTTGGACGAGCGCTGTGCTGGTCAGCGACAGTTATCACATGCTGCGCGCCGGCTGGCTGTTTACTCAGCACGACGTCGAAACATATGCCAGTCCCGTACCGGCGAACCGCATTCATCATCCGCACTCCTATCCTCATTCGCTGTTGCGAGAGTTTCTGGCATTCCACTGGCAGGTCCTTAAGGAAGCGCTCAACTTGCCCGTCACGTATTTGAGCGGGCTCTAGCTCCGACGCGCGAATGCGTCCACCGCCCGACACGGGAAAGTCTGCGCGTAAATCGAAGCATGGGTTTATAATCTCAAATATGTTGTAGCTGCCGACGCCGCGCAAAACGGGCGAATTCAAATTTCAGTTCGCCTGTTGGATACGGTTGACGAGGGACACGGGCATGCGCGCTTTGCCTCGAAAGGTCTGTTACCTTGCGATAATAACCGCCCTTCTGCTTTGGAGCGTTTTCAGCGCGTCAACTGACGATGAATGGTACACGGTTCAAACGGGCGACAGTTTCGAATCAATCGCGGCGCATTTTCAAGTGTCGATAGAGGCGCTGCTGGAACACAACAATCTGAGCGGCGACGAGTTCCTCCCACGTGGGCGGATACTGCGCATTCCCGCGCCGGAGATCCAACTACTCAGCCATCAAGTGGGACCGGACGATAGTATTCGATCGATCGCTACCCGATTTGGCGTCGCCGTAGCTGACTTGATGTCAGTGAACAACATCCAACAAGAGAGCCATCTTACTCCGGGGCAGACGATTTATTTGCCGGAAGGCGCGCTGGATAGTTTCGAGGGCAGTCATGTCGTGCAGCCGGGCGAAGCGCTAAACCGGATCGCCCGGCGCTATGGACTGGATTGGCAGACGCTGGCGACGGTCAACAATCTCTCCAATCCGAACCTGATCTACGTCGGCCAGGTCCTTAAGGTGCCTGCATTTGAGGTACAAGCCGCCGATACGGCGACCACCGAAGCCGCGACTGCGATAGCTGTGTCCACCATTGCGCCAACCGTTGTTCCGACGCCCGTGCGGGCCCTTCCCAAATTGCTTTATCGCATACGCGTCGCGCAGCCGGGCGACACGATCGAAGGCTTGGCGCAACACTACGCCGTGCCGTTGCAAGACCTCTTGGACTTGAACAATCTACGGGGCGAAAGTCGCTTGTACGCCGGCGAGATCGTCTTACTCCCGCTGGCAACGGGCTTGAGCGGGCATCCCCGCGACCTGCCAACTGACGCGCAGAGTCACGTTGTGCGTCGCGGCGAGACTCTGGCGAGCATCGCTAACCTGTACGGGCGCGACATGTGGGATATCGCCGTTGCCAATGGCCTACTAAACCCCAACCTTATTTATGTTGGGCAAGTCTTGATTATTCAATAGCCGCGCGGCGGCAGCGAAAAAGTCTGTCCCGCTCAGGCAAAATCGCAAGCGTTCTCGTTGCTTGAGCGACGCGGTTAACATAGACAGGAGCAGTGCAATGTCGAATTATATCTGTATCGGCGTGCCCTACTATCTGGGCGAAAAGAGACGCGATCGGGCGGAAGTTCAAGCGCTGCGCGCAGCGGGCGTCGCTGATGAATTGAACGCGGATTGGGTGAACATTCAGCCCGATTTTGACGCTTCGGACGACCCGGTTGTGGCTGTCAATCGCGCGCTTGCGGATACCATCAGGGCCTTTCCGGACAAGGTCCCGGTCGTATTCGCCAATGACTGCACAAGTTGCCTGGGCGTGGTCAAAGGTCTGGAAAGACGCGCGCCAGCCGTCCTCTGGTATGATTCGCATGGCGACTTCAATACGCCGGAAACGACACCCAGCGGGTTCCTCGGCGGCATGCCACTGGCGGCGCTGGTCGGGCGCGGCAACCAACATCTGATGCGGGGCATCGGCCTGGAACCCATCGCCGAATCCGATGTGATTGTCAGCGATGTGCGCAATCTCGATCCCGAAGAAGAGATCATGCTGCGAGAAAGCCAAGTGACGATTTATGAGACATTGGAGGCGCTCAATCAAGCGGCGCTGCCCCAAAAGCCACTGTACATCCATTTCGATACCGATGTCGTCGATTGTGAAGACATGCCCGCTATGAGCTATCCCGAACCAGACGGACCTTCGCTGGGGGAAAGCATCGATTCACTCCAGCAGAGTTTGGCCAAAAGCGACACCGCGGGCATTCTCTTCAGCCTGTGGAACGGAACTCTAAAGGGCGGCGATCGCGCGCTTGCGGCTACGCTGTCCCTTATTCGAGCCCTGCGGTGATCGCGACCTATGACGAGATTTCGCGACCTTATTCCAATAGCTAACCACCTCCCTACGGGCCCGCTCAACGGGATTACCGACGTCGCCGGCATCCGTGTCGGTCATGTCACAAGAAATGAAGGCGAAGGAAAGCTGGTGCCGGGCCGGGGACCGATCCGCACCGGCGTCACTGCCGTTCTACCCCACTCCGGCAATGTGTTTCGCGAGAAGGCGCCGGCAGCGGTCCACACCATCAATGGCTATGGCAAAGCGACCGGGTTCGAGCAGATCCGCGATCTCGGCGTCATTGAAACGCCCATCTGCCTGACCAATACGCTCAATATAGGCAAGGTCTGGGACGCGGTCGTCAGCTACTCGATCAGGGAGAACCCTGACATTGCGATTACAACAAGCAATGTCAGTCCGGTTGTCGGGGAATGCAACGATAATTTCCTCAACGATGGACAAGGACGGCATATCGGCGAGGCTGACGCGCTGCGCGCAATCGACGGCGCCAGCGCGGGCCAGGTAGCTGAAGGCTGTGTAGGAGCGGGCGCCGGGACACTCTGCTACGGCTTCAAAGGCGGAATCGGCACTGCCTCGCGTCTCGTGATCGACGGCGCCTATACAGTCGCCGCGCTGCTGCAGACCAACTTCGGCCAGCGTCATGAATTACAGATTCTGGGAGTGCCAATCGGGCGACACGTCGCCAGAGATAATTTTGATTCGCCGCCGGGCTCGGTGATGGTCGTCATCGCTACCGACGCGCCACTCGGCGCCCGACAACTTGAGCGGATGGCAAAACGCGCGGCATTCGGGCTCGGGCGTACCGGAACCATCTGTCACAGCGGCAGCGGCGACTTCGTTATCGCCTTCTCAACTTGCAACCGCCGCGTCCATGGGGCCACAGAACTTGTGAGCGAGGCCCGCGCGATCAACGAAGAAGCGCAGTTTGCAGGCGGTCTTCTCATTGATCAGCTATTCCGCGCGGTGGTCGAGTGTGTCGAAGAATCCGTGTACAACGCGCTAGTTGCAGCGGAAACCACAGTTGGCAGAGACGGGAACACTTTGCAGGCCTTGCCGCATGACCAACTTCAGGACTTAATGCGTCATTACCGCCGTATGAAATGAGTAAATCACTGCGGACTCTCAAATCCGCCTTAGAAACGTCAATGTTGGGTTTGCCATCATCCGCAAAAGCGCATATCATGGTATGATGCACGCTGATATCTGTTTCTTTCGCAGGGACAAGATCAGATAATATGTACGCCGACAACGAAATCTTATTCCCTCACTATGCCATTCCGGCGCTTCGCCACACGCGCGGCCGCAAGTGGATGAATCTCATAGACCGATTGTCCCGCAAAAATGAGACCAGTGTTGAGGTTATTGCCTTGATGTCCCTTATGATCGAGCTCAATGGTTGCCTCGCTTGTGAAACGGACAGTTATAGGGCGATGAGAGGTTGTACGGCCTGCGCGCAACAGACCTTGCGACGATTCAAAGGCAGCGATGAAGAACTCATAGAGATGTATGAATCGTCGCTTTCCCAATTCCAAGCCTTGCAGTTGAGCTATGACAAATAGCTTGCATGCGCGAATCTGCGCCGGGTACTCATAATTGACAAGCAATTCGCGCCTGTGTTAAACTACGCGCCCGTAGTTCAGCGGGCTACGTATTTTTTAGTTTGCCCGCTTTAGCTGAAGGGAATGGTCAAGATAGCGAGTTCACCACATCGAATCAATCGAGATATTCGCGGCGTACGCGAAGTCCGGCTTATTGACGATACCAACACCAATATTGGTGTTGTCAACATTCGTTACGCGCAAGAGCGCGCGGACGATGTAGGACTAGACCTGGTCGAGGTAGCGCCTAACGCCCAGCCGCCGGTTTGCCGCATAATGGATTACGGTAAGTTTCAATACGAGCAACGCCGTAAAGAACGCAAGTCCAAAAAGAACCAAGTCAAAGTCACGATCAAGGAGATACAACTACGACCAAAGACGGACGAATATCACCTTCAATTCGACATCAAGCGCGCAACAAAGTGGCTGCAAGAAGGCAAAAAAGTCAAGTTCCGTGTACGGTTTCGCGGTAGGGAAATCACACATCAGCATATCGGACGCGATCGCCTGGCAAAAATCGAAGAAGCCTTGCAAGAAGTTGGCGTTGTAGAACAGCGCCCGAATATGGAAGGTCGCGACATGCTGATGATCTTGGCGCCAAACAAGGAAAGCAAATGAAACTGGAGAGTTCGTAGTGCCACGCAAGAAGAAGACGACAAAGTATAAACTCAAAACGCACAAGGCAACGGCCAAGCGCTTTCGTATGACGGGTACCGGAAAGATCGTCCGTACCAAGGGCGGCAAGAGTCATCTGCGGCGACGTTCGGCAAAGCGCGTTAAGCGGCAGTGGGACAAACGCATGGAAGTCGGTGAAGTTGCGATGCGACGGCGCATCCGTCGCCTGGCGCCCTATCTCGGCAAGTACAAGGCGAATCCGCCAGCTTAGAACCGCTGGAATACGCCACCTGCCCTTTCATTCACGGGACGTTTTATCTACGGAGAAGAAACATGGCAAGAACAAAAACCGGATTCGTCAGACGCAGACGACACAAGAAAGTCCTCAAGCTCACCAAAGGACAGTGGGGCACGCGCAGCAAGCTATTCAAACGCGCTAACGAGGCCATGATGCGCAGCCTGTGGTACGCCTATCGTGATAGACGACAGCGCCGTCGCCAGTTGCGCCGCCTTTGGATTCAACGCATTAACGCAGCCGCTCGTATGAACGGCATGAAGTACAGCCAGTTGATCCATGGTTTGAAGCTGGCGGGTGTTGAGCTTGATCGCAAGAGCCTGGCGCATTTGGCAGTTCATGATGCGGATACATTCAGCAAGGTCGTGTCTGTGGCGAAGCAAAGCCTGTAACAGCGCCTACAATCGACTGTAACTTTGAGAAGGGTCACAATAGCGACCCTTTTTTCAATTGGTGAAGCCAAGCGTGGACATCATCACCAGCATACAAAACAAGCGTGTCAAATACGTCAAATCCTTGCAGGCCAAGGGACGATTGCGGCGGAGCGAAAAAAAACTGATCCTCGAAGGAGACAGATTGATCAGGGACGCGCTAAATAGTGGTGGCAGGCCAGATCTTGCGCTTTATACGCCGGAGTCCGCCGACTATGAGCTAATCGCTATTTTGCAGAATCGCAATTGTGAACTCCTCCCCGTCAGCGAGGGCGTCTTGTCGCACATCAGCGATACAAAGCGGAGTCCAGGAATCCTGGTCGTTTTCCAGATCCCCAAACCGCCTATCCCGAATCAAGCTGAGCGCGTGTTAATCCTGGACGCGGTCCGCGAGCCGGGCAATATGGGAACAGTCTTGCGTAGCGCCGCTGCCGCGGGCGTAGACATCGCCATTTTGGCGCCGGGTTGTGTCGATCCTTACAGTTCGAAAGTCTTGCGCGCCGGTATGGGTGTTCATTTTCGCCTGCCCGTTGCCGAGGCGAAATGGCAGGAGATCCGCGCCTATTGCGCTGGCTTGACAGTGTACAGCGCGGACGCTCGAGGAGAGGCGGTCTATACCGAGGTAGATTGGGGGCAGCCCTGGGCGCTGGTTGTAGGTAACGAAGCGCACGGCATTAGTTCGGAAGCGCAGCGCATTTCCCGGTCGAGCGTGTCTGTCCCCATGTCGCATGAAGCCGAATCGCTCAATGTCGCTTCCGCCGCGACGGTCATTCTCTTCGAGGCAAAGCGTCAGAGGCTGAAACGCGCCCCCCATCCCGGGCATTGACTCCAAATCCTGCCACAAGTCCTTCGTAGACAGGACCGTAGCAATCGCATCAGGTTTTTCTTAAGCACCGAGAGCCCGAGCCGGGCATTGGACCGCTAAGTTTCGCAGACGCGCGCTAGGTTTGGAATGCGATACTAATGGATTAAGGCAACAGTTCGAGATACTCGCAGTGATTAGGGCGGAACACGCTGAAATCGCGCCGGTCGAAGGTCGCGATACGCGTGATGTTCAGCCGCTCTGCGATGGCCATGATGCAGCAGTCTACGATGTCAAACTCTGCATCTGCATACGCAATGGCAATTTCGCGCACTCTTCTCAGGTCATCTAGCTCAATCGGCACAAGTTGCGCATTCAGGCGTGTGAAATATCCAAGAAACTGTTGCAGACCGAAATAACCAATATCGCGTGTGAGCAGGTAGCAGACTTCCGGCAACGCAACATCCGGCACGAGCAAGGTTTCATTGTTCTGAGACACAAAAGAAATAGCCTCTCGATGGGAGGCGTCTCTGGCGTTGTAAAGCGCATAAAGAATATTGCTATCCGCGATGACTGTCATCTGCTTTTGCGACGTTTGAGGTAGTCAACGTATTCAGTGTTTAGTATCTCGCGGCTGCGGGCTGCGGTATTCACAGGATGCGGTGAAGCCAGGCCGGCTTCTTTGGCGTTACGCGCCAAATCTGCCAAGGTCGCCCACCGCTTATCATCGGTAGGTCGCTCTTTGGCATAGCGCTCAATCATGTCACGCAGCAGGTCGCCTAGGTCGGTATCGTGCTGCTCGGCGAGCTGTTCCAAACGCAGGGCGACGTCTTCCGGGATGTCGATGGTCATTCTTCTGTCCTCCGCTTGGCGTTATTGTAGCATGGAATCTTGCGCAATGAACAGCACGTGGGATAGTCCGCACAACGCGACCGCGCCAGCCCCACTTCAATTTGCGGCGCGCCTGCGGTAGACTAGGCGAATTGCGCATTCATCAGCGAACGGGAGTATGAACGCCATGGCTAAGGAATTTGATCTGGTTGTGCTGGGCGCCGGACCCGGCGGTTACATCGCCGCTATCCGCGCCAGCCAACTCGGGCTGAATACCGCGATCGTCGAGAAAAAATACTGGGGCGGCATTTGCCTGAATGTCGGCTGTATCCCCTCCAAAGCATTGCTGCGTAACGCCGAGTTGGCATATATCCTTAACAACGAGGCCGATACCTTTGGCATCAGCGGCGAATTCAACCTGGACTATGCCAAAGCCTTTAAGCGCAGCCGCCGCGTCGCCAACGGCTTGACCAAGGGTGTGCAGTTTCTGATGCGCAAGAACAAGATTTCGACCTTTGAAGGCTGGGCGACGCTCGCGGACGCCAACAATATGGTTGTATCACTAAATGACGGATCCGAAGAGACGATCAACTTCAAGCACCTCATTATCGCCACCGGCGCGACAACGCGTCTGATCCCGGGCACAGCCTTGAGCGAGCGCGTTGTCACCTATGAAGAACAGATCATGGAAGACAATCTGCCGGGCAGCGTGATTATCGCCGGCGCCGGCGCAATTGGCGTCGAATTCGCCTATATCATGCGCAACTATGGCGTCGAAGTCACCATGGTCGAATTCCTGGACCGTATCCTGCCACTAGAAGATCCCGAGGTGAGCAAGGAGCTCGGCAAGATCTACGCAAAGATGGGTATCAAAGTCATGACCGGCACACGGGTCGAGGCGATCGTTGAAGACGCCAATGGCGTCACCGTAACCGTATCATCTGACGATGGCGAGCAAGAACAAATCCGTGCCGAACGCGTTCTTCAGGCGATTGGTTTCCAGCCGCGCACGACCGGATACGGGCTGGAAAACACAGGAGTTTTGCTCGACCCCGGGGGCGCCATCGAGATCAACGAAGAAATGCAGACCAATATCCCGCACATTTACGCCATCGGTGATGTCACCGCCAAGTTGATGCTCGCCCACGTAGCCGAGGCGATGGGTGTGGTCGCTGCCGAGAATATTGCGGGCACAGCAACTGTCGCGCTCGATTTCGATATGATGCCGCGCGCCACCTATTGTCAACCGCAGGTCGCCAGCTTTGGATACACCGAAGATCAGGCGACGGCGCGCGGTTACGAAGTGGCGGTTGCCAAGTTCCCCTTTCAAGCCAATGCCAAGGCGCGGGGCATGGGTGACGCCAGCGGCTTCGTCAAGGTGATCAGCGACAAGCGCTATGGCGAAATCCTGGGCGCCCATATGATCGGTCACGATGTTACGGAACTGCTGCCCGAACTGACTTTGGCCCGTTCTGCCGAATTGACCGCGGCCGAGATCGCGCGCAACGTACACGCCCACCCCACCTTGAGCGAAGCGATAAAAGAGGTGGCGCACGGTTTGGAAGGCCACTTCCTCAACATCTGATGGCAGGGCTCGGTCTCTACTCGCCGTATTGACGTGGCCAACAGTCGACGATCAAGCTGGTATAAATCAGTTTGCCGCCGACATTTCGCTCGTCATGCGCAGCCGATCGACCGATAAATCCGTCCTCCGCATGCCAGGATTCCCGGTGCAATACACCTGAGGCGTCAAAGTATTCCAGGAGTTGGAATTCGTAGCCGCACTCTCGCAAGATATGCGCGATCTTTTCGCTGTTGTAGAGCACCTTGTGATCGTCGGCGCCCTCGCCTATGCCGCCGGGGCGCACATGTTCAATGTAATTTGCATCCGGATGGTTTCCGTCCGGCACAGCCAGTCGAATGCGCCCGTCCTTGGCTATGTAGAGACGCGCCAAACGCAGAAACTGGCCCAACTCATCGACTGTCAGGTGCTCAAAGACATGTTCAGCCAACATTCTATTGATTGACGCGGGCTGGAAGAGCAGCGCCCAATGCTCGTGTTTAAGAACGTGGAATGCGGGAATGTCTGTCGCGACCCAGTTTTCGTAACCCGTATCTCCTGCGCCAATAATGACTTTGAGCGGCTTTCCGGATCTTGTGCATTCGTTGACGCCCGCGCGGATAACCCTTTGCTGGTTTTTCAATTTCGCGTGATTGCGGTACTTGCGAACGAGCGGCGCGTAGAGCGGCCTCAGCAGACGCTTGACTGAATTCATTTCAGAAAGCCTATCCCGGAATGCTGAACCACCCTATGGGCAAAATCTTCCCGTACTCGCCGGATGCGATATCGGTGCCAAAGACCTTCGCGTGCGGAGGATATCGGTCATAGACCATGACCACAACCCTATATTCGCCAGGTGACAGATCCGACGTGGACAACTCCACAACGAACCACTTTAGGACGTCATGGTAAAGATGACGATCCGGGTTGATTTGAGCGACTTTTTGCCCGTCCAGCGAATGGATCTGAATTGAGATATTGTATTGATACAGGAGCGCTTTGTCGGCCACTTCCCATCCGGTCACGACGCGCAGGACATCGCGATCGGGAATGAAATCAGCGAATTTGTCAACGATGGAGATGCCATTGTCGTAGCGAATCGGCTGGTATTTGCGGTCACAGTCCAGCGTATGGTAGACATAGCGCTCTACGCGAAGTTCCGCTTCGTCCAAAACAAGTTTACAAGGCGCATAATCTCTCTCGACGATTGACCTGGTTCGGTCGAAGATCTCGGGTTTGTTCGAGGGATTGTAGGCGAAGAGAAGATAGGGATGGTCTTCCAGCTTGTCCGGTATATCCTCCTCGAGTTGAGCGTCATCAAGATTCGTTCGAATGAAGCTGCCATCGACGCCCATAAGCGTCTCAAAATAGTAGTCCGCCGTACTCTTGCCAACTTTACCCCGGCGTATGATGAAGTTAATGTCAGAGAATCCGACCACGAAATCCTCTTCAGAGACGATATCCCGAAGAGACAGTACATAATCGTAGATAGGGGGATAGCTCTGGAGGGCGCGAATCGTACCCTGAAACGCGACATAGCCGTCCCAACCCCGTAAAATGAATCCGGACCCGAGATAAACCCCCAGGATAATCAGCGGCAGCGCGCGGGGCCGTAACCAAGCCAAACCACTGCCAACGATTAGCGCGGCGGGGTAGAAGACGATAAAGAAATAGCGAGACCGGCGTATAGGAATCAGTCTAACGGCTTCATTCACCGACAATAGAAGCGCCAGGATGACAAATGCAAGCACCCAAAAAGGTAAGGCTTTTTTCAGGTTCTCGCGCTTCCGCGAGTGCAAGGCGGCCGCGACAAAGGCGATCAGAATCACTAACCAGTTTCCGTTAGACAGCAGTTGGAGAAAGACGTCTACCGCCTGCGCAAAGGGCATCTCTCCCCAAGCGTCATATTTTGTTGTCACTCCTATGTAAGTTACTGGAAGCCAAGGCAGGTATAATACGCCGACAAGCAAAAAGGCCGCGGCAGTATGAATCCAGCGCTTCGTTTTGGGAACGAATATCAGGTGATAGAAGCCGACAGCCAGGAAAACGAAGAATGAATAAGGCTGGGCATAAAGTGACAGCGTTGCCGTGAGGATCAGCCCGAACCAACGAACTCTGCCAATAGTCGACTTTGATTGCACGATGTGCAAGTAATTCCAGAGCATGGCTACAAGCATAGCGGCTTGCGCGGTATACATTCGGATTTCGTGAAAGTACTCCAACCAGAAGACGTTCAGCCCCAGAAAAGCGCTGGCCCACAGTCCCGCGCGCCAACCCAGAAAATCCGCCCCAATACGGTATACCCAGGCGACCGTCAGAACCCCAAAGAAAAGCGTTAAGCAGCGCAAGACGGCATGGTGCCATCCCACAAGCGCGCCCCAACCCGCCAGCAATTCAAAGAACAAGGGCCCGTGCTTGGGGCTATGCGTACTGATCGAGTGAAGCACGTCCACCGGCGAAAAGGGCCCGGTCAAGCCGCCGGCATGGCCGATCGAAGTCAGTTCATCGTACCAGATGACATCGGCGTTTATTCCACCCGCCGCCAGCAGCGTCACCAGCAGTAATAGCGGCAGCATGCACCACCAGCGAGGAAGAGCCTGGAATGAGCTAGGTTTGCTTGCGCCTGGATCTAGCATGAGCGTCTAGGCTTCGACAGAGATGGTCAAGAGCGGCAGAAGCTGGCCGGTTTCGCCACTGGTTAAGTCCATGCCCCCGACTCTCTCGCCAGTGTCGCGATCGTATAGGATAACCACGAGGCGGTAGACCCCCGGAGAAAGTTGACGAACCGGCTGGAATTCCAATTCGTGCCATTTCAAGATGCGGTTATAGAGATGCCAATCAGCCTGCCAGTATTTCTCCCATTGAGAATCCAGCAATTGTATCGAGATATTGTATTGGTCAAGCTGCTCATCGGACGCGACTTCCCAACCGGTGACGATCCGGAACAGGTCCTTCGTCGCATCGTACTCGCCGAACCTGTCGACGATGATGATTCCGTTTTCGAAATGAATGGGCCGGTATACGTGCTGACAGCCGGCCAGAGGATTCACGAAACGCTGAACAAATAGATCTTCCCTATCAATGACCGCCTCGCAAGCAATGTAGCGGGTCGCGATATACTCGTACACGTCTTCGTGATTCTTTTTGAGGTCATTTGGATGGTACGTGAGCAAGATATAGGGATGTCGATCGATCTTGCGAACGAGATCGTTCATCAAACGTTCCCCACCCCAGCGCCACGGAATAAAGGCGCCGTCGATACCCAACTGCGCGTCGGTGTAATAGTCAATCACGTTATCGCCAAACTTGTAGACATTGTTCACATAATCGACGAAGGAAAAGCCCAGCAAGAAGTCTTCCGCCCGAACCTTGCCAAGCAGCGCGTCCCTGTATTCGTGTATCGGCGGGTGAAGACGCGCCTTCTGCATACCGCCAATATAGTCTAACAGTTGTTGTGAGCGATAGAATTGGTAACCCGCGAATATCCAAATGAACGCGAACAAAAAAGTGGCGCGATGCCAACGTGGCATTGATGTAAGGCCAAAGGCGCAGATCATGACGAATGGGATCCACAAGATGAGGAAATAGCGCATGCGCTTTACGGGGATGATGCCCACAAGCTCGTTAAGCAAAGTGATCAACAGCAATACCGCCAGCGACACCAGCGCGAATTTCCAGGCGACGCCGGAGCGGGTGCGCCACAAAGAGTAAATCACAATCCCTGCAAACAACGGGATCAACAAGTTCTGACCATTGAAGAGCAGGAAAGCAAAATTATAGATCAATTCCGGGATAGACGCCGCGGCAGTCGTCACTTTCACGTTTTCCGCGGCCAACTCAATGGCTGCAAACAATGTTGGCAAATACGGCAAAAACAGCAGCCCGGAAAGGCCCCAAACGATCAGCAAACGAAGCCAGCGCGCCGACCGTGGCGCAAATAGCAGGTGGTACAAGCCGAGCAGCGCGAAAACCAGCAGCGAGAATACATGTGTATAGAGTAGAGCCAAGGCAGTCAAGAAGAATGCGATCCAGTACAGGCGGGATACTTGCTGAATGTGAGCAATTCGCCAATACAACCAGGCCTGCATGGCGAAGAGCAATAACAGCATCGTATACATGCGGATATCGTGGAAGAAGAGGATCACATAGGCCGATGTGCTCATGAGCAGCGCCGCAATCAAACCTGTCCGCCGGCAGAATACTTCTGTTGAAAGGCGATACAGCCAGGCAATCATAAGTACCCCGGACAGAACCGAAAACATGCGCATGGAAACCTGGGACCATCCGACCAATTGTGCCCATACCGATCCCAGCAGGTAATATAGCGGTACATGATCCGAACTATAGGCGGTGATCGAATTGATGATCTGCTGTGGGCTATAGGGCGGATCGAAGACACCCATATTGGTCAGAGAATACAATTCATCCGCCCAAATCGGTTCCGTATTCAGTCCATTAGCGCCGCAAGCAAAAGCCATCAGCATTACGATAGTCAGCCACACCAGCGCTGTTCCGCGGCCGATTGCCCAACTGTTTGCGTCCTGCTCCGCATAACGCTGTGAACTACTGGATTTTGCAGCGTCCATAGCTTGATTCCGTACCTGTAGGTCTGCGACGGCAGAGGTTGATCAATTAGCGCTCACGTTTCTACGGTAAACGAGACTATCGGAAAGATATTGTCGCGTCCGCCGCCGGCCTGGTCGACTCCGCCCACTTTCTTCCCCGATTCGCGATCGTAGAGGATGACCATCAAACGATAGTCGCCGGGCGGCAGATCCTCGGTAGACAATTCGGCACTAAACCACGTGAGAATATTATCATAAAGATGGCGGTCGATTTGCGCTCCCAGCCGTTGCCAATCCGGTGTGATGAATTGCAAGGACAAATTGTACTGATATAGCGCCTCTTCGCTCTCCACTTCCCAGCCGGTAAGGACATAAACTTTCCGTTCTTCCGGAGCATATTGGGCGAAACGATCGACCAGCGTCACGCCGTTTTCATATGCTATCGGTCGGTATTCGCGGTCACAGGCCAAACGTGAATTGACATAGCGCTGGACAAAGAGTTGCGGTTGTTCTACCACGACATCGCATTGTAAATAATTGCTTTCGATGACTTCGCGCACTCGCTGGTAACTGTTTGGCAAATCTTGAGGATCAAAGGCAAACAGTAGATATGGCTGATTGCCCATCCATTGCCTGATCTCACCTTCCAGCCATTCTCCGTAGGCGCCACGACGGATGAAGGCGCCATCGATACCCAGTTGCTCTTGCGTGTAATAATCGGCCACACTCTTGCCCAGTGTCAGGACTTTGTTCACATGACTGCTCTTAGAGAATCCCAGAAGATAATCCTCCGAGCGCAGTTTGCCTTTTAGATGCCAGACATATTCAGGCAGAGGCGGATAGAGCCTGGTAAACACCATACTGCCTACATGGTTCATGATCTCTTCCGAACGGTAATACTGATAGCCGGACACAAGCCAGACGATGAGTACGATTCCGCTCACCAGCCGCCGCCGCGGCATATTCCCCAGGCAGGCGCCCAGAATCAATACAACCGGGATCCAGATTACGATGAAATAGCGCATTCTGGTTAAGGGAATGATGCCGATCAATTCATTGGCCACGATGATGAAAGTCACCATTGTGAACGGAATCGTCAAGATCTTTATCAAGCGCAGCGGACGTCGGCGCGCTACTACAAAAGCAAGAACTCCTACCAGCATGGCGCCCGTCAGCCAGTTGCCATTGCTCAAAAGCAAAGATAAGGTCCGAAGCAACTCCGGGGCAGAAGCCGCCCGAGTGGTGACATCCGCTTTTTCAGAGGCGCGCTGTATGCCATCAAGCAGGACCGGCAGGTATGGAAGGAAAAGAAGAGCGCCGATAGCCCATCCCAATAGTATCTGCCACCAGCGACGGGATCGCAGCCCAAAGAGCAAATGAAAGACGCCTAATCCCGCAAACAATATACCGGCAAAAAAGTGCGTATAAAAAAGCGCCACCGTCGACAAGGCGAAGGCGACAAGAGTCAGACGTTCATTCTTGGATTTGCGTTCCAAAACTCTCCAATACAGCCACATGTGCATTGCGCTAAACATCAGGAACAGTGAATACATACGGAAGTCATGGATATACAGGACCATGTAGGCCGAGGTACCCAAGAGACTTGCGGCAGCCAGGCCGGCAAAACGATCAAACATGTCGCTCGTCAGGCGATACGTCCAGGCAATCATGAGTACGCCTGCGAATACCGGCAACAAGCGCAGGGCGAATTGCGTCCATCCCACGAAATTTGCCCAGCCGGCGCCAAGCAAGAAGAAGAGTGGCACATGATCGGGGAAGTTCTCGGCTACTGAATTGACAACTTCTGCCGGCGAATAGGGACCGTCAAATCCACCCATGTTGGTAATGGCGTATAGCTCATCGGTCCAGATGGAGTCGGTATTCAACCCATTGGCGCCAAATGCAAAAACGCAGAGGAGAACGAACGCCATCGGCAAAGACGACGCGCCCTTGCGGATATTTTCATGGCTGTCAGCGAAGATGCCGCCGCGTTTCAGTTTCAAGTCCAGATCTCCCATCTCAGAGCAATCCGGAATCGCGATAATTTCCAAGAATGGGATTGAGCGCTAGCCCTATTCTACAGTAAACGAACGAATCGGGAGAATCGTGCCCGTTTCGCCTGTGGAAATATCGACTCCGCCGACTTTCTTCCCGCTCTCGGTATTATACAAAATGACAACCAGACGATACTCACCGGGCGCGATGCCGGCGATAGGCAGTTCAAGAGTGTTCCACTTTCGCGAAAACTGATGCAGATAAAAGTCGCTATGTCCCTGCTCGACCTTTTCCCATTGTGGCGTATGAACCTGGAGCGAGAAACTGAAATCATTCAACAAACGCTGGTTGGGTACATCCCAGCCGATCAGTATCGTCAAAAGAGCGGCATCCGGCTGGAACTGGACATAGCGATCGGCAATTGCAATGCCATTTTCGTATTCGATACGCTGATAATCTCGATCGCAATTCAGGGTGGGATCGACGAATCTCTGTACATAGAGCGCCCTGGAATCGACCAGGACGTCGCAGGCTTTGTACGTGCTGTGCATCACGTGTTTGGCGCCTTCAAGACCGTCAGGCGAGTTCTGCGGTTCATACGCGAACAACAGATAAGGATGCCCGTCAATCAATTCGTTCATCTCCTCGACGAGCCAAGGACCGACCGCTCGGCTGCGCACGAATGCGCCGTCGATCCCTAATTGCAACTGCGTATAATAGTCGGACACGCTCTTGCCATGTTTGTGATCGTGATTGAGATAGTAATTGCGGGCGAAACCGAGCAGGAAGTCTTCCGACCGAACTTTGTCCCGCAACTGTCTCACATAGTCGTCCAGAGCGGGATAGTTGCGCGTCTTGGACATGCCCCCTATGTAAAGTAGCACATCCTCAGAATGATAATACTGATACCCGGCAATCGACCAGGCAATCACAAGGATCGGCGCCAGCCATTTCCAGCGTGGCAATAGCGTGATCCCGCGGGCAAAAAGCAACAGGAAGGGAAACCAAAGTATCAGGAAATAGCGCATCCGCGAGAGCGGAATCAAACCCACCAGCTCATTAAGCGCGAGCGGGACGACGAGCATTGCAATCGCAAGAAACATCAGCCGCGAAGAGGCGCGGTCTCGAAGGCGAAGGACGCCATATACGACTGCTACGCCAAAGGGAACCAGAAGCCAGTCAGCGCCATTCGTCAACAGATGCGCGAACGTCCCAATCAGTTCTCCGATACTCGCGGCGGCCGCCGTCACTTTTTCGGTTTGAGCCGCTTGTTTCAGCGCAGCCAGTGTTGTGGAAAAATATGGCAGATAAGCAATTGCGGCTATCGCCCATCCCGTCCAAATCTTCATAAAGTAGTTTGATTTGCGCGCAAGAATCAGGTGACGAGCCGCCAATCCGGCAATTAGTATGACCGAAAACGTATGCGTATAGAGCAGCGATATCGCTGACAGAACAAACAAGATCCAGTTCCACCGATTGCTCGCCCGTCCGCTCTCCAGTCGCCAGTAGAGCCAACTGTGAACGATCGCAAGCAAAAGCAGCAGCGGGTACATGCGAAAGTCGTGAAAGTGCAGAACCAGGTATGCGGACGTGCCCATCAAGGTTGATGAAAGCAGACCGCTTCGGTAATCGAAAGCATCGGTCGCATAACGATACAAAAAGGCGATCATCACAATCGCCGTCAAAACAGCAAACATGCGCAAGGCGAACTGTGTCCAGCCCACGACGCTCGCCCAGCCGGCGCCAAGCAAGAAAAACAGCGGCGCATGATCCGGGCTGTATTGTGAAATCGAGTAAATGATCTCAGCAGGATCGTAAGGCGGATCAAAGCCGCCCATATTGGAGACAGAAAACAGTTCGTCCGTACGGAAGATATAGCCATTCGCGCCGCTGACGCCAAGCGCGAAAACCAGCAGAAGAACGATGAGGATGATTGTTAGCCCGCCGGGCTGTCTGAGAGTGTCTTTTGTAGCGTCCATAATTCGAGATGCGATGGCTGTTGGCTCCATAGTTGTCGGGCGGCCGAGCCTTACCTTGAAGGTCTCGTCCACCACAAATGGTTCTAGGCGTCGATGGAAAAACGCAGTATTGGAAGTATGCCGGCCGATTCGCCGCTGAGTTCATCGACGCCTTGGACTTTGGATCCGTTCTCTCGATTGTACAAGATCAACACGAGCCGATAGTCGTCGGCGGGCAGATCTGCAGTGGACAGCTCGATGACGTTCCAAGGGACCAGATCGTCATAAAGGTGTCGATCGACTTGGCGCAGTTTCTGCCAATCAGGCGTGCTGATCTGCAGCGAAATATTAAATGAGTCCAGCATGTCGTAGTCCGGGACGTCCCACCAACTCAATACCCGAATTCTTTGGGCTTTCGGGTCGAATTCCGTAGCTCGGTCCAATAGACGAACACCATTCTCATATTGAATTGACACAGGTTCGTGGTCGCAGCCCATAACGGGATGGGCAAATTTGCGGATTGACAACGTGGGCTCGTCTACCAGCAGATCACAGGGACTTAGTGCTTCTCGAACAACTTCCAGCGCTCTCGCGTAGTTGAGCGGGACATCACTCGGATCGTGCGCGAGCAAAACATGCGGATGCGCGGCGAGTATGTCGCGCGTGTCTTCTGAAAGCCGGTAGCGCTTAAGATTGGCATGAAGAAACACGCCATCAATGCCAAGTTGGGCATCCAGGTAGTAGTCGGAGATACTCCAATCATAGCCTTCTCGCTTTTCGTTGAGAGAAAGCGACTCCGAAAAGCCGACCAGGAAATCTCCCGGGCTTACCTTATCTTTAAGCGAAGAAGTAAAGTACTGCAAAGACGGGTATTCGCCGGACAGAGCGGAGAATCCCGCGTATTGAAGTATCTGTCCGGATCGCTCAAAACTGATTCGCGCTAAAGCCCATATAAAAACGAGAATGACAATAATCACAGTTGAACGAGACAGCAAACTTATACTGTAGGCAAGAATAACTATGCATGGGAACCACAACAAAAGAAAATAGCGCATTCGGCTTACGGTTATAAGGTCAAACATCCAGCTTACCAGCACAAAAGCGGCGCCCAAAACAGCTGTTAGTAGCAAGAGTTTTGTGATCTCGGGAAGTCTTTTGCCCCAGTGCCGGTAGGCGAGATTTAAAGCCAAGGGAATAAAGAGAACGCCCAGGCCGTTAGTGAGCAGCGCAACCAGGGGCTGGGCCAATTGTGTCGCCAGTACGGCGCGTTCGGTTGCACCCCAAGTTACTGCGCCCGATAGCATCGTCCACAAATGCGGTAGAAAAAGCGCCACGCAAGCGGTCCACCCGCCTAACACCAGCTTGGTCCGGCTCGAACGGCGGTCTACAAGTATGTGAGTCGCGCCCAGCGCAGCCAGCATGACAAGGCCAAATACGTGCGTATACAACATCGCCAAGCCCGATACGACGAATAGTGCCAACAGGCGCCGCGAATGACGCGCGCCGCGATTAAGCCGCCAATAGAGCCAGGAATGGATGACTGCTAAAAGCAAAAGCAGTGTGTAACCCCGTATTTCATGAAAATAGACCAAGACGAACGCGTTGTTCGCCATGAGAAATGCGGCTATAAGCGCTGTTCGTTTGTCAACGGTAGCTCTCACGTATCCATATAGCGCCGCAATCATCGCAATGCCAGCCAACAGCGAAGGGTAGCGCATTGAGAATTGAGACCACCCTGCCAGGTGGGACCATCCTGCTCCCAACAGGAAATAAAGCGGCACGTGATCTCGCGCGCGCAGTGAAATGGATTCCAAAACCTGCATCGGCGTATGATGAGCGTCAAACGCGCCCATGTGCGCCAATGATGACAGCTCGTCGGCCCAGATGACGTCAGCATTTAAACCATATAGACCAAAAGAATATGCCAGCAACAGGACCAGCGCCATCAGAATCAGCGCCGACACTCGCGCGCGTTCAAGCGACCCGTCTGGTGGAATCTCACTCAGAATTGACATAACGTAGATAGATGCTTCAGCGCGGGTAGTCCTAACGCCTGACGCGCCAAGTTGATTTGGAGGCAACAGGTATCGTCGATTCTAAACGTCGAATGCCAGCAAGGTATGAAAACCACTGGTTTCCCCATTCGTATTGTCAACTCCAGCAATCTTTTTTCCTGTGTGGCGATTGTACACGACTAACACTATCCGATAACTGCCGTTGGACAACCCGGCAGTGGACAGTTCCAGCATGTTCCAGGGAACTATGCTGTCATAGAAATGACGATCGATCTGTCTTATGTTTTGCCAATCCGCAGTTATGATCTGAAGGGAAATGTTGTGTTCGTCCAATATTTCTGTATTAGGTACATCCCACCAGGTCAACGCTTGAACGACCTCTGCGTCGGCATCGTAAAGCGCGGCGCGGTCGATTAGTCCTATGCCATTGTCGTAATCAATGGGAGCGGGTTGGTGATCGCAGCGCATGACAGGATGCCTGTATTTGCGAATCCGCAACGCTGGCTCCTCCACCAACGATGTACACGGTACGTAAGCTTCTTTGATGATCGCAAGCGTTCTGGCATAGTTAAGGGGGACTTCTGAAGGGTCGTGCGCGAGTAGAACGTGAGGATGGGCTTCCATGATGTCTCGCACATCTTCCTCAAGGCGATAGCGTTTCTTGCTTGCGTGGAGGAAGGCGCCGTCTATGCCCAACTGTGTCCCGAGATAATAGTCGGAAGTGCTGTGCGAGCTGTTATATGAGATGCGGCTGACGCGATTGTCCTCGTCCGCGGTGAATCCGATGAGATAATCCAAGCGTTGCGTCTTGCCACGCAAGGCGAAAACGTAGTCCTGAAGAGGCGGATATTGCCGGTCGCGCGCCATCAACCCCGCATAGTTAATCACTTCGCCCGACTGAAGAAACTGATAGCCGGCCACAATCCATAGAATCGTGAATAAGGCAGCCACAGGTTTCCAATGACGAATGGTCGTAAGACCGAAGGCAATGAGAATAGCAATAAGAAACCATGCAACTAAGAAGTAACGCAACCTTGTCAAAGTTATGATCCCATAGCGCCAATTGAGGGCCAGGATCAAACCGACCATTATTAGAGTAATGAAAACTAGGCGCAGGACTGATGGATCGCGTTTCCGCCACAGCGCCACTGCGCCAATTGAGAGAATTGGCAGCCAAAGTAGACTTGCGCCATTGACCAGCAGATAAACGAACAGCTCCAATACAGCGAGCGTCCCCAACGGGTTGGCGGTAACTCCCTGATTAAACTGTAGACCGGCGATGACATAAGGAGCATAGGGCGCAAAGATAACCGTCCCCAAACACCATCCCAAAACGATCTGTAACCAGCGACGAGATTTACCGACTAAAAGGACATGATACGAACCCAACCCGGCGAAAAGGATTGTCGAGAAGTTGTGCGTGTAGAAAAGCAGCGCCGTCGATACAACGAACAGACACCAAACGGATCGAGTGGCATGATGATTGTGCGCCAGCCTCCAGTACAGCCAGGTGTGCAATATGCCAAGCGCCATGAGCATGGTGTACATGCGAATATCATGAAAATAAAGAACGACGAAGCTGTTCGTAGTCATGAGCAGCGCGGCGAATAGCGCGGCGCGCTTGTCGCAAACATCGTGAGCAAAGCGATACAACCCAGCGACGAATACCACAGCCCAAAGAAGAGACAAGCTCCGCAGTGAAAACTGCGACCAGCCCACGACCTGAGCCCAGTAAGCACCCAAGATAAAATAGAGGGGGGCTTGATCCGGGCTATATTCCTGAATGGACTCAATCACTTGCGTCGGCGAATATGGCGGATCAAAAGCGCCCATAAATGTGACCGATGCCAACTCGTCCGCCCATATCGGATCCAGGTTCAACCCGTGAGCGCCCCCCGCGAATGCCAGCAGCAATATGATCGTCATGGCGGCAATTGCTACTAGGCTTTTTCTTTGGATCGTGGCTACAGAAGTGTCCGCAGGTTTCATCTGTCTATAGTTCCAGGATGAATTCACCTAGAGAAGGGCATCACAAGAACAAGGGAACGCGAATCAATTGGACTCTGCCGGTCATCTGGTGAATCCCAGTAAAGGAAGTATACTGCCGAACTCGTCAGTTGATTGATCCACTCCGACAACTTTCGACCCCGAATCACGTCTGTACAAGATCAACACAAGCGCGTAGTCATCGGCAGGCAACTCTTCGGTCGACAAATCGATCACAGACCATGGCACGACACGGTCATAAAGGTGACGATCGGTTTGCCGGACATTCTTCCCTTCTGACGAGATGATTTGCAAGGAAATGTTGTATTCGTCCAGCATAGCTTCATCCGGCACATCCCACCAGATAAGCGCTTGTATTCGCTCCGAATCAGAATCGATTCGTAGGGCCCGGTCGACAACGCTGATGCCGTTGTCGTACTCAATCGGCGCGGATTCGTGATTGCATCCCATGACCATATGCGCGTATCTGCGAATCGATAGCGTCGGCTCGTCTACCACGAGATCACAAGGCGCGAAGACATCCTGAACAACCGCCAACGTTCCGGCGTAGTTCAGCGGCACGTTGCTCGGGTCGTGAGCGAGTAAGACAAGAGGACGCGCTTTGAGAACGGATCGGACGTCTTCCTCCAAACGATAGCGCTTCTGGCGCGTGTGTAGAAACACGCCGTCGATGCCAAGCTGGGCGTCTAAGTAGTAGTCCGAGATCCCCCAGTCATAGTTGCTTCTATTTTCGTTTAAGGTAAGGGACTCCGTAAATCCAACCAAGAAATCATTCGAACGCGCCTTTCCGTGAAGAAACTGAACATAGTTATGTAGCGGGGGATACTGCCATGTTCGTTTGCCAACTGTCGCGTACTCTTGGATCAGCCCGGACTGCGCGAAATGGATACCGGCCACAGCCCATATCACGGCGATAAAGGCTATGACGCCATCTGAACGCGTGAGCGCTGTAAGACTGTAGGCGATGAGAATGATGGCGGGGATCCACAAAACCAGAAAGTAGCGCATGCGGTTCGCAGCTATCAGGTCAAACGTCCAACTTATTAGCACCAGTATTGCGCCAAGAATAGTAGACAGCAGCAATTGTCTAGAGATAAAGCGATGATATCTACAGCGTAATTGGTAAGCGAGATTTATGGCCAATGGAATCAACAGAACACCCAGCCCATTGGCAAGCAAGGCAACTAGAGGCTCGCCTAACAGAGTAGCCGACGTTGCGCGCTTTGTTTCGCCCCAAGTCAATGCCTCTGACAACATTGTACTCAAATATGGCAAGAAAAGACTGAATCCAAGAGCCCATCCCATGAGTACCGCGGCGGTTTTGCGTGAATTACGTTCGACCAGTAGATTTGAAATCCCTAAACTGGCCAGCACGATAAGCCCGAGCACATGTGAATACAACATGGCCGCGGTTGATGCGACAAATAGCATCCATAACGGCCATGAATGACGCGCTTGTTGAATGAAACGCCAATACAGGCACGAATGTACGACTACGAGAAGCAGCAAAAGCGTGTAGCCACGGAGTTCGTGAAAATAGAATAGCGCGAAGGCGTTGTTTGCCATAAGAAAGGCCGCGACGAGGGCCGTGCGTTTGTCGACGGCGTAACGGGTATATTTGTAGAACCACGCGAGCATTGCGACGCCGACCAATAAAGACAAGTAGCGCAATGCCAAAGGCGTCCAGCCTACTAATTGAGACCATCCTGCGCCCAGCAGATAAAACAGAGGTACATGGTCGGGCGCGTGTTCGCGAATGGATTGCAGGACCTGTTGAGGCGAATGTGGAGGACTAAATGCCCCCATATGAGCCACTGAAGACAACTCATCCGCCCAGATGACGTCGGCATTCAAACTCATTCCCCCAATAGCAGATGCGAACAGCAAGATCAGCGTCATGGCGAAGAGATCTTTGATCTCGCTGACCCGCATTGAACTCATCCGATGCTGCGCTAACAAAACCATGGGCAAATCAACAAAGCGACAATCGCCGTCAACAATCTGCGATTCAAAATGGCGGTGCTAGAAATCGGGGCATTCGGCGCCCGCATGTCCCCGATACTCCGGTTCCAAAAGGCCAAATTGCCACATGCCATGATAGGCGCCGCGCGAATAGACGCGCTCGCGCCAAAGACCTTCCAAGACAAAACCCAGCTTTCGCAACAAGGCGGCCGATGCGACGTTGCCTTCGGTTACATCGGCTTCGACGCGATGAACATTCAGACAATCAAAACAGAAGCGCAAAACTTCAGTAACAGCCTCGGTCATGATTCCCCTTCGCCAGTAAGCCTTATGCAACTCGTAGCCGATTTCCAGCCGTCTGTTATGTGCTTCGTACAAGTGGAAACCGCATGAGCCTATCATACGATCGTTTAGTTTCAGCGTGATCGCCCAGCGAATGCCCGTCTTCCGATTGAAAATGCGCTCCGCCCATTCCATGATAGACCATACTGCCGAATCATCGGGAACCCCTTCAAATTCAAGCAGGTATTGCCTCACGCTGACACACTGCCAGATCTCCGCCCAGGCCGCCAGATCGCTGGGGAGGATGCGCCGCAAGCGAAGCCGCTCGGTTTCCAGTATGGGCACCTCTTCAAAGTCGAAAGCCAAGATCACGCTCTCCGCCGGCCGACGAGCTCTCGATCGATAGCTTCACAGCCGCTCGGCGGCAGCGAATTTGGGCTACCGCGCTCACACAAAATAATAAACCGGTTCGGCTACCGCAGATCGCGGTTTATTAGAAAAGAGCGCTTTGCTTGAACTTGGCAAGCGAATGTCATAATCTGTCGGCGACGATCTCGGCGATATCCAGCACGCCGGTTTTCTCGCCAAGTTCGTTGCTGGCGTCCTCAAACATGCGCATGCAAAAAGGACAGGCGACCGCGATAGTCTCCGCGCCTGTCGCCGTCGCTTCTTGAATGCGCTCAACACTGACTTTCTTTTCGCCGGGTTCTTCTTCCTTCCAGAATTGCGCGCCGCCCGCGCCGCAACAAAATGAATTTTTGCGATTGCGTGGCATTTCTATGATGCCAAGACCCATCGCTCCCAAAGCATCGCGCGGCGGGTCGAATATATCGTTGTGACGACCGAGATAACAGGGATCGTGAAAGGTGACGTTGCTCCAGCGCGAGGCCCGAGCCGCAACCGGCAATTGGCCCGAACCGATCAACTCGTCGATCAACTCGCTGTGATGAATAACCTCGAACGATCCACCAAACTGCTGATATTCCTTGCCGATATTGTGCAAACAATGAGGGCACGTGACCACAATCCTCTTGGGAGACAAGTCATTTAGCGTTTCGACATTGGCGTTCGCCAATTCATAATACAAATACTCATTGCCGGCGCGGCGCGCGACGTCCGCCGTGCAGCGCTCTTGCTCGCCAAGGATTGCGAAGTTGACGCCAGCTGCGTGCAAGATTTTTACCAGCGCCCGAGCCGTTTGCTGGGCTCGCGGGTCGTAGCTGACTGCGCAACCCGTCCAATACAAGATTTCAAAGTCAGGGTTCTCTTCTACGGTTGGAACCGGAATCTCCAGTCCCTGCGCCCAGCCGAGACGAGATTCTGCTATTTGCCAGGGGTTGCCTTGCCGTTCCATACCGTTGAAGGCGCCCAGCAACTCGTTGGGGAATTCGCTCTGCATGAGCACGGCGTCGCGCCGAATGTCTATTATGTCGAACATCGGCTCGTTGCCGACCGGGCAAATGTCGATACAAGCGCCACAGGCTGTACATGCCCAAAGCGCCGAATCACTTAAGAGCGAGCCACCCAAAGTCCAGTCAGATTCTTCGCCGTTTGCAAGTGACTCCCAATGATCCTTAACATAAAAACGTTTGTTGACTTCAAGCGCAGCCGGCGACAGTTCCTTGCCGGTCACATAGGCCGGGCAAACGTCTTGGCACCGATTGCACATGATACAGGCGAAACCGTCAAAGATATGCGTCTGATGGAGGTCTTCCAGTCGAGCAGCGCCAAACTGTTCCATCGCGTCATCTTCAAAGTCAAGTGGTTCTAACTCCCCAAGTGAACTGCGCTCGGGGCGCGTCAAGAAATTAAGCGGCGCCATGAAAAGATGCGCATGCTTTGTAGACGGAAAATATGGCAAGAATACCAAGATGCCGCCCAATGCGATCCACCACCATAGGTGCCGCAATACTGCCAGCGAGTCGATATTCAGATATTGCCAAAGTGGCGCAACCGCCGAAGCAAAGGGCATGAAAGGATCGTGACCGTGTTGCGCCACTGTTATGGATTCGCCAAGAAAACGCGCGCCGACGTGCAGCAGGATGAAAGCCGCAACAATCAATGAATCGCGACTAATAGCGCCATCTCGCGCGCTAGGATGAAGCAGAATATTGTCATTGAAATGTAGCGCGCGCCTGCTCGGCAGATAGAACCGACGGGCGACGAAATAGCAGATTCCCAACAGCACCACAACGCTCAAGACATCTCCCAGCAGACGAAACAGGTCAAACCATGCTCCCCAAGCAGATAACGTCAAATCAAAGTCCGGCACGAAGCCAATCGCCAGGTCCACAAGGTTGACAAGAAAGTAGTAGGTGAAGCCTAAGACGATGCCCCAATGAAAGAGGCCGGTTGCTCGTCGAGTCCTTAGCGTCGTCCGCTGAAACAGGTATATGGCCAGCGCCCGCAACGTCCGCCGCCACAGTCCATCAAGTTGCAGTTGGCCCCGACCTCGTTGAATGATGCCGACCATTTCAGCGAATCCGGAGTAAGCCGCGCCAATGGAGAATAGCGCCAGAAGGACAAAAAGCAGTTTCTCAACGTCCGTTAACATGCATAAGTTTCCGTTTCATCAATGATATGAGCCCCCACGCCAACAAGGCCGAATTCAGTTTACCATCGCTAGTATCTTTAACCAACCATATGGAGGGGCAAGTAAGTTTGATAACGTTAAGATCATCCGTAATGTGAATAGGCTTCGGCACAACGATCACGGGGGTAAGCACAATGATAGATTTTGCACCGATGCAAAACGGCGAAATAACCTACCTGGACTACGCAGAGCGTGAAAAGATCGATGTAGCGGCGCTACGCGAATTTAGCGACAAAAGTATTGACTTCTTGCTCTCGCTACTGGACGGATTGACCGACGCTGATATCGTAAACACGCCCGAAGATCCGGAAGCCGATGATCCCTATGCGGTAGATGGCGAAGAGAGAATTGGCTGGACTTTCGGGCATCTCATCGCGCACGTCACCGCCAGCACCGAAGAGGCAGCCGCGTTCAGTTCTCTGCTTGCCCGTGGCGTGGCCGCTTCCGAACGGCCGCGGTACGAGACGCCCTGGCGCGATATGACAACAGTCGCCAAAGTCCGTCAGCGGCTCGAGGAAAGCCAGCGCATGCGCAACGCCTACCTCGATTCCTGGCCAGATTCACCCTTTCTTGATGTGCATCGCGTCGTTTCAGAGCGATTTGCCGCGCGCTTTGGCAACATGAATGCGCCGGCCGCCTTCCTTTTTGGACTTTCGCATGAGGTCGGTCATTATGATCAAATCGAAGAAGTCCGGCAGCAGGCGCTAGCCGCAAGGTCTATGGCATAGAAAGTCCAAATTGCCGCGTATGCGAAGGGTGTATCAAAGGGGCGGGCAATTGAGTCGCCCCTTTTCGCATCCGCGTAACAGCTTTATCCTTCCCAAGCAGAAGCTAAGTCTGACGTTTTTTGCTGCGCTGACCGATTCGCAACAAGAGGAGGCCGATGAGTAAAACCATCAATGCCCGAACGCCAAAGGGATTCCGCGATTTTTTGCCGGAGACGATGTTGCGTCGTAAATATGTCATTGACGCCGTCACCGATGTATTTCATCGCTTCGGATTCGAACCACTTGATACACCCATCCTCGAATTGCGCGAGACATTACTCGGCAAATATGGTGAAGATGCGGAAAAACTGATTTTCAGCGCGCAGCACGGGCGCAGCAGTAAGGACCCGCTTGCGATGCGCTACGATTTGACTGTTCCCCTAGCGCGAGTCGTCGCCCAGTACGAAAGCGAACTGAGCTTCCCTTTCAAGCGCTATCACATCGCGCCGGTATTTCGAGGAGAACGACCGCAAAGAGGGCGCTATCGCGAATTCTATCAGTGTGACGCGGATATCGTCGGCGTCGCCGGTATCGAGGCTGACGCCGAAATCGTGACGATGATGCACCGTATCTTGGATCGGTTGAAGTTCCCGCAATTCACCATCAAAATCAATCACCGCAAACTGCTGGGGGCCATTGGAGAGTTTTCTGGCGTGCCGGATGCGCAGTTGCCGGATCTATATCGCAGCGTAGACAAATTCGACAAGATAGGCGCCGATGGCGTGCGCCAAGAACTCATCGAACGCGAAGTCCAGCCCGATGCTGTCGGCCGGATGATGGATCTGTTACAAGCCTACGAGCCAGGTAGCGGTAACCTGGACTTCATCTCGGAAGCAATCGGCGCTGGCGACAACGGGCTGGACGACCTGCGCGGACTGGCAAATCTGTTGTCTGATTCCGGCATCCCAACGAGATACTACGACTTCGACTTCACCATGGTGCGCGGACTCGGTTATTATACGGGTCCTATTTTCGAGACCGTGATTTCTCAGCCAAACCTGGGCAGCGTTACCGGCGGCGGACGTTACGATGAACTGGTCGGCATGTTCCGCAAACAGAGCCTGCCTACAACCGGCACCTCATTTGGCATCGAGCGTATCATTGATTTGATGGACGAGCTTGGTCTGTATCCCGCGAATCTGGGTGGGACACTGGTTCAAGTGCTGGTGGCTGTCTTCAGCCAAGAGACAAGAAAGCCATCCATGCAAGTCGCCAATCAATTGCGCGACGCCGGAATCAACACCGAACTCTACTTCGAGCCACGCAAACTGGGGCGGCAGTTCAACTATGCCGACAAGAAGGGCATTCCTATCGTCGCCATAGCGGGTCCCGACGAAATTGACGCCGGGGTGGTCAAGCTCCGTCGACTGAGTGACGGTGAAGAGCGAACGCTCTCGATGTCTGACCTGGCAAGCGCGGTTACAGACATGCTACGTATCCATTGAGAACCGGCATAATCCGAAAACTGCTGTCAAATGCCTTGACGCGCGTTATGAAAACGGACTTGCTTTTAATGTGCCGGCCGCAAGGTTGCCAATAGTCATAGCTTCCCAAGAACTGGCGAGCGCGAAGGGAGGACGATAATCATTGCGTCTGCCCCCATTCTAATTTACTATGCCCTGACTAACTGAAGCGCAAATTCTTGTCCCGGGCTAGTCTTCATGATCTCGCTTCCGCGTTCTAGCGGCATCTTGCTCCACCCCACCTCCCTACCGGGCAATTATGGTATTGGAGATCTGGGCGCTTCGGCCTATCGCTTTGTAGACTGGTTGGAAGCGCAAGGGCAATCGATCTGGCAAGTGCTCCCCCTCGGACCCACCAGTTATGGAGACTCTCCCTATCAAACGCTGTCCGCATTTGCCGGCAATCCCAATCTGATAAGTTTAGACAAGCTCGTCGAGGACGGCCTGCTAGAGAAAGGCAATCTGGCGGATGTTCCGCCCTTCCCGCGGGAACGCGTCGATTTCGGCTGGATCATCCCATACCACAACCAGAAGCTCGCGCTGGCGCAACATAACTTCGCCGAGGGCGCGAGTCCTCAGTTGAACTATGATTACCATGAGTTCGTCAACGAGAACAGCGCTTGGCTTGATGACTTCGCCCTGTTCGCCGCTTTGAAGCGGCAGCACAAGCTGCGTCCCTGGATCGAGTGGGAAAGCTCGCTCCTGCGTCGCGATGAACTGGCGCTTGCGGAAGCAAAAAAGAGTTGCGAAGGTCAAATCAATCTGGAACGCTTCCGGCAATGGCTTTTCTATCGCCAGTGGGGCGCTCTCAAGGCATACGCCAACAGCAAAGGCCTACAGTTGATCGGAGATCTGCCGATCTTTGTCGCCCACGACAGCGCCGATGTCTGGGCGAATCAGCACGAGTATTTCCTGGACGGGCTGGGCAATCCAACGGTTGTCGCCGGCGTGCCGCCCGATTACTTCAGCCCGACCGGGCAGCGCTGGGGCAATCCGCTCTATCGTTGGGATGTCATGGCTGCCGAAGGCTATCAATGGTGGATACATCGTATCGAAACCTTGCTGCAATTGGTGGACTTCATCCGCGTCGATCATTTCCGCGGCTTCGAGGCCTGCTGGGAAATACCCGCCAGCGAAGCAACTGCGATTAAGGGCCGGTGGAAAACGGGACCGGGCGCCTCCTTCTTCCAGGCCTTGGAAAGGACCTTTGGCGACGTGCCGATCATCGCCGAAGACCTGGGCATAATCACCCCGGGCGTCGAGAAGCTGCGCGACGACTTCGGCTTGCCCGGCATGAAGGTGCTGCAATTCGCCTTTAGCGACCCGGCCAATCCATTCCTGCCGCATAATCATCGGCGAAACTGTATCGTTTACACCGGCACTCACGACAACAATACAACGCGCGGCTGGTGGGACAGCGAGCTGGACGATAACACACGCGATTTTGTGAAAGATTACCTAGGGCACGATGTTCATGATATCGTCTGGGCCTTGGCGCGGCTGGGGATGCGTTCGCCAGCGCAGGCATTTGTCATGCCGATGCAAGATGTGCTGGGTCTCGCAGCCGATGCCCGCATGAATACGCCGGGAACAGGGGCCGGAAACTGGACCTGGCGCTTTACCGAGGGGGCTTACGCGCATCGCGGCAAGGACTCCTTGCGCCATTTCACCTGGCTGTATCAGCGACATCCAAAGCAACAGAAGGAAACTGGCCAATGAGCGTCTTGCCAAATTGGACGCGCTACGTTCATCACGATAGTTCGGAGCGCTATCTCAGCAATCCGCTGCCAGATATCGGTGAAACGATCACGGTGCGTATCCGCGTATCTTCAGAAGCTGATATCCGCGCCCTGTACTTGCGCAGTCGACCCGACGGCGAGTGGCGGCGAATAAGAATGACAAAGTCCGACTCTGATCAGTATTACGATTGGTGGTCAGCCGAATTGCCAATTATCATGCATCACAACAACTACTGCTTCCATTTCTTGACCGAGGCTGGCTCTTTCTATTTCAATCAGTTCGGCATAAGCCCTGTCGACAGCCCCGACTGGTTCAATTTTACCGTTCTCGGCGACTACGATGCGCCCTTATGGGTTCGGGAGCAGGTCTTCTACCAGATCTTTCCCGAGCGCTTTGCCAATGGCGACCCCGCCAATGACCGCCAAACCGGTGAGCCAACCTTGATGGGCCAGCCGGTCATCAAGCGCGAATGGGGCGCTCTGCCGCACCCCTTCGAAGAAGCGCGCAATGTCGACTACTTCGGCGGAGACTTGCAAGGCATCACTTGTAACCTCGATTATCTGGAAGACCTGGGTGTGACCGCAATCTATCTCAACCCAATCTTTGACGCCGAAACCAATCACTTTTATCTCGTTCGCGATTTCAATCGAATTGCTGACTGCCTCGGCGGGGACGATGCCCTGCGAGATTTGCGCCGGGCGATGAGGGAGCGCGATATGAAGTTGATCCTGGATTTCACGCCCAACCATATCGGCTTCCACCATCCCTGGGTGTTGGCTGCCAAGGACGACCCGGATTGTCAATCTGGGCAGTATTTCTATAGACATCCTGATACCGGCGAAATTGAGAGCTGGCTTGGCGTGAAGTATTTGGCAAAGCTCAACTACAACAGCCACCAGTTGCGGGGGCTGATTTACCGCGACCCGGACAGTTCCATGCGCAAATGGCTGCGACCGCCGTACAGCATTGATGGCTACCGTCTCGATGTCGCCAATATGACCGGCAACTTCTGGCATACCCAGTGCGACAGCGAGGTCTGGCGGGACATGCGCGCGGCTATCAAAGAGGAGAATCCGGGTGCGTATATGATGGGCGAATTCTTCCAGGACAGCAGCGCCCACCTGCAGGGCGATGAGTTGGACGCGTCGATGAACTACCAGGGATTCAACACGCCCGTCCGTCGCTGGCTGGGCAAGGGCGATCACGGCGTTCCACAAAACGAGCCCTTCGGCGATCGCAATCCGCTGCCGACGGAATACCTGGCTTTGCAATGGCGACAATACCTAACCGCCATTCCCTATGCCATCGCCCTGCAGCAATTCAACCAGATCGGCAGTCACGACATCAGCCGTCCCTTGCGCGTCGCGGATGGAGACCGCGACTTGCTCAAAGCCGGCACGGCGCTGCTGATGGGTTTCCCGGGTACACCTTGCATCTACTATGGCGACGAAATAGGTCTGGACGGTGGACACGATCCGGATAATCGCCGCTGCATGCCTTGGGATGAGCGTGAGTGGGATCAAGATTTGCGCGCTTTTCATCAAAAGCTGATTGGCATTCGCAAGCGATCTGACGCGCTCAAAAACGGCGGTTTCCAAGTCTTGCATGCGGAGGGCGATCTGATCGCGTTTCAGCGGCAATCCCTTGCGGAACAACTGATCGTGGTCGCCTTCCGAGGCGCGGACGGCACGCCCGCCGTCAAGCTCGATATGGTTTTGGCCAACATCGCTGACGGCAGGACGCTTACTGACCTGCTCGGCGGCGAGCAATATGTCGTCGAAGACGGCAGCTTGCGGCTGGAGGACCTTCGTCATGGCCAGACGCTCTTCCTGCGCGCGGATTAGCGAGCCAAACCGTCGGGCTGGAGCGCATTTTGCGAGCTTCACCCGATAAACTAGCGCAAACCCGTCTGTCGAGGATTGGGAACAATGGATCAGCGCAGCGTCTTTTTTGAAGAATGGATCCGCAGCCTGCGTGAGCAATACAAGCACGTCGTGTGTCAAGATGATCGCGTGACCCTACCAACCTTGACCGCGGTGATGATTGATGTCGGATTCAGCGAAGACGAATTGGCGCAATTGCGTGTCGAAGCGACCATGCATGTCGACAAACTTGGCTCGGATCACGTGGCGGATATGGAGATTCTGGAACAAACACTGCCGCACGCGGCGGAATGTCTTTGCCCGGTATGTACTCGAATTAACGAGCGACCTTCTGACGCCGACGATGAGCCTTTGCCGATTGACGCGGCACAAGAGACGGTTGGCCCTGGAAACGTGTTCTCGGCCGCCGCGCCTGAAAACATCGAAACGAGCGAAACGAATGACGAACCCGCACCCCTGACCTTCGAAGACAGCCTGGCCGCGGGGGAAACCGAAGCAAGTGACGATGAAGATGAAGACCCCGTCGATTCCGGCGATGACGACGAGGATATAGACAAGCCGCAGCAAATGAGTCTGTTTTAGCCATGCCGGTCACCGATGACGACCGCAAATGGATGCGCGTCGCCCTGCGCGAGGCGGAAAATGCTCTAGAGTCCGATGATGTGCCGATCGGCGCGATTGCCGTGCATAGGGGTCGGATCATCGGGCGTGGCTACAACCGCCGCGAAGCCGACCAAGACCCAACCGCCCATGCCGAGCTGATCGCTTTGAGGCAGGCGGCCGATGTCCTAGGCCAATGGCGGCTGGAGGACGTGACGCTGTATTGTACATTGGAACCATGCGCGATGTGCGCCGGCGCCCTGGTGTTGGCCCGCGTGCCGCGTCTGGTATATGCGGCTATCGATCCCAAAGCCGGCGCCGCCGGCAGCGTTATGGATGTCACGAGGCACCACCGACTCAACCATCACACGCAAGTCGAACATGGCGTTCTCGCGGAAGAGGCAGCTGAACTAATACGCAAGTTTTTCCGTAAGCTGCGCGCCCAGGGGCAAGCCTGACGCATCCGGTATAACAACAAAGATAGTGTTTTCTTTTTCTACGGGAAGTGTATACTGGGGCGCTGCTCGGGAGAGGTGCCAGAGTGGACGATTGGGACTGTCTCGAAAACAGTTGTACCCTCCGGGGTACCGTGGGTTCGAATCCCACCCTCTCCGATAACGTTAAGCGCGCAATATGAATCCAACGGGGCGAGTGCGAAAACTCGCCCCGACTTTTTCTGTTTATCTGAACCGCGTCTCTCATGCGACGAGAAGGCTACCTATTATGCGCTCGGCGGCTCTGGCTAGTTGCCCATTTGCATCAGCATAACAAGCGGCATGACGAAAGCGTCTTCGGGAATCTCGACGTCAACAGCTAGGTTGTGGTCGCGCAGGTCCACAACTAGGGAGAGCAACATTGACATGCTGTCAATGAAAGGATCGCCCATTGTGGCGCCGTCGAATGCTATGTCGATGTCAAAACTCATGCGATAGGTGTGATAGTCTTCCAGGCTAATTAACTCCAGGCCAGAAATCCGCATTGCGCTTAACATTGACATCATGCTTTCTACAGACGCCTCGTCAAGAGGCGTGTCAGATCCGGCCATATGCATCATGTCTCGCATTTCGAAGTCTGCTGCGGCAGCCGCCATATCGAAGTCGTACTCGAACACGGCAACGCTGATCCCATCCACTTCGCTGTCGGGAAGGCGAACGATCGACGTGTACTCTTCCAATATCGGTTCATTCGTGACTGTAGCCAGATCAATAGCCGAACTGAACTCTTCCTCAGCCGCAAGTGAACTGAACAAGCCACTAATGTCAAAACCGAGCCAATCCATGCCGCCCATAGATTCGCCCATCAAGCCTTCCAGCGTAGCCGCGTCCAGCAAATATACCCCGTCGCGCATACGCAGATTGAACGTCAAATTGCTCGTTTCGTCGTCTGTCGTGGAGGTGATGCTCAGCGAAACTTGGCCCTCAATCCCTTTGAAAACGCGCTCAAGTATGTCAACAAGAGCCTCGGCTGAAACATCGCTGTCAACATCTGACCAGTCATCGAATGCTTCCGTGTCGGCCGCCAATTTTCCAGTACCGGTGACAACGACATTCGTTTCCTCGGTTGGCATCCCTTGAAAACTGACGCTGATATCAGCCTTCGCTGTCATCTCGAACGCCACCGATGTGTTTTGATTTCCCAAGGCCTCGTTCAAGGCCAGGATCTCGCAGTCCTCCGGCGACAATGTTGAGCAATAGACCGCGCTTTCATCATCGGTTTGCGCACTGGCGATGGCCAGTGGAAACAGTAACAGCGCAAAGACAAGCGCTGCTTTCAGTTTCTCGGTCAACATCATGTGTCCCTCATCTCCACACTTTATGTAAGCTTCAAATATACCTCATTGATTAGTTTACAGTTCCCCCGGATTATTGAGGTCTCTTGGTTTACGCCGGGCGACAGCATCAAGTTTGGATTGAATATGAAGACTACACGCTCACATTAGCGCCATAGCCATCGCCTGCTGCGCTTCGGGTTCGTTACGTCGATATTTGGCAATCAGGGCAGAATGAAGATGATTGCCGTATTTGGCAGTTCCCAAGCCCGTCCAGAAAACCACCTGAACGATACAGCGGTCGATATCGGCGCCGGGCTCGCGCAAGCGGCTTACAAGATCATGACCAGTGAATATAAAGATGATGTTTTCATTTTCTGCGGGAAGAGTCTACCGGGGCGCTGCTCGGGAGAGGGCCAGAGTGGACGATTGGGACTGTCGCCAAAACAGTTGTACACTCTGGAGTAGCGCAGGTTCGAATCCCACCCGCCCTGATAATGCTAAGCGCTCGACATAAATCCAACGGGGCGAGTGCGAAACCTCGCCCCGACTTATTCTCTAGCTAGTTGCCCATTTGCATCAGCATGGCAAGCGGCATGACGAATGCGTCTTCTGGAATCTCGACCACCACCGGTTCATTGAAGTTGCTTTGGTCCAGGGTCATCGACAGCGACAAAACCCTGTCGACCGCGCCTTGCCCATCGTCCTCGGCATCACTGCTGCCCATTTCCATTGTGAGCGCCGTGCGGTAGGTATAATGGTCGTCGATGCCAATATACTGCCACATGATCAGCTCTGTTTCGGCCAAGGCCTCCCGTGTCATCGCAACTTCAGCTGGATTCATCAAACCCTGTGGATCGTAAAGTCCAACGACCAAATCGGTCAGCAGTCCCATATCTACCGAGCTCTCGAACACAGCGACCGCTACCCCGTTGATTTCGCTATCGGCCAAACGCGTGACTGAGGTAGCTGCCTCTTCAACCGCTTGTATGTCGCTTGCATCTGTCCCCATATCTTCCATCAGACCAAGCGCCTCGGTCATGCTCGGATCTGAAGCCACGAGCGTCATAATGCCGTTGGCGTCCAAACCAAACCAGTCTACGCCTTGCATGGGCTGTCCCATGAGATCTTCCAGCGCGCCGGCATCCAGCACAAAGATGCCGTCCCTCATCAGCAAATGCATCTCGACGTCTATTGTTTCGCCTTCCGCCACCAAGTGAAGATCCAGTGTGACGTCGCCTGTGAGCTCGGCTATGAAGGAATCCAGTACGGTAATTGTGTCTTGCGACAACAACTGGCTCGGCGATTCCTCAATTTGATCCTCCAAATCCACAATCGCGGCCAGGATCGCGGGATCGACAGCCAGGCTGCCCTGCGCGTCAAGTGACATGTTCATTGCGGTCCGGTCATTGACGGCATCTCCTTCCGGCACATCTATCAACATGGACACGCTAAACGACATGGCCCCAACGGATTCCATTGCCGTAAGATTGTCTTTGAGAATCTGACAATCGGACTCCGCAAGATCGCCGCAAATTACATCGTCTGCATTGTCCGCGTTCGCGACAACTGCAGCCAAAGGCACAATAACCGCGATCACCAGCGCTATGTAAATCCATCTTGTGAACATTCTCTCTCCTTTATCAACCCGTCGGTCCACAGCCTTACTATACATCACAACGACAGCAAGTTTCCCCCCTAATTCTCAGGGGTATCTCTAGCTACGACATCTAGACGATATATGTTGCATTAGAAAACCGCTCATACAAGTGAACATTAGCGCCCGTGCCGATGTCTGCTATACTCGAATCTTGTTCCGACCGTAACTCGCGAACGAGGAAGAATGAAGACGATCACCGTCTTTGGCAGTTCCCAAGTCCGGCCAATCGACCCCCTGTATGATACAGCGGTCGAAATCGGCGCTGGGCTCGCGCAAGCCGGTTACAATGTCATGACCGGCGGATACTATGGCATGATGGAAGCGGTCAGCAAAGGCGCGCGCCAAGCCGACGGGCACGTGGTCGGCGTGACCACAGATCAGATCGGCAAGCGCTATGATCTGCAGCCAAACACCTACAACTGCGAAATCGTGCACTTTGAGGACCTGCGCGATCGCCTCTCGTACATGGTCGAAAACGCCGATGCCTATTTGGCAATGCCCGGTGGCACCGGCACCTTGCACGAGATCGCCGAGACTTGGGAATTGATGCGCATCGGCGGCATCCCGGACCGACCCTTCATTTGCTTTGGCGGCCTCTGGCAAGACATCATTGGAGCGCTGCAGGCAAGCCCTTACCTCGGCGCCGGTTACCAGGGCATGATTACTATCGCGCACACAACGCAAGAGGTATTGTCGCATCTCAATGGTCAACGGTAGCGCGCTCATGGCAACACGCGGAAGTAACGAAATGAAAAGGGCCTCGCCGCTGCCAAGGCGACGGGAAGAGGACGCGCTTTCCAAGCGCAGCCCACTGTCGCCGTTCGCAGGTTGTCATCACGGCGCGGGAGGCAATGTCATCCGCCTGTTGGGCGATATGACATTCACAAACTCATTTCGCCTGATGCCAGTGGGGGGAATCACCCCGAAAACAGCGCGGACCATGCTGGCTTTGGCCGCGCTTCTACTTTGTTTATCGTATTTGACCGAAACTCATGTAAATGCGCAAGAGAATCCCCCTTCCCAGGTTGACGCGCGGGAACAGCCGCTACAGGCCTGGTTGCCGGTTCCGCTGATATCCGACGAATCCGGCGTCGCTTTCGCGCTCTTGCAAGAACACACAAGCGTCTTCTCCTCCAACAACAACATAGACGTCGAATACCGCATCAAGAATGTTGGTGTGACCGGCGGAATCATGTCGTCCATTCGGTCCGCAAGCGAGGTAGCCCCTGGGGCTCTGCCGGATGTCGCTCTCATCCGTCGGCGCGACTTCACCCCGACACAGGCGCGGCAGTATCTGTACTCTATGGAGACGCTGTTCTCGTCGGCCTTAATTAGCGACCTGGGGATCGCGCTGGAATTCGGCCAGATCCCGCAGGACGGCGGCATGGCTCTTTATGGTTTGCCGTATTTCTTTGAAGTATTGCACGCCGTCTCTACTCAGCCGCTGGCCGATGCAGCGCTTGGCGTCCGTTTCGACGATGTGCTTTCTCACGGCGCTACGCTGCTTTTCCCTGCGGCGCGCAGCACCGGCTTGAACCAAACGTTTTATCTTCAATATCTGGCCGCGGGCGGTTCCGCTTCCCGCAACGATGTCGTCGCAATTGATGAAGGCGCGCTTTTTGCCGTTTTGGAATTCTACGAGCAACTTGTGAATCAAGAGCTGATTCCGGTCGACGTACTCAGCTATCAGGCGCCTGCCGATTATCGGCCGGAATTTCTTAGCAACTCAGATCCGGCGAAGGTCGCCGTATTTGCTTCAAGTGAATATTTGTCGATGCTGGACCAGCATGACATAGAATTGTTCCCATCCAACATACCGACTGCCAATGGTGAAAGCCTGGCGACGCGCGATGGCTGGCTCTGGGTAATCATCACGCCCGATCAAACGCGCCAGACGCTCTCGGCTCGTTTTCTGGAATGGATGACCGAGCCTGCGTTCCACGCCGAATTCGCAAAGGCGCTGTATCAACTGCCCACGCAGCCCGCAATATTGCGGGAAAGTTTGCCGGAAAACGTCGATCACCAATTCTTTGAAGACCTCTTGTACAAGGGTATCCTGCCACTGCCGGAAAGCGAGGGCGGCTCCGCCCCGCGGATTATGCAAGAGGCTTTGGCCCAGGTCTTGCATGGCGAAGCCAGCGCCGCCTCCGCAACACGACAAGTAATGAACCAGTTCGGCGGCCGTTAAGGGAGGAGCGCCTTCTGATAGAATCGGTGGGTCTTGTAGATTTTGCTGCCCAAATTGACGCTGATGCCAATCAGCGGATTTGTCTCCAGAATCCAGCCGGAATCCAGATAGTCATATTGCGAAGGCAACAGCGCCTTCATCAAAGCCAGAAACATCGCCAACTCGACGCCTCTATTGCGGTATTCTTTTTTGACGCCCATCAAGGGCATGCGCACGCCGCGGATCGACTTTCGGATCTTCCAGTGCCAAGCCACCTGCGCCATCGTCAAAACTTCCGGCACGCCCGGCCGCGGATAGGCGCGATGTAACGGCTCGTTGAAATTGGGAATCGAGAGAGCAAAGCCGACCGGCTCGCCGGCGATTTCGGCGAAGCATGCCAGGTTCGGCTCTACCAGCATCCCCAAGTCGTCTACCAAGGCTTGCAATTCGGCCTCGTTCATGGGGATGAATCCCCAATTCTGTTCCCAGGCGGCATTGTATATTTCCTGAAAGCGCTTGAATTCGGTTTTCCTGTCACGCCCGTTAAACTTGCGCACGCTAATATTGCTGCGCTTGGCCGCGCGGCCAACCAACCGTTCCAGGCGAGTCAAGGTATCGTTGGCTTCGATCAAGTCGCGATCCATGTACAAGCAGTGGACATCCATCACCTTGTCGAATCCCGCAGACTCTACCAGTCCCTGATAGAAAGGCGGGTTATAGGGCATCATGATCACGGGACGGGAAAAGTTGTCGATGAGCAATCCACATTCCTCGTTGGTTGTAAATGTCGCGGGTCCCCGTATGGCTGCGGCGCCCCTTCCCTTCACCCACTCGCACGCGACTTCGAGCAGAGCGTGGGCGACCTCCGGCTCGTTGACCGTCTCGAACATGCCAAAGAAACCGATATTCTCGTCCTGGTAACGATTGTGCTCGTGGTTGATGAATGCGACAACCGTCCCCAGCATATCGTCGCCTCGCCAAGCCGCGAAATATTCGCCCTCCATGTATTGCCAGGCAGGATGTTTGGCTTTGTCCAGCAGTTGGCGCCTCATGGAAAGCAACGGCGGCACCCAATTCGGGTCTTCCGCGTAAACTCGCCAGGGAAAACGAAAGAAATCTTCAAATTCTCGTCGGTTGGCTAGAGGTCGAATCTCGATCAAAGGGAGTCTTCACCTTCATGAATTGCGCAAAGAACTGATTCTACCTGCGGGAATATATCTTGACAGTCGAGTTCGTGTTTGATATTATACCGCATCATCATTCCGTAGTAGCTCAATTGGCAGAGCAATCGGCTGTTAACCGATCGGTTCTTGGTTCAAGTCCAAGCTACGGAGCATCAGAGGCCCCGACCCAGGGGCATTTTCATTTTCCGCGATTTATATCGTGGATCAGACGCAAACCGTCCAGCGTCAATTCGGGCGCGACATGGCCGATCCGCTTGATATGCGCTTTGAACACCGACGCCAGTCCGCCTGTCGCGACCACCTGGGTTTCCGCGCAATCAAGCTCCCTTAATATACGAACCAGCAGGCTGTCGATCATGCCGACGTAACCCCAGAAAATGCCGGATTGCATAGCATGGATAGTATTGCGACCAATCGGATTCGGTGGCGGTACCAGTTCCACTTTATGCAATTGGGCGGCGCGGCTAACCAGCGCATCGTGCGCGAGACCAATGCCCGGCGACAATGCGCCTCCAATGTATTCGTTATCCGCTGAAAGCACATCAAAGTTCGTTGAGGTGCCGAAGTCTACGCTGACCGCCGGCGCGCCGAAAAGTTGCGAAAGCGCCACAGCGTTGCACAGTCGATCGGCGCCGGCCTGTTCGGGCATGTCAATTGCGATGTCGATGCCCAAGGGTGTAGCGCTGTTGACCGTCAGCGCTTCAATCGTCAGATAACGCCAAATCAATTCCTGGAAGGTGGGCGTCAACGCTGGAACAACGCTGCTCATGACAACGCCTTTGATGCTCAGATAGGCGACATCGGCTGTAGACAGGAAATTCCGCACCAAGACCGCGTATTCGTCCGGCATCTTTTCAGTCACCGTGCGAGCGCGCCACGACAGGCGCCAACGCTCGCCGTCCCACAAGCCCATGTGAATATTGGTATTGCCTATATCAAAAGCCAGAAGCATGAATCGGCAAACTCCCGAAGCGCAAGTCGTATCGTCCAGGCGACGCCTTTGCGATATACTATAAGAGAATCCAGCAAAGCTGTAGACACTATCGTTTGAAGAAGACCTGTTATGCAAGTTCGTCAAGCCACGCTCGATGACGCGCGCCATATCGTAGGTCTCTTTGTCAGTGGCGTTTCCCTGTGGCAGCGCATGGATGCGCGAGGAAACGTGCAAGATTTGCCCTACGATGCGCTGACAATCTACGAACGCTGGTTACATGGCGGGGCATGGATGTCGCTGGAAACCGGAGCAATTTGGCTGAATCATCTCCTCAGTGGCAACGGCCACGCCTACGTCGTCGAAGACGAGGGGCGGATTCTGGCCTATGCCGAAGGGTTTTTCAATCGAGAATTGACGCCCATGAACAGCCATTTGCACCTCGCGCAAATGATCGTCGACGAAAGCTGCGCTGACGAAGTCCATCAGACCCTTGCGGACGCGATCTTGGCCGACGCGCGCGCGCCGGGACGTCTTTCGGTGGCTTATCCCGAGTACGACAAATCACAGGCGACATATTATCGTACCTATTTCGGCGCCAATGAAGCGTTTCGCCTAACCCGATACAGCCTCTCGGCGCAAATCGGTCAAAGCTTCTACAAGAGCCAGGACTATGACAATACCAGCGCGAGCATGATCGACGGCTGGGCAATGGCTGTCGGCCGCCTGACCAGTCCGCGCGCCCAATGGGAAGCTGAGTGGCGCGAACACTGGAGAGGCATTCCGCAGATAGTCGAACGCAGCAAATATCGACAGTACGTTAACGCATCCGGTCACGAGGCCCTCGTCTGTTTCCATCAGCAACTCTACAATACGCGCCATGCCGAGGTATATTGCTGGTCGCCGCGCCACTTGAGCACACAACTTCTGGTGGCCATTCGGGACATGGGGCATCGCCTTGGTTTCCGCGCGCTTACCCTGGCTCTGCCGGATTCCGCCATTGATCTCTTGCCTTCAGAAACGACCAAAAACCCCAATCAACAAGTGATCGCAACCGTAAACGTCTAGGGCGAGCTTTCCAGTTGCGCTCTTCGGTCCCGGAACGGGCAGGGTTTTCCGCCTTTTTCATATTGTATTGGCGCGCGGGCCTTGGCCCGCTGTAGCGATGACTGCGGCTTCGGGTTATCATCGCGGCATAATTCCTCAATCACAAGGAAGAAGGACATGCGTACGAAACAGGATATTGCCGACTGGCTCGACGAACATCAAGTCCGCTTCACAGCCATGGCAGACGAAATATGGGATAATCCCGAGTTACAGTTTCTGGAATTCAAAGCGTCGAAGCTGCAAGCGGACTTCCTGGAGTCGGAAGGCTTCCGCATCTCTTGGGATATCGGGGGCTTAAGCACGGCCTTCGCTGCCGAGTGGGGCGAGGGCAAGCCCGTCATCGCCTTTGCCGGTGAATATGATGCCCTGCCGGGCCTGTCACAGAAGGATCAGAACAACCCTGACCCGATCACCGCGGGGGACCCGGGCCATGGTTGCGGACATAATCTCCTCGGTACGGGCTGCCTGGCAGCTGCACTTGCACTTAAGCAATGGCTGGAGAGCACAGGCCGCGCGGGCACCGTTCGCTATTATGGTTGCCCGGCCGAAGAAGGCGGCAGTGGCAAAGTCTTCATGGGACGCGCCGGCGCATTCGACGATCTCGACGCGACCTTCAACTGGCACCCCTGGTATATCAATTCTGCCATGAAAGGCAGCATGCTTAGCGTGAACCGCTATTATTTTCGTTTCAAGGGGAAGTCGGCCCATGCCGCCGCCGACCCTTATTCCGGACGTTCCGCCCTCGACGCGCTTGAATTGATGAACATCGGCGTCAATTATCTGCGCGAGCACGTCACTGATGACGTGCGTTTGCACTATGTCATCCTCAGTGGCGGGTTGGCGCCAAACGTCGTGCCGGACTACGCCGAGAGCTATTACTACGTGCGCGCCCACGATCCGCAAAACCTCGACGACGTCTGCCAGCGCGTGATCCGCATCGCCAAAGGCGCGGCTATGATGACCGATACCGAAGTTGAGATCGTTTACAAATCCGGCTCGACGCGCGTCCTGTCCAACGAAGTGCTGGCCGACCTGCAAACTGATGTGATGCGGGCATTGGGCGGTATCGACTTTAGCGATGAGGAGCGTGAATACGCCTCGAGAATCAATGCCCATTTCGGCGACGCCAACGTCAAGACTTTGGTCGATCGCTACGGCGTCGATCCGGGGACGGCCAAACAGCCCCTGATCGGCGATGTGCTGCCGAGCCGAGACAAGGGTGATGTTTCCCCGGGCTCAACGGACATGGGCGACATGAGCTGGTACGCGCCTTGCAGCATGTTGCAGACCGCGACCTGGGCCAGCCGCGCCGCGGCCCACTCCTGGGGCGTTGTCGCTACCGGGCGGACATCAATCGGGCACAAAGGCATGATGTACGCCGCCAAAGTGATGGCGCTGTCCGCCGCTGATCTGGTCCTGTCGCCGGAAACGCTGGCCGCCGCGCAGGCCGAGTTTAATGCCGCCGTTGCGGAGACGCCCTACAAGTGTCCGATTCCCGATGATGTACACGGGCCGAAGCACGCGCATCCGTTGAGGTGATGGTGTCAAACAGTCATCGACTTCGGATTCTCTTTTGGAACATCATGCACGGTGGCGGTAGTCGCGCAAGCAAGATTGAGGTTCAGATCTTACAGTGGCAGCCGGATATTGTTGCCCTCGCCGAGTTTCGAGGTACAGCACCTAGCAAGTCCACCGCCAAGCGCCTGTTAGAAGCGGGTTACTGTCACCAGTTGACTACTGTCGATGCCGACCATCCTTCGTGGAATGCCCTCCTCTTAGCCAGTCGCTACAAATTGACCAGCGTCAAGCTGAAAGGCGCGCCCGAGCCGGATCTCTATTGGCTGCTAGCCCAAGCGCATGCTAAGAATCCGTTTCATATTGGCGTCGTACATGCGCCATGGAGCATCTATATTGGACGGCTAGAATACTACGATGCGCTTCTGAATGTCGCGAAGAATTGGCAATACGGTCCGGGAGTAATCATTGGCGATATGAACTCAGGCATAAATGGCCTGGACGAGGAGACCGAAAACTCATTGGATTACGATAAAACTGTCATGAATCCTTTGGAATCAGCCGGCTGGCGCGACCCCTTCCGTGTCTTTCACCCGGACGTTGACGCACCTACATGGTATTCGCCTCAACAAAATGGTTTCAGGCTTGATCAAGCATTTGTGAATGACAAATTACAAGCGCACGTAAACTCTTGCGACTATGACTGGGGATCTGTTGGCGAGCGTGGAAAAGTCAGCGATCACACTGCCTTATTGCTGGACTTCAAATTCCCCGGTTAGAGATATGATGTCAAACCAGCCGTTCATCATAGCCCAGCGCGCAAAGCTGCTCGAACGCGTCCCAAACGCGGTCAGGAATAGGCTGCGGCATCTGAAAACCCTTGTCGCCATAGACCTTGACGCGCTGGAAATCGCCAACGATGTACTGAATCAAGGCCTCACGCGGCAGATCTCCATTGAGGTAATCGGCGCAGGATATCGGCGGAGACGTCACAACAAAGTCAAAGTCGCGCCAGAGCATTTGAGCGGTCGCCAGCACTCGCCGCTCCATAAACGGCTTCTGCACCAGAATGAATGATGTGAAGTCAAGCCCTTTGCGACGGAGCAAGTCCCTGGCGCACAAGAAATTCTCGCCTGTGTTGCTGGCGCGGTTTTCCACCAAAATGCGTTCCGCCGGGACACCGAGCGCTAGCGCATGCCGCGCGAAGTAGTCGGCTTCTGGCAGGTCCCAAAAGACGCCAAGCGCCTCGTTCCGCTGGACAACGCCGCCCGAAAACAGCAAATGAGGCGCGTAGCTCTTTTGAAACAGATCAATCGCGTAGTCCGCCACGCGGATGTCGTAGCTGCCGAGCATGAAGATGCAATCAGCGCAGCGTAAGCGCTGACCGACGAGCATGTAGTCCCAGATGACTTGCACCAAAGAATCCAGCTTACGATCCATCACGCGCGCCTAGTAACGAATCTTGGGCAATTGATTTTCGAGCGTAAAACGTATTTCCCACTTTGGCTATGGGGCAGGCTAGCCAAAGGTCATTTGGGGAAAATATCTCCAACCCGGATCTCAAAACCGGGCAAGACATCGCCGCCGGAGAGTATATCATTCTCGTGAAGTGTCTTGGCGCCGGACGCGGAATGGACATCGACAATTCTGTTATCGGGATAAACCACCCACACCAATGACGTACCGGCGTTGAGGAGTTGCAAGACCTCCAGTCGAATACTAGCCGCCTCATTACTCGGCGAAATCACCTCGACCGCCAAGTCGGGGGCGACATCGATCAACCTGCTGACAAATGGATTAGGCGCTTTTGCGAAACTGACAAAGGCAATGTCGAGGCCGCGTACGGTGTCCTTGCCATCAGAATCGCGTGAAACAATGAATCCAGTTTCAGCGGCAGTGACACGTCCAAGTACATTCTGGTAGACATGATTAGCTATGTGTACGCTAAGCATCATAGTAATCTCGCCATGTTGCCCGCTCGGTCTTGTCATCTCGACGATCTCCCCTTCCACAAGCTCAACGACGCGATCTACATATTGTGGTTGTTCAACCAGTTCGAGAAATTTCTCTGCGCTGATGAATTGCTTGTCCACGACCATGTCAACGCTTACTCCTGCAGATGTTCGAGGCTGGAACCCTATTGTACCCATTCAGTTGGCGAAACAAAACAGCCTTGACGAATATGACCTGTTAGAATTGTAAGAACCAAGCCTAGAATGATTGTCGTTTACGAAGGAAATATGTCGCCGACGCGGATCTCGAAACCGGGCAAGACATCGCCGCCGGAGAGTATATCATTCTCGTGAAGTGTCTTGGCGCCGGACGCGGCGTAAGCGGCAACTGTCTTTGTCTGAGGATAGACAACCCACACCAGCGACGTACCGGCGTTGAGGAGTTGCAAGACCTTCAGTTGAATATCCGCCGCCTCATTGCTCGGTGAAATCACCTCGACCGCCAAGTCGGGGGCGACCGTCGTCCAGCCGGATGACACATGCTCGGGCGCTTTCACTTTGTTGATAAAGGCGAGGTCGAGGCCACGTACAGTGTCCTTGCCGTCTTCTCTCCGCTCAAGAACAAAACCGGTATCGCCGACGGCGACTCGACCCAGTTCATTTTCGCGCACATGGCTATAGATCCGCGAAGCCAACAGCATTAAGATCTCGCCGTGTTCCCAGCCGGGCCTTGACATGTCTACAATCACGCCTTCCACCAACTCGACGAGGCGATCGTCAATCTGATCGACATACTCGAGAAACATATCTGCGCTGATAAGCTGCTTTTCCAAGACCATTCCGAATTCCGACTCTCAACAGTGGGCCTCACTGAACTCATTATACCCGACTGTTATGAAGAAATAAACTGTTTCAAAACCTGAAAGTCTTGCTCCAGGGTCGAGCGCTGACTCGCGTTGTAGAGCGCCGCGGCGGGGTGGAAGAGCGGCACCACCGACGCTTCGCCATATCCAGTGCGAACTCTGATGACCGTGCCGTGCACCTGGCTGATGCGCAGGCCAGCTTGCATTGAGCCGAATTGGCGCAAGATAAACTCCATGGAGAATCTGCCGAGTGTGGCGATGACCTTGGGCTGGATGATATCAATCTGCCGCTCGAGGAAAGGCGCGTAGAGTTCGATCTCGGCACGCTGCGGATCGCGATTGTTGGGCGGACGGTCCTTGACGATATTGGTCACGTAAACGTCTTCTCGCCGAACCTGGATCGAATCGAGCAAATCGTCGAGCACGCGACCCGAAGCGCCGCAAAAAGGACGGCCCTGCTCGGCCTCGTTCTTGCCCGGGGCTTCGCCAATGAACATGATATCCGCATAGTGGCTGCCCTGGCCGATGACCGGGTAATTGCCGTTGTCGACGCGGTATTGGTATAGCGGGGACTCGGTGAGATTTACGATCTCGTCACGGATTGCGCGCAAAAGATCGGTGCGAGTTGTGGCCATTTCGTCGCTGCCTTTCTGGCGTGACCGTTATCATTCCTAGAGCATAACAACGCCAAGCGCGTTAGGCAAAGCGCGATCACTTCGCTGTAACGACCGCAACTGAAATTCTATCTAACAAAGGGAAAACGTCGAGAGGTCGCCCGGGTCCGATCAAGGCGCGACGCTCCATACTGGCGCAGGTGATTTCAAATTTTAGCGATTGCTTCTTGGCCCTACTTTAGCGTTATTGTGAGATTTGTCAATAGAAAAGGGGCGCAATTTGGCAAGAGATTACGACGGATTTCCAAAGTCAGACGCTAGTCGTCGTCGCTGGGGAGATCGCGCAACAGGACTTGTCCTTTGCGCAGCAGTCTCTTCAGCGACGGGTCGATTTCGGGGTCGAGCGCGAGCGCCTCGTCAAAGCTCAACCACCTGATCTGAGTCGATTCGCCCGCGGCCGGCGCTATGGACTCCGGTCGTCGCGTCAATAGCAGATAGCGAAAATCGAGGTGCAGGTGCTCCGGCGTCTTGCGATTTCGCGGGATGGTATGCACATCGTAGTCGATAGGCGGGACAGCATCGGCCGCCGGGTAGAACTCGAGGTCGGTCAAGCCGGTTTCCTCACGGGCTTCGCGCAGGGCGGCGGCAGCGATATCCGTTTCGTATTCGACGTGCCCGCCCACCTGCAGCCAGCGACCCAGCCGCTTGTGAAAGTGCAGCAGCGCCCGGCGGGACGCGCGGTCGACGATCATGGCCGATGCAGTGATATGACCGACTTCGCAGCTCATGCTGAGGATATCGGGATGCTCGGCGATCAAGCGCTTGATTAGCTCGATATCCGCGGCTTCTTTGCCATCCGCCGCTTGATGCGCGTCCAGCATACGCATGATGCTCGCGTAGGTCTGTGAAAGTTGATAGCGGTAGAGATCGAGCGCTTGACCGCGCAAGGTGTCCAGCTTCTGCTCGACAGATTGATCGCGCCAGAGTGGCAGGCTAGCGTGACGAGGCATGGTATGCGGGCTATCCGCCCCCTCCGTTGATAACAGCCGCTCGGCGCGTAATCGGCGAATATGGGCTACCGCGCTCACACAGAGCCGCTCGGCGGCAGCGAAAAGGTCACAGGAGTGTCCCGTTCACGCAAAATTGAAAGCCGTCCCGTTGCTTGAGCGTCGTGGTTTACGTAAACTGTAATGAACCTGCGCGGCTATCGCAAATCGCGGTTCATCATGAGAGAGAGCAAGTCCGCGCCATAGGTTGCCCGTCGCCAGGGACCCAGGCCCGGTATCCCTTCCAAGTCGTCGACGGAGGCGGGTTTGCGGCGGGCGATCGCCCACATGCTCCGCTTGCTCAAGATCACATCGGATTCCACGCCGCGCGAAAGCGCGACCTCCTTGCGCCAAGTGTGCAGCGCGGTGTAGCGATCCACGATCGTCTGAGGGATCGCCTTCCGACGCGGCGGTTGCGGCGGCGCGAGGCTTTTGTTTCCATGCGCAATCGCTTGAGAGATCTCATCGCCGTTTTGCCGCGCCAGCCACGGGGGCAGTCCCGAGACGCCGAATAGCCCTTTGCGCCCGCGCGGCGCTGTGGTTGCGAGCTTGAGCAAGGCCTTGTTCGTGATCAGCTGGTGCGAGGGACGGTCGTGGTGTCGCGCCAGTTCATCGCGCAGGATGTAGAGCTCGCGCAAGACGGCGGCCTGGCGCGGGCTCAGGTCCTTGGGTCGGCACAAATCCCAGAAGCCCTCCGGGTCAAATTCATGCGATTTGACTTCAAATGCCGTGACGTCCGCGAAGTACTCGAAGGCTTCTTCCAGGCGACCGGCGCGCTGCAACTCGCCATAGAGGATATCGCGCAAGGGCAGCAAGTAATGCGTATCCATCTGCGCGTAACGCCGGTGGCTCGCCGACAGAGGGCGCTGCGCCCAATCGTCGGTCTGGTGCTTTTTGCTGTGGCGGACGCCCAGCAGGTCCTCCAGCATGTTGCCCAAGCCGATGCGCGCGTAACCGCAGACGCGGGCCGCAGCCATAGTATCGAAGACGGGATGCACATCGAAATCATAATCGCGCTTGAGACAGATCAGATCGTATTCCGAGGCATGAAAGACCTTCTCGATCTGTGGATCGGCGAAGACAGGGCCCAAGGCGCTGATATCGGCGATGCGCAGCGGGTCGATCAAGACGTCCCGGCCCGGCGTCGAGAGTTGGATTAGGCAGGTCTGGCCGCGATAGGCGTGCAGGCTGTTCGATTCGGTATCGCAAGCGATGCGGGGCTCCCCACGCAGGGAATCGACCAGTTGATCCAGGTCGCGCTCCGCGTCGATGTAGGCTGCCGCGGCCAGCGAGGGCGCAGTCATAGCCAGTTGCGTTTGCGGAAATAGACTAGCATCAGGATGGCGATCAGTAACATGGCGCCGGAGGTGATTATAAAGGCGTTGTGATCGTCGGCAAAGGGAAGCTCGATGTTCATGCCATAGATGCTGGAAATGAGCGTGAGCGGCAGCATGATGACGGAGATGACGGTGAGGATGCGCATGACCTCGTTGATGCGATAGCTGGCGAGCGTATCGGCGGTTTCGGCGAAGCTGTTGATGACCTCGTAGTTTTCGTCGACGATATCGCGCAGCTTGAAGAGGTGATCGGCGATATCGCCGAAGTATTCTTCCATCTCGTCGTGCAGGATGGGATGCTGGACGGTTTCGAGCTGCTGCACGATGGGGATCTGTTGGCGGATGATGCGGCGCAGGGAGATGATATCGCGGCGCAGCAGAGCGATCTCCTGGATGACGCGCTTGGCGTTGGATTCGAAGAGCGCGTCTTCGATGGCGTGGATGCGCTTGTCCACCTTGCCCAGGATGGGGAAGACGTAATCCACCAGTTGATCGATGAGCGTATGGAAAGCGTGGTTGGCGCCGCGCCCCAGCAGGCGCTCGCGCTCGGCGGCGTCGGATTCGCAGCGTTCGACCAGGCTGACCAGCGGCTTGAGCAGGCCGTTGTGCACGGTGACGACGTAGTCGCGGCCGACGAAGAAATCGACTTCGGCGGCGCGGGAGAGTTCGTGGCGGGAATCCCAGAGCGGGAAATGCATGACGGCGAAGATGTAGTCGTCGTCCTGGTCGAGCTTGGGGCGCTCGATAGGGCTGCGTATGTCCTCCAGGTTGAGCGGGTGAAAGTAGGGATAGCGCTCGCGCAGGGCGTCGACATCGGCTTGGCTGGGGTGCGCCAAGTCGAGCCAGGTGAGGTCGCCGTGGGTGATGATGCGGGTGGTCATGGGGGTGATTTAACCACAGAGGGCTGGGAGATTTCAACCCCAGCCCAAGCCCCCTCCGCATCGCAATGGAGAGGGGGCTTTGTCGACGTTGCGCGGGCATGTGTTTTCGGCGGGGAGCTCTAATCGCCAGATTGCCGGCATGCCGCCGGAAAAAATGTTTTTTCGGCAGTTTGGCAGTTTGCGACGAAGATTCAGTTGTTAAGGCGCAAGTGAGGACAGGGTAACATGGATTTGGGATGGAAGGGCGACTAAATAGTCGCGTTTTGGATTCACCACTGAGGTACAGAGATTTTTTTTCACCACAGGTCGCGTAGACACTGACCGTCAAGACGCGAAGGGCGCGCAGGACAAGGGTTTTGCCGCAGAAGCCGTTGGGGTCTTGGGTGATGCCGCGAGGCGCGGACAGGGCGAGAACTGTAAGATAATTGTAAGTTTGATGCAAGCGAAATTTAGTACTATCGGCAGGTAGAGAAAACAAGGCAGTCATATTGCGCAACGAGGAGCGGCGCATGAAGAAGCGGAGACAGACGCGGGTCCAGAAGAAACGGAAGCAGGCGTTGTTGTTCATTGCCATTGGCGCGATCGCGCTGGTGGCGATCGCCGCGGCTGCGATCCTGTCCAATGTCGCGCAAGAGGGTCAGGCGTTCACAGTTGAGGTTCAACCGGCCTTGCTGTCCCAAGAGGGAGAGGCAGGCGCGACGCTCTTCAAGATGAATTGCCAGGTCTGTCATGGTCCGAACGCGGCGGGCAGTAAGCTGGGGCCGCCGCTGATCCATGACATTTACAATCCGGGGCACCACTCGGATGAAGCCTTCTATCTGGCCGCGGCGACGGGCGTGCGGCAGCATCATTGGCCCTACGGCGACATGCCGCCGCAGCCGCAGGTTGCGCGGGAGGAAGTTAGCAAGATCATCCGTTACATTCGCGAAATGCAGGAGGCGAACGGGATTGTGTATAAGCCGCATAGCATGTGAGGCGGCGGGGGATTCACCACAGAGGCGCAGAAGTAGTACCAAGTAAGTAATGAGAATACGGAGATGTCGCCATTCTACCCCATCCCCGGCCATCGCCCCCTCGGTCCCCCCGCCTCACGGGGGGAAGTATCCCGAATCATCGGGGAAGGGTGACTCGTCGTCGCAGTTGATATTTTTGCATGACTTACTTGGTTTTACTGAGGCACAGAGATTTTTTTATCACAAAGGCACGAAGGATAAGGTCTTCGGCTTGGGGTCATTAGCCCAGGAAATGCATAAGCATAGCAGATAAGGCGGCAAAGAGGGCGAACTGTGCGCTCACGAGCCACATGATAAGCAGCCTGGTATGGCGTTTCAAATCGGCTTTGGTTACTAGATGGGGCAAGGTCGCTTTGATGGCCGTGATGCGCTCGCTGTTTGATCGTGCTGCAGCTTCTTGCGGGAGGCTGGATTCCAATGTAGTCTCCGATGGTTGAAGATGGCGAGATCATTACTGACAATGAGCGATTCACAAACCTTTGCGCCTGCCCATGTCGGCATAAGTGAAGGCATGCCAGTTCGCAATTGCCGCAATCGTAACAGGACTAGGCGCCGCCTTGATTGAGGTATTGCACAACGATGCCAGTCACAGCGATGGCGACCACAATCAGCCAGCGCATGGTCGTTATTTCGGATCGCAAGCTCTCAATATCGGTTCTGATGTTCGCGATATCCGCTCTTGTCGCCAAATGAGGCAAGGTTGCTTCGATGGCCGTGATGCGTTCGCTGTTGGATCGTCCGATGGCGTTTTGTGGCGGGTTGGCTTCCATTGCTGAGCTCCGGTGTTTGAGGATGGTAGAACTATAACAGAAAGTGAGCGATTTGCAAACATTTGGGTTCGGTAATGGTGGATTCACCACAGAGCGCACAGAGGGATTCTAACCACGTGTCGCGGGTTGCCTATACCACCCCCACGCCCAAACCCCTCCCTCATTAAAGAGGGAGGGGGCTTTTTTCTACTTTGATGCAGGCGCTAGGCATGGGCGGAGTCGTCGCGGAAGGGCAGTTTCGCGAGGTGTTCGACGATGTCGACGGCGCGCAGGCTGACAGTGATGACGCGCTCGATGAGCTTGAGGCTAGGCGCGCCTAGCCTGCGGGCGGCAGGTAGACGACCGAGCCGGGACCGGGCATGCGGCCGCAGATGGTATCGCCCACAAGGTATGTTGACAGAAAGGATTGCGCGCGGGGGCTGGTCCTGGCGTCGAGGTAGACCAGCCGACCTTCCGTGCCATGGAAGCAGACCTCGCCGCCCTCATCGGCGCCGGGTCCCCAAATATCGACCGCGTCAATGGGATTCTCGTCAATGATCCATTTAACGCCGATGCCGGCGGCGTTGATGCGATTGACGCCGGTATGCGGCCGAGTGATAGCATCCGAGCGAGCAAGTTTTTCGGGACTGGACAAGCCGCTGGTACCGCCTTGACTGCTGGACGGGCTGGGGACCCATGTTTTGTCGCAATAACCCTGGATGTCCGGGCAGCGGTAGCCGAAACTGCGCAAGTCGGGATAGGCGATGTCGTACGGGGATTGCCCTCTCGCCCGCGCTTGCGCCTGTCGCCTGCCGATTTCCGCGATATACCTCTCCAATACCTTTAGGTTATCGATGAACCAGGGCGGGCTGGGCCGGCAGGTAAACTGACCGCCGTGGACCTGTTGATCGCAAGTTTGGCCACCCTCATGTTCAACAGGCTGGGCCGAGGGATGGTTGGGCGGCGGGTCGCAGTCAATCGTGTGTGAGATGCTGGTATGAGCCATGTGTCCATTCTGGAATGCCACATCTGCGGAGATTGATTTTTTGCCGCAGTCAGCATAGGTATGCGTCACGTTCTTGTAGTACTTCTCTGAGCTGGGACCCGAATTTGAGTGTGCTTCATCGCCCCAGTGAACGGAAAAACTTTTTACATGCTCAGTGAAAGATACCTGAACTGTAACCGTGTTCCCGCGTTCCGCCCATATACGCAGGCGCGCGCTCTGCGCCTGAACGGCCACAGGCGCAAGCAGCAGCGCCAGCAGAAGGAGGCCGGCCCAGCCTCTGGCATATGCCCTTGTCAGGCAAGATATTCTGTCTTTTGGCGTCATGGTAACGTGTCCTTTCATGAATTCTTTTATTAGACTAAAGATATGCAGAACTATAGGAAGGCGGGCGACCCAAGGGCCGCCCTACATTTTCTGAAGGTTGAGGCGGTCCGCGCCTAGCCTTCGGGCGGCAGGTAGACGACCGAGCCGGGACCGGGCATGGTCCCGCAGATGCTGTCGCCCTTCACGGTGGTTGACAGAAAGGATTGGGCGCGGGGGCTGGTCCTGGCGTCGAGGTAGACCAGTCGCCCTTCCGTGCCCGTGAAGCAGACCTCGCCGCCGTCTTGGGCGCCGGGTCCCCAGACATCGACCGCGTCAATGGGATTCTCGTCTACGATCCATTTGACGCCGATGCCGGCGGCATTGATGCGCTGGATCCCGGCGCCAGCTCGTTTCACAACTTCCGAGCCTTTGAAACTGTCAGGATTGGACAAGCCGCTGTGGCCGCCTTCTTTGCGGCCCGGGCTAAGGATCCAATCGGTCGGACAATTGCCCTGGGCATCCGGGCAGCGATAGCCATAGCTGCTCAAGGGGCGCCTGTTTTTATCTGCAGCGGCCCTCTTCAATGCTCGCCTGTTCTCGAGGAAGTAGGACGGGACGGGCCGGCAGGCAAAATGCCCTGGACTGATTTCAATATCACAAGTGACCGCCCCGGCCCAGGTCGGATCATCAACAGTAGACTGGGTGGGCGAGCAGCCAACGGTGATTGACATGCTATCGCTGCCGCTGCCGCCGCCGTGGAAGGACACGCTTACGGAGATCGATTTTACACCGCAGTCTTCATATTCATGCCTCGAACGCGCGCTGCGGGAGTCGGCCTTGGGACTTGTGCTTGAGGAACTGCCATCGCCCCAGTTAAATCTAACCGTACTTGCCCGAGCCCCGAAGTGTACGGTAGCGGAAATACTGTTCCCGGCACCTTGACTGGCGGTTAAGCCTACGGTCTGCGCCTGAACGGCGAAAGGCGCGAGCAGCAATGTCATGCATAAAAAAGCAGCCCCTCCTCGAAGAAATGTCCTGAGTGCTGGATGAACTATATTCTTGATAATCATGATAAGTAGGCCTTTCGGTACTTTGTACTAATAGATAAAGCAAGTCGTTGACCGGGCAATCGCAATTGCCCGTCTGAAACTGACAGTTATTATATTAGACATTATTCCTGCTAGCAAGTTTTGCCACAGGGGCTGGGCGCATAACTGGCGACACTGACTGCCAAGTCACTAGGGACAGAAGGCAATTGTTATTTGTAGGCGAGGATGGGGTGTTTTGCAAGCGCTTCGACGATGTCGATGGCGCAGGCTGACGTGATGACACGCTCTGGAGTTACGTAGATCGTGAATTTGTCTTAATAGATTAGTAATTAAAACTCATAATATAAATTAGAAAACGGATTTGCCCAAGTGCGTTGTTCAACGTCGACGCAATGCAGGCAACCCTTGATTCGAAGTAATTGCAGGAAGCGCGCATCGCCTAGAATTCCGGTCAATTGGAAAACCATTTAGGGAGTGGCCCATGCAGCAATTGAATCGATCTCAAAGAGATTTCGTCTAGGCTCCAGTAGATGTGCAGGGCAAGATCTGGACAAATAGACATGCGGAAAATCGTGAACAGTTGAAAGCGGCGGTCCTAGCTAGCGCAACCGTGCTGAATGCCAGGCTTCTGTGGCTCCAGATAAAGCTCTGTTTTGCACTCCGATATTCTTCTTTGAGATTCCAATAACATTAACTCGCGACAATGAGCGAATTTGCGGGCGACTCTGCACTGCGCGTAGACACTGCAGGTCAGTCGCCCCTAGCCTTGTCAGGCAGAGACCATTTGGCGACAATTTTGGGTCATGGCAAGCAGCAGATTCGTCCGATTTGAGCACCTCTCAAAAGCGAAATCCACAAAGGTTTATACTTTGACACCCCTATGAGATTGTGATATATTTAACAAAAGCAGAAATCAGGCTCGTAATGTAAATCGTAATAATTCGGGAAACGGCGTTATCAGTCCCTTGGCTGGGAAGGACGACGACAGAATATGGCTACTGCACAATCCGCACGACCGACATCCATGAGCGCCGCGGTCGCCAGGCCGGCTGCCGCGCCGGGCGTCCAGGTGACAGCGCCGAGCCGGCGCGAGTTCCTCAATTACATTTGGGTGGCGTCGACCCTGTTGGCGCTGGGGGAAACGGCCGCTGCGCTGATCTGGTTCGCTTTCCCGCGCTTCAAAGAGGGCGAATTCGGCGGCACCTTCGCCTTCGATCCGGCGGAACTGCCGGGCGCCGGCGCGGCGCCGGTGACGGTGGCGTCGGGACGTTTTCATATTGCACATACGCAAGACGGTCTGCGGGCTTTGTACCAGGTCTGCACGCATCTGGGCTGCTTGCCGAAATGGGTGCCGACCAATTTCCGCTTCGAATGCCCATGCCACGGCTCGAAGTTCCAACTCAACGGTCAGTGGATCGAGGGTCCGGCGCCGCGCAATCTGGATCGCTTCATCGCCACGGTCACCTATGCCGATGGCAGTACCGTGGTCACGCCGGCTGACGGCGGACCCATCCCGCTGGATCTCACGCAGGAGATCACGAGCATACAGATTGATACCGGCGCGCGCATTGTCGGAGAATTGCATTGAACCGGCAAATGGTTAAGCTGCTTTAAGGCGAGGAGCATCTATGTCCATTCTCCCCTTCCCGTCATTCCTCGATGATGTCAAGGAAAAGGGCTTCAAGAAGGCGATCTTTGAAGGCATAGACGATTCGGTGGAGCGCCTGACCGCCGGCATGAACGTGCAGGACGTGCGCGAGGCGTTGCGCGGCGACACAGCCAGCCGGCGTCCCAACCCGCGTCTGACGCCGCATGCCGATGGCTTCTGGCTGCACATGCGCCCGTCTTATTTCAATCGCGATGTGACGGGCATGTATCCCAGTTTTCGGCTGGGATGGCTGTCCTCCTATTTTGTCTTCTTCGAGACCATCACCGGCATTCTCTTGATGCTCTGGTATACGCCCTCGCCGGAGATCGCCTATGGGGATATGTTGACGATACTCAGCAATGTGCCGCTGGGACAGTTGATGCGGGATATGCACCGGCTGGGCGCGGAGTTCATGGTCGCTGTGGTAGCGCTGCACATGATGCGCACCTGGATTACGGGCAGTTACAAGAAACCGCGACAGTTCACCTGGTTCACCGGGCTTTTGCTATTGGTGATCACCGGTTTCCTCAGCTTCTCGGGCTATTTGTTGCCCTGGGATCAGTTGTCGCTTTGGGCGGTGACGATCGGCGCGTCAATGGCGGAAGCGACGCCGGTGGTCGGGGACCAGGTCAACTTGCTGCTGCGCGGCGCGCCGGAGCTTGGGGCGAACGGTTTGCTGCGCTTTTATCTGCTGCATGTCCTGGCGTTGCCCGCCCTGCTCTTCGTTTTCTTCGGCGTCCATTATTACAAAGTCATCATCCACGGCTACAGCTTGCCGCCACAGAAAGAGAATATCGGCGAAGATACGGCCAAGCGCGTGCCCCTGGACAAGCGCGTCTATTTCATACCCGACATTTTGACCAACGAGTTGATGTGGCTGGGTGCGACCACCTTCATCATCACGGTGCTTTGCATCTGGTTCTATCACGCGCCGCTGGAGAACCATGCCGATCCGCAAGTGACGCCCCTGGGCACGACGGCGCCCTGGTACTTCCTGTGGATTCAGGGGGCGCTCAAGTTGGGCGATAAATTCATCTGGGGCGTCGCCTTCCCCACTGTCGCGCTTGGTGGCTTGGCTATGCTGCCCTACCTGGACGTGACGCCGAGCAGGCGCTTCGCCCATCGCCGCTTCATGTTGACGATCGCGATGCTGCTGGTATCGGTGACGACGATATTGAGTTATATGGGCTTGGCGAAATTCGCGGTCAAGACCTCGGCCGAGACCGAAATCGTGCACGAACTGACCTTTGAGCCGGCGCATAGCAAGGTGGGCATCGGCCGGACGATTCCCTTCGATCAAATGATCGCGGGCGCTTACACCACGGCGCAATTCCATGGGCATGAGGGATTGACGGCCGCCGATATCATCACCGAATTCAATGGGGAGACCGCAGAGAACGGCCAGTACGAGCAGATGGTTGACGAATTGAAGTTCCAGAAGCTGAGCGCCAATCAAGTGCCGTTGCGCTTCCGCACGATACCGGAAATGGAAGCGCCCGTGCTGCTGCGGGTGATGGAAGAGTTCAACCATCACCTGGAAGGAGCGCCAACGGAATTGCCCAACGTTTGGGGCGCGCTGGTGATCACCGACAATCAGCGCGGGTTGAAGCGCCTGGATTGGATCGTCAGTTGGGACAACGTCGTCATCGAGGGCGGTGACGTGAAGTTGGACGACGAAGGTAATCCGTTCTTTGTATTTGCGACCGAAGATGTGCCGGTTCTGGACGATGAGGGCAATCCGCTATTTGACGACGACGGCGAAGCGCTGACGGAAGAACAGCTAGTCTTGGACGCGGAGGGCAATCCCGTCCCGGCGCGGCGCATCTTCAGCGATCACCTTTTCATTCACGAAGCCTCGGCTTATTTCGACTAGGCTTGTGGATCTTCAAAGGCGGCGAGAGCGCGTACTGACCTGTGGCAAGCGATTTAGCAACCGAGATCTAGGACCGATACATGATTAAATCAGTCGAGAGTCGCATACTGACGGGCATTGTCATGTTCGTCGCCATCATGATTCTGGTCGGTTGGGTCGCCATCAACGAAGAAGCGCGCATGCAAGCCTTCGTATATCAACATACGGGCCGGTCGATTGAACGCGGCGCCGAGTTGTATGCCTCGTTGTGCGCGGAGTGCCATGGCGAATCGGGTTATGGCGCCTTGCTGCGGGCGCCCGGGCTGAATAATCCGCATTTCTTCGGTTACGACCCGGTCGGCGAGCAGACCGCGGCCATCACCAATGCCAACCGAACCTTGGTGCGATTGAGCGACGACAGCGACGATCTTCTGGCAGAACTGACTGACGCCACGAACCCGCCCAGCGATGAACGGCAGAACCAGATCCAGGCCGAGATGGAAGCCATCCAGGCGCAAATTGATAATCAGAAAAGCATCATTGCCGAGTCTATTGCAGCGCGTCAAGCGATCCTGGGCAGTTTGAATGCGGCTGTGACAAAGGGTCTATTCCCGCTGTGGGATACCATTGAAGACAGCGACCGGACCGCGTTTAATGAGATTGAAGTATTCTTCAACAACAACGGCACGCGGCTGGCGCAAGTCGGCTGGGCAGGCGACTTGCGGGGCTATGTGATAACCACCTTGATTCATGGCCGCCCCGGCAGCCTAAATGTTTGGCCGAACAGCGACGGTGGCATGGTCGCATGGTCGCAGTTGGCCGGCGGTTCATTGCGGCAGGATGAAATTGAAGATCTGGCTGCTTACATCTTGAATTGGGACAAGGGCAGCAATTGGACGACGGAAGATTATCTGGCCGTTGAGCAGTATGGCAAACCCTTGTCTGACGGGTCGATACCGGGCGTGCCGCGGCCGGATCCAGCGGGCGACAACCCAGAAATGATTCTGGCGCGCTGGGCGGAAGAGGGAATCGAGGGCAGCGCCAGCAACGGCGCCATCCTCTACGATACCAGGTTTGGCTGCACCAGTTGCCATCGAGATGGGGCTTCGGCGCCGGATACCATCGGCACCTGGACGCGTGTGCTGAATGAACGCTTGGCGGAACCGCAGTTTGCCGGCTACACGGGCGAGCGCTACCTGGTCGAGAGTATCGTTCTACCTGCGGTTTACGCGGTGGACACTTATAGTTCGAGTGTAATGCCGCCGGACTTCGGCACGCGCCAAATGACCGATCAGCAGTTGGCGGATGTTATCGCCTTCTTGAAGACGCAGGAATAGCTGGCATTGATCCGACAAGCGCAAGCCCTCGGAACCGGGGGCTTTTTGATTGGAATCGGGAGCGAAGGATGGCGGCGAAGCGACTAGGTTTTGCGCTGATGCTGTCTCTGGGGCTGTTGATTCCTGTGTTTGGCCAGGGACATAAGGACGGTTGCGCCCCCGAAGAACTGGAGTCGCAGCAGAATACGCTGGCTGGGTATCTGAGTCCGGATTTCGCTGGAGATTATGATTTGGCGATCGCCAATCTGTTTCGATTGGGGGCCCTGTACCAGTCGATGGCGCTGCGCTGCGGATACATGCCGTCCGAGCCAGAGATTGATTCCATGCTCGAACAGGCGCTGCGCTTCGTTACATTGGAAGATCTGATCGCGGCGCAATCGGTGGGCAACGATGTCGCGGCGATCTTGCTCGATCTGCAAGAGACATACGGCGATCCGCTGGCTGGGCAACTGCTTTACAACGGTCTGGAGCCGGCCCTGGGCGGCGTCGCCCTGGGCTGCGCGGGCTGCCATGAAAACGAAGCTGTCGCGCCTTTAACTGCGGGTACCTGGACCCGGATCCAAGATCTTCGTTTGCAGCAGCCGGAATTCAGAGATTATAGTCATCGGCAGTATTTGGTGGAAAGCATCGTGCAGCCGATGGCCTACACCATCCCGGATTACGCTCCCCTGATGCCGGATTTCTACGGCAGCCAGTTGAGCAGCCAGCATTTGGCAGATCTGGTGGCCTTTCTCGATAGCCAGGATCAGTTGCCGGACGATGAATAAACGTGGCATTCTCGGGGGCCTAATGATAGACTGGCGCCATTGCCGACGGGCTTGCAGGTAGGTTCAAGCATGGCGACCAATGCGAATTTCAGCCGCGCCGATGGTTTCATGAGTCGCTTGTTATTGATCGACTCGCGGGCTCGCATCTCCGCCCGGTCCGATGAGGCCGCACAGACGCGGCGCGCCGAAAACGCGCTGACGATTTCACTGCTGTTTTCCGGCGTTCGCTGCATATTGCAATATGTCCTGCTGCCTTTCCTCTTGCCGATCATCGGCGTCGCGGCAGATGCTACCGTGCCGATCCTGCTCTTGATCAACTTGATTGCGATGGTTTCAATCTTTCTGAGCTTGCGGCGCTTTTGGACGATCGGATACAAGCATCGCTGGTCCTATCTTGTGGTAGCGCTTGCGGCTTTGACGCTGCTTATCGCCTTCACCGCCTACGACATCGCCAAGCTGCAAATGACCTGAGTTGCGCTTCAATTGCGCGCCAAGAGCCGCTACAATTAAGCCGATGCCGTAAGCGATTTGGAGACCTGACCATGGGCAAATTGCCACCCTTTAGATCAGCCGCGGCGGCGCTGACGCTGCTGATGTTCTTGACCAACTGCATGACCGCGCTGTCACAGGACAGCGAGGCAACTTCTTCTCCGGCGGGATTGGCGATGCTGGTCCTCTTTCTGGGGATTGCCGGCATTGTGGGCGTCTTCGTCATTCGCTGGAGCCAATCAACGACGGACGACGAAGAATAGGCTCTGACAGCAACGCGAGGTGATGTGGCGCCCGCGCGGAGAATCCGGCGGCGCTTTTTCTTTTTCACGTGGTCGCGACTGATCCACATAGGACGGAACGCGGGCTGTGAGTACTTACGAAAACCTTTGCATTCGAAGAGCCCCTAAATTATCGTCGAGCTTGAGGCCGAAACTGTCATGTGACGCCTGTTGGAGGACCTGATCCATGGCACAAGACCATCCACCGCGGGGACTACTGGCGTCTTTTCGACTGGTGATCGTCGGCATACTGGTGGTGATCATCGTCCCGGCGCTGGCCTTTATCATCGCCGCGATCGGGCGCAGCATCGTCGCCGACCCGAGCGATTCGGCGCCGGTCGCGCTCGACAACAGTAATGCCTGCGTCGCCTGTCACCGAAAGACGACGCCCGGAATTATCGAGCAATACAGCCGCAGCAGCATGGCGGCCGCCAATGTAACCTGTCAAAACTGTCACGAGGTAGAGGCGGGTTATCCCGGTGGCATCGCGCATCATGGCAGCTTTGTTTTGACCGTTCCCACCACTGCCAAGTGCGCCACTTGCCATCAAAACGAAGCGGCGCAATTCAACGCCAGCCGCCACGGCTTGCCGGCCTACGTCGCCATGTGGGGCGCCGGCGGCTTGAGCGAAGAGCACTTGGCAATCTACGAGTCGATACCGGAGGGCAGTTTCAATCCCGACCGGATGCGCAACGCGCTCTTTGAAAAAGAGGGCCGGGCGATCACAAAATTTGCCTGCAGCGGCTGTCACGATATCGGCGCGCCGGCCGCGGATGGTTCGATTGGCCAGTGCCAGGAATGCCATCTGCGGCACGAATTCAGCCTGGAGCAGGCGCGCAAACCGGAGACCTGCAACCACTGCCACATCGGCCCCGATCATCCGCAGTACGAGATCTATATCGAGTCCTTTCATGGCATCGCCTATTTGACAGGCGGCGATGACTGGAATTGGGATGCGGAGCCGGGCACCTTGACCGTGGCGGACTTTCCCGCCCCCACCTGCGCGACCTGCCATATCAGTGGTTTCGGCGGCGCGAGCACGACGCACGACGTTGGCGACCGCTTGACCTGGTATCTCTTCGCGCCACAGAGCCAGCGGCGGCCCGCCTGGCAGGACAATCAAGTGCGGATGCAAGCCGTCTGCAGCGAGTGTCACAGCGCCGCCTTCATCGACGAGTTTTATGTTGACGCCGACGCCCTGACCCAAGAGATCAATCGCCGCGTACAGCTTAGCAACGATACAATCGCGCCGGCGCGCCAGGCAGGACTGTTGACCGACGAACCCTTCGACCAGCCTATCGACTTCATACATTTTGATCTGTGGCACCACTGGGGGCGCACAGCGAAGTTCGGCGCCTGGATGGGCGGACCGGATTATGTGCAGTGGCACGGCGCCTACGAGATTCTGCGCGACCAAGCGGAACTGGAAGAGATGGTGCGCGAGTTGCTGGAGAAAGCCGGTCTCGCTAGCAGTAGCGCGTCTGACGGGAGTTGACAATGGCTTACCTGGCGCTCGTGCTGCCACGATTCCGTCATCTGCGAACACCCTTTAGCCGTGACCAGGCTTTTCTGCTGCTTGCCGCCTTCAATCAGTTTTTCATCGCCATCGATATTTACCTGGCGCATAACATAAGCGGCGGCATCAAACCGGCGGAATGGATTCCAATCGTAGCGGGAACTGTCTGCGGCGCCTTGCTTATCTTCTCCGGCGTTATCGCGATACGGAAGCGCGATCTTGCCAGCGCGCTCGCGAATCTCGTTTTTCTGGTCAGCATCGGGGTTGGACTGCTGGGCGCATATTTGCATCTGAACCGAACGGTATTGCTCAACGAGGGGCTGGTCAGCATCCGGGCGGTCGCGACCTTGATCTGGGCGCCGCCTGTCATTGGTCCCTTGTTCTTCGTTTTGATCGGCGTCTTAGGCATCAGCGCGGCCTGGATCGAAAGGCCGGTTGACAGCGGTCGGTTGCAACTGTTTGCGGGCAAGACAGTGCAAATGCCCTACAGCAAAACCCGCGCCTATCTGCTCATCGTTGCTATTTTCATTCTGGCGACGCTCATCAGCAGCGTGCTGGATCACGCGCGATTCGGCTTCGATAATGCCTGGGTTTGGCTGCCGGTGACGGCCGCGCTTTTCGGCTTCAGTACATCTCTCTATTTGGGCATTGCCTCGCGACCGAACCCCGGGGACATCACCGCGCATGGAACCGCCATGCTGCTCTTGATTGCGGTGGGTGTGGTCGGCTTCGTCTTGCATTCGGAATCCAGCTTGACATCGGCCGGAGCGATTGTGATTGAGCGATTCTTGCGGGGCTCCCCGCTGCTGGCGCCCCTGCTCTTCTGCAATGTTGGTTTGATGGGATTGCTCGCGCTGTTAGCGCCCGGTGAAGAGTCGCGGATATGAACCAGGTGACAGCGACCGGCGCGCAGCGCGGGATAGTGACAAATATCACAAATAACGTATAATAGGGGTTGGACACCGGGTGACAGGAACGAAGGGCGAAATGGCCGAGATCAGTTGGGCGAAGCCCAAGCATCCGAGAAAAGCGAAAAGGTCGGAGCGCCTGAAATTTTTGATTGGCGGCGGCTTGATCCTGGCGTCGGTCGTATATTTGCTGGTCTCTGGCACCTTGCAGGGGGCGCGCTATTTCATCACCGTAGACGATCTGCTCAAAGACGGCGCCTACCAGGGGAAGACCGTGCGCATCTCCGGCGCGGTAGATGGCGAAAGCATCGAATATGACAGTGAAAACGCGATCATCCGCTTCGAGATAGTAAATATCCCGGGCGAATTCGATGATCTGGCCAGCGCGCTGCATGCCGCCCTAGCCGACTCGGCGGCATCCCGTTTGTCGATCCTGGTCGAGGACGAAGCGATACCGGATCTCTTGCAGCACGAGGCGCAGGCGATCCTCACCGGCGCGCTGGAACCCGACGGCATTTTTCACGCCAGTGAATTGCTGCTGAAATGCCCGAGCCGTTTTGAAGAAACCTCCCCCGAAGGCTTGAGCGCTATTCCGGAACACAACTAATGCTGGCGGAAATCGGGCTTGCATCTCTGGCATTGGCGCTATTGCTGGCGCTCTACGCCGCGGCCGTCTGCTTGCTTGGCATTCGCGCGGGGAGCGAAACACTGCTGCGCAGCGGTCGCAACGCGGCCCTCTTGACATTTCCGGCCACACTGCTGGCGACAGCGACGCTGGTCGTGGCCTTGATGACCGAGCAGTACCAAATGAGCTATGTATGGTCGGTGACGGATCCGCAGACCCCGGCGGTCTACCGTTTCACAGCCTTGTGGGGATCACAGCGGGGTTCGCTGCTGTTTTGGTCGCTGTTGCTCAGCCTGTTCACATTCGGCGCGATTTCGCTCAGTTGGCGGACCGAAGGTCGTTTGATGCCCTGCGCGATCGCGACCATGATGGCGACTTTGGCCTTTTTCCTCGGGCTGTCGCTGCTGCTGGAGAATCCATTTGAGCGTTGGTGGATCTTGCCCGATATGCCGGAGTCGCGGCAAGTGGTGGAGACGGCGCTGATCCCGCCCGGGGCTATTGCGCCGTCGATGGAGAATCTGGCGGCTAGCGCGACCGGCTTGAATCCCCTGTTGCGTCATTTCGGCATGATCATACATCCACCCATGCTTTACCTGGGCTTCGTTGGTTTCACCATTCCCTTCGCCTTTGCGCTGGCGGCGCTGGCTTCCGGCGATTTGTCCACGGGCTGGATCAAGGCGACGCGACGCTGGACGCTGATCGCCTGGGTTTTCCTGAGCCTGGGACTGATATTGGGCGGGCGCTGGGCCTATGACGTCTTGGGCTGGGGCGGCTATTGGGGTTGGGACCCGGTGGAAAACGCCGCGTTTTTGCCCTGGCTGGTCGGCACGGCTTTCATCCACAGTGTCATGATCCAGGAAAAGCGCGGCATGCTCAAAACCTGGAATATGGCGCTGGTCGTCGCGACCTTTTCGGCGGTTATGTTTGGCACGTTCGCGACGCGCAGCGGCGTGATCGAGAGCGTGCACAGCTTCGCCCGCAGCGAAGTTGGCTTCCCGATGCTGGCGTTTTGGGCGTTCATGACGTTGATCGCGCTGACGTTGTTGCTATGGCGATGGCAGCGCGGCGAATTGCGGGGAGAGCACCAGTTCGCCAATATCCTGAGTCGTGAAACGATGTTTGTGCTCAATAATGTCATCTTCATCGCGCTCTTTGCAGCGATATTTTGGGGCAGCTTTGGATTGCCGATCATCTCCGAATTGTTCATGGGGGTGGAAGTCACGATTGGCCCGGCGACCTTCGAGTTCTTCGTGGTGCCGCTATTTGTCGCCATGTACATCTTGATGGGCATTGCGCCGCTGTCGGCTTGGGGCTCGACGTCGGCGCGGCGCCTGGGCAAGGCGATCATCATGCCATTTTCGCTGACCATCCTCAGCGTCCTGCTGCTGATGCTTGCCGGGACGGGCGCTCCGGTTTCTATCTTCGGATACGGTGTAGTACTCTTCGCGGGATATGTGGCTCTTTTTGAAATTTATCGAGGCGCGCGGGCGCGGCATCGGGGCCTGAACGAGAGCTGGATGCGGGCTGTCACGGCGCTCTTTCGCCGCAACCAGCGCCGCTACGGCGGCTATATTGTGCATCTGGGCGTGACGGTGATCGGGATCGGCGTCATCGGCAGCACAGTCTTCCAAACCGAGGTTCAGCACAGCCTGGCGCGGGGAGAGATGATCACCATCAAGGACTACGGACTGCGCTATGACGATTACATTCGGGCACAGGCTGTCGACGGGCGTATGATGAATATCGCCGAGCTCACGGTGCTGAGAAACGGCGCTCAAGTGGCGCGGATTCGGCCGCGCGTGGACGATTATCCCGACATGCCGATGACCATCGCCGGCGCGCACAGCACACTTGAAAACGACTTCTACGTCTTGTTGATCGGCGGGAATCGAGAGCGCGCGACATTTCGCATTTACATCAATCCACTGGTGAATCTCGTGTGGTGGGGCGGCATCGTGCTGATAATCGGGACGGTGATTGCCGCCTACCCGAAAGTCGTCCCGGCGCGGCGCGTTCGCAAGCGGGAGGCGGAAAGCGCGAGATGATGCATGGCCCACCCCTCCCCCCGACCCCCTCCCCATTGCAATGGAGAGGGGGAGCGCTTAACTCGAAGACCGATAGACGCTTTGGTCTTCGCGCGATAAGCAGTTTCGAGGTTGTGCAGATACCGGCCCGAGTAACGGTGAGACACTATCTTGTTGCATGGTTGCTGTTGGCAGTACTGGCTACGCAGGCGCAGGACGGGGCGGTTTCCGACAACGCGGTGAACGCGGTCGCGGAAAAGATGTACTGCCCGGTCTGCGAGAATATACCGCTGGACGAGTGCCAGACGCGGGCCTGCATCGAGTGGAAAGAAGAAATCCGGTTGCAATTGGCGGAAGGCAAGGATGAAGCTGCGGTGATCGACAGCTTCGTGCAGCGCTTCGGTGACCAGGTGGTCGGCATTCCACAGGACCCGGTGTTGCGCGGGCTAACTGTCTTGGCGCCCATCCTGGCGTTTTTTCTGGCGATCGCGCTTGGCGCTTATACGTTTTCCCGCTTTGGCGCGCACCGGCGCTTGAGCATCAGCGACGAGGTCGATTTGAGCGCGACGGTCGCGGACGACGTTTATCGGCAGCGACTGGAAGAAGATCTGGCAGCGCGGCGATAGAGCGCACGATGAGCGAAGTTGAGCAATTGGAATTCCTCGATCCCGCGGCTTCACCTCCCCGTGAGCGTCGGCTCAGTTGGGGCACGGTGGTTCTGTTGGCGGGGTTCATGGCTCTGGCGCTCGCATTGGCGCTGCAGTTGGCGCGGCAAAACGCCACACAGCCGACCGACGGCTCGGCCCCGGATTTCAATTTGAAATTGTTTGACGGCGGCGAACTGCGGTTGTCGGAGTTGCGCGGACAGGTGATATTGCTCAACTTTTGGGCGAGTTGGTGCCCGCCCTGCCGAGACGAAGCGCCGGATCTGCAAGCGCTTCACAGCGATTTCAACGAAGCGGGTTTGACAGTAATTGGGATCAACATTTTGGAGAGTTCGCGGCAAAAGGCGCTGGATTTCATCGCTGAGTTCGGCCTCAGCTACCCCAATGGCGAGGACACGGGGCAGTTCATCGCGGAGTTGTATCGCGTTGAGGCGCCGCCGGAAAGTTTTCTCATCGACAAAACGGGCGAGATTCAGCGCTTTGTATTGGGCGCGGTGAGTTATGACGACATGAGTCGCAGCATTCGCGAGCTGCTGGCGAGTTGAATATGAGCATCCTGGGATTGATCATATCACTCGCTTTGTTTTTGATGGCGATTGCGGTGGTGGCGCATCCGTTTTTACGACCGCGCAAGACGTCAGAGAAAGACGACCTGCAGTTGCAAGCCCAACGAGACCGCGTACAGGTTTACTACGAACGCGTATTGACCAATATTCGCGATCTCGACGAGGACTATGCCACCGGCAAGATCGAGGAAGCAGACTACCGCGACGAGCGTGAGGTCTGGGCGCATCGCGGCATTCGCCTGTTGCGCGTTCGCGACGGCCTGGACGCGCGACAAAGCCTGGTAACTGGCAAGGACGCGAATGCGGACAAGATCGACGAGGCGATCGAAGCGGCAATTTCGGCTTATCGCGAAGGCGCGGAGGCGGTGATTCATGACCCGTCTCCCCGCGAGGCGAACTAGAGATGTCGCGCTTGACGCCGCTCTGCCTGATGTTGGTTGCATCGCTCTGCGCCTGCCGGGGCTTGGGCGGCGAGCCGGACATCGTTGCGACCTTCGCTCCGTCGCCAGCGGCGGATGGCGCGGCAATTTCCGAGAATTGGCGGCCGGACATCGCCCGAGGGCAGCAGATTTTCGCCGACAACTGTAGTGACTGCCACGGCATCGGCGGCGATGGCCAAGGCGAGCTGGTATTGTCGGGCAGCGTCAGCGCGCCGCTTGACATGACGGACCGGTCCTTGACCAGGGCCAAGTCGCCGCTGGACTGGTTCACGATTATCAGCGAAGGCAATATCGAAAACCTGATGCCGCCCTGGCAAAACGCCTTGAGCGAAGGGGAACGCTGGGATGTAACGATGTATTCTTATGCGCTCGCATATGATGCTAAATTGCTGGCGACAGGCGCGCATTTATGGGCGGAACGCTGCGAGGATTGCGAATTACCTTCGGCGATTCCGCCCCGGTACAGCGACGAGGATTATGGCGGGGCGCTGAACCGGGAAAGCTTCGCCGACGCGCTTGAATCGGAAGAAATCGCCGCTGTCGTCGCCCATGTGCGGATGCAGACCTTGCGCGGCGCAGACGAACCAGCCAAGAATGTCGAAGGCGCGCTCCCCCTCGGCGAGATCAGCGGGCGCATTCAACATGGGAGTGTCGGCGGGATCGTACCGCCCGATACCATTGCGCAACTGCAATTCGGCAGCCCAGAGATCGGATTCAGCATAGCGGAGACATCGATAGACGCCGATGGCAACTTTGTCTTTGAGGATATTCCGCTGACTACCGATATCTCGTATGTCATCGGGGTGATTTACGACGGGCGCGTATTCAGCCGTTTGCTGCCAGCAGGCGAGTACAAGCAGACAATTACCATCTATGACCTGACCAAGGACCCGGCCGTTATCAGCGTGGCGGCGATTGATCTATTCTTGAATCCGGTTCAGTTGGAGCCTTACGGGACGGGCTTGCACATCACGCAGATTATCCGCTATCGCAATGATTCGGACCGCATCTTCACCAGCGGCCGCGGCTTTGAAGACGGACGGGAAGCGAGTCTGCTGGTTCAGTTTCCGATTGGCGCAAAGATCATGAGCGACGACGCGGCCGGTCGTTATGTGCTGATTGAAGATCTGGAACGCGTACCCGATTCGCTGATCGATACGCTGCCGGTCGCGCCAGGGGACGAGCACGAAATCATTGTCGAGTACTTCTTGCCATACGTCGATGGCTTGGATTTCGAACAAGCCTTCAACAACCGGGTCGAAGGCGATATCACCGTCATGCTGCCGAAGACGCTGAGCATAGAAAGCGCCGAACTTCATGCGGCGCCTGAAGGCGGCGAATCAGATAATGTCAAGGTATTTACAGGTCGGCTCGATCAGGATCGAGATCCACGGCTGCGCTTTGAGATCACCGGGGATCCCTTCGCGACGAGCAGCGACGACACCGGTGTGCTCACCGGCGACGGCTTGCTGGCGGCGCTTTTGGCGCTCATCGCCACCGCAGTTGCCCTGCCGACTGGATTTGCTCTGTGGCGGCGGCGCGCGCCGGATCAGTCGGGGTCGATTGACAGCCTGGCGAAGCAAATCGCGCAATTGGACGACGATCACGACCGAGGCCAGATCAATCACGACCTTTATCATCGTCGCCGACGCGAGCTTAAGGCCAGGCTGGCTGAACTGATGAGCCAGCAGCGGGACGCGTGATGGACGAAAAAACTCCGCTAATCGAGGTTGAGGATCTGAGCAAGACTTTTGGCCTGCTCCCGGTCCTGCGCTCAGTGAACTTCGGCGTGGCGCGCGCAGAGACGATCATGCTGTTGGGACAGAACGGGGGCGGCAAGACAACGCTGCTGCGCCTGCTGGCCGGCTTGAGCAAGCCGACGACCGGCGCCATACGCATCGGCGGCTGGCAGATGCCAACGGAAGCGATGGAAGTACGCCGTCAGATTGGGCTGCTCAGTCATCAGCCTTTGCTCTATGGCAACTTGAGCGCGCGGGAGAATCTCGACTTCTTCGGCAAACTTTACGGCATGGCAAAAGACGAACGCGCTGAACGAATCGGCGCATTATTGGACCAGGTCGGTTTAGCGAAGCGGGCGGACAGTCTGGCGCGCGGTTTCTCGCGCGGCATGCAGCAGCGCTTGAGTATCGCCCGGGCCAACCTGCATCAGCCCGAGATCTTGCTCTTGGACGAGCCATTTACCGGCCTCGACCAAGCCGCCGCGGAAACACTGGAGGGCTTGGTGCTGTCGGCGCAACGGGAAGAACGCACACTGATAATAGCGACGCATCAACTGGGACGCGCGCCGACCCTGGCGGGCCGCGCGCTGATATTGTCGCGGGGACAGATCGCCTTTGACGGGAATATCGAGACGATGAGCGCCGCTAATTTGGGCGAGCTGTACACCCGCGTTTGTAACGGCGCAGCAATGGCATGAAGACACGATTTCGGATCGCTGTGCTGGCCATTGTCAGCAAGGACTTGCGCGCGGAAATCCGTTCGCGCGAATTATTGAGCGTGATGGCCATATTCGCGTTTCTGTGCATTTTGGTTTTCAGCTTTGCGCTGGAACTGGAGCGGGTGGCGCGGGAAGAAGCGATCAGCGGCGTGCTTTGGGTTACGCTCGTCTTCGCCAGCTTGCTGGGTTTCAATCGTAGCCTGGCGCAAGAGGGCGATCAGGGAAATCTGGACGCCATGCTCCTGGCGCCGGTTTCGCGCCCGGCGATTTTCTTTGGCAAGCTGCTCAGCAACTACTTTTTCACCTTGATCGTCGCGCTGGTGATATTGCCGCTGATGACGGTGATCTACAACAGTAATCTGCTTAAGGGCTGGTTGATCGTCACGACTGTGGTGGGGGTGTTTGGTTTTTCAAGCATCGGCACCTTGCTGGCCATGCTGACGCTGCATACGCGCTCGCGCGAGGCGATGTTGCCGATAGCGATGCTGCCGGTGGCGCTGCCGCTGCTGCTGACGGCCGTGCGGGCGACGACGGGCATACTCAATGACAGTCCCGCGCGTGAATGGCTGGTGTGGTTGCAGTTGCTGGCGGCTGTCACCGTCATCTATCTGGCGCTGTGCTGGCTCTTGTCCGGATTCGTGCTGGAAGAATAAACTGCCTTCGTCGGCAAGCCAGACGCTGGTTGTGTATCGAATTCGGCTGAAATAAGGAACAGCAATCACCTAACAGTCGGTAGGGGCGATCCGCTGGATCGCCCAACACGTAGAAACTGAATGAGTATCGGGCGACTCACCGGGTCGCGTAGACACTGACCGTCAGTCGCCCCTAGCAGATCGTTGGTATTTTGGGATTAGGATCTCGTGTCGAGAACTGTAGAATGTATTTCAACCCAAAAGGATACACTAGCCAGACGCTGTAATCACCGTGCGTCGCTTGCTAGAATGAGAGCGATCCAGGCCTAAGGGAGATCCACGGAATGCCAGCGAAAACGAAAGTTCTGCCCCCCCGCCAGACTGTCGACGCGACGCCCATGCCAGCTCTGCTGAAGTTGCTGACGATCCTCACCTTTGTCGGATTCTGCTTCACGCTGGCCCTCGGTCTGATTGTCGCCGGCACGGATATCCAACAAGGAGAAATACAGCGCATCTTTTACATTCACATGCCGTCGTTTTTCGGCGCTTTCACCGCTTTTGGCTTGACGGTAGTCGGGGGCATCCTGTACCTGTGGCGCAAGAACGAGGGATGGGACCGGATCGCGGGAGCGGGTGTGGAAGTGGGTTTGGCTTTTGCGCTGATCAATCTGGTGACAGGCGCTATCTGGGCGCGGCCGATCTGGAATACCTGGTGGACCTGGGATCCGCGCCTGACCTCGGCCGCCATCATGGCGCTGACCTACGCGGCATATTTGATGCTGCGCGCCGGCATTGAAGATGAAGCCCGCAAGCGGAGTTTCATGTCGGTATACGGGATCTTCGCCTTCACAAGCGTCTTGATCACATTGTTCATCATACGTGTCGTGCCGGAAACGATCCATCCGGTTATCGTCGGCGCCAGCCCACAGAACGCACAAGGCAGCTTCGAAGCCACCAGCGGCGTCGTGATGGCGCTCATCCCGAGCCTCTTGCTTTGGCTGACATTGATGCCCGTTACCTTGATCTGGCACCGTATTCGCATCGAGCGCCGGCTGGAAGCGGTCAATCGGCTCAAGATGCAGATTCTAAGCGAGTAGAACCTGATGCGATTATTTTTGACGCTCGTCCCTCTATTACCGATACTCATATACGCCGGCGTCGTCCTTGCCCAGGACGATCAAGACACCATGCCATATATCCAGTTATCGGCTTTCAACGCGCCGCTCCTGGAGGGCTGGGAGAACCAGAGCAGCGACGATTTTGCCCAGTTTCACGATGCGGAAGCCCGTGCGACCATTCGCACCGCGCTGGTTGAAATTGGCGAGCCGGTCGCGGCAGCGGCATCCGACCTACGACGAGCTTTCGGCATGGAGTTCGGGGAGCCGATCTATCAGAACAAGGTGAACCTGGCGGACGGCACCTGGACGGTACTGATTTATGAGCCCGATGGGGTTGCCAGCGCATCAGTCATGGCGCGGCGCGCGAGATCGCAGGCCGTGGTCATCAGCTTTGTCGAAAGCGATCCTGCGGCGCGGATTCTGATGTTGACGATCGCGCAAAGCGGCGACGCTAGGGAAGACGCGGGGAGCGAGATTGACCTGGCATTGAGCCTGCTGGCGTCGAATAAGGCCGCCGACTTGGTCGAGATGACCGCCCTTTCGCTGCCGAGCGGGGAATGGACGGGGGTCGTCGGCGATAGCACAGCCGCGATGGGAATGGTTTTCGGCAATGACAGCTATCTGGCGATTGGCGAGGGTGAGACAGAGAACCTGCCGACGCTTGCCGACGCTTACAACAGGACCGTTTTGGGCTTCTTTGTCACGCCGGACAATGCCGGTTATCTAGCCTTGGCGCTGACAGCGAGCTTCGCCATTCTGGCCCTTTTGATCCTCAGTTTCTTCTGGCGCTCGCGCAATATCCAAAAGGATTTAGAGTTGATCGAATCCTTGAATCAAGCGGGCGGCTAGAGCCTGCTAAGCATGTCACCAACTTATTGAATTTGGTCCGCGCAACTACCGTCGGGGACTTGCGTATTGTATAGTAATGATGGATTCCCTGTTGAGGAGCGACGTGATGAGTGAAGACATGAATCCCATGCCGGAAGACCCGGTAGAAGGCGAGGGCGACAAGACGCCGCTCGAACAATTCATATTTCATCAACGGCGCGGCCTGGAAGAATTTGGCAAGGCGATGGAATCGTTGTTGCCGCCCGGTTTCCGAGAACACACGCAGGCCGCTGGCAACGAATTCGCCAACGGCTTCCGCGTGCTGATCGACGCAGCGATCGACGAGATCAAGAAAGCCAGCGAAATGGAAGACCCCGATGGGCGCCAGGAGGCGGACCAAGAGCTGGCTGCGGCGGCCAATTTGTCCGCCGACGACGATGACGACGAAGACGCCACCGGCAGCGAAGGCGGCAAGATTAGAGTCGAGTTGGACGACTGAGCACCCAGCCCCGGCCTTGGGCGCGCGTGATCGGCGCTGTCGGTTCCAGATTAGACCATGAGATGCCTTGCTCGCGCGAGCAAGGTGTTTTTGTTGCACTTGGATCCAGGCCGTTGGCGACAGCGGAAAGGGGTTGGTTCCCGGGTCAAAAGCCATCAGCAGCCGCGGACCGCGCGCGTCAAGACGCTTGCTCCTCAAAGCGGATATTGAGAGTGCGGTTTTCGAACTTGGCGCTGGTGATTTCAAGATCCTGCAATTCGTCGGGCAGTACGATATTGCGCCGGTAGGGACCGACGCTCAGCGTGAGTTCGTCCCGCGCGCGATAGAGCTCAAGCTGTTCCTTGCTGGCAAAACCCACCGGCACGCGCAGCATCCAAGTGGAGTCGCTGTCGAGCTGTACCAGCTTATGCACGACGCCGTCGAACATGCGCTCGGCCGGATTACGATCGCCATACAACTCATCCGCCAGCCGCCGCAACATATCCAGGCCGCCCATCTCTTCGCCAAACAAGGGCGCTTTTAATACGGGCAGGCTGCCAAAGGCTTCGCCAACGAATTCGATATTTCTGGCTTGCCGCTGCTTCCAGACGTCGAAAAAGGGATCTTTGATCTCGTCCGGGAAAACGCGATTGACCAGGATAGCGTCAGTCGCATAGTCGTAGAGATTGAGATAGGTGTAAGTACGCTGCGTCTCTCGGATGACCATGCGCTCCGGGTTGACGACAAGCCGAATACTGGAATGCTCGGGGTCGGTCAGTAGTTCGCGCACACCGTCCAGCGTATCAAAGAGCAGTTGGACCTGGTCCCAGGCGTTTTCGGCGATATCGATGCCGGTCTCATTTTTCTTGGCGCGGGTCAGCAGCTTTTGCACCGGCCGAATGACACTGTCGAGTCCACGGGCGATGCGCATCAGCCGTTCGACCCACCAGCGCGTCACATCGGGCAAACTGAGCAGGCGGATCGTTTCCGCCGTAGGGGCGGCATCAACGATCAAGACATCGTATTCGCCCGCCTGGAAATATTCGCTGATCCAGAGCAATTGCGCGCCTTCTTCCAAACCGGGGATGATCGTCACCTCGGAGGCGTTGACTTTGGCGATGCCTTCACGATTGAAAAAGGCGCCCAGGTATTCCTGGATCTTGCCCCAGTACTTCTGCATCGAATAGCGCGTATCGAGTTCTTGCGCCCAGAGATTCGGCGCGATTTCGGTGGGTTCGGGACCGACCTGCCGATCAAGCGCGTCGCCGAGGCTGTGCGCTGTATCGGTACTGACTACTATCGTTTTCAAGCCCATTTCCGCGCAGCGCAAGGCAGTCGCCGCCGAGATACTGGTTTTGCCTACCCCACCCTTGCCGGTATGCACAATCACGCGCATCAATTTCACCTCACGTCTTTTGTCGACCGTCGACCGTTTGAAGGCGTCTGTCTTGGGACAGCCCATATTAGTATACGCGGGGAGGCCCAAAATGGTGCGTTAGATTTGCATAGAAGACAGATGACGCGCCGTATCCGCCTGCCAGGAATCATAATTCATCGTGGCATGAATATAGGTCTTGACAGAGCAGAACAAACAATCTAAACTCTTGAACAACGAACAAATATTCTGCATTGCAAAGGAGAACAACTCATGCGTCCAGTCGTTCACATCGAAATTCCATCGGCGGATAATGATGCGCAGAAGGCATTTTACGGTTCCCTGCTAGGTTGGCAAGCGACTGAGGTACCCATGGGCGACGACTTCACATACGTGATGTTCGACCTCGGCAACAATATAGGCACCGCGCTTTCGCCACTCGGCGAGGGTTGCAAGCCGGGCGATGTACTGCTGTACTTTCACAGCGACGACCTTGATGCCGATATGGCGCGCGTCAGCGAGCTGGGCGGCCGGGTATTGTTGCCACGGGAGGAGGTCCCGGGTTTCGGCGCGCTGGGCATATTTAAGGATCCGACGGGAAATCGCGTGGCCTTCTGGCAGAGCGCGAGTCCTGGGCAGGGCTAGTCCGTCATTCTCGCTGTCATTGCGACACTACTCAAACTGGCGGGCGACCTGATAGGTCGCCCCTGTGGTTAACTTAATGTGCGTCAGTTGATATGTCCGAATTTCCCTTGCTCAAGAACTTCTTCGACCGACGACTGGTAGAGCAGATCGCCGATCGCATTGTGGTGATTCATGCGGATTTCCGCACTGAAGCGTTTGTAGAAGCGGTTGACGCGAAATTGCACGAGCTGGATCTCAAACAGCGGCTCGCCTTGATCGCCCGGGAGTTACGCGCATTCTTGCCCGCGGATTACCCGGTCGCGCTAAACATATTGCTGGCGATTCTGGACGACGATCGGCACAGTTTCGAGCCGATCGAAGATCCCAATTTTCGGCTTTTACCGATCCCGACCTTCGTCGAGAGATACGGCCTGGAGCATCCGCGTCAATCGCTGGACGCGATGTACATCATCACCCGCCATAGCTCCTGCGAATCGGCCATTCGACCTTTCATCACGCGCTATCCCGAGCAAACGATGACTAAACTGCATACCTGGGCGAAGGACAGCAATGAGCATGTACGGCGATTGGTCAGCGAGGGCAGTCGACCGCGCCTGCCCTGGGCGCCGCAATTGACGGAATTCATCGCCGATCCGATGCCCGCGTTGGCGCTGCTGGAACACTTGAAGGACGACAGTTCGCTCTATGTAAGGCGTTCGGTTGCCAACCACCTCAACGATATCAGCAAAGACCACCCGCAAGTCGTATTGGATACGCTGAAAGCCTGGCGGATTGGCGCGAGCGAGCAGCGGTTGTGGCTGATCAACCATGCGCTGCGATCCTTGATAAAAAAGGGAGATCCGCAGGCGCTGGCTATTCTGGGTTACGGCGAGCCGCGGGTGACATTGCATGAACTGAAGCTGTCGCCCGAGCGGCTTCTGTTCGGGGGTGAACTGCGCTTTTCTTTTCGGCTGGACAGTGTCAGTGATGAAACGCAGCAGTTGGTGATCGATTATGTGATGCACTTCGTCAAGGCGAACGGCAAGAGGGCGCCCAAGGTCTTCAAACTCAAGAAAGCGACGCTAACGAGGGGCGATTCGCTGTCCCTCAGCAAGTCACATGCCATCCGACCGATATCGACGCGACGCTATTATGCCGGCCTTCAGCGTCTGGAGATTCAGGTCAACGGGCGCATCGTCGGTGGCGCGGACTATGAACTTGTGATGGATGGGGACTGACGATACACTCCTGGCAAACAAGCCGTCAGGAGCATGTCGCTATGGAAATCCCCGCTTCGGATCAGTTTAGGCCCCTTCCCCTGGGATGCGCATTCAATCGAGACCGGTCGGCGCTGGACAAGTCCCTGCGCGTTCAGTTCCCCGACGAATTCGGCCTTCAAACTTGTCGAGGCATCCCATTTGAATTTGGCGCGGCCGGCCAAGCGAATGTTATCCTGCTCGATTCCGATGAAGTTCGCATTCCGCTGGACAAGGTGCAGGCAACTTATCTTGTCTTCGCCCATATCGTTGAAGACAAGCCGCAGGCGCTGACGCCGGACTTGGCCGATGTTGAATTGGCGGCGCAATTTCCCAGCCAACTCACCGGCAACGAATTGGGCGACCTGGTTGCGGAGTATCAACTGGAATATGTCGATGGCAGCCTAGAGTCGGTCCCGATCCGCAGGCGTTTCGCCATTCAGCAAGCGCGCATCGGCTGGGGCGCAAGCCCCTTTGCAGCGGCGCCGCATCAGAAAGACACCATCGTCTCGACAATCTCGGAGTCGCTTTCCCTGCGACAGATGCCAGGCTCCGGATACGGAAAAGGCGAGACACGGCATGGAAGCGGGCGCGATGCTTATAGCGAGCATATCTGGCTTTACGCGCTGCCCAATCCCTTTCCCGAAAGAGCCATCACCGCGATTCGCTGCCTTCCAAAAGACGAACGCGCTCTGATCTATGGCATCAGCGCGACGCGGGTCAGCGAGCACCCGCTACGCGCGGGGGTTCGGCGCAAGCTGGCGCTGACCACCCCACCGGGCGTCGAATTCAATTCTTTAGGCGAGCTGGACAATGTCGATATCGACCTGGGATACGTCATCTCGGCGCGGGCCAAGCTGGAATATGACCGCGAGGCCTGGTTCGGCGAGGCCACCGACGTTCAGCCGACGCGCTCCCAGCAAGTCGCCATCATAGAGTACGCCGCGCATCCCGAGGCCAAGCTGTACCTGGCGGACGCGCAGGGAAATCCCTTCACTTATGACCTGAGCAAGTTCCAAGGGGACGCGCTGGTTGAAGTGGCGGAAGCGCGGCGCTTGATCAAGGTCAAGGTAGTCGACGCCGCGGGCAAGCCGGTAGCCGCGCGGGTGCATTTTCACGGTAGCACCGGAGAGTATCTGCCGCCACGCGGGAATCATCGCTGCGTCAACCGCAACTGGTTTGAAGACAATTACGGCGAGTTCGCCAATGGTCACAATCAATACGCCTATATCCCCGGACACTGCGAGGTCGAGGCACCCTTGGGCGAGGTCTTCGTCGAGATAAGCCGCGGCTACGAAATCAAGCCTTACCGCAGCAGCATCGAAGTGAGCGTCGATAGCGATGAATTTGTCTTCGAACTGGAAAGAGCGCTCGATTGGCGAGAACGCGGCTGGGTCACGGCCGATACCCATGTGCATTTCTTGAGCCCACAGACGGCGCTGCTGGAAGGCGCTGCCGAAGGCGTCAATGTCGTCAATCTGCTGGCCAGCCAATGGGGCGAGATGTTCAGTAATGTCAGCGATTTTGACGGGCGCAGCACTTTGGGCGCGGCGGACTTCGGCGGCGATGGCGAGTTTCTGGTACGGGTAGGCACGGAAAATCGCATGCAGGTCATGGGTCATATTTCCTTGCTGGGATACTCGGGCGAGATGATTCATCCGCTCTGCAGTGGCGGTCCGTCAGAATCGGCGATTGGGGACGCGCTGGAGGTGAGCATGGCGGATTGGGCGCGGCGCTGCATCGAGCAGAATGGCTTAGTGGTGCTTCCACATGCGCCTAACCCCCAGGCCGAGCGGGCCGCCGATATCGTGCTCGAAATGGTGCATGCCATCGAGATGATGAGCTTCAACCCCTTTGACGCGCAGATCACGCCCTACGGCTTGCTGGACTGGTACCGCTATCTCAATCTCGGCTATCAGGTGCCGATTGTGGGCGGCTCGGACAAGATGGACGCCCAATCATTGCTGGGCGGCATGCGCACCTACGCGCATCTGGGAGATCTCGAGTTCACCTACGAGAACTGGATGGAGAGCATCAAGGCCGGCGATACCTTCGTCACGGTCGGTCCATTGCTCGAATTGCAGGTGGAAGGCCTGTCGCCCGGGTCAAGGCTGGAACTGCCTGAGGGAGGCGGTACGGTCAATGTGAGCTGGCGCGTCGAATCCGCGGCGATGCCGCTTGAGCGGGTCGAAGTCGTATGTGGCGGACTCGCTGTGGAAGAGCGGACGGCCGACGGGGCTTTGGGGGCGGAGGGCAGTTGCGAAGTTCACATCAGCGAGTCGACCTGGATCGCGTTGAGAATCCGGGGTAGTCACAGCGGCAGAAAGTCAGATATCGCGGCGCATAGCAGTTGCGTTCAGATACGCGTCGGCGGGGGGCGGCCCTTTCAGCAAGGGGATGCCATCGCTGTCCTGGAACAGATCGAAGGGGCGATGGCCTTCGCGGATACGCTAGCGCCTCGGCCGGAAGCGCAGCAATTCAAGCGCATCCGCGCGGCGCTGGAATCCGCGCATAGCAGGCTGCACCAACTGATGCATCGCCAGGGCATTTATCATGACCACAGTCCGCTGCACGCGCACGACGCGCATCGCGAGCATTGACTTGACAGGGACTCGGCAGGACCAACAAAGTCATGCAACTCCAAAATAATAGTCGACGGTAGGGGCGACCCGGCGGGTCGCGTAGACACTGACCGTCGGTCGCCCGCAAAACCTAGGCGAAGCGGTGGGCGAGCCAAGGCTCGCCCCTACACTCACCACACAATTTCTTGCATTATTGTCTTGGAATTGCTTCTTATTCTCAATAGGTCAAAGAAAACAATGAGTGGCGATTTTGGGCGTCCTAATAGGCCGCCTCTACTAGGTTTGTCCGATAATTGCGGCTTGGCACATCTATAGGTTTGTGCCGCTAGCTGTTGTTGGCGGGGGTCGGCTCGACGATGATATTGACGAATTCGAAGCGTTGTTTGTTGCGCGCTTGGTCATTCTTGGCGTGATTGATTTCCACCAGCGTCACAATCGTTCCCAAGCCATCCAGAATGAAGCGAGTATGCCATTCGCCGGATCGCTGCGCATTGCGGTAATAGGCGAGGCGCCCGTCAGGATCCATACGCGAGAGCTTGAATTTGGCGCGCCCGAATTTCATGCCGCTAAGTTCGTCCAGCAATTGCCCGCGTTCACTGGCGTTGAGATAGGCCATTGTTTATCCTCAATAGTATTAGTGCGCGAAATCTGACATAATTGTATATTCCAAAACGACAGTAAACAACGGGTTTTGTTCGAATTAAGCATGCAAAGTTTTTCGGTTCAAGAGATCACGCGCTACATCCACGAGTTGTTTGACGCTGACGACATACTGGCTGATGTACGCGTGCGGGGCGAAGTCTCCAATCTGACTAAGGCTGCCTCTGGGCATTGGTATTTCACGCTCAAGGATGCCAAGTCGCAGTTGCGCTGTGTCATGTTCCGCAGCGCGGCGCAATTTGTTCGGCTGGACGTGAAAGTCGGCGATGAAATCGTCGTTCTGGGACGGGTCAGCGTTTATGAAGCCCGGGGCGAGTATCAACTCTATGCAAATGCAATCGAGACCCTGGGCGGAGTCGGCGATTTGCACCAACAGTTCGAAACGCTGAAAGCGAAGCTGGACGCCGAAGGACTGTTTGATGCGGGGAAAAAACACCCGCCACCGTCCTTCCCAGGCCGAATCGGCATCGTGACCTCCCCTGACGCCGCCGCGTACCAAGATATTCTGAATGTCCTGAGCCGGCGCTTTCCGCTGGCGGAAGTCATTCTAAGTCCCACCATCGTACAAGGCGCGGATGCCCCGGCGGGGATCGTCGCGGCGCTTGCGCGGCTCTACGCGCGCGACGATATCGATGTGATCATCGTCGCGCGCGGCGGCGGCTCGATCGAAGACCTGTGGTGCTTCAACGATGAAACCGTTGCGCGGACTATAGCGGCGAGCCGCAGACCCGTCATCAGCGGAATCGGGCACGAAATCGACTTCACAATCGCCGATTTCGTTGCCGACCTGCGGGCGCCGACGCCCTCCGCCGCGGCCGAATTGGCGACGCCGAATCAAGACGAACTGCTTCTGGACCTGGATCGGGCGCGCGCGGCGCTGAACGCGGGGTTGAGCGCGGCAACCCAAGAAGCGCAGCGCGCCTTGGGGGGGACATTGCGCGCGCTGCGTTTTAACAGTCCATTGCGATCCGTTAACTCGGCGCGGGGGAGGATCGTCGGCCTCGGCGAACGGATTGAACGCGCCGCTACGTTGAGCCTGGTGCGGCTGGGTGAGCGCCTTGCCGCCCAACTGAAAGCGCTTGAAGCGGCCAATCCGGAGCAGATTCTGCGGCGGGGATATGCCTTGGTCAGAGACGAATCGGGCAAGATTGTGCGCTCGGCGGCTCAAGTGCAAGAGGATCAGCGATTGCAGGTGCGCTTTCATCAGGATCAAATCAACGTCAGGGTAGAACAATAATGGACGATATCACAGAACTCAGCTATGAAGAGGCCTTCCAGCAACTCGAAGGCCTGGTCGCGCAACTGGAAACTGGCGACTTGTCGCTGGAACAGTCAGTCGCTTTGTACGAGTTGGGCCAGCGACTGTCGGCGCATTGTCAAGACTTGCTGGAAAAGGCCGAGCTCAAGATCAGACAGGTTGAGGAAGATGATACATAGCCAGTTAGAGCCGCGCCGAAAGGACCGGATATGATTGACCTCGGCAAATTGCCGGAGCCATCGGACAAGAACATCGCCGTCCGCGTCAAACCGGCCGCTGAGCGCGCCATTCGGCAAGGTCACCCCTGGGTTTTCGAAGAGTCTATCGTCAAGCAGAGCCACCTGGGCAATGCGGGTGATCTGGCTGTGATTTATGACCGGGACAAGAATCGCTTCCTGGCGGTGGGCCTCTACGATCCCTTTTCGCCGATTCGCATCAAGATCTTGCAGAGAGAGAAGCCGGAACGCATCAATTACGCCTGGTTCGTCAAGACACTGGAAGCGGCGCAGGCGCGGCGTCAAGCCCTGATCGACATGGGGATCACCGGCTACCGGCTGGTCTATGGCGAGAGCGACAGATTGCCAGCGCTGGTTATCGACCGCTATGGCGACACCCTGGTGATGAAGCTTTACACGGTTGCCTGGTTGCCACAGATGAAGACCCTGATTGCCGCAATGAGAAAAACGCTCAAGTTCGAGAACCTGGTCTTGCGACTCAGCCGCGCCTTGCAATCCCAGCGCCACGACATCGTTCGGCTGCATGGCTTGGCGGATGGCCAGGTCTTGCTAGGCACGGGAGGCCTGACCCAGGTGCCGTTCGTGGAGAATGGCTTGCGCTTCGAGGCGGACGTGCAGAAGGGCCACAAGACCGGATTCTTTTTCGACCAGCGGGATAACCGACAAAAGGTGCGAGAACTGGCAAATGGGCGGCGGATTCTGGACGTCTTCGCTTATAGCGGCGGTTTCAGCGTCTATGGGTTGGCAGGCGGCGCCAAATCGATCCTGGCGCTGGATAGCAGCGAACCGGCGCTGGAAGCCCTGAAAGCCAATGTCGCGCTCAACGGGCTGGATGAGAAGCGGGTTGGCACCATGGTGACGGATGCCTTCGCCGGCCTGCGTGAACTGGTCGATACGCGGCGCAGATTTAACCTGGTGATCATCGATCCGCCGGCGCTGGCCAACAGCCGCGCCAATGTCCAAAAGGCAGTGTTCGCCTATCGCCGGCTGGCAGAAATGGGAATGGCGCTGCTGGCGGAAGACGGCGTGCTGCTGATGTCCTCTTGCTCTAGCCGCATCACGATGGAGATGTTCTATAACCTGGTGACGCGCAGCGCCGAGGTGGCCGGTTACGACCTGGAGATCACCGAGACGACCTCACATGCCCTGGACCACCCGATTGGCTTCCCCGAGGCGGAGTATTTGAAGGCGGTATTCGCCGTCTTGAAGTCCTGAGGTCACTGTGAATCGCGGCGCATCAGGCTGAAGCTCTGGCCGGTGGGACCGGTCAGTGGCCCCGAGGCGATGAAGAGCGCCAGGGGCAGGACGTCTTCCGGCGACTTGATCCACTCGGCATGCAGCGGCGAATCGGCGGGACGCGGCGCGCTTGAGAAAAGCTCGGTCTGGACTGCGCCCGGGATCAGTTCATTGACGCAGATTCTATAGGGGCTCAGTTCTTTCGCCAGGGCGCGCACCAGCATCCAGGCGCCGGCTTTGGACGCGCTGTAAGCTGAGTGCGTGTTGTCTCCGGCGCGATGACCCAGCCCGGAACCGACCACGATAATGTGGCCCCCGCGTACCTTGAGATCCGGAATCGCGAATCTGGCTGTGTAATAGACGCCGAGCAAATTGACACGAACCGTATGCTCCCAAGCCTCGATGTCGCTGTCTTCGAGCGGCTGCCGCGCGAAGTTGCCGCCGGCATTGGCGATGACAACATCCAGGCGGCCATAGGTCTCGCGAGTGAAGTCATAGAGTCTTCGGAGATCATCGGGGGACGCGACATCGCAGCGATACGACGAAGCGGAAGCACCAGCTCCACGAATGGAGGCGGCAGTATCGTCGATTTCTGACTGGGTGCGCGCCGCGCAGACGACGTTTGCGCCAGCCTCGGCGAAGCCAAGGGCCAGCGCGCGTCCGATTCCGCGTCCAGCGCCTGTGACGACGACTACCTTGTCTTTGAATTTATCCGCCATGCTGGTTTGTTCCATCTGAACCTGCCCCCGTTTGTCCCTTCTCAAGTCAGTCGTCGGAGGATGGGCGCCGCCAGCGCCCGTGTTTCGCTCAAATTGAAAAGGTAGCTGAGGCCAAAAAAGACGATTGCCCCGATCAAGGCGCCGCCGATCGCCAGTATCCAGCCGGAAGCGGACATGGCGCTGCTTAGTAGCCAAAGCCAGAGGCAAAGCCCCATTATCAGCGCGGCCAAAAGACTGCCGCCGGCGCTACGCAGAACGGCGCCGTCGTGAATGCCGCCAGCGGCGCCCTGCGCCCCGAGGCGCCGTCGCATCAACCACCAGAGCAAGGCGGACTCGACCAGTGTTGTCAAGGCGTTAGCCAATGCCAAGCCGGCAAAAGCGCCGCGCGCAAGGCTGGTCGGGTCGCCGATGAACTGAATGAATATGAGGTTAAGGACAATATTCGTCACCATTGCGCCAGCGCCGACCACCACAGGCGTCAGCGTGTCTTCAAGCGCGTAAAAGGCGCGTGACAGCACCTCCAGCAGTGTGAAGCCGGCGATGCCCAAGGCATAGAAACCCAGCGCCCAGGCCGCGGCCTGGCTACTTTCCGAAGTCCATTCGCCGCGTTCCAGTATGCTGAAAATGGGCTCTCCGAGCATGATAAAGAGCACAGTCGCGGGAAAGGACAGGTATAGCACATTGCGCATGGCCCGTGACAGGCGATCCTTGAAGTCCTCGAGGTTGCCCTCCGCCCATAATGCCGCAAGACTGGGAAAGACCGCCGAACCAACGCTCTGGCCGATCACGCCCAGAACAAAGAACATCATCATGAAGGCGAAGCGCAGCGCCGTCACGCTGCCCTGGACCATGTGGTTCGCCAGGTAGATGTTGACGACGAAATTGACCTGCACCACCGCCAGACCAATTACGCGGGGACCCATCAGTCGCAGCACGTCAATGACGCCGGGGACGCGCCAAGAAAACAGCGGACGCAAGGGCGCTCGCAGTTTGAAGAGCCCGGGCAATTGAACCAGCAAGTGCAAGGCGGCGCTCAATACAGCGCCATAAGCCAGCCCCATCACGTTAAGATCCCCAACCTGCCCCACATCCGGGCGGGCGGGCAAATGCGGCGCGATAAAAAGCGCGCCGATGATGATCCCGATATTGTTCATGCTGATGGCGATCGCCGGCAACCAGAAGACAGCGTGTGATTGCAAAATGCCCATCACCAGGCCGCTGATGCTGAAAATAAAGGGGGTCAACATCATCAGGCGGATCATTTCGACTGTCAGTTGCTGTTCGTCGGGCGGGCGGCCAGCTGATAAAACGCCACTGACAATCTGCGGCGCGAAAACGGTCACGATCAGTCCGAGAATTGCCGCCGCCAGTGCGGCCAGCGTCATGGCAGCGCTGGCCAGACGCCAGGCCTGTTGTGGATCGCCCTCGCGGATTCTGGCGTAGACGGGAATGAACGAAGAACCCAAGGCGCCGCCCGCCACCAGAACAAAGACCAGTTCGGGAATCTGTTGAGCGGAGTTAAAGCTGTCATGCGCGGCGCCCGTGCCAAATTGTGAAGCCAGCACCGCTATACGCAGCAAACCGAATACGCCACTCGCCAGAAAGCCGAAAAGCATGATCAACGCTTTTTCCACAAGTTGGCGATTGCTCAGCGCATTGCTCGCTTTCATCGCTCCATCCGGCGCCTTTCCAGTCAAAGGATGCCTTGCGGATTGCCACTTGGCATCGCGGTCGACCTTGCTATAATATCTGCCTTTAGTCAATGGAAAAAGTCTCCTGACGCATCGTGCGCATCAGAGCGAAGGGCGGGATCGGCGATAGTATCGTCGAAGGGTCCGCGTCAGGAAAAAGCAATATGAGGAAGCGACGATGAAAGTCATTCTGCTGCAGGATTTGTACAAACACGGGGTAGCGGGCGAGGTGGTCAAAGTTGCGGATGGCTTCGCGCGCAATTACTTGATTCCCCGCAAGATGGCCATCCAGGCTAGCGAATCCGCTTTGCGTCAAACGGAAAATGTCCGCAAGAATGTCGAAGCGCGCAAAGCGCAATACAACAATATGCTCAATGACTTGGGACGTCAGATCGACGGCGTGGAGTTGATCTTCGGCCGCCGCGCCGCGTCCACGGGCAAGCTATTTGGCTCGGTGACGACACAGGAAATCGCCGACGAACTTGATCGCGTGACCAGCGTTGACATCAACAGACGACGTATCAGCCAGCAATCGCTGCGAGAGATCGGCACGCATCAGGTGCCGGTGCGCCTGGGTACGGAAGTTTCCCCGATGCTGACGATCACCATCGTACCCGAGGAGGAATTGAGCGAATTCCTGGCCGCGCGCGAAAGGGGCGAGAAAGTCACTGCCGAAGATATCATGATGGACGGGTTCAGTTATGCCACATCGGCAGCGGACGAAGAAGCCGAGGCCGCTGAAGCGCCCGACGAGATTGAAGCCAGCGAGCCGGGTGCCGAGGGCGAGCCGGCAATAGAAGGTGTCGAAGCCGAAACGTGATCAAAAAGACCGCCGCGCCATACAACCAAATAATGCATCCTTAGCCCCGTTGGTTCCAGCGAGTAGAGAACGAGCGGGGCTATTTGATTAAGGGTCACCAGGTCGCATGGATGCCTACTCTCTGGGACAATTCCTGCGCAGTTCACGCGAAGCGAAAGAGATCGAGCTGGCAGAGGTTGTCGCCAAGCTGCGGATACGGCAGCCGATTCTGGAAGCATTTGAAGCTGGCGACTTCGCCGCCACCGAAATGTCCGAAATCCAGGTGCGCGGCATGCTGCGCAACTACGCGCGCTTCCTGGGCTTGGATGAAGACGATGTCTTGCGGCTTTACGACGACGCTCGCTTCGGCAAGAGCAGACGCCGTCGTTGGCCCTGGCGCAGCGATAGAAAGGCCAACAGGGGCAGCCGCCACGGCGATCCGCCGCTGCCCATGCAGGAAATCGACATTGAACAGAGCCGCAGTTTTCACCGACGAAGACTGTGGAGCATATTCCTGCTGTTTGTGTTATCCAGCGCCGCCATTGGGACGATCGCATTTGTCACGATGGAACTGATCGGGCCACAAGGCACGGCCGAAGTCGTGGACAGCACAGCGGTAGCGGAGGCCCAGATTACCGCCCCACCTATCCAAACCCTTGAACCGACGCCCGCGATTGTGCCGACGGTCGCGACGGGGACGCCCGCGCTCCGGTCCCGGTACAGCGGCAATGGCGTGCTCGTCAACATCTTGGTAACGCAGCGCAATTGGATGCGTATCATCGGCGATGGCGTAGAGCGCTTTGCCGGCATCGCCGTACCGGATACCATAGTTGAATACAGCGCCTTGACGGAAATTATCGTAAGCGCCAGCAACGCGAAGGGGCTTGATATTGAGTGGAACGGTCAGCAGCAGCCGCGCGCCGGCGGGCGCGGGCAGCGCGTGGATATTCGCTTCTCGGCGACGGATATCGCGTACAGCTTGGGTCCTGACGGAGCCCCCACGCTCGTTAGCCCGACGACGCGTGCCACAGCTTTCGCCGCTATGACCATTGCCGCGTTGACGCCGAGCGACACGCCGGGTCCCAGCCCAACGCCGACCTTGACGCCGGTGCCGACCAACACCTTGACCTTGACGCCGGTGCCGACTCTTACGCCCAGCATCACGCCGACAGCGAGTGATACGCCAACCGTGACAGAAACGCCGACGATCACGTTGACGCCGACAGAGACGGCAATCCTTCCGCCGCGGGTGACGCAGGCGGGGTTGAAGCCGAAGAAACAAGGCGCATGATCTCTGTTCCGTTTCTGACAGACCTGGGCTATCATGAAGGCCTCTGGATGACGGGAAAACAGAGTGCAGCTTCCAGTTAGTCAGCTACAACGAAACAAGTATTTTTTGCTCAGCCTGGGCTGTTCCAAGAACTCGGTGGACAGCGAGAGCATCGCGCAAATATTGCACCAGCGCGGCATGAGCGGCACAGGCGATCCGGAATCGGCCGAGGTGATGATCGTCAATACCTGCGGCTTTATCAACTCGGCCAAAGAGGAATCGATCGCGGCCTTGCGCGAACTGGTGGAAATCAAACGCGCGGACCAGATGGTGATCGCTGCGGGCTGCTTGTCCCAACGTTACGGTGAGATCTTAGCGCGAGAGGTGCCCGGTTTGGATGGCGTGATCGGCACGCGGCGCTGGATGGATATTTTCGATCTCATCACTCGGCTGCGCGAGCGCAATCACCCGGAACCGCTTTATCACTTGCCCACCGACGCCAAGGTGGTCGGGCTGGAGGAAAAAGGTGTATTGCGCGCCAGCGTACAAGGCGCTTACGCCTACTTGAAGATCGCGGATGGCTGCCGCCGGCCCTGCGCTTTCTGCGCCATTCCACGGATCAAAGGCACCGCGGTCAGCCGGCCGCTGGAATCAATTGTGGCGGAGGCTGTGCGATTGCAGGACAAAGGTGTGAAAGAGGTGATGCTGATCGCGCAAGACAGCACCGACTATGGCTATGACCTGGGCATGAAAGACGGATTGGCGCAGCTTTTGGACGCGATTGCCGAGGCTGCGCCCGGGATTCCCTGGCTGCGCATCATGTACGCATATCCCGGTTATGTCACGCCAGGTCTAATGGAGGCAATGGCGAAACACAAACAGGTCTTGCCATACCTGGATATGCCATTGCAGCATGGTCACCGCGAAACGCTGAAGCGCATGAGACGTCCCGCCAAGGTCGAATGGGTCTGCGAGACAATTGCCAAGTTGAGAGAACTGATGCCGGACCTGGCGGTGCGCACGACCTTCATCGTGGGTTATCCCGGCGAAACGGAAGAAGAGTTCGAGGCGCTTTTGACGATGCTGCGCGATCTGGAGTTTGACCGCGTCGGCGCTTTCCAATACAGCTACGAGTTGGGTACACCGAGCGCCGCATTACCCGATCATGTTGACGACGCGATTAAGCTGGACCGTTACGAGCGGCTAATGGAATTGCAGCAGGGTATCAGTTTGAAGAAAAACCAGGCGCTGGTCGGCAAAACCCTGGATATCTTGGTGGAAGGCCATGGCGTCGGCGAAGACGAAGATGGCCTGGATACGGGCGCCGTCATAAGCTTGGGGCGCAGCTACCGCGACGCGCCGGAGATCGACGGATACGTGCTGGTCGAAGGCGAATTGCCAGTCGGGGAGATCGTCCCGGCGCGCGTCACCGGCGCAACCACCTATGACCTGTTAGCGACGGTGGATTTGAAGTCGCCCTCGATCGTTGAGGCGGGCAGACTCTACGGCGAAGGGATGATTGACTTCGAATCCGTTTAGCGCTGCCGCGCCTCAATCAACCTTGACTCCCAAGGCCAGCCCGTCCCCTACTTCGATGATTGTGCTTTCAAATGCCGGGTGCTCGGCCAGCATCTGGTTGAAACGAAGCAGACCGTAATCATCTTCGCTTTGCGGGCTCAGGATTTGACCGCCCCAAAAGGCATTATGCGCCATGACAATGCCGCCGCAACGCAGGTGGTCCGCGGCCCAACTAAAGTAATGCGGGTAGCTGACTTTGTCGGCATCGACAAAAAGCGCGTCAAAAGGCGCGTCGACTGCCAGCTTGTCCAAGATCTGTCTGCCGTCTCCCTGCAGCACCGATACCTTTTCAGCCAGACCTGCCCGCTGTATATGAGCCCGCGCCAAAGTGCAATGCTCGCTGCTCTTGTCAATTGTTATCAGTCGGCCGTCGCCGGGCAAGGCCCGCGCGATCCAAATGGCGCTGTATCCGGCCAGGGTGCCTACTTCAACGACTTTCCGCGCAGCGCACATTCGCACAAAGAGCTGGACCATCAAGCCTTCATGCGGCTGCAGATTGATTTGCGGCAGTCCGTGTTCGGCGGTCTGTTGCCGGACAAAAGCCAGCACCTCATCTTCACGAACAAATATGTTGTTCACGTATTCACGCAGTCGCTGCGTTATGGTTTCGTTCACGATTACTCTCCAGTCTCGACAAGGTCGTCGTTGGCGTCTTTGGCGCCGCGCCGTTTTATCTTCTGCGGAAGACGATCACGAAATACAGCAAAGTGATCCAGATCGCGCGCCACATAGGTGTTTGAGAAAAGTCGTCGCGCTTCGCGTATGACCTCGAACTCTCGGTAGCGCCGGGAAATATGTGTCAGGAACAGGTACTTGACGTTACAGTCGCGCGCGAGCTCCGCCGCCTGCCGCGCGGTGATATGGCCGACCTGTTCGGCGATATCGGCGTGCTCGTCGAGATAAGTCGACTCAATCACCAAGGCGTCGGCATCCTGCACCGCCGCGTGCAAGTTATTCGTTTGAGCAACGTCGCCGGTCACCACGACTTTAGCGCCTCTGATCAGCTGTCCCAACACCTGATCCGGATTGATCGTCCGGCCATCGTCGAGCGTCACTGCTTGTCCCGCCACCAGTCGGCTTCTTTCGGGTCCCATCGGTACGCCAAGCGCCTCGGCACGGTCGGCCAAAAACGGGCGGCGCGAGTCTTCCTCAAAGATATAGCCGTAACATTCGCGGCCACGGTGGTGAACCGGGAACGCGCGCACGGAAAACTTGCGTCCTTTGAAGAGCAGCTTGTCCGGCATGGTGCGGTAGAAATAAATCGGCAGCGGTGGCGTCTCCTTGCGGAATACCACCTCGTAGACCAGCGACTGAATGCGCTCTATGGCTGGCAAGCCTCCCCAAATGTGGATTTCTTCCATCGCTTCCCAACGTCCGAAGGTAGAAAGCAGGCCGCCCAAACCCAGCAAATGGTCCAGATGGGCATGGGTCAAGAAGATATGATTTAGACGCTTGAAACCGATGCCGCTGCGCAGAATCTGCCGCTGCGTGCCTTCTCCACAATCGACCAGGAAGCGCTGTTCTTCAGCAAGAATCGCCAGCGACGGCAAGCCGCGATGAATTGAAGGCGCGGATGCCGAAGTGCCCAAGAATACAAGTTCGAACATTCAGTTGCTGCTTTCTTCGGTGTTGGGGTTTTCTTGCACTTCTATAGCATACAGGAAGATGCGATCACCGTAGGGTTGATCATCCTTAAATGCAACAAGGCGTTCTGTTACCGTTTGACGATAGGCGCCGACAGATACGAAGTATTCACCAGGCAGTGCAGTCTCTGGCAAAGATATAGAAGTCACTTGAATGAAGACATCTCGATCGTGCAGGCGCGCTGGATTTACGCTGATGACATCGCGTCCCTTGATCAAGGTGACCGGATCGGAAAGAATATGCGTGAAGAGAGTCAGATCCGCCGGGACCGTGCCTTCAGCGCGCCAATACGTGATCACATCCACCGTCTCGCCTGGCAGGTACTGGCGTTCCACATTGGGCTGATAGCCGAGAAAGGTCAGGTTTTCACCGAAACGGATAGGCGCCGGTACAGGCACCGCCTCCCCCGCAAAATCGGGGTCATACCAGACTGGCGCCATGGTAGTGAATTCGCCGGCGCGATCCGCCAGCAAGCTCGCCAGTTCAAGTTCAAAGACTGTATTGCGCGGAAGCTTGCCAACAGCCGGCTGGCCGTACGACAACCACTCCCACAAGTAAGGGTGTATGTTATTACGGTTTTCCTCCCTGAAGAACACTACGCGTTGTCGCGCGCCGCCATCTGTCAGTATCAGACTTCTTGTACAATCCGCTTCATCGTAGACGAGATCGCTGCGGTTCATCATTAACAGGGTCTTTTCGCTGTCGTTCAAGAATTCTTTGGGCTCGGTATTTTCCCAATTGGAATTGCAGAGGACGGTCGGCATGTCGTTGCCTCTGGCGTCGAGATAGTGCGCGATTTGTCCCAGATCCCCATTGACCAAAGGAACAACCCGCTCGTCGTTGCGCCAGCCGACAAAGAGATCTTGCCATGTCCACAGAAAGTTGAGCGCAAACAGGCACAGTACCCCGGCAACTGCCATTCTGCGAAAGACTACATCAGCGAAAACTGAAGTTCGGATCAAAGAGTAAAAGCCGATGCCAAAAAAGAGAGCGAGCTGCGGCAAGATGACCGCCATGCGCGCGAAATTGGGGCTCTGTTTGACGATCAGCGCAGCCGGCAGCGCAACGAAACCTGTGATCAACAGCAACATGAAGCGGGGCCTGTGCCGGCGAACAATGCAAATTACGATTCCCACAAGCGCGAACAAGCCGCTAAAGGCATCAACAAGAGGGCGGCCCGGCAGATTGTTCAGGGGATTGGCATCGCCTATGCGCACGACCCCGAGCAATCCCTCAACGATAGAACGCAGCAAGCCGTCGGTGTATTGCGACAAGATCCGCTGGCCGGCGGCGTATTGGGGCACATTGATCGACGAAATCACATATGGCATGGCGATGATGATCATGACAAGAATCGCGAAACCGGTGTAGCTGCGGCGCTGGCGAAACATGGCATTGCGGATGTACAAGAGATGGCCTATATACAACATGCAACCCAAGACAATAAACAGGCTCGAAGGATGTAGATAAAAGCCCATGCCGAGCAGGGCGCCTAGCGTCGCGAAGGAAATAACATTGGAAGTTACAACGCGCGTGCGCCGGTACACGGGCAGCGACCGAGCAAGCGCTAACATGGTGGCCGAGACCAGAAATACGACTACGGCATCGCTGGTAACGCTGCGCGCGAGGATGATATTGCTCAGGTTAACAGCCACCAGCCCCGACGACATGACGCCGACAATAGGATTGAATAGGTGCCTGCCGAGGGTGTAGATGATGGCAATCGAGACCAAGCTCAACCAGACGGAGAGAATCCGGTATCCGATGGTGCCCTCGCCCACAAAGAGCGTCACAACGGCGACAAAGACATGGTACATGCCCTCGCGACCGCCGCCCTCGCCGGGGAAAAAGACGAAGATATCGCCTTGCCGAACGTTGTCGACCAAGCGAATGTTGATGATCTCGTCTTCGCTGAAACCGCCGGGAACATTTGCCAGGTCGGCCGTTCGAAGGAGGGCAGCGAAAAGTAACAGCAGGATGGCAAAAAGGTAGCTCATCCGGTTGGTCATCACCGCGTGGCCTTTTACCATGTTGATCAGCGTAGAGTCCGTTGTCATGAGACTTCCCTAGCGACCTAGCTTTCTGCGTTATCGGGATGAGGGCGAAAGTCGTCCGTCACGGACAGACTGGAGCGATTTCTTCGCCAAGAGCCACCGGTCCATCGGCTGGGCGTTGCGGAATAATGTGTTCTCCACAGACTTTGCGCATGTTCGCCAGTTTGATATAGGCCTCGCGCGGCGCGCCACTTGCAGGATCCAGGATAGACCACCAGTATTCTTCGTCCTGCGGCAGCCAGGTCAGGTCCGGCATGTAAATCAGCGTCATCAAGCCGACCCACGGGCGCCAGTTCGCAATGGCGTACTCATAAGCCCGCTCCAAATAGTCCGCCTGCTGCTGTTCGGTAACACCAAACCAGGCGTAGTCCGGGTTACGCGTATCGGTAGTGTATCCAAATTCCATGATTGCCATTTGACGCGCATCATCATTGTACCGCAACATGATCTTTCGTAAATCTTCCACCCGCCGAAAGGTAAACCAGCGCGCTGTAGCTTCTTGGTCATCGGGACCAATCTCGGGCGGGGCATAACCCGGGGCATGCGCGCCGACGACATCAATGAATTGCTGAAAATCGTGTCGGTACATGTGATCGAGAAACACGTCGTCGGGCGTGGCTCGCTCGTCGTTGGTGCCGGTCGGCGACAACCCGGCCGAGATCAATATGGCATTCGAGTCCGCTTGCCGGATCGCGCGGCTGCAAGCCCCAAGCAACTCGACGTAGGCCGCCGCATTGGGCCGGGTATTGCCCCATTCGCGACCGAGGTTCGGTTCATTCCAGATCTGGTAGGCAGCAACTCGGCCGCGATAGCGTTGGGCAACAGCGGAACAGAAGTTGGCCCAGTTCGTAAGGTCTGCCGGCGGCGAGTCGTGCGCATCGGGATCGGCCGATTCCGCGCGAGCCCAGTCGGGGACTTTTCCCAAGCGCGCGACCAATTGCAGTCCGCGATCTTCAATCGACTCCACGATTCGATCGGAGTGTTCCCAAATCCACTGACCTTTGTGTGGTTCCAGGTCGCTCCAGGCGAAGGTTTGTTTGGCATGGCTGAAGGACATCAATCTGACTAAATGGAGATGCAAGCCACGCTGTGGCTCGTTCCACCAGAGGAAGGTCTGTATGCCGTAGGTCAGTGACGGAAAAGGCGGAGCCACTATCGCGCTTGCCTTGAAAGGATCTTGTTCCGGACGGGTCCCTATCCAGATGCCGGCGCCGGCAACGGCTACAGCCGCCAGCGCTAATAGATAGGCACGAACTCCCCGCGCAAGGATGTTGGGCATCTTATGATCTCGCGCGCGTCTGGTAATCCCTTTGCCAGGCGCGGATGGCATCGTAGGCCGGTCGGAAGTTGAACCCGGGTCCAATCAGCGAATAGGGAACATTGTCGTTGTCGATCGCCCAGCCCGCTTGCGGACCGTAGTTAAAGTTCCAAATGAAAGCCAGCCAGACGAAGTCCCAGTCTGCCATATTGGACATGGCTTGCGGGATCCATTCCGCCTGCTCTTCCAAGGTATTGTCGTAAGCGAAGTCAAAGCCTTCGCGCACGCCTTCCAAATCTTCGGCAGAGGGCCAGCCGAATTCGGTCACGCAAAGTCTGGTATCTTTGCCGGCTGCGCGGATGCGATTGGCATAACCTTCCAAGGTGCTGCGGAAGCTCCAGCTATGATGCGGGTTGTCGAAAGGACCACGGAAGGAGGCGTTCGGATCGTCCGGAATCTCGTTATAGCGAAAATCGGGACCGATGTTGTAACCATTGTGATGGGCGCCGACGCAATCCGCCCAATCCAGCATACCGGCGTCGATTAGCTGATCCATATAGTTGAAATCGTCGTAGGCCCCGACACCGTCATTGATGCCCGTTGGGGACAGCGCGCCGCTGATAACGATGATACCGGGTTCAATGGCTTTGATAGTCTCGTAGGAGGTTTGCAAAAGCTTGACATAATCTGCCGCGTTCAAACCGTTGACCGATGTCCATTCCCGGTCGATGTTCTGTTCGTTCCAGATTTCAATGGCATGTATTCTGCCTGGATAGCGCTTGAGGATCGCGGCGACAAAATCGGCATAAACTTGCGGATCTGCCGGTGGACCGTGTCGCTCCAGAACAACCCCGGGCTCGCGCGCCCAATCGGGAGCGGTCACAACGGAAAGCAGCAACTTGATAGCAAATTTTTCTGCGCTGGGCATAACCAAATCAAGCGCGCTCCAGTCGATCTTCCCCTGCTCCCGTTCCATAAGTTCCCAGCGGACTTGCTGCTTGACCCAGGTTATTCCCAGATCGTCGGCAACCGACCTGTACCAGGCGTCCTGATTATCGGGATTTAAGTCGGGCGCATGCTCGACCTGAATGCCGACCTGATAGCGCGCATCGGCTACCGGTAGCAGCGTCGGCGTCGGGCTTGGTTCCGGTGTACTGGTGAGCGTCGGAATGTCAGTCGCTTCGTAAGCCATGACAGGTACGGTTGGTTCCTGCGTGACAGACGTAGGACTTGATGTTGGTTCCGGCGTCACGCTGGGCAGTACAACGACCGGCGCCGGCGCTTCTTCGGGAGTGTCTTGCCCCAGTGTTCCAAGGGGCAACGGGTTGCTTGAACCGGGATCCACAGCGGAAGGATTGTATGTGAAGTAGATTGCGAGAAAGGTGGACAATCCCATGACAAAAGTAATTGAGAGCCATATGGCGACAAAGCCGCGGATCTGCTTGTATACGGTTTTGGTTACCATATCAGGCTCCTTGTCGCATATATCCAAGGCTACCGATGGTCTGCACTCGCGAAGGGCAATGCGTACGCCGCCATGGTTCTTTATGCGCCGAACGATCAGCGCGCCCTTGCCAAGGCGTCGCAGGCCGGGCACGAGCCGTCCGGCCTGACGATCGCGTATCCCGCTTGCGGATCCGCGCCGTAGTGGGTGAAATCCACATTCCAGACGATGAACAGGCGCACCTGCCCGCTGCGCGATGCGAGCGCCGCAGCTTCTGCCAACCAAGCTGCCTGCTGTTGTACGGTTACATTATCCGCCCAACTAAAATAATCCGAAAGTGCGGGATAGCCGTCGGCTGTCAAATAGCCGAGCTCGGTAAAGCAAATGGGGCGCCGGGTGATGCTGATATAGCCGTTTAACATGCCGTAGAAATAACGCGTGTAGTAGTTGTCGCCGCGGGGATCGCCGCGGGTCTGGCTCGGCGGGACAATGCCTTCGTTGTAGTGAGCGCCGACGCAATCGAGGTAATCCAAGCCGCCGCCAGCAACCATTTCGCGCAGCCAGCGATTGTCCGGCATAACTTGGTCGGGGCGATCTGAAACGCCGGTTGGCGCGGGCGCAGCGCTTATCACCAGAGTTCCGGTGTTCGCGGCCTTGATCTTCTGCCAAGCCCCCGCGAGCATCCGGGCATAAGCCGCTCCGCTGATCTGGCCACGGGGCCATTCGCGGTCAAGGTTGGGCTCGTTCCATACCTCGATGGCGTCGGCGCCTTGCCCGGCGATGCGAGCCAACCAGTCCGTGTAGGAATCGACGTAGCTTTGTCCGCCCTGGGCCAGTTCATTCGGTCTACCCACGGTGCCGACCAGGATCTTGAAGCCGTTGTCATGCGCGCTGCGTATTTCGCGTCCCATGTCCGGCGGGCTACGCCAG
>JAPOWG010000072.1 GCA_026707745.1 Chloroflexota bacterium
TGGCATTCGGTCGTGCCGCAATACGCCCTGACTGGGCACATCATGCCGGTGGCCGAGCAGATGTTTGACCTTGGCATGTTGGACAAAGATGACTTCAGCCCGGCCTTGCTCGACTCTGTTTCCTTTGACGGCGAGACCTATCCAGTGCCCTTCGACAACTATGGCTCCGGTCTATACGTGAACACGAACCTGCTGGAACGCGCCGGTATCTCCTTCGATGATCCGCCGGAGAACGGCGAGGAATTCATCGAATACGTGCGCCGCCTGACCTGGGATGAGAATGGCAATACACCCAATGACGATGGCTTTGACCCCGAAAACATCGCTGTGTGGCCGCTGTCAATCGGCTGGAATCGCGTCACGGTGACGCCAGCGCTGTATCAGTGGGGCACTGACGTCGTAACCCCCGCGCCCGATGCGGAGGTACTGATCGACAGTGAGGCTGCCAAGGCGGCTGTACAGTACATCCATGATTTAGTCTTTGAGCATCACGTTCTGCCCGGCGTCAACTGGAGTGGCGAGCTGATGCTGAACGACGGCTTGTCCATGTACCTTGACGGCGCCTGGGTCTACAACTTCTACAACACCAACATGGAAGACGGCCAGATTGCCTTCTGGCCCTACCCGCGCCTGGGTCCTGAACGCGGCAGCACCATCATGTGGTCGCATACGCTGGCGGTCACTTCCAACATTGAGCCTGATGTGCTTGAAGCCACGATGCGGCTGATACAGTTCCTGTCCGATAATTCCAGAGAACACAGCATCAAGACCGGCATGCCCTCCGCGCGGCTGTCGCTGCGCGACGCGGAACTGGCCGAGTTAATCTGGACCTTCGACACCTTGACGACGCAGATGGCGGCCGAGGGCGTTCCCGAGTACCAGTCCGAGCGCTTCACCGAGGTCGAGAATATCATGGCGGCTGCCTACTCCTCCATCTTCACCGGGCAGCAAACGGTGGAAGAAGGCTTGGATGACGCCGCCCAGCGCATCCGGCGCGCCCTGCGTTAAGCCAGCGAATGGCTTCCAAGCACTTCTCGCTTTCAAGTCCCTCCCTCATTTTGGGGGAGGGATTTAGGCTGGGGGAGCGCCCCCTGGATCCTGAATGACTTCGAAATCGGCAGCGGGTGCCAGCGGCACAATATCCAACTGGACGCTGACCAATAAACGGCGCGAGGCGCTAGCGGGTTATCTCTTCCTGGCGCCGTATCTTTTCTTTTTCCTAGTCTTTCTCGCGGGACCGGTTATCTCCGCTTTTGTCACCGCTTTCGTCGAGTGGGAGCTGCTGCGCGGGACTTATCGTTTCATCGGCTTGGAGAACTTCCAACTGATGATGGAAGACGATCTGTTTCGGATCGCCTTGGGCAATTCGCTTTACTTCGCCATCATGACGACGATTGGCAATGTTATTGTCGCCTTGTGCGCGGCGCTGGCGCTGAAGAGCATCCGGCTGGGTCATACGATTTTTCGCGTGGTGATGTACGCGCCAGTCGTGCTTTCGATTTCGGTCATCGGCATCATCTTCAAGCGCTTGCTGGCGCCCTTCGGTTTGCTGAACGGTATCTTCGAGCTTTTCGGGCATAGTGGTTTCGATTATTTGGCTGACCCCAATCTGGTGCTGCCATCGCTCGCGCTGACGACGATTTGGTGGGGCTTTGGCTTCCCTATGCTGATATTCCTTGCCGCGCTCTATGCCGTGCCAGAGGTTCTCTATGAAGCGGCGCGCATCGACGGCGCTGGACGACGGCAGATTTTGTGGCGGGTGACGCTGCCGCTTATCCGACCGGCTCTGCTCTTCATCATCGTCACGCAGTTCATCGGCCATATTCAAGTCTTCGGCCAAGCGTATATCATGACTAACGGCGGCGGTCCCGGTTACTCATCCTATACCATCGTCCTGCATATCTACCGCAACGCTTTCACTTATTATCATATGGGTTACGCCGGCGCGATGGCTTTGACGCTTGGGGTGGTGATGTTTATCTTCGCACTGGTGCAGTTCCGGCTGCTGGGGCGCTATACCGAGTATTAGCGATTATTCATGCAAAGTGACAGCCGTAACATCCTCAACAAACGCCTGAGCAAGCTAGCCACCTACGCTTTCTTGACAGTATTGCTGCTGATTGTGCTCTTCCCGACTATATGGATTGTGGGTCAATCCTTCATGCCTGAGGAACAGATCCTGAAGTGGCCCGTTCAGATCATTCCGGCTGAACCGACGCTCGACAATTTCATCGAGATCTTCACAACCAAATTGTCGCGGCAAGAGCTGTCCTTATTTCGCTGGCTTTTCAACAGCCTCTATGTGACGTCCATCAGCACAGTCGGCGTATTGATTGTGACCTCGATGGCCGGTTACGCTTTCGCCCGGCTGCGCTTCCCGGGAAAGCAGTTGCTCTTCTTCGGCTTGGGCGCCTCCTTCCTTGTACCCGGTGTTATGCTGCTGATTCCCAGCTTCATGCTCATGCGCGCCCTGGGCTGGATTGATACGCACCATGCGCTGATTTGGCCGCCGCTGGCCGGCTTCTTCGGCGTCTTCTTCATGCGACAATTCTTCCTCGCTATCCCAAGCGAGCTGGCGGAGGCGGCTGTCATCGATGGCGCCAGCGCCTTCGGCATCTACCGGCGCGTCTTCCTGCCCCTCTCACGCCCGGCCGTCGCCACGCTGGGCATCTTCACCTTTCTCTTCATTTGGAACGACTTCACCTGGCCCCTGGTTGTGCTCAATTCTGACGAAATGCGCACTTTGCCGGTCGGGCTGGTGGTATTCTTGGGCGAATACTGGAGTTACCAGGGCATCGTGATGGCGGGCGCGGTGGTGAGCTCGGCGCCGGTGCTGATCGTCTACATCATCTTCCAGCGGCAGATCACGCGGGCGGTCATGGCGACTGGTTTTGGCGGGCGGTGAGTTAACCCGTAAGCCCGCCGCGCGCGTCAAAGTCGCCCCCAATCCAATTTTCGGCAAGTTAGCAGCTCATTGCTATGCTAGACTGTATTTGTAGTCGCCTGGTCACTGAGATAAGCTATTATTTTTACATACAGGCTCCATCCGCTTTCGAAACAGGAGAGAAGAAATGTCCTTCTACGACAAACTAGACCCTGAAATCGCGCACGCCATCAACGATAACCCGGCCGAGCGTTATATCGCCATCGGCGATGACCCGCCCTTAGGGCGCGAGATGACCTTGGCGCGTAACCGCGAGGCGCGCGCCAATCTCCCGCCGACCGATGTGACAATCGAAGAGTTGACCATCCCCGGACCCGATCCCGATATTCCCATAGTCATCTACCAGCCGCCGGGTCCCGCGCCGCGCGGGGGACTGATCTGGATGCACGGCGGCGGTTATATCGTGGGTGAAGCGCGCGATGATGCCCCTTGCATTGAAATCGCCGAGTTTGTCGGCTGCACGGTTGTCTCGGTGGATTATCGTCTGGCGCCCGAATCGACTTACAAAGAAAGCATCGCCGACTGTTTCGCCGCGCTGAATTGGATGGCCGACAATAGCGACGAGTTTGGAATTGATAGCGGACGGATCGCCATCGGCGGCCGCAGCGCCGGCGGCGGCTTGACTGCCGGCCTGGCGCTTTACAACCGTGACCATGCGGGTCCGGATCTCGCCTACCAATTGATGATCTATCCCATGATCGACGATACGCATGATACGCCATCGGGGCAAGAGGACACCTGTCCAACAACCTGGAACCGGGATGTGTCCATGAAGGCTTGGCGAATGTATCTGGGCGACGAATATGGCACGGACGAGGTATCACCGTATGCGGCGGCCGCGCGCGCGACGGACTTGACGGGATTGCCGCCGGGGCTGGTTATCGTTGGCACGCAGGACTTGTTCCGCGATGAGAACATTGACTATGCGCAGCGACTGATGGCGGCCGGCGTTCCAACCGACCTGCTTGTTTATGCCGGCATGTTTCACGGCGTCGAGATGCATGTGCCCGACGCAGTCGTGAGCAAGCGAATGAGAATGGGCTACCTCTCGGGCCTAGGTCGCGCGATCGGCTGAGTTTTATTCACGAAGCGTGGATTGCCGACAAGAAAAGGGCGTCGCCGTTCAGACGCGCCCGCGCTTGAGGATTCTCCTTCGAAACTGAGTCGCCAGTCGTCAATTGACCCTGGAAGGACTCGAACCTTCAACCTAACGATTAAGAGTCGCTTGCTCTGCCAAATTGAGCTACAGGGCCTTGCTGCAAGGAGCGCATTATAGCGGTTCGTCGCCCGCCATCGCAAGGGTTAAGTGGACTTTGCCCGGTGACAGTTGCGCGCGTCGCCACGCGAAGCCGACGTTATTTGAGTCGGATTAGTGAATTTGCTGGTACAATTGCTTGGGGGGGCGGGAAGCAATTCGTCGCTCCAAAAAAGACATTTGTTATGAAATGGAATCGGAGCTTATGTCGAAAAAGATCCTCATCATCGGCGGAACCCGAAACATGGGCTATTACCTGGCCAAGCAGCTTGCGGATAGCGGCGCTGATCTGACCTTGCTCAATCGGGGCATCACCCAGGACGACCTGCCACGCTCCATCCATCGCTTGCACGCCGACCGCAGCGACAGCAAGCAAATGCGACGCGCGCTCTTGGCGAAACGCTTCGACATCGTCGTTGACTTTGTTATGTTCCGCCAGGAGGAAGCGGAAACAGTCATCAATATATTTCGGGACAATGTCGAGCATTATATTGTGATCAGCAGCGGGCAGGTTTATCTGGTGCGCGAAGGGCTTGCGCGTCCGTTTCATGAAGATGACTATGAAGGTCCGGTCATTGAAGCGCCAAGGAAGAATTCCTACGCCTATGAAGAATGGCTCTATGGCGTACAGAAGCGCGAGGTAGAAGACCACTTCCGCCGGGAGTGGCAACGCTCCAAATTTCCCTATACTTCCCTGCGCTTGCCCATGGTCAATAGCGTACGCGATCAGTTTCATCGGCTTTACAACTATTTTCTGCGACTGCGGGATGGCGGTGTTTTGCTCCTTCCGGAGACGCCGGATTTCCCCCTTAACCATGTCTACGCGCTGGATGTGGTGTCTGCGATCAGGCGTATTATCAAAACTGGCGAGGGAAAAGGCGAGGCTTTCAACATCGCCCAGGATGAACACCTTAGCCTGGATGAGTTCTTGTCGCTGATGGCATCGATCATGGGGGTTGGACTTCATCTCTTGCGGGTCAACCGGGTGGAACTGGAGGCACAGGGATTCCTGCCGGATTGTTCTCCTTTCAGCGAGCGCTGGATGAGCGCGCTGGACAACGGCCGTAGCAAGGGGATATTGGGGATCCGGTATACGGCGCTCCCCGAGTATCTGGAAATACTGGTTCGGCACTATCAATCGCATGTTATCGCTCCGCCGCTCACGTTCCGCAGGCGGCGCGCGGAACTGTCCTTCGCGGAGCAGTCTCTTCAGCACTGAGTGTTTTGAGCGCTATGTGTTTGTTAAGCTTTCTGTTATCAATTGATGCTAGCGTGAATAACGTCCATATTCAGGTTCGGGGGCGTGTATGAAGTCACTTGCAAAGCTTATCCTGCTTTTGGTAGGCTCGCTGATCGTCTTGAGCGGATGTTCGGCGCTTTCTTCGATGCTGTTTGGCGATTCAAAAGATGCCGCGGTAGAAGTACAACAGCCATCTACAGACACGTCGACAGTAGTGGAAGAAGAGCCGGCGCCTGTAGAGGAAGTCATCAGCTTCACGTTTTACGATTCCTTTGCCAATTGGTGACCGACTTGTCGGCGCAATGTGCCCGTCGTGAACGGGCTAGAAGAGACCTTCAGCGATCGAATCGAGTTTGTGCTTCTTGATCTGGATGACGACAGGCAAGACGGCATTCGGCGTGAATTGGGCATTACCGCGCAAGCGCAATACGTTTTGGTTGGCGCTGACGGCGAAATCGTGCAGAAGTGGTTCGGGGTATTGGACCAATCTCGCGTAAGCGCCGAATTGGAAGCGCTGTTGCAGACTTAAGCGGGTTTTGCGCAGGAATACTTGCGCAAGATAAATGCGCGCGCCGGCATCGGCGCTCCGCGCAGCGCAGTTGTTTCGATTGACACTGCAGAGGCCGGAACCAGCGCGTCTCATGCTATTTGGCGGGCTGCCGCAAACAAATCCAACTCGGATTGATATAATCGAAGGACATCCCTTGAGCGAGATGCTTTACGTCGTTTGGAGCTTGATGTGGACGCTGGCAGCCGCTCGGCAGCAGCGAATAGGTCACAGGAATGTCGCGCCACGCAAAATAGGTTGCCTTCTCGCCGGACGGGCGACGCGGTTTACATAAGTAGATGCCTGTTTTACATCGCCGTCACCCTGGCAATTGCCGCGTGCAATCTGCGTCGCCCCGAGGTCACACTTACACTTGCGCCCATAGAAACCAGAACGCCGGAAGCGACTGATCTGCTGGAACTGCCCACGGAGACCAGGGTTGCGCAGAAGCTGCCCACGCCAACCGCTCGATCTTCGCCCACAAATACCGAGCAGCCAACGATCACGGACACCATCGCGCCCGCTACACAGCAAGCGACGGCGACGGCTAGCTTCGAGCCGACATCTTCCCCTACAACTCGGCCCACGCGCACCGAAACGCCGGCCCCCAGCGCTACAGATACGAGTCCGTCAACCGACACAGCTGAACCTGCTGCCACTGACACAGCTGTTCCGCCGACACATACACCAGTGCCGACGGCGACGCCCAGGGCCAGTCCCACCAGAATCTTGCCGCGCACGGCGACAGCGACCGAAGTCGCCCCGGGGGAATCCGACGCGACCGCGACGCCGACCCCCGTCCCTGAGTTGGTCATCCGGTCTGTAGGGACCCAAACGGCTGAAGCGACCGCCAGCGCGCATTTGCCTACCTTGACGCCTTTGCCGACACTTGACGCGACCGAGCTTGCGCGGCTCATCGCAACGCCTATTCCACAAGCGACGGCGCTGGTAACCTGGACAGCCGTAGCAACCGCGTTGCGCTCTGCAGCGCCGGTCGTATCGACGCCTGTGCCGGCTTCGGCGACCCAAGGCGCGGACCGCTTGCCCGCCAATGAGCAATTGCCGTCGACTTCTCAACCCGAGTTTGGAGCGGCGACCTTCACGCCGACTCCAACGCCGACGCGGTTCCAACCGACCGTCGCCGTCCGTCAGGAGCTCATCGTTGCGGAGATTCCTCCGCCGGTCTTCGCGCCGGCGGACATTAGCGCTGCCGGCGCCTCGGTTTATCAGTACGATGTTGAGTATGGCCAGCCCTTCGACTACCAAGGTCTGCAGTTGCGAGGCGGGGTCGTGCTCTTTTCGCCGAATCCCGCTGCGCCCGGCAGTTATTTGCGCACGGATCAGGTCGGGATGTTATGGTACCGACCTCTGGGCGCAACGAACGAAGGGGCGATGTCATACTCGCCCTTCCATGAGGGATACGGGGTGCCGAGCAGCGATGTCAACAAGAATCGCGTCGTGGAGATCGACTGGTCGGCGGACGGCACGCAGTTCAGCTTCCGAATTGATCCGCCGTCGGGCCAGGACACTGTCAATGCCGGAGTCTGGTTCTGGCAGCCACTGCGCGAGACCCCAACTGATCCGACCTATCCGGTGATTCGCGATTGTGTGACGGACGGTTACTTATCTTGTCAACTTGTCAATCGGAGCAACGCGGGGAACTGGAAGACGATCGATGTGGCCTGGTCGCCCATCCCTGGCCGCAGCGATATTCTGCTAACCCTGGAGTTGACGGCCGAGGGCCGCCAAGCGCTCGCAGTTGTACAGGCCCTGCGGGATGCGGACTACGCGCAACGGGCGCCGGAGTTCTTCCGCTACGACTATGGACACTGGAACACCGACGGCAGCGGTATCGTCGTCAGTGGTCGACGCGCCGATGGTCGGGTGATTATCGGCCAGGTCAACAGCGACTTGCGAGGAGAGCAACTTGTCTTCGACGCCTCTTCCGTCGGTCTGTGGGTGCAAGACGCCGTGCGTCGTCCCAATGGCCAGATCGTGGCTTTGGGACGGCCGGGCGGTCCCTACGACAATGCGCCGGTCTCGCTGTACAACAGTGGGGGCGCGCGGCTTTCCGGCCCGATCGGCGACGCCGCGCCGGAGTCTGTAAGATGGTATTCGGATCGCAGCGCGGTGGTGGTAACGGTGCATGGGCGTCAATACACCCTGAGCGTTGACAGCGGCCTCATCACGGACAGTGCGGATCTGGCGCGGAACCCCGCATTTGGGACGGGCAATGTCGGCGTCGCTCCGGTTCCGGACGCGGTCATACAGAATAGCGAGTATTTCCCGGGGCAGCAATTGCGCACCGTGCAGAACTTGAATTTGCGTCAGGGTCCATCGACATCGCACGCGATCATCGCTGGGCTATACGCCGGTGATTATGTTGCCATCCTTGCCGGGCCCTACGACAACCAGGGCTATCGCTGGTGGCGCGTACAAAGCGCCAGCAACGCGCTCGGCTGGATCGCCGGCAGCATAGACGGGCGGCCGACCATCAGACCGTGACGCGAGCCAAAGTGTGATATCAAGGGCGTGAACTTGAAATGCGAATGCCAAGCGATCTTATTTCCGACAATCTGGCCGACAATCTGATGGAAAGCAATCCACTGGTCAGCATCGTGATCCCGACCTTCAACCGCAAGCGCTTTGTTTGCGAGGCCATCGACAGTTGCCTCGGGCAGACTTATCATAACTGCGAAATCATCGTGATCGACGACGGCAGCACGGACGGCACCGGCGACCATCTGCTCGCGGAATTTGGCGATCGCATTCGCTACATCCGCCAGGAGAATCAAGGACCGGCGATAGCGCGCAATCGGGGCATTCGGGAAGCGCGCGGCGAATACATTCACTTTCTGGACGCGGACGACCAGCTTGTGGCGCACAAGGTAGAAACCTGTCTGCGCCTATTTCTTCAGCGTACAGATATTGATGTGCTGCACACCTATTACCAGTTTGTTGCCAGCGACGGTCGGACGCACATCGAGACCTCTGCCTTCCCGAGTTTTTCCGATGACATCTTTTGCGAGTTGCTTCGCCTGACCGGCAACCACATATTAATCAGCTCCACCATGATAAGGACAGCGGTGCTTCGCGCGATTGGCGGCTTCGAGGACGATCCGGACTTCCGCAGTGCCGAGGACTGGGATCTTTTCCTGCGATTGGCGTCAAAACACAAGTTTTACGGCCTCAATGATCGACTGGTATATCGGCGAATGCACGACGACATGCTGTCCGATGACCGCTTGCAGGGGGCGCTCGGACGGCTCAAGACGGTGGAGAACGCGCGCCATTATGGCTGGGAACGATGCATGAGCGCGGAGGAATTCGATCGCAAGTTGGCGGCGCGCCACCATGTCGTTGGGGTCAATTGGTGGAAACTTGGCAATCGAGGAAAGGCCAGCTACCATTTTCATCGCGCGGCGGATTTGTACCCGCGCGAAGCGCGACAACGGCGTTTGTTCGCTTGGTTCAGCAGGTTCTTGCCGCATCAGTCAATGGATTTGACGATCGCGCTGGCGCGTGGGATCAAAGGGATTGTGGGTCGCGCAGATCGCCCGAAAATCACCTAAATGATTACAGATATTGCGGCGATATCGCGCCTCATGTAACGGTGTCCGCTCTTCAGCCGCCTCACGGGGGGAAGTATCCCGAAGCAGCAGGGAAGGGGAGTTCGCACGGCGCGAGCAAGTCTCCCCCATAGCTATGGGGGAGATTTAGAGGGAGTTCAATTCCCGCGACTAATTTGGAACTACTCGCGTTCTCGCTTGATTTTCAAGCTTGCGGAGGCGCAGGCTAGATCTCGCGCAGCCAGAATTGGGCGCCGGCCTTCAGCGTGTTGCTGTACGTCTCTTTTGATTGGAGTTTGAAGGTATGCGATCCGGGACTCAGATTCTGGATCAGTCGTGTGAAACTTACCAGGTTGGCTACTTGCGCGGAGCCACTCACATTGACAAATTGGTGCCTTAGAAGGCCGTCGTTCCCGCCCAGACGGGATCCATCAACCTCAATATCGAGAAAAACAGACTGACCGTCCCATAGCCCTATCGAGCCGTGAAAATGAACCAGAACATCTCCGCCCGTTGTTGTGATCGTTAGATTGAGGTTATCACCATCAATATGGGTGAAATTACGCGTATTCGACACGATATCTTTCGTCGTTGTGTAGGCCGCTTTCCCCAGATTTCTGAGCGCCGCCAGATTGTCGCCGATGCTGTTCAAATCGGCGGCGGCGACCAATTCTCCGGTGCTCCAGTCGGTTTTTGGCGTTGTCCAAGCCATTGTGTTTCTCCTTTTTTCTACTTTTGTCGTTTTCTCAGTTTCTCATGAATACTGGAATGGTCCTGCCAAGTATCAAGCAGGTTGAAAAACTGTCGTGTAAACTTGTTCTGTCATAAACACGTTAACACGACAGAACCGCTTTACTGCGTACTTTGAGATCTGTCCTTAGCAATCTTTGCTCGATCTTCTCCTTTAATTTGCTGGCATAAGGTCATAGTAGCACATTTGTTCTATCAGATGCGACCATATAGTCGCATTTTGGTAATTCGAATGAAATCTTTACTAATTTCGTACATAATATAAATAGTTATTTATCTATTAAGAGTTTCCATGCGAAGCAGATGCGACAAAGCGCAATCCGGATGAGCCGTCTTCAGGCGCGGTCAGCCCCTGGGGAGATTGCGCTATTGCGATCGCAAGTCCTGCCAGGGAGATGAAAATGCCAGCTGCGGCGACCAGAAGAACGTCTCTATAAGGCTTGTCCGGACCTATGTCGCGGCCGCCGAGCGGCTGTGGTGAAAATAATATGATGCGATTGCCCTGACCAGCTTTGCGCATCTTGCATCGGTTCGCGGGAAATGCCGTATAATTTGTAGGATGGCTTTTCATTTGGGAAGGCGGATCAATGTCGACGAAAACCGACAGCTTGCGATACGATATCGGTGAGTTGCTGAAATCCGGTAGTTTCCACGAAGTCGTGGATCGCTGCCATGTTGAGTTGACGATGGCTCGCCGCGAGCGGCACACTAGCATTGAGATCATCGCGCTTTTGGGCCTGGCGCAGGCGCAGTGTTCCTTGGGACATTTTGACTTCGCGCGCGACTACAGCAACGATGCGATCGAATTGGCGCGGCAGATCCGCTTCAGCGGCTTGGTAGTTGACGGATTGCTGGCGCGGGCTCGCGTTTCGCGCGAGGGCTACTTCCAAACCATGGAAGCTTATGAAGACTATCGCAGCGCCGTCGACCTCACATACGACGCGGGTGATATGCGTCGATATGCTCAGTCGCTTTTGGGGCTGGGCGAAATCGCCTCTAACCCCGGCGATGCCAGGAAACATGCCTGGAAGGTGATCGATATTGCCCGCGAACTCAACGACGCATCCCTGGAAGCCCGCGCCGTTCTTATGTTGTCGAATTCTTTCATCCGCGCGGGGCAATACAGCAAAGCCAATGATGGTTTGCTGATTGCCTTGCAGAAGGCGAAGTCGATCAGGGATCGCTTGCTGGAAAGCATCATCATCGGTCAGCAGGGATTGGTGCTGGCGCAAAACAGCGAGAGTTTCGAGAAAGGTTTGGAACAGCAGTTGACCGCCCTGGAAGTTGCCCGTGGCATGGAGGCGATATTCCACGAATTCATGCGCTTGTACACCTTGGCGATGACCATGCTGGCCGCGCGGGACTTCGACGAGGCGCGCAATTATTTCGATCAAATGCTGGCGCTTTCGCAAGATGTAGAGCACAAACCCTACGAGATGTATACCTTGGGCATGCTCGGCCAATGGCAAGAGATGCGCGGGGAATTCGATAGCGCAATTTCATATTTTGGCAGGGCCGTAGAACGAGCTCGCGAGGCGCATAACCCGGCTTATGAAGCGCGTTACTTGTATGCGATAGGCGCGGTCTACCAATCTGGATGGGACTTCGCGAGCGCCCGACGTCATTTCAGCCAGGCGCGCGCGATCTACAAGTCGCTGGACGACGGACGCAACGCGACCCGTGTTAGCGCTTCAATTGTCTACAGTTATCTCTTGGCATTCGCCTCGCGCATCATGCGCTTGATCGGTATGGGCCGTGACGATCCCGCCTGATTCGCGGCTTCAGCTTTCGCAGGTCGCCCTAGGGGCGGCGCTGACAGGGCGCTTGAGGATTTGCTGAGGCCCGCGATCAGGTGTCCAATTGCCCCGCGCGCCACCTGGCAGTGAGCGTAATCGAAGGATAAAATACCAGCGTCGGCAAGCTGTCGCGGCTGAACCAGCCGACTTCGTCGGCATCATCCCCGGCACAGGGTTCACCTGCCAGTATTGAGGCGCTGTAGGCAATCACGATATCCGCCAAGCCGTCGTCCTTTCTGGGAAAGACTTCCAGCAACTTGTCGATTCGCACTTGTAGGGAGGTTTCTTCCAGGACCTCGCGGGCCGCAGCGTCTTCGGGCGCTTCGTCATAGTCGACGAAACCGGCGGGGAGCGCCCATTTGCCTTTGCCGGGGTCCACCGCTCGCCGAATCAGCAAGACCTCGTCGTTTCGCTCAAGGAAAATGACGACGGCTACTTTCGGGTCGAAGTAAATCGGCGCCTGGCAGTTGAGGCAATAGGGACGTTCGCGCCCGCTGTGGCGCCGGCGCACGAGCGCTTTGCCGCAAGTTGGACAGAAGTTGGCTATTCGCGACATGAGTGGATCCTGGGCAATCGCAGCACATTAGTTTAACCGCAGAAGTGAATCCAAGTAAGTCCTGCAACAAATCGCAGGGTGATTGTAGGGGCGAGCCTTGGCTCGCCCACCGTTCCGGCTAGGTTTTGCGGGCGACCCGCCGCGTCGCGTAGACACCTACCGTCAAATGGTCTCCTTGTTTTGCATGCAGGCGGTTAAATCTCGGTGCTCTCGGTGTCCTCGGTGGTTAAGAAAAATCTGGTGCAATTGCTCGGGCTCATTGCTGTTTGCCATTGACTTTGCCTGTGCCGCTTCGTACACTATCGAACCGCAAGCCGGAGTGGCGGAATTGGCAGACGCGCACGACTCAAACTCGTGTACCTTCGGGTGTGTGGGTTCGACTCCCACCTCCGGCAACGACAGGCATTCCCATTTCTTAAGATCGCAGAGACCACTTCTGTTCGGATTCGCCCGCCTTGGCGTTTTCGTAGCGCGCCAAAGTAAACAGCCAATCGGACAATCGATTGATATAGATAACCGCAAAGGCATTGATCTCGGCGGTTTCTTGCAGCGCCACGATTCGGCGTTCGGCGCGGCGACAAATTGTACGAGCCACGTGTAGTTGCGCTGCCACAGGCGTTCCGCCCGGCAGAATGAAATTGCGCAAGGGCTCTAGCTGTGCTGTCATTCGGTCAATAGAGTCTTCGAGCCAACTGACTTGACTTTGCTCTATGCGGGGGGCCCAGTCCGACTTGGAATCCAGTGGCGTCGCCAGGTCGGAACCCAGATGAAACAGATGCCCCTGCACTTCTCGCAGCCACTGATCGATCGGCTCGGGGGGTCCCGCGGAGAGCGCCACGCCAAGCGCCGCATTCAATTCGTCGATGGCGCCGTAGGCTTCGACGCGGGCGTGGTTCTTCGGCACCCGGCCGCCTCCAAAGAGCGATGTCTCGCCCTTGTCGCCCGTTTTGGTATAGATTTTCATGTTTTCTCCGCTCGCCTTCGATTCTCCAAAGTGTCAAATGCCCCACATGCGACTGTCCTCAGCTAGAGCGAACGGCTGCAAATTTCGTGCAGGATAGGCAGGGCCTTCTGCGCGGCGCGCGCTCGATGGCTGAGTCCATCTTTCAACTCCGGCCGCAACTGAGCAAAGGTAAGCTGGTATCCATCCGGTATGAACACGGCGTCATAGCCAAATCCACGTCCATCGTCATGATCCCGAGACGCGATTCTGCCCCGGCATTCTGCTCGAACCAGGATGGTTTCCTGGATACGCGGATCGGCAATGGCAATGACACAGACGAAGCGAGCTCCGCGATCTTCTTCGTCGATGCCTTCAAGCGCCGCGAGCAGCTTGGCGCGCCTTCCTGCGCTGTCGAGCTCTTCACCCCCGTAACGCGCGGAATAGATCCCGGGCGCTCCGCCTAGCGCATCGACCGTCAAGCCGCTGTCATCCGCCACGGTGCAGTGATTCGAGAGTCGGGCAAAACTGTTCGCTTTGAGGGAGGCGTTCTCTTCGAAGCTGTCGCCCGTTTCTTCCAGTTCGAGTTCGCCCAGATCCAGGTCAGTCAAAGACAGGAGCCCGGCGTCGAGGACGGCGAACAGTCGTTGGTATTCCTGTAACTTGCCGGTGTTTCCGGTCGCGATCAGAATGTTCATGATGCGGCGGGGCTCACAATATCGTGCCGGCTTCGTCGCGCGGCCAGCACTGAAACTGACATCGACGCAAAAATGATCCAGATGACTTCGTTAGGGAACAAATAACGCGGCGCATCAAGCACGATGAAATGTATCGCCGTGGTATAAACCAGGAAGCCCGCCAATGGGGCGGTAAGGCGCCAGGACTTGCGCGTCAGCCAAACACCGGCCAAACCAAATACGATCGCGAAGAAATGCAGAATCCAGATGACAAGTTTGATCCCGAATCCCTCGATTCGCGTCAGTTGCATCAGGCCATTTGCGGATCGATCATCCCGCAGCCAATTCGTAGCCGCTTCCCTGATACTCCTGCTGCCGAATGATACCGTACCGTGCGGCTGAATGATCGATTCTCCCAATTCCCCTAGGCGGCGCATGACGTAACCGACGCCATCTTGGCTGATGCTGGCCCCGATTTGCTTGAGATAAGCATCCGTCTCGTGCTGAAACTTGCAGTCGATCTCGCAATCTTCGTCGATGGAAATCCGCGCGTCTTGCAGCAGAAGCTCATCGTTCTCACTTGGCGATCCGTCATTGGTTACAGCCGCTCTCCAGATCGCCGGCATCAACTGGTCGCTGAGAATCACGAAACGATTCCAAAGCAGCAAATTGTGAATCGTCCAGGTGGAAAGCAAAGCGCCATATACGACCAAAAGCAATAGACTCTTTGAAAACCAGCGCAATCTCCCATCGTACAGATTGAGCAGCAGCATGTGCCCGACGAGACCCAGGGGAAAGAGCGCCGCTACCGCACGGGTCAAGGTAGCCATTCCAAAGGCCAGCGCCACCAATACCAGAGCCAGGTTGACGGAGAGCGTCTGTGGGGGAGCGATGCCGTCCCGCGGTACGACATATTCGATATACAGCCACAAACCCACGGAAATGAAAAATATGTAGAAAGTCTCCGTCGCGATCGTATTGGATTCGACGATAAACGTGGGATGCAAGGCGACTAGCGCGGCCGCCATCAAGCCGGCGCGCAGGTCTGTCACAACCGTCAGGACAATTCGGAACGCGATATAAGCTGTTCCGACCGATACAAGACACTGGACGATGCGAATAAGCACCACGGACTCGTGTTTTGGCAAAAATGTCTGGAAGATACCGGCGAAAATGATGTAGAAGGGGGGTGTGGGCAAATTTGATATGTAGTATGCGATTCCGCGTATATATCCGTGTTCCTTGCCGCTGAAGAAACCGGCACCGTTGGCCAGATACCAGCCGCTGTCTCCGCCGCCTCCGTGACGAAACAACAGCACTGTCGGCAGGTCGCTTGCATGGAGCAAGCGCAAGAGCAGTCCGATGAAAAGGATCAACCACAGCCAGTGGATGGCATTCCCATGAACGCGCCCGCCGCATTGGCGGCGGCGAATAGAATTACCGCGCTCACGCAAAACATTCAGCCTTCTCGTCGCACGAGCGACGCGGTTTACGTAAACGGAAGCTACTTGATATAGGGTCGCGCTTGGGTTCATGGTATTATTGGCGTCCCGAAAACGCAAGTCCAGCTGAACAGATGAACCGGCGTATGAAAGCGACTAGCGTCAAACTCGCGGCGATAATAGTCGCTGGTTTGTTCTTCCGACTTTCGCTTCTTTCCTTTGTCCATAATCCGGGTCTGCACGATCCCATCCACTATTTCAACTTGGGGACGCGCTTGGCCGCTGGACAAGGCTTCACCATTAACTACATTTGGCATTACGGCAGCTTGCCAAGCGATGTGACGCACCCGATCGATCACTGGATGCCGCTTGCTGGCGCGGCTGCGGGCACAGGGATAGCGCTCTTCGGTGAAAGCTCGCACGCTTCCTTGTTCATATTTGTCTTGGTCGGTTCGCTGTTGCCGGTCCTGGTATTCCTGGCTGCAAAACAGCTTGCCCAGCCGGAGGGCGCAGCGATTACGGCCGCTGCCTTCGCAGCCTTCTTGCCCGATATGGTCTGGGCCTCGCTGCGGACTGATACCACCATACTGAACGCCAGCGCGCTGTGCCTGAGCGTGCTCTTGTTCAACCGGGGATTGCGCTATGGGCATCGCTGGAGCATCGTCCTCTGCGGCTTCACTGCGGGCTTGGCGTATTTGACGCGCAACGATTCGGTCCTGCTCTTGCCCCTGTTCATTTCTGTCGCTGCCTTGCGCGTGCTTCGCACAGGACAGCGCAGTACTATCCGCGAAGCCGCTCTTTTGCTCCTTACACTGTTCGCCAGTTTTCTGCTGACGGTCGCTCCCTGGTTGATCCGAAACCTGCAGGAACTCGACATGCTGGGTCCGGCGGAGACCAGCCGCATGTTCTTTATGGTCGAGCATCACGACCACTATGCCTATGGATTGCCAATATCGCTCGAATCAATGCTGGGGCGCCAATCAATTGCCGATCTCTTGGGGAAGCGGGCCTTTGAACTCTTGGCCGCATGCAAACAGATTATGGTTTCTTTCACTTTGCCCCTGTTTGCCCTGGTTCTTGGCGGTATTGGTCTCTTGTTCAGAGAACGCGATCAGCCGCTCGGCGGCAGCGAAAAAGCCTGCTCAGCTCACGCAAAATCGCAAGCGTTCTCGTCGCTTCAGCGACGCGCTGTACGCAAACAGGAGCGATTATTGCTCGCTGCGCCCGCGATTATTTGGCTGCTGGGTATTCTGCTCGCATATCCAATATTGCTACCGCTGAAGAGCCAGGCGGGCAGTTTTGAAAAGGCCTTTTTGAGCATTTTGCCGCTGTTTCTTCCATTTGCGGCGCTGTCGCTCGAGCATTTCCTGCGCGAGCCGCGGCTGAGACTGGGTGTTGTCACGGCATTGCTGGCCTGGTTCGCTTTCAGTTCCTATGGCCTTGTCCGTGAAGAGACGGCAAAGGCTGATCTATATTATGGCAGCATCGGGGTCTTGATTGAGGCCCTTGAAGACCTGCCGGACCTTACCGGCGACGGTCGCCTGCGCATTATGACACAAGACCCCTACGTGTTTAGCTATTTCGGATACGAGTCGCTCATGACGCCATTCGCGTCGCGCGCCGATACGCTGGACCTGGCGCGGCGCTTCGATATTGATTACTTGATGATGCCACCGGGGCGTCCGGCTCTTGATGCGCTTTATCTCGGCCAGGAATCGGATGCGCGATTTCTCTTGGCCGCGCATTTGCCAGAGGCCGGCGAAAAACCCTTTGAACTATATCGATTCGTTCATGATTGAGCCGGTTTTTCGCGGCGGATTGCAGCCAGCGCCAATATCTCGCCCGCAAATCACAGCCCGCGCATTCAATTGCCTCCGCTCATAGCAGTGACACCGCCCTTATGCGACTATAATGTTGCCAGGGGGACCAATTTGACAGCATGAAAGATACGCAAGCCTATATCGAGCGAATTAGACGGGTCAGCCGCGACTATCAGCGGCTGGAACTGGCGGTTGACAAGTCCTTGTCATCAATGCTCGCAGGTCAGGCGGTCCTGGCTCGGCGCATAGAGAAGGACTACGAAATACAGCACTGGAACCCCTATCTGCGCGAGTTGTGGTTCCCGGTAGAAATTCTCAACAGCAACATAATCGTCGTCGAAGTCCCGGCGTCGATAAGCTACCAGCCGGGTCAGTTGCTAAGCTTGCTCGGCCCGATAGGCAAGCCCTTTAGGTTTCGCCGCAAACTGCGCAATGTCTTGCTGATCGTATATGATACCCCGCCCACCTCTCTGCTGATGATGTTGCCCCCGCTCCTGTCCAACGATGCCAGTGTGACGATGGTGCTGATGGGAACGGCTTGTCAATATGACACCGGCCATCTCCCGGAGGAGATCGAGATCCTTCACGCCGAAGACGACTTAAGCTGGCAAGATATGGTGATGACCTTGGGCTGGGCCGATCAAGTGTTTGTCCTGGTAGGACCGAGCAGCGAATTGAACAATTTTGCGGATGTGATGCATCTGGTGCGCGAACGGCGCAATGATGTGCCGGCAAATTACATTTTTGGCGTATTCCAAAGGCAATTGCCCTGTGCGGTAGGCGCCTGTTATGTTTGCATGCTGCGTTCAAATGACGGGTCCAAACTTCAGTGCGTTGACGGACCCGCCTTCGACCTGACGTCTTTGCATCTGGAGAACTGACGAAGGATCTCGATGGCTGTCGAAATTACGCGACCAGGCAAGACAAGCCTTCTCTTGTCGACGCCGGTAATGCCGGCCGCGGGAACGGTCGGCTTCGGCGATAATTACCGCCGTCTGGTTGATTATGAGAAACTTGGCGCCATCATCACCAATCCTGTAACCATTGAACAATGGAATCCAGCATCCGGGACAAGGCTCGTGCCCCTGCCGGGCGGTATCCTTGTTCACACGGGTTTGCCGAATCCGGGCTTGCAGAGAGTGATTCGGCAAAATCGCCAGGTCTGGGAGAAACTTCCTGTCCCGGTACTTCTGCACCTGGCCGGCACCAGCGCGCCTCATATGAAACAGGCCGGCGAAATGATAGACGGGCTCGACGTGATCGCCGGTATCGAACTCGGCCTAAATGACGACATCGACGAAGACGAAGCATTTGCTTTGGTCAGCGCTGCGGCCGCCATCGAAAAACCATTGCTGGTCCGGTTGCCATTCTATGAAGCCTATCACTTGACGCCGGCGGTACTTGACGCGGGCGCGGATGCTCTTGTAGTGAGCGCCGCGCCGCGGGGTACCGCAAGGGACGAACATACTGGACGCTTGGTTAGCGGCCGCATTTATGGCCCCCTGGTGAAGCCATCGGTTCTGCGCATGGTGGGGCGATTGCGCCGTCAAGTTCCCGGCGAAATTCCGATTATCGGCGCCGGGGGCATACATTCGCCCCTGGACGCGCGCGACTATATTGAGGCCGGCGCCGTGGCCGTGCAAGTTGATACGGCGACTTGGGCGCAGCCTAAAATGCTGGAGCGAATTGCGCGGGATTTGGGTGGCTGGATCGCCACTCGGCGTAAAGACGCGCTCATGGACGAGTGGCATCCGGACATGGGCCAAACTGAAGCCGCGCGACGGCGGGTCGCTCAGGGCGACGGTTGAGGCCGCCGGAGCGGACGCTTGGTTCCCAAAACCACAGTAGTTTACGGCATCTCAAGCGGGTATCGCGTGTTAAAATTGGCCTTCAACGCCGGGAGTTGGGGCTGACAGGATAACAATCATGCCGCAATACGATTTTCGTTGTCATAGCTGCGGGCGGTCTTTCAGCCTGACCTTCAAAACTTATGCGGCATATGATGCGGCTGAACCGCGCTGCTCTGCTTGTGGCGCGGGAGCAGTGTCACGCGTCATCAATCGTGTGTCCATCGCCAAGGTCGAGCGCGACTATAGCGGCATGTCGGCGAATGAAATGCTTTCGGTGCTTGAAGGCGGCGACGAGAAACAGGTCGACGCAATGTTCAGGCAAGTCGGCGAGAGCGCGCCAGCGACGCAGCCCGCTGTGATCCCAAAACCGACGGGCAAGTCGACTTCGGCAGATGACAGCTAGCGCGTCGGAACCCGTGACCTCTAGAGGTACCAGTCGCGCAAGGCGTCGCGAACCTCGTCTATGATCGTTTCCCACGGGAATGCGGGATCACGCGTGATTGTCAGGCAGTCTTCGGCAATCGTCAGCGCAGTGATCCCGTCTACAGCGGCGAA
>JAPOWG010000078.1 GCA_026707745.1 Chloroflexota bacterium
TTCATGACCAGTTGCGTCACGCGGATCAGTTCGCTATCGGTGTTGGGTTCGCCCCGCGAGATGATGGCATAAGCGTTGCGCGGCGACGAGCCACAGTGCTGTCGCCAGCCCGCGTACACTTGCACCATCGGGTCGGACGCCTCGACGACATGGTTAGACATGGCAAAGAAACCAGGCAGCGCATTGTTCCATAGCTCAGCGAACTCGGCCGAGCCCAGCCAATTCAGGAATAGTCGCGCTTCTTCCGGGTGCTGGGTATTCGCGTTCAAGCCCATGCCCATGTCCATGTGGTCGTTGATAAAGCAGTCCGCGCCTTCTTCGGGTACTGGCGGCGGGAAGGCGCCGATCGCAAAATCATCCCCCACCAGCTGGTTGAAGATCGAGATTTCCCATGATCCTGCAGGATAAACCGCAGAGCCGCCCAGCGTGAATAGATTTTGCATATCCGGATAAGAGACTGCCTGATAGCCATCGGGCATGTAGTCCGCCCACGCTGCCAGGAACGCCCAGGCATCGATATAGCCTTGGTCGGTGAACTTACCGCTGCCATCGATAAGCGCCAGACGGCCCTCCTCGCCACGCCAGAAGGGCTGGCCCGCCAGCTGCAAACCCAGCAGCCCGGGCACAAAGCCGTCAGCCGTTCCCATCGCCAGCGGCACATACTGACCGTCCTGTTTAACGGCCTCCAACAGATCGAGGAATTCCTGCGCAGTGGCGGGTTCTTCCAAACCGAGTTCGGCAAAGATATCGGCGTTGTACATGAAGCCATGGATGACTGCCGCAAGCGGCACACCGAAGAGTTCGCCGTCGTCGGTGCTCCAGGCGCTCAGTGCGCCGTCGCTGTAATTCTCCAGGCTCCCGAGATCACCCAGATTCGCCAGGTCGCCGTTGAGGTACATCTCGAGACGGTAGTCAAAGGGTTCGACCATGATCAGGTCACCCGCCGTACCAGCCTCGATCTTGGTGCCCAAGGTGGCACTATATTCGGTATTAATGGTTGGCTGAAAGTCAACATCAATGTTCGGATAGTGGGCTTCGAAAGCCGGGAGAATCACGTCGTTCCACTCGTCCGCATCGTCGACGCGCCAGCTTTCGATGATGAGCGTGACCACATCGTCTTGAGCCAGTATGGAACCCAATGGCAGCGCGAAAACCGCAGCTGCGAACAATACGAATGCGATACGTAGACTTTTGGATGTCATTTTATTCCTCCGAGAAGAAAACAGTAACTTGCTTGAGTTGTGCCCTTGCGTTTAGTCTTTCGGCTATAACTCACCTCCTTGATCTGCTGCTGGCCGCGGGCGGGCTAAGGGAATATCTGCCCGTCAGGCTGGGACGGATCGTGTGTCATCAGAATATGATCGGCTCGCTCAATGGCAGTTACCATACTGCGCCACAGGTCGACAAAGCTGGCAAAACGACCAATCGGCGTCAGCGGCCAGCCCCGCTCGGCATCTGGTTCGAGATTCTCGCGTACAAAGAATAAATCGCCCGCTAGAACACAGGCGCCGGCTTCCGTCTGAACCGAGACAGCTTGATGACCGGGGCTATGCCCGGGCGTCGGAAAGACGCTGATGCCTGGAACGATCTCTTCCTCACCGGTCGCCAAATCGAATTCACAACCCAGCCAGGGCGGCTCGAGACCACAGCCGGGATGCTCATACGACGTCCAGTAAGGGGGTATCGGATCAAGCGCAAATTCGTACTCAGCCGCGCTCACCACTAGCCTGGCTTTGGAAAACTGCTTGACGTTGTAGCAATGATCCCAGTGCAAATGGGTGAAGATGATCGTATCGATGTCCGTAGTGCCAATGCCCAACTTGCGGACTTGTTCGTGTATAGCCTGACCCGGTTCTTGCCGTCCCGCATGGTGGTAGGTCACAGACCGCTGCGTATCGCTCATGCCTGTGTCCACCAGAATCTTGCGTCCGCCGCCCTCTACCAGAAAGGCGAAAACCGGATGTTCAATTATTTGCCCGGCGCCCTTTCTAAAGGTGGCGTACTGGGCTTTGTCCAGTTCCTGGAAGCCGGTGTTCATTGGACGAATGGTGTAATGTGTCATGCCCGCTTACACCTTTTCTTTCCGCAAGATGCCGGATCGATCACGTCCCTCAACTGACGCCGATAGATTCTTTCCGTTTTCCGAGCGCTTTCCCTGTGAAGCAAGGTGCTTTTCCAGTACGGCTGTCGCGGTGTCGCTATCAGTGACAAGCGTCGTAATCAGTTCGCCATATATGAGTCCCAGGATGGCCTCAATTCTGTGCGCGCCCATGGTTAGCGCAATGCGCTCGGGGATCTTTCGCAAGTTGTCAAATGTGAGGGCAATGGCGCGTTCCCTGAATTCAGTATCGCATTCCCTGCCCTTCAAATCATAGAATCTGCCAAAGATCGAACCGACCGCATGGCTTTCCTTCAAGTGCGCAAAGTCTCGCTCGGACAAGTATCCTGAGCGATAGAGCAGCGAGTCAACACCGGTTGGTCCGACGCCCATAATGGCGATGTCAGACTCTGACGCTATTGCCAGTGTGTTGCGAATGATAGGTTCATTTGACAATGCGCGAGCCGTCTCGATGTTTTCAACGATGGTTGGCGCAGGCATCTGAAAACATTCAGCATTCAGTTTTCTGGCGATCTGCAAGGTTACAGCCCGTGCTGAAATTTCGTCTGTAACTTGTCCGAATCCCCCGGCCAGATCAACCACACGCTGCGCCTTTAGCTGGTCGCTTGGCAGGTTGTCAACCAGATGAGCAATGGTGCGTCCCCAGGTTATGCTCAGGGAAGTTTCCGGCTTGATGTCCGCCAATAGACATGCCCCGGCCTGCCCGACTGCCAGCCTGACGGCGCTGATATCGGACCTGTAGGGCGTCGGTACGACGACTGCCAGCTTGATGGGGAAACTTCGTTCCAGTTGAAGAGCCAGTTTCTCGTGCTCGATATTTGAATCATGGAAGTGGACCTGAACAATGCCCTTTTCAACGGCTTCCTTGATATAACGCGATACTTTGAAACGAGAGATATGTAATTGCTTCGCAATTTCCTGCATCGTCATATTCTCGTGATAGAACAAGTAGCAACTGCGCAGCAAATGGGAATGCTTTGGCAAACTCATTGTCTTGCGCCAGTCGCTGTCTTGGGTCGATGCGCTTGTGCTAGCGTCGCTGATGTCACAGTTCGATTCCTACTTCATGGCATAATTGTGTCAAGTAATCCTTGGCCAGGAGGTGCTGCCGCTCGATCTCCGGCGTGGAGTCCGGCGAGCGATTGAAACCGGGATAGCCTGCGGCGCCCGGAACGTCCTCTAACTCAAGGGACAGCGGGCCATCGTAGCCGATGTTCTTGAGCGCGACGAGAAATGCGCGCCAATCAACCTTGCCTTTGCCTGGCCGCCAATGAGCGTTTGTCTGTCCATCGTTGTCAGAAATATGGGTGTGAAAAATCCGGTCGCCAACTTCATACGCGACCATGTTGGGCAGCTCTCCCATCGGGAAGAGATGGCTGGGATCCAAATTAAGTCCGATCGCTTTGGAGTCTATCTGGTCGACAATGCGCAGCATGCCGGCAGCATTGTGCATCATTCGGTGCGGATGCGGTTCCAATGCAACGCGCATCTCTCTTGCTTCGCAAGCTTCAGCAAACTGCCGCAGTACATCGACCATGTCAGACCAGTTCTGTTGCCAGTCCAGCCCTTCCGGGAAGTCGACGCTCCACTCCTGCGATGTTGCTTTGCCCAGCAGCACCGGAATATCAATGTCAAATGGATTAGGCGGGAGCGCGATTATTTTGTCTGTGCCGAGCTGCTCTGCCACCTCCAAAACCCGCTTGAATTGCTCAACCGCTTCTGCTCGCTCCTTGGGATCCACACTTCCGATTCCTACCGGAATACAAAAGACGCTGGATAGAACCAAACCCAAATCCGCTATTAGACTTCGCAAGTGCGTATTCGTCTCTGCTGTGTAGTAGTCCTGCAGAAATTCTTCGCTCCAAATTGTCAGTTCCGCACCCTTAAAGCCCAGCTTTGCGATGGTCTTGAGAGCTTCGTCGTAAGGCGGCGCCCAGCTAAACGTCCAAGTTGTCGCACCCAGATACATTGTTTCGCCTCCATTTTTCGGATGATAGAAAATGTACGCCTCGACTTACAAACTCTGCGTTTGGAGCGACAGTTGCGCTAGAGACTCGCAATCAGCTCGCCCAGCGTCGTATAGGCCTTGCCCGTAATCTCCCCGATAGGCTGCTCCCAATACTCAGGGCGGAAAATCTCCACCGAGAGATAACCGTCATAGCCCCTGTCTTTCAGCAATGACAATTGCCGAGCCGGAATTACGCCAAGCGTCGGGTAGAGACGGTGCGCATCTGTCAGCTCATTGAGCGCGCCATCCTCACAGTCATTGACGTGGACGATATCCAACTTATCCAACGGAATGGCCTGTATCTCCTGATCCGAAACCCCGGAGCGAAAGTAGTGAAACGTGTCCATCAGTATGCCTACATTGGCGGGTGCGCCGGCCATCTCGATCAACTGCAATGCTTCGGTTGGTCCGGGCACAAGCGTATGGCCGCCTATCGGCTCAACAGTCAAGCGGATTCCGTTCTCAGCTGCGAGCCGGGCCATGTCCGACAGTTCCTTCGCGTGGATAGCGAGCGCTTCCTCACGGCTAAGGCGCGCTGGCTGGAAATCGGGGCAAACAGCGAGCAATTTGCAGCCGATATGAGAGGCAAGTTGAACCGCGTCACGAAATTCCTGGCGCGCCGGCTCACTGTCACGAAAAGGCCATATCCTTAGTGGGCAGATGCCTACCGCAATCACACCGCTGCTGTCCAATAGTTGTTTCAGGTCGCGCAGTGAATGCTTATCGAGATAAGTGACCAGCTTATCCCACCAGATTTCCACACCTTCGAAGCCGGCCCGAGCAGCGGCGGCCACATCCTGCTCCAAAGAATAGGGCATGGTCGTCGCTCCGTTTATGCATGACTTCATTCCAAGCCTGCCTTAGAACTTGAGCCCGGACAAAAAGGCGCGCCTGAACTAACTATGTCGTGCAAGCCACCGTCAAATTCCGTCCGCGCCTTGCCACGGTACACGACAAGGGCTTGCCGCTTTTGCACTTGTGAGTATACCATGCTCTTATGTGCAATAATGTAACCGCTTATGGTGCTGATGTCAACAACCGCAGGTACAATCATGGAACTTTGACCAGTTGTTGAGGCCATTTCGCCCGGATCGTCCGCTGCCATCTGAGCGCGAGGAGAACGATCATGAAAATTGCTATTGGTTGTGATAATGCCGGTTTTCCCCTTAAAGAGGTGGTAAGGGAATTCCTGCAACAAGACTATGCTGGCATCGAAGTGACAGATTTTGGCGTACCCAATGCCGATGACCCGGAATTCTACCCTGATGTGGCCGAACGGGTGGCGCGAGCGGTGGCCGACGAAGGTTTTGACCGTGGCATCCTCATGTGTGGCACGGGCCTGGGCATGGCCATGACCGCTTCCAAAGTCCCGGGCATCCGGGCCGCCACTTGCCACGACGCCTACTCCGCCGAGCGCGCTCGCAAAAGCAACAACGCTCAGGTCTTGACGATGGGCTCACGCGTGATCGGTCCGGAATTAGCCAAAGTCATCACCAAAGCCTGGATGGAGTCGGAGTTTGATTCGAGCAGTCGCTCCGGTCCCAAAGTCCAGCGCATGGTCGAGATTGACGCCAAGTACCAGGCCCATGCCTCAGCGAAAACTGTCCCGACAGACATCGCCTTCCCTGACAGTGACCAAAGAGGAGATATCGGAAACGAACCTGTGGCTCACAGAGACACTGGTTTCTTTGCCGATCGAGCCAGTCTCAATATGGAGCGCTATGTTGTTCTCGACTACTACTTCGAGTCCGTCATAAACCCGGAGGAAGCGGCGGCTCATCTATGTCAGGAACAGTCCACCGCGCAATGGCAGCGGGTCGGCGTCGATGAAGATCTGCGTGACCGCTTTGGCGCTAAAGTGATTGATTTGGCCGTCACTGGCGTTTTGGACCAGCCAAGTTATCCGCTGCCATCCGCGGAGCCGGCACCGGCCTACCAGTGTCGCGTCAGAATCGCGCACCCGCATGGCAACTTCGGCCCTAGACTCCCCAACATCTTGACGGCGGCCCTTGGCGAAGGAGCCTTCTACTCCCCCGGCATCGCCACAATCAAGCTGATTGACATCGCATTCCCGCATAGCTTCTTGCGACACTTTGAAGGTCCCAAATTTGGCATTCAAGGCCTGCGCGACATGCTGCAAGTCTATGACCGCCCGATCTTCTTTGGCGTGGTCAAACCCAACATCGGCTTATCCCCGGACGATTTTGCTGAACTCGCCTATCAGAGCTGGTTGGGCGGCCTCGATATCGCCAAAGATGACGAGATGTTAAGTGATGTTCCCTGGTCGCCATTGCGGGAAAGGGCAGAAAAGGCCGGGAAGGCGCGCTTGAAGGCTGAAGCAGTCACGGGCGAAAAGAAAATCTACCTGGCGAACATCACGGATGAAGTGGACCAATTGATTGATTTGCACGATATTGCTGTCGAACAGGGCGCTAATGCCTTGATGGTAAATGGCATGACAACGGGATTAAGCGCCATCAGAATGTTGAGAAAGCATACCCGGGTGCCCTTGGTAGCGCATTTCGATTTCATTGCACCGCTGACGCATATTTCATATTTCGGTGTACACACAAGGGTGATGACTAAACTGCAGCGATTGGCAGGTTTTGACGTCATCATTTTCCCGGGATTTGGCGCTCGCATGAAGACCCCTGATAATGAGGTGCTCCAAAGTGTGGGAGAATGCTTGAAGCCCTGGGGACATCTCAAGCCGGCGCTTCCTGTCCCAGCGGGGAGCCAGTGGGCGGCCTCCACAGCCTTTCTGTATGACCGGCTGAATACGGTTGATTTCGGTATCGTCCCGGGACGAGCTGTGTTCGCGCATCCACTGGGACCAAAAGGAGGCGCGGCCAGCCTGCGGCAAGGATGGGAAGCCGTCGCTGCCGGAAAGTCTCTTGAAGTATATGCGCGGAACCATAAAGAACTGCAACTGGCTATCGAAAGCAATACATAGCCACGAGTATAGACATCTGACCACCAACGCCTTTTAATACGCACGTACACTGGACAAGAATCTGTCCTGACGTCAAAGGAACTCTCAAGCTAGAGTCGCGATACGCCTGAGGCCCTCTCGGATTCGCTCTTTCCCCAACGCATAATACAAGCGGACATTCTGCGGATGTTCGCTGAACGCGGCGCTGTGGTAATAGTAACCGGCGCTGGTTACGGCAACGCGTGCCTCGCGAAGCAAGAAGTCCTCCAACTCATTGGCATCTTGCAGTCCGAGCCTTTTGCAGGCGCCTTTGACATTGGGGAAAAGATGGAACGCGCCTTGGGCTTTGACACACGAAAATCCTGGGAACTTGTTCAACCCCTCCCACAGCAAGTCGCGACGTGCTCTTTATTCCTTGACCATCGCGTCCAGCGGCGCGCGGGTACCTTCCAATGCGGCCAGACCGGCGTGTTGGGTAAACTCGGCTGCGCTAGAGTGGATATTGCCGGACAGCAGTGACATCGCATCAGCTACAGATTTTGACGCCGCGCCATAACCGAGCCGCCAGCCTGTCATGGCGTAGGTCTTGGAAAAGCTGTCTAGCAAGACCGTTCTCTCTTTCATGCCGGGAATCGACGCGATGCTGAGGAACGGGCGGTCATAGACCATCTCGCAGTAGACCTCGTCTGAAAGTACCCAAATGTCGCCGTCTCGAACGATTCCCGCGACCGCATTTAGGTCATCTGCCGAGAGCAGGCTGCCCGTGGGATTATTGGGCGAGTTGATAACGATCATTCTGGTCTTGTCGCTCACAAGCTCCGCGAGGATTACAGGATCAAAGGCGAATGACCGTTCTTCGAGCAAGGGCATCGGCACTGGAACGCCGCCGACGAACTCGACCATGGAGCGATAAGCCGGGTAGCCCGGATCGGGCACGACCACCTCGTCGCCCGGATTAATTGGCGCCAGGAGCGCGTAAGTGACCAGTATCTTTGCTCCTGGCGCCACGACAATTTCCTCGGCACCAAACTCGACTTGCCGGGATGCGGACAGGGACTCTGCGATTTTACGCCTCAAGGGAGCGATGCCGCGTGATAGCGTGTAGTGTGTGTGCCCATCGCGAATGGCTTTGATGCGGCATCGGCAATGTGCGCGGGTGTAGCAAAATCCGGATCGCCCACGGTAAAGTCGACAATGTCTATGCCTTGCCGCAGTATCTGATCGAGGCTGTCGAAAGAAGCGAAGGCGTCGCCTAAGCCTCCCAGTGCATGCATGCGCCGGGCTATTTGCATGATCTCGCCCGCCACGTCTTACCTGTTTACGTAAACCGCGTCGCTCAAGCGACGAGACGGCTTACGATTTTGCGTGAGCGGGGCAGACCTTTTCGCTGCCGCCGAGCGGCTCTGTAAGGATGCTCTGCCATGGCCTAGTTATTCTTCCCGCAAACCGAGTTCGTCAAGGCGGTCTTTGAAGAAATGCTCGGTGAGCACCCCCTTGCTGATGTCTTCTTCAATCTCTTTCGCCTCGTCTTCCATGCGCGCGATCGAATTCTCCAGCACATCCTCGGTCCCTTCCCGGGAAATGATCACCACGCCATCGTCGTCACCCAAGACAAGATCGCCCGGGTACACCAGGTATTCGCCGCATACTGTCGGGTGGTTGATCAACCCCAGATTGTCCTTGACCGTGCCTCTGATGGACAGTCCGCGCGAAAACACCGGGAAGCCGCTGGCGATGATTGCTTCGGCATCGCGCGCAGTTATCGATGACGAGGCCGGCGATACCATTTGCCTGCGCCGACACGGTCATGATCTCGCCCCAGAAACCCGCTTCAGCCTTGTCTTCTGTGGCAACGACCAGTACATCGCCAGGTCGCGCAACCGCGATGGCCTTATGCAGCATCAGATTGTCTTTGCTGCGACAAAGCACGGTCAGCGCCGGACCGCAGACCCGCATGCCGGCTGCAACCGGTTTGATTGCGCTCGTCAAGGCCCCTTTCTTGCCGGAAGCTTCGTGAGCTGTCGCCGAGGATATCTGTCCGAAGCCTTCGATAAGCGCTTTTGAAGGGCGCTCAATCTCGTTGTACACGTGCGCGAATTTCATGTCTAATCTCCTCACTGCACCAGGCAGTACGACTTATCAGCCCAGCCTTTCTAAGTGCACCAGCGATTGAAAGCTATCGCGGGAAACCATCTCCCTCATAGGCGAAATACTGGACATAGGCTTCGGCGTACTCGGCATCTTCCATCATGTTCAGCAGCGAAGCCCGGAATCTGGCGCGATCGACGTAGCGCGGACCCATATAACCGACCTGGCTGGGGCGCGGTCCGTGATGACAGCTACCTGTTGCGACGGCGGGATATTGAAACGCGGCTGCGCCCAAGCTGAGACGTCATCCAGTTGAAAAGCGAGTTGTATCGCTTGGGCGTCAGCTGTTAGTGTATAGCGTCCGCACATAACTCTTTTTCCTTCACAGTTTGCTTGATAACTACAACAATGGTCATAACCTTCGACAAGCATTATGTCAAATGCAACATTGACAGAAAGGCCATTCTTACTTGGAGATGCCTTGCACCGTGCATAAAAGCTAGAGGAGACACCATTTAATTAACTGTCAGATTAAAATAAATGTTAATATCCTATCAAGGCGGCCTGATCTTATGACTCTGGCAGATTCACCGAGGCGGCCGTGTTACGTGGCAACGCTCGCACCGCACTGGCTCTTACAGTGGTCACAGTTTCATCGCGTTCTACTGTTCCCGTGACCCAAAGAAACCGCTCATTGCGAATCGTTCTCCGCGCTTCGTAATACAGATCGGGAAAAACGACGACGTTTATCAATTCGTATTCGTCTTCAAGGGTAATGAATCGAATTTCCTTAGCGGTCTCCGGCGCCTGAATTATGACCACCAATCCCGCTGTATGGACGACGGCGTTCTCCCGCGCTCTCAGTATTTGTTTGCTGTGCAAGATACGTCGTTCCAGGCAAAATGCTCGGTAGTATTGCATGGGATGGTGTTGTGTAGAGAGCCCAGTTGCCGCGAATTCCATATTTAATCGCTCCATTGGCGTCGGCGCGGGCAGCCGAGTAGATTGTGCGTCTATTGGCAAGTTACCTTTTGCCTGATGCAGAATCCCAGCGTCCCACAGTAGTTGATGGCGCGACGAATGCCAACTATCCATCGCGCCGGATTGGATAATGCGCTCGACTAGCCGTAAAGGGAGTTTGACCCGACGCATAAAATCCTGCAAATCAACAAAGGGACGTTGCGCGCGGATCTCCAGGAGTCGATTCAGGCGCTGATTTTTTATGCCTTTGATGTATTGCAGCCCGATACGAATACTGCCATCTTCAATCGTGCAATCCGCTCCGCTGCGGTTAATATCGGGCGGCAGTACTGAGATACCTTGCCGCATGGCATCGTAGACCAAGGTACTCGGCGCCCAGAATCCCATCGGTTGGTGATTCAAAATAGCGGCATAAAATACTGCGGGATAATGATATTTGAACCATGCCGACTGATAGGTCAATACAGCGAAGGAGGCCGCATGGCTCTTAGCAAAGGAATAAGCGCCGAAGCCTCGTAATTGCTGAAATATGGCCTGGGCGGTCTCTTCTGCGACGCCATTCTTTATTGCGCCTTCGATAAAGATTGTTTCCAATTGGTCAAGTAGTTGAAAAGAGTGCTTGCTGCCCAAAGCGCGGCGCAATAATTCACCCTGGCCGTGAGTAAAACCGCCGATATCATGCGCTACCTTTAACACTTGCTCTTGCCACAAAATCACGCCCAGGGTTTCCTCCAGCGCCGATTTTAGACGGTCATCGAGGTAGCCGACCGCTTCTGCACCGCGCCGGCGCCGCAAGTAAGGATGTACCATATTGCCCATAATGGGTCCCGGCCGGATCAAACTAATAGCGATGACCAAATCGAGGAAACAAGTGGGTTTCAGGCGAGGCAGGGTGTTCATCTGCGCCCGGCTCTCACACTGGAACACGCCAAAAGTTTTTGCTTCTGTGATCATCTCATAGACCCGCGAGTCATTGAAAGAAATCGAATCCGCATCAATTCCAGTTCGTTCGACCATTTCCGTGATCGCAGCGAGCATTCTAAGCCCCAGAACATCAATCTTGATGATGCCGGCATCTTCCAGACTTTCTTTATCCCATTGCACCACCGTTCGATCTGACATGGTCGCCGGTTCAGTGGGCAAGCGATGTGAAAGCGGCACATCCGAGATAATCTCACCGCCATTATGTATGCCGATATGCCGGACATTGCCCAACAAACGATCACAAATATCGAAAAAAGGCTCCAAATGTGGTTGAGGGTTCTCTTGTCTTTCTTGCTTGCTGAAGCGTTTGTCAAGCAGTGCAGATCCATCATTGGTTGTACGGATGGGAAGTCTGTCCATTGCCGCCGCACGGACTTCCCACTGATCTTTCAAAAAGGGAAGGGTAGCCGGCGCCAGCTCCCAAGCTTTGGCAACATCACGAATAACACTGCGATGGCGATAGGTGACAAAGGTACATGCCATCGCCGCGTGAGTGCGCCCGTATTTATCGTAAAGGTATTGAATGACCTCTTCCCGCCTGTTCGCGTCAAAATCCATATCGATATCAGGGGTCATCTGTCGCTCAGGCGATAAAAATCGCTCAAATACAAGTTGGTGTTTTATCGGATCAACCGGGGCGATCATCAACAAATACGCCACCAGTGAATTTGCCGCTGAGCCGCGCCCCTGGCAGCGAATGCCGTTTTTTCGGGCAAAGCGCACAATATCCCAGACCACCAGAAAATAATTTGCCAGACCGGTCGCTTTGATAATGTCCAATTCATGTTGCAAACGGCTTTCCATGTGTGGCTTATACCGTTCTGAGCGGCAGCACACCCTCGATAAATAAGTTTGGGCAGTCATTCTTGTCGGCACGGGATATCGCGGCAACTCCTGCAATTGAGAAGGAAGTTGATAAGGACACTGCTCGGCAATACGGATAGTGTTTTGTAAGGCGCGAGGGTAACGATAGAACAATTCCTGCATAGCAGTTGGTGGCTTCAGGTAATACTGTCCATTGAGGAAAAGATGTGACCGTACATTGTCTAATGAGCAATTGTGCCGGATAGCAGTCACCACATCACTCAGGGGTTTATCTTCGGGCTTGAGGTAGTGGACATGATTGGTGGCAACATAACCCAGCTTCAAAGAATCCGCTAAGCCAACCAGTTCGGCTATGCGCTGGTCATCATATGGATGGCGATGGTGATGCAATTCTATCCAGAAGCGATCTGTACCGAACATCGCTATATAGCGCCCCGTGACTTGACGAGCGGCTTCCACACCTTCTGTCTCCAATTCACGGGCAATTTCACCTTCACACCCGCCGGATAAAGCGATTAGTCCATCAGTGTGTCCCTCTAATTGCTCAAATCGCAGTAAGCCTTCGCCTTTTGGCGCTTGATGCTGCGCCTGCGTGATCAACCAGCACAGGTTCTTCCAGCCGGTCTCATTCGCCACCAGCAAGGGCAATGCCAGGTCATGCTCAAGGGTCAACTCGGCACCAAGTATCGCTTGGATACCCAGCGCCTGTCCCGTCCTTTGAAACTCGACTGTGCCATAGACATTGTTATGGTCGGTCAGCGCCAGCCCTCCCATGTCCAAACGACAGGTCTCCGCCAGCAGAGCGCCGGGTGATGCTGTGCCACGCAACAGGCTATAAAAGGAATGCGCGCGGAGCTCGATATAATCGCTCTCAGTCATAAATACGTTGAATCGCCCACAGATCAGTCAACAGGTCATGGTAAATGACCAAGACCAGGCCTTTCTGGGTCAGGACTTTGTAGTAATCGCGGTAGATTCGTTCGTGCCACCAATTGACATCCATTTGCCAGCTTAAAGTGATGTGCTGGATCGGATGCCAGGCCTGCCGCCATTGGATTGCAATTGGGATGGCATCGCGGGTCTGTACATCCAGCGTTCGAGCATCCTTGTACAGGCGCGTCATGCGCTCACCATCTCGTATTGCAATTCCGGCGGGAAATAACGAGGCGCATCGGTCAGTGTCGGTTGGCTAACCTTCTCATCAAAGCGCTTTTGCCACTGCCGGATCGCTTGATTGAGCGAGTATTGATGTTGTGTCATATTGAAGAGCGATAATTGCCTTGGCTGCACCGGTGTCAGTTCGCACAATTGCAGCTTCAAATGGAATATGCCGGTCGTATAGGCAGGTTTTTCCAGCAATAAGGGCAATTGCCGCTGCAAGTGAGACAAGCTGCGTATCGGTATATTCGGAGCCAGATGGATCTCATGGGTCATATAGTTTTCGTCTGTAAGCAACAAGATCAAACGACCGGCTTCACACTTGTTCAATTGTTGAATCAGCACACGAGCCAGTTGTAGACAGGCCGAAATCAGAATCTCTTTGTCTGCCACCGAATCGTCAAAGGATAAGGATTGCGTGAGAACCGGCGCGAGTTGGCAAGATTGCAAGGGGCGCGAGTCGAGGCCAATGGCGAGATCGTAACACCAAAGTCCATGTTTGCCCCACTGTTCGAAAACAGCCGTACGGGACAGTGCCACATAATCGCCGATAGTGCGGATTCCCATCATCGGTATTCGGCGGTGCATATCTTTATTCAAGGGCAGTGACGTCGCTGGAAAGGGCGCTAGAAACGCGGCTTCTTCACCTTCAGCCACCACGCAATGACCTGCGCCACTGGTCCCAGCAACCCGCGCCACGAACTTACTGCTGGCAGTGCCCATCGAGATCTTGCCACCAAGGTGAGATTGAATCCGTGCCCGCAAAAAATCGAGTTCGTCTGCGTGCTGCGTATTCACAACCAACACGGCATTACCAGAGCTGTATCTGGGTTCCATCTTGTCGACGTAGTGGAATAAGTCGGCGATCACTTCGGTGAACAGTCGGCGGTACACATCTTCTCGCGCTGGTAGTATGGCGGCATCGGGACAGTGTAATTCCGCCTGTTTGCGGGTATCGCCGATCTGCACCCCAGCTTGGCGCGCTAGCGCATCGGTGGCCAACACCTTAAGATGTTGGTTGCCAGTCATCAGGATGAGGGGGCTGCCGCACAATTGTGGTTGGTGCTGGCGTTCGATGGATGCCGCAATGTCCCAGATCACGAGTGTACTAAACATCGGTTTCCTCTCTCGGCACGGCAAATGACATCCTGCGCTGGCGACATGGCAGAAAAGGGTGAGCGATTAAGCACAGATCGCTGTTAAAGCCGATAATGTCTTGATTGTTCAACTGCCACGATTGAAGTTGGCATTGCAGCACCACTTGCATCTGTAATAGCGGTTGTGGGGATAAGCTGACAAGCGTCAGTGGAGCGTGACGTAATGCCGCTTTGAGTTGAGCAAGCGGCAAGGTTGGCGGATTATCGACTACCAACAAACAGGGAAGTTGGTGCTGTGCCAGGCAGCGAATCAAAAACAATGCCCGCTTGAGCGATGTTTGGCTAATCAACAGGAGGCGGTCAATTTGAATGCCGGTTGCAGCGGCATTGGGCGGATCAAAAAGATCTTCCATATCCAGATAGACTGCTGGTATACCCTGTGCCTGCGCACTGGCAATTGTGCGATATAGCAATGTGGTTGCGCCCGATGTCGCCTGTCCGCTTAGACTGTGTGTCGCACCTTTCAGCAAACCGCCATCCAAGAGGTCGTCAACCGCTTCCATGCCAGTGCTTAAAGTCTCGCGCGCTTGCAAAAGCTCCGAGGCGCGACGCAGGGATTGATGACCGAAGCGCTGTTGGATATGGGTCACGATCATTTCGACTGACAAAACGTTTCGATAGCCTTCCGCGCATGTACAACCTCCATATTAGAACTTACGTTCTAGTATGTCAATAGGATTAGCTTGACTAAAACAAAACTCTGTGTGCAAGTGCAACAGTTCCCCGTATACCTACATGCGAGTATGCTCTAGACCCCCGACGCACAAAATCTCAAAACACCCTAGCGCTGGCCCACATACCGTGTGAATGCGAATCAAGAAGAGCGCGACCCTTGCTCCCGGGAGCCGCGCTTTTTACATGCCCGAATCAGCCCGGCGGACAAGCCGCCAAAGAAGTCCGGAACGGGGCGGACGATCTCGCCGACCGCCAACATCAACTGCGCGACGACTTCACATTCCTTCAACGCATGGTATTCCCGGATAGATATCACGATTGCGCCGATCCCATGCTCTCCTTGCAAATGGTGGCCAGCGTTAAAGACACCAGCGTGTCCTTTGCTCTCTCTGTGTCGTGCGGTGATATGACCGGTTATCGGCTCATCATGAGTTAGCAAGGCATCTCTATTTTCAAGAGCATAGGCAAGGACAAGCGGGTCCGGCGTGCCTTCCGATAGGGCGATGCGGGGTTGGGCGATATGCCAGGCGAGCGCGAGAATCGTACCCGCGCCGAGGAGGATTGCGCCAAAGATGAAGATGATGAAGAGGCTCGTTTCTGTTTGGCGGGGCTACCAAATGCGTTGGATTGGGTAGTCGCTAAACGTAGCGTCGCGAGTAATGATGGTCAAGTCATGGCAAATGGCTTGCGCGATAATCATGCGGTCGAAGGGATCTCGATGCCCTGATTCCGGAAAGGGAAGCTTAGCCACCATCTCGGCGTGTTCCGCCGTAATTTGCAGGATGCCAAAGTCATTCCTGGCCGTATGAGTTTCGACGAATTGCTGAAGAGACGCGGGTAGGGCAAGCTTCCGCAAGCTGGCTTTTATTGCCATCTCCCAGATGTTGGCAGCGCTTAGATAGACGAGGCTCTGTTGATCCTCAATGATGTCTTTCGCTGTTGGGCTGAGGGATCTATGGTCGTTGACGAACCAAAGAAAGGCGTGCGTGTCGAGCAGGAAACTCATTCCATATAGTCGGCGAAGTCTTCCAGGGGATCATCAAAGTCGTCGGACATCCATACCTGGCCGCGGGCGCTACCGGCTTTGCGCGGCTTTTTGGCCCTTATCGGAGTCGGAACGAGCTTTACCGCCCAACCATTTTCTGCGGTGATGACGACCGTCTTACCTTTATGCGCATCCGACAGCAGTTGGTTCAGGCTATTTTGAGCGTTTTTGACGGTGTAGGTTTCCATCTGTCGTTCCCCAATAGGACATTCATAGACAGTGTAACAGTTCTAATGGGATAGTCAATGAAGGCCGAGTGGGTGGCGGGTGGCGCGACTAGGCGCGTCGCCGGTGTGTGCGTGATGGGTCTCCGCGGTATTGCATAGGCGAGGCGGTCATTTTTAAGGGAGTGGCGCCGCTTGCATGGAAGGGATGGTTATAGGACGTGGGCGCTTTTCGTGGATTTCGGCACTCCAGGAGGAGCGTAGAGCGATTTTTCCAGGCATAGAATTTTGAGACGGCGTCGTGTTCGGCCGCGCCGGGACTGCCCGTTGGTGCGCGGTGTTCGCGGGTTTGCCGACCATCGGTATGATGAGCGGTGCCGGACCATGACAGGGTTATCGTATGATCAGCAAAGCAGCAGTTCATGCTGCTATTGGGGCAATATGTGGTCTATCGGGCGGCGCTGGACTATATTGGGGACACAACACCGTTGTACGTGGCGATAAGCGAAGCGGACTATGAGATAATGATTGAGCAAGCGCTGGGTCAGGCGGTCATTCGCGAGCGACTCACAGAGCCGATACCCTTCCTCGTCTTTAACCCAATAGCAGAGGAGATTGTGAAATGGATACCGCCACTCTAAAAGAGATCCTCTTGGAAGAACTGCAAGGCTATACTGGTGAGGGTTTGAACGACTTTGCTTATCTGACAACAAATGAAGCCGAGCAGATCTACACCATCGTGGATATCGCGCAGGTTCGAGACAAGCGCCTGGTCGGCACGGTGCTGGTGGCGCGCCTGACGGGAGATCAGATAGTCATAGAGCTCGATCGGCATGACAAGCTGCTGGTGGATGCGCTGCAGGCGCGCGGCGTGCCGGAGGATCAGATCGTTCTCGCCTACCGTGGGGATGCGCTCCCCGCCTAAATGCCATCTTGTCGATGCTCTAGTGGACGCGTGGCAAGTAGCGCCAAAAACGGCGACTGATGCGTGCTTCTAAGACATGGCCGCCTGCATCCTGGCAAGAATCTCGGTGGGTTCGTAGACGCTGATCGGCACCCGGTCCGAGCCATCCAGCACGCCGATATGGGCCTGCGTTGTCTTGACATCGACATGCCCCAGATTCTGCCGGATGACATCGGTGGAAATGCCCGCCTTGAAGAGATTGCGGGCATAACTCCGGCGCAAATCATGCGGCGTTACCGCCCGCTGCTGCCCGTCGATCGAAATGGGATAACGTCCCAGCATCCGCTGGACGCTGCGTGTAGTCATGGGACTGTCCGCCGCTTCCTGATGGAGCATATCGCCGCGGCCTTGCCGCATGCGGGTGAAGACCGGCCCCGACTCCCGTCCGTTCAGCCAGAGTTCGGTGATCTGGCGCGCCCACAGCATATCGCCAAAGGGCACCATGCGCGCCTTGGCGCCCTTGCCGGCTTTCACGCGCAAGGCCGGCACGCCGCCACAGCTCTGATAGAGATCGTCAATCTCCAACTGGACGACCTCGCCCTCGCGCAGGCCGGTCGCCAGCAGCAGGACGATGATCGCCACATCGCGCCGCCCGCGGAGCCGAGACAGATCGGGTCGCATCATCAGGGCTGCCCCTTGCGCCGGCGTCAAGCGAATATGCCGACTGTCCGCCTGGTCCTGGACGCTCTCCGTCCTCACTCTTGAACGCTGCGGATCGATGGCACGCATCAGCCGCAGTTCGAGTTCGTCCGCCATGGCTTTGATGGTGACGAAATCGGCTGTCGCATACTGCCCCTGCAGGTGATGCACCAGGGCGGCGCGGTGCTGCGGGTTCTCAACCAGGGCCTTGTAGCTGCGGCGGATGCTGGAGACAGGCAACCATCTTCACAATTTGGGCGCCTAACATTGAAAAGCAAGCCATTGGTCAAGTTTCTACACCACCAATGGCTCATAAATACTTAGTCACTCAATCCCTCGGGTGCAAGATCACCTAAAGACAATGCATCCTCGTGCTCCTCACCAGTCGATACGGGCAGCGTCTCTTCACCTGTATATTCAGGTGTCGCTGTAGGGGGCAGCGGAGTGTTGAAGGCATAGTTGGGGTCGACTTTCTGTTTACGCCAAGTTTCACGCATCTCTTTCCATGCGCCAATTAATGTGCGTGGCTCAGGCATATCCCATGCCATTTCTTCATTCAGCTTCTTGAGGTTATAACAGGGGATACCTACATACATGTGATGCTCAAGATGCCAGTTCATACGCCAGTATAAGAATTCAAGAATCGGATTGAGCTTCATGGAGCGCACACTCTTGCGAAAATCAGGTGTGTTTTCTCTCAATCTGCAGTGTTGTGGCAAACCCACAAGATATTTGAACAGGTTAGCAATGAAGGGAGCAACTGGTATCAGTAGGATGAAAATCCAGTAGCCAGTGAGGAATGAAACGACGGTGATCCCACCGTGTAATACCAGCAAGAAACGCGACCACCCGATCGATTTACGATATTCTTCTGGTTGATCGTCATGAAGCGTTTGAATCCACTCATTTGTTGGATTTTCCAAATCACCCACGCGACCAACTGCGCCAAGAATGGTCAGATAGATTGTCGAGAGAAGCCCACCATTACCAAAGGTGCGTCCACGCTGTGTTAGCAAATTGATGGTCAACAATTGGAACACAAATGGTTCAGCGAGATTCGGTTCTAACGGCAGTAGAACTTCGCGATCTCCTTCTGGGTGAAGGGTGTAACGATGGTGATAAGTGTGGCTGAGGGCATAGTCGAATGGATCCCACCATGCTAACGGGCTTGTCAAATAGAGGAAGATTTTGTTCAATCGCTTCGTCTTGAAGACTGAGCCATGACTCAGTTCGTGTGCTGCGACACCAACAAAGAAGCTTGCTACTGCGCCATGAAACCAGAGCGCAATGAGCATCGGAATCCAGAGTTGGTGCGACCAGAAGTAAAATGTAATTGCCCCTGTCATCAGGTATAGTCCGACATGCCCACCAGCCTGAAACCATCCCTGAACATCACTCCGTTGGGATAATTCTTTCATCTTTTGGGGATCAATTTTAGTCCGATACCATTTAACCTTCAGATTTTGTCTAACTTCAGCAAGCGGTTGATATTCAGTCATTTTGATTGCTCCATAAAGTTTCTATAACAATATTTCGCTTATTGAATTGTGAAATTATGACCATTTACAACATTACGTCTGATGTGAAATTGAGTTGCCATAAACGGGCTGATCTCCAAAATGGTAAGTATCGAACCAACCATATGGAGAGCCAGCCCGATGAACAGTACAGACGTTGAAACATTATCTACCATCCTCT
>JAPOWG010000031.1 GCA_026707745.1 Chloroflexota bacterium
GGGCGCTGGACTTCATGACCCAGAACTACGGCGATTTCGATTGCTACGATGACTATGGAGAATTCCTGGCGAAAGCCGATATCGATGCGGTACTCGTCGCTTCGCCAGTTTATTTGCATGAGGAACAAGTCATTCAGGCAGCGCAAGCAGGCAAACACATCCTCTGCGAAAAACCAATGGCCCCAACCATCGAGGCCTGCGACCGTATGCGTCAAGCCGCGCAGACGCACGGTGTGACACTCATGATCGGTTTTGTCAAGCGCTTCGACAAGAGCCTCGAACTGGCGCACGAGCTCCTGCAAGCAGGGAGGCTGGGGGAGCTGTTTCACATCCGCGCTGAGGTGAGCTGGTGCCACGACCTGTCTCCACTCGGGTTCAACTGGCGGCAGTCCCGGCGCGCGCTGGGAGGCGTCTTTCAAGACAATGCCAGTCATATCGTGGACCTGTGCCGTTGGTGGGCTGGAGAAGTTCAAAGCGTCAGCGGGCAGGTGATGATTCTCCGACCCGACTGGGAAGTCGAAACGCAAGCCCACGCCACCCTGCGGCACAAGAATGGCGTTGTTTCCACGATTCATGTCAGTAATGTGTCACAAAAGCCGATGACTGAGTATTTTCTGCTCGAGGGCACCGAAGCAGCGCTGGAGCTGCACTTTGGCCCGGTGATGAAGTACAGCTCAGCAGAACCGTTTTCCGTCCGTTTGTGGGAGGGCGGCCAAAAGCAGACAGACCTGACTATTTTCAACTATGGCAATCTCGACCGGGAATTGCGCGAACGCGGCCCGTACAAGCGGCAGGTTGACCACTTCTGTGAGTCTGTTCTGGAGGGCAAAGCGCCCTGTATAGGTGGCTTGACGGGGCGCAAGGCTATTGAAGTGATCAATGCAGTCTATCTGGCCTCATGGCAGGACAGGACGGTTAGGCTGCCGCTCGCTACTTCGGGTGATCTCGAGCAGATATTCCGCGGGATGCGGATGCAAGACGGAGGCTAAGACCATGCACCGTGTGCGCTGGACCTTGGAAAAGATTACCGCTCGCCTTCAGTTCCTCTCAGAGGCAGCGATCTACCGGCATAGTCAGCCTCTGGGGTCCTTCAAGTTCCAAGCCGGTTCTCATCCCTTGGCCGGGATTGATATAGACGACAGCGATTGGGAGGTCATCGAACCGGGAAGTTATTGGGGCGAGTTGCGGCAGGAATTCACGCTGCGGACAAGCTTCGCGGTGCCTGGGGATTGGGAACAGCCGGTCGCGCTATCGCTCCCATTAGGCGTGAGCAAAAGCCTGGAAGCCTTGGCATTCCTCTATGGGCCAGAAGCGTTGGCGTACCTGGATGGGGCGGCCTATCGGGGCGTCGACGCCCATCATCAGGAATTGCCCCTGCCTGACCAGGTGCTTGACGGCAAGGAACATGAGCTTGCGCTGCATGGATGGGCCGGGATCAAAGACGAACGCTATGAAATGGGGCTCCCCCGCCTGGTGAAGATCGATCAGCCAACGCGTGACTTCATGACAGCTGCCGGCACCGCACTCGAAGTCGCCAAACAGCTCCCGGAAAACAACCCTATTCGTGTCAACTTGCTCAACGTTTTGGATGCGGCATTTTTACTGCTCGATTTGCGTGAGCCACTGGGCGCAGCATTTTACGAGAGTGTTCCTGCCGCGCAGCGCGCATTAAGAGAGGGCATTGCCAATGCCGGGCCGCCGATGGATGTCGTCGTTCGCGGCGTCGGTCACGCCCATATTGATGTGGCCTGGCTGTGGCCGCTGAGCCAGACTCGCCAGAAGGTTGCCCGCACCTTCAGCACGGCTTTGCGCTTGATGGAGCACAATCCGGAATTCACCTTCACCCAGAGTCAACCACAGCTTTACCAGTACATCGCCGATGACCATCCGGAGATGATGACGCAGATCAAGGAGCGCGTTGCCGAAGGGCGTTGGGAGACGATTGGCGGCATGTGGGTGGAGGCCGACTGCAACCTGACGGGCGCTGAAGCGCTTGCCCGCCAGTTCCTGCTTGGTCGCCGCTACTTCATGGAAACGTTTGGGGCGCGCGAATCGCCGATATTGTGGCTTCCCGATGTTTTTGGCTATGCCTGGCAACTGCCCCAACTGATTCAAGAGGCGGGGCTCTGCTATTTTGTGACCGCCAAACTCAGTTGGAATCAGTACAATCGCATGCCCTACGATCAATTCTGGTGGCAGGGATTGGACGGCACTCGAATCCTGACCTATTTCATCACGACTTCAAAGCCGGGCTGGTGGGGCGCCACCTACAGCGCGGACCTGTCGCCTGAAGAGATCATCGCCACCTGGGATGGCAGCCAGCAGAAGGAACTGCGCAAGGAGTTCATGATTGCGTACGGACACGGCGACGGGGGCGGGGGGCCGACGCAGGCCATGTTGGACCGCAGCCGTGAGATGGCGGCGCATCCCGGCCTGCCCAGGGTCCGGCTGAGTACCGCTATTGACTTCATGGAAGCGCTCGAGCATCAGTCCGGCGATACGCTGCCGGCCTGGAACGGCGAGTTATACCTTGAGTTGCACCGGGGAACCTATACCAGCCAGGCGCGCAACAAACGCGCCAACCGCAAGTGTGAGTTTCTCTTGCATGACGCGGAGTTTCTGGCGGCCTGGGCCTCGCTGCATGGTCGTTTCGCTTATCCGCATGAGGCACTTCGGCGCGCGTGGGAGTTGCTCTGCTTGAACCAGTTCCATGATATTATTCCCGGTTCGTCCATTAAGCAGGTCTATGTGGACAGCATGCGGGACTATGATGAAATCCGCCGCATTGGCGAGCAGATCCGTGAGGATGCCTTGATCGCCCTTGATCGTTCCCTTCCCTCGGAGACGGCCCTGGCGATCTACAACCCCACTTCTTTCCCGCGATCGGAAGTTGTTATGGTCTCCGGCGAGTGTGTAACTGGTGAAACGATCGTCACCACGATGGACGGAACTACGCTGTCTGCACAGAGAACAAAAAATGTAATGCTCGTCAAATGCCCCGTCGTGCCTCCTTATGGTGTGTTAGCGCTGCGTTTGAGTACCGATGAGCTTCCCGCTACCGAGAACCAATTGTATGTCGGCGACGTAAAGGGAGCTCCAAAGGACGAGGGCGCCTCGGCAAACTGCGCAATGGTCATGGAGAATGCTCTTTTGAGGACCGAGTTTGATCAGGCAGGCGATATCGTGCGGCTATTTGACAAGCAAGCTGATCGTGAAGTTTTGGCCCCCGGCCAAAGGGCCAATCAGTGGCAGGTATTTGAAGATCGTCCTTTGGACTGGGAGGCCTGGGACATTGATATCTTCTATGATGAAAAGATGTGGCTGGCCGATCCGACAGACAGTTTCGAAGTCGTAGAGAACGGTCCCTTGCGCGCCTGCCTTGAAATCAAACGTCGAGTGCGCCATAGCGACATCGTGCAGCGAGTCTATATGGTTGCGGATAGCGCCAGGGTCGATTTTGACACGGAGATAAACTGGCGAGAGCGCCGCCTGCTGCTTAAGGTCGCATTCCCGGTAGACATCCTTAGCCCGAGAGCGACTTACGAGATTCAGTGGGGCAACGTAGAGCGCCCAACCCACCGGAACACATCATGGGATTGGGCCCGATTTGAAAGCTGTGCCCACAAGTGGGTCGACCTGAGCGAGGGTGATTACGGCGTCAGCCTGCTCAATGACTGCAAATATGGATATGACATTGCGGGACAGGTTATGCGGCTGACCGCCTTGAAAGGGGCCATGTTCCCCGATCCAGATGCTGATCTGGGTGAGCACAGATTCACCTACAGCTTGTTGCCGCACACCGGCGACTGGCGCAATGGCACGGTACCGACTGCCTATGGCCTCAATAATCCACTTATTGTCCATCACGTACAGGGCAAACCCGAAGGCGTCCCTGAGGCTGATCGCAAATCCCTTGTTCATGTGGATGCCCCACAGATTATCATTGAGACGGTCAAGCAAGCCGAGGATGGAGACGGCCTCATCGTGCGTATGTACGAGCACGAACGTACACAACAAGCATTTGACCTGGGCGCGGGTTTCCCGCTGGCGGAGGCATGCAGCTGCAACTTGCTCGAAGAAGATGACGAATGCCTGGCTGTGACAGAGGGCAAAGCCGCCGTGCGGGCACGGCCTTTTCAGATCATGACCCTTCGGTTGAGGCCGGCGACTGACGAGCCTGCGACAAGTCAAGAGGTCCCCTGGCAATGAAATCTCTCGTTTTTGGGGGTCCGCGTAAAGTCTATTTCGAGGATAGGGAACAACCCAGAATCTTGCCCGGGCAGGTCTTGATCGAAGTCGCGGCATGTGGCATTTGCGGCACCGATCTACATGTATACAACGGTTTACCGGCAGCATGGCCGGTTCCAGGTATTAGGGGGCATGAGTTCGCCGGGACTGTGATCGCCTGGGCTGATGATGTAGAAGGATTCCAGGACGGCGATCGCGTGGTCGTGCAGCCATTGGTGCACTGCGGTCAATGCCGCTTCTGCCGTTCGGGACAAACCAATCTCTGCTCTAACCTGGTTCTGATCGGTGGCGAGCTGCCCGGTGGATTTGCCGAGCAAGCAGCTGTGCCAGCGAGGTCCCTATTTAAACTGCCGGAAAACTTGAGTCTCAAGCGGGCGGCCTCGGTTGAAACACTGGCGACCTCGGTTCATGCCTTTCAGCAGAATCTGTCCGGCATCTTGCGCAGTGTGGCAGTGCTTGGGGCCGGCGCGCAGGGGATCTTTGCAGTCCAACTTGCTCGGCTGGCCGGCGCGAATCTGATTGCGGTATCGGAAACGCTGCCGCATCGGCTCACTGTGGCTCAGGAACTGGGCGCGACCGACGTCGTCAACGCCCGGCAAGAGAATGTCGTTGAAGTCATACGCGCTTTGACGGACGGCGAGGGGGTCGATTTGGTGATTGAAGCGGCGGGGAAGGCGGTTACCCGCCAGCAAGCGATACAGTTGCTGCGCCCTGGCGGGACAGCGATCTTTCTCGCGCTGGGCGCCGAAGCAAGTCCAATCGACTTCATGTCGCTTGTTCCCAGGGAGCTTCACCTGCGGGGAACGCAGTGCTATACAGATGCCGATTTTACCCTGGCAATTGAGCTGCTGGCCAACGGGGAAATTATTGTCGATCCACTTATCACCGAGATGTCTCTTGAAAATGGGCCTGCCGCATTTGAAAACTTAGCCAGTAATCCCGGGGAAATGATAAAAGTGCTATTGGAGCCATAGGCTGAACTGTGTCCAATCTCATGAGCAGCTCGCCAACGACTGATGCAATCATGCAAGTCAAGCAATCTTTGCTGACCAACGCAAAGCGCGCGTACGAGATCAGGTTACAGACGGGAAACGGGGGCAACCTAAGCGGGCGTATACCTGGCACTGATCTGATCATCATCAAGGCAAGCGGTTGCTCATTTGATAAATGCAGGGCCGACAACCTTATCACAGTGACACTTGATGGCGAACAAGTCGATGGCGACGGTTTGCCGTCACAGGAACTGGCTACTCATTTGGCGATCTACAAACAGCGACCAGATGCACAAGGCATTTTTCACAGCCACTCGCCTTGGGCTATCGCATACGCCAACTTCAACGATACGATCCCAACAGTGACCCTTCACGCCAAGTCGAAGCTGGGACGCATTCCCGTTCTGAGACTCTCCGGCGAAACGACCCAAGCTAATTTGCCCGTCATCAAGGCGCTGCTGACGGCCGATCGCAACCTGTGCGTATTTGTCCAGGATCGGCACGGCATTTTCAGCTTTGCCAGCTCCATTGAACTGGCGCGTTATAATGCCGAACTTGTGGAGGAAACCGCTCAAATAGCCTGGTCTATGGCGCTAGTTGAACGTGTGGCGTCGAATCGCAAGCGCGACGCTTAATCCAGAAGACGGGTTCTACCGAACAGTTGCCTGTTGATCTTGGGAACACAAGGATAATCATTATGGCAAAATCCATCATCGTCATTGGTACTCTGGATACAAAAGGACAGGAGATAGCCTTTGTGCGAGATCTCATTGCTGAAAGGGGCCACCAGCCAGTCGTTGTTGACAGTGGGGTCCTGGGAGAACCCGCCATCGAAGCCACGATTTCGCGACACGGGGTGGCTGCTGCGGCTGGGACAAGCATTGAAGCTGTCCTTGCTAGAGGCGATAAGAACAACGCAATCAGCACAATGGCGCAAGGCGTGACGGCAATTGCGTCCCGACTACACGCCGAGGGCAAGTTAGACGGTGTAATTGCGTTGGGCGGTGTTCAGGGCACTGTCATCGGTACAGCGGCCATGCGCGGGCTACCCGTTGGTGTGCCTAAGGTTATGGTTTCCACCGTAGCCAATGGGCAGGCTACCTTTGGGCCGTTCGTGGGTACAAAAGATATTACAATAATGCATTCGGTCGCCGATATACTTGGCTTGAACATCATCACCCGGCAGGTCTTGGCGGAAGCTGCCGGCGCCGTGGTCGGGATGGCTGAACTGGCACTTGGCCCCCAAACAAGGGACCGTCCAACGGTGGCAATGACCATGGCCGGAGTAACCACCACATGCGTCATGCGCGCCCGCGAACTCTTCGAAGACTGGGGATACGAAGTCATCGCCTTCCACTGCAATGGCATTGGGGCCATGGCCATGGAAGAACTCGCCGATGCCGGACAATTGCAAGGTATCCTGGATCTAAGCCCGCACGATATAGGCGGATACCTGCGCGGCGGCTTGATGCAGTCTAGTCCAGACAGACTGGAAGCCGTTAGCCGCCGAGGCGTGCCTATTGTGTTTGTGCCGGGCGGCATTGACTTTATCCTGTATGGCCCATTTCAATCTATTGCGCCCAAGATGCTAGAGCGCAAATACGTTGTCCACAATCCGATCCACACGCATGTGAGAGCCAATCGAGCAGAGATGGCCGACGCCGGCCGCTTCGTTGCCGAGCGCCTTAGCCAGACCACAGGTCCAGCAGCTGTCATGATTCCCCGACGCGGCTTTAGCCAGCTCAATACCAAGGGCGGCCCACTTTTTGATCCCCAAGCTGATCAAGGGTTTATTGAGGGATTGAGGGCAGCTGACGCTGGGAAATTGACAGTAACCGAACTGGATATGCACATCAATGAACCAGCCTTTGCAGAAGCAGTCTCCACAGAGCTGCGCTCCTTGATGGAAACATAGTTGCTTCGAAGAATGGATTTCAGAACGGGACTGACGGTTTATTTACGTACATTATATTGTCGCGCTAAACCGAACGCGAATTCTGCCTTAGAGGATACGAAGAAGCGCTAAATACTCGCGCAGAAATGAATACAGGGGCGATCGGGCTTACCAGTGTGGTCTGGCCGTATTTGTCTTTAGATGAAGGTCGCGCCGCAGTCGCATAGCCACCGGCCCAACACGAAATCATCTCGGACGAAAATGAAAAACCACGTCCCCGGCGGCGGGCCTGCACGTTTGAATGCCTCGCCGAACTCTAGCAACGCCTGTCATTAGGAGTTGCGAACAACTGGAGACGTCGCCGTCCTGCCTATCCATGTTGCTTAACTCGGCGTAGCGTGGCAAGTGCTGCCAAGTCATCTAGTTCTTGTCTGACGGAATTGGCCAGAACCTATTCGCTGCTGCACTCGCTGGTTGTGGAAGATTTTGACTGTTCAGTTCATTGGCCGCCGCCTGCCAAGATTACCTTTTTCCTAGCTGGCGACAATAAATCTACCATGCCAATGCACGCCGTGGGTTCTCTATTGTGATCGTATTCAATGTTTCATCATCAATACCCTTAGCCCGCAACAGTTCAAAAAATCCGGTAAACACGTAGCCGTAACCCAGGCCGCCAAAGGCGCGGAGATCGCTTCGATGACATCGGTCGCTAGAGAGGAGCAGTTTATGCTTCCAGCCCAGGCGCAGGAGTTCGGCAAAAGCGCTGGCTCGCCGCGAATCGGGATTCATGTGGTTACGACCAACGGTGTCAAACTGTACATAAGCCCCGGCTTCGAGTATCTCCAGATGGTAGGATTGGTCTAGACATGTGTCGCAATGACCGATGATCACCCGGCTTAAGTCCACACCTTCGTCTTTGAGGATTTCGAGCTGTACGAGCCCAACCGGATACATGGAAGCGTGTGTCGTGATTGGCGCGCCAGTCGCTTTCTGGGCGCGTGCGGCGGCGCGCAGTACCCGTTCTTCTTGCGCCGTTGCATAGTCGAGATTAATGCCAATCTCACCGATGATGCCGGCGCGGACTCCTGTGCCAGCGACGCTATCAGTGAGCTCAGCGATCATCATGTCCGCCAACTCATTAGTGGAGAGCGCGTCGATTTCGGGCGGATAGAAGGGCTGACGATACCATCCGGTACCCATGACGATGTGCAGTTCGGTCGTCTCGGCGACTCGGCGTAGCGCCAGAGGATCGCGCCCCAGATCCGGTGTTGTCACCTCGACCAGGGCTGTCCCGCCAACAGCCCGCAGAATGGCGAGTTCTTCGACCGCCAGCGCCTCATCATTCAGCAACTCATTCAAGCGTCCGGTTACGCGGTAGATGTCGCAGAAAACGTGCTCGTGCATGAGCGTTCTGCCGAGAGCTGATGGCTCGATCGCGCCCAGAACTGTATGGATCTGCCCCTGCTCAGACATGATGCTGGTTTGAGCTATTTGTCCACCAAGCTAAAGGAGATAATCTCTGCCCCTTCCATCAGCACGCGCCGGCAGCAAACCGCGAGCGCATCAAGGTCTTCATCTATCTGGGCGAAGACATTCACCGGCTGCTTCATATCGACGGTTAGCCCGCGCGAGATGAAAATGCCGTAGGCGATGTAGATCTCATCCGGGACCAGCACCGGCTCGTCGGCGACCAGGAAGGACAAGGCGCCAGCGCGTATTCCGGCCACGTACTGGTTCTCGCGCTCTACGGTCAGATCCGGCGGCAGGCAGACTAGCGCCTGCCCCGATACGATGCTGTGATAAAACTGATATTCGAACGGCAGCCGCGATTTGATGACAGCGCAAGTCTTGGGTGCTTCCGATTCGAGCAGACGAGCATAAAAGACACCGCCACCTGAAAACTCTATTCTCATAGTTGACATAGCAGAAGAACTCCTTGCAAGCGCTTTACTATTCCAGAAACTTCGCCCAAAAAGTCACGATGTTTGCCGTCGCGCAGTGCAGGCGCACGAGAGGAATCGCTCAAATCAGCCGCTGTTTCATCCAGGCGGCGCTGTTGAAGAAACTCGCGACCGCGCTGCCCGGCGGGACCAACTCATCACATGCTGCCGCCAGTTCACCACTGAGTGTCATATCCGAAACAGGCAGCAGGTGCTCGAGCTGTTCAAGGGTACGCGGGCCGATTATCGGGGCGGTGATACCCGGCTGATCTTTCACCCAGAGCGTCGCCAGCTGCGCCGGGGAAATGCCATGCTCCCGGGCGAGACTGATAACCTCATTGCCTATCTCGATGCCTTGCGCGGTGATTCGTTCGGAATAGATGCCGCCACGCAGCGCGCCGCGCGAATCGGCCGGCAAGTCAGTCGCGCTGGAATAACGCCCGGCGAGTACGCCCTGCGCCAGCGGTGACCAGGTGATTATCCCTAGCCCGTACGCCTGGCACATAGGCACGATTTCGTTTTCAATCCGGCGATCTAGCAGATTGTAAGGCGGCTGTTCGCATACCAGACGCGCGTAACCTTTCAGCTCGCTAACCATGATCGCTTCCATGATCTTCCACGAAGGATGCACTGAACTGCCAATGTAGCGCACCTTGCCCTGTTGAATGAGATCGGTCAACGCTGCCAAAGTCTCGTCTACCGGTATAGAAGGCGATGGTCGATGGATTTGGTATAGGTCGATGTAATCCGTCTGCAGTCGCCGCAACGAGTCTTCACAGGCGCGTATGAGGTGCAGGCGGGACAAGCCTTCGTCATTGGGTCCCGGGCCGACTTTGTAGAAGACCTTGGTCGCCAGAACGGTCTCGTGACGGCGGTTGCTGCCTGCCAGTATCCGCCCAATCATGCGTTCGCTGTCGCCGTGCGAATAAGAATTGCCGGTATCAATCAGATTGATACCGGCATCGAGGGAACGATGAATGATACGGCTCGCCTCATCTTCCGGGGTGGGGTCGGCGAAATTGCCGGTGCCTAATCCCAGCGGAGCGATCTTGACGCCGCTGCGACCCAATTCACGATACTCCATGTACGTCTCTCCTTAAACGGTATCCGCGCTGCGCCACGCGTGCTGCCTCATACAGCAGCCAGATCCGCCGCTTCGACATACAGAATCAGACAGATTCGGCGCGCGGGTTATCCCGGCGCAGACCTGAAAAGGCTTAGACTCGTCAGCGTTGATCAAGTCTGGGCCTAAGCCGAAAAACTAGCGGCGAAACGTGAATTCAACCGCGCGCCGAGCGTTATAGGTGGTGGAAGCCGTAGCCATCTTCCAGCCGGTTGGCGCTGCTCATGAGCTTGCCATCGAGATAGATGTCCGGGTTAGCCATCATGATATCCGCGTGGTAGGGACTATATCCGACGGTGCCGCCAAACTTGGGATCTTGATAGCCGAAGCCGAAGTCAACCGACGCCAGCACCCGCTCATCTTCCATCAAGTGGCCCGAGATGCCCGCTTGGGGGTTCAGCCCGATGCTGAAATGGCAGATCTTGTAAATGACATCATCGTTGCGCGTCGCCAGCCAGGTCCGCATCGCATCGCCTTCGCCACCACCGACAACCTCGGTAATCACGCCGTCGACGACGATGAGCGAATAATTGTTGTGAACCAGGCCGCTGACATTGTCGCTGGCATCAACTACGATCGTACCGTTGATGCTCTCTTCGAGCGGCGCGATGGAAACCTGCGCGCCGGGGTAAAAGTCGACCTCGCCGTCGTAGGTTAGCGCGCCATCGCTTACCAAGCTGGGGCGGCCGCCCATCTTGAAGCTGATGTCGGTTCCATAGGGCGATGTGACGCGACATTCATCGGTCTCTTCCCAGAGTTTGGCGATTATGTCGGCGTTCTCAAACATCTTGTCCAGATCAACGTTGAGCAGGGCGGCAATGCAATAATCTTCAATGCCTTCAACAACCGTGGATAAGTGACGGGTGCCGTTTCTGCGCGCTTCTTGCATGGCCGGGGCGCGCACCATGCCGCCGCAGAGCGTTAGCACGTACTTGCTGTTTAAGACAGCATTGTTGACGATAGGACCCGGGTCGCTGACGGTCCCTTCTTCGTACCAGTCTTTGATGATCAATGTGGTGTTGGCGCCGGAGCGGAGACCTGCCGACAGCAGCGCCTCAGCCAAATTGAGATCATTCTTGGGGTCGGCGACAATCAGGAACGGTTCACCTTTTCCCGGATTGACAAGGCGATTGACAGTAATATCAGCAAATTGATCCCAAAAAACATGTGAACGCATTACATACCTCCTTAACTTGGTAAATTGAGCGCGACTTGCTCTTTTCGAGCGGCATCGGCTCGAGTTGATGTCTTCAACGCAACGGATATAGGCCAGTCCTCCTTATCATCTCCGCCCGACATTGCTCGGGTCCAGCCAGTCTCTTACAAGCTCGCCGAGCAAGTTAAACCCGACCACAAACATAAATAACGCCAGACCGGGGAAGGTAGACGCCCACCACTGGACGAGCAGGTAGTCACGTCCCTCGGCCACCATACGGCCCCATTCCGGCGTGGGTGGCTCAATACCCAAACCGAGAAAGCTTAGTCCGGCGGTCGCCAGCGCAACAAAGCCGACATCTATGGTGATGTTTACAATGATAGGGTCGAATCCGTTTCGGATGATATGCCGCACGATTATGCGAAAATGACTCGCTCCAAGGGCCTGAGCCGCCAAGACATATTCTTCATTCTTGACGCTCATGACCTGTGCGCGAACCAACCGCGCATAGGAAGGCCACCAGGAAAAGCCAACCGCTATCACCGTTTGAAACAAGCCCCTTCCCAAAGCGGCATTCAAGGCAATGGCGAGCACGAGCGAGGGAAATGCCATCCAGACATCCGTCAAGCGCATCAGAATGCTGTCAACTCGACCGCCCATATAAGCCGCCAGCGAGCCGATAACAAAACCCAGACTGGTAGCAATGCTCAATACAACACAGACCACCCATATGGTTGTGCGGGCGGCATACACCACCCGCGAGAAAATATCTACACCCATATGGTCGGTACCGAAGGGGTGTTCAGCGGATGGGGTTAAGAATTTGTTCCGCAAATTGAGCAGGGTGGCGCTTTGGGAAGTGAACAGCTCCGGAAAAAGCACCATCAGAATCAGGAGCGCCAGGATTAGCAAACCGAGAATCGACATAGGGTTATGTCGAACGGCAAAGGCAAATCGACTTTTGCTAAATCTCTGCCACAGCCCGGCGTTGTCCTCCAACATGGGGTATGACAAACTGGCGGCGGATTCACGTTCTCTACTCATAAGCTTGCCAGCAAATAATCATCCGTACTGGATACGGGGATCAAGGAAAGGATATGTCAGGTCAATGACAAGATTGACAAACATGAACGTCAGACTGGCTGTGAGCGTCACACCCATAATGACCGTAATGTCATTGCGGAAAATGCCTATCCACGCGTAAGTGCCAAGCCCTCCCCAGGAATAGATGATCTCGACCAGCAAGGCTCCGTTCAGCATAAAGGCGACATACAAGCCCAATACGGTAACTACCGGCAACAGAGCGTTTCGCAATACGTGAGACCATAAGACCTTTCTTTCAGACAGCCCCTTAGCATGCGCGGTGCGCACATAATCCCGGTGAATCACACTCGCCATCGCCGAGTTCGTCGTCCGCGCCATGGCGCCGATCTGCCCCAGACTAAGCGTGAACGCCGGCAAAATGAGATGTATCAGCGCGTCTTTGAACGTATCCCATTGTCCCGCCAGGATTGAGTCGATCAGATACATATTGGTCACGCTAGGCGGTGTCGGCATCGCCAACGTCAGGCGTCCCGACAGAGGCAAGATATCCAATCTCCCGGCAAATACTAACTGGAAAACCAGCCCGGCCCAAAACACTGGTATCCCCACGCCAATCAGGGAGCCGGTGATGATCGTTGACTTGAGCCAACGTGATTTGGTAGAACCGGCGAGGATACCCAGAGGAACGCCTACCGTGAGGGTAAAGCATAAGGCGGCAATGGTCAGTTCTAGAGTCGCCGGGAAAAAGTCTCTGAGCTCCTTCAAGATAGGTTGGCGCGACACGATTGACAATCCCAGATCACCTGACACCAGTCGCTGCATGTATTTGATATATTGGATATGCAAGGGTTGATCGAGGCCCAGCAGCTTTCGTGTCTTTTCCACCTGCTCTTTAGTCGCAAATTGTCCAGCCCTTGAGAGAGCCGGATCACCGGGCAACATGTTTGAAATGAAGAATGTAACAAAGGTCACTGCGATCAAGACCCAAAAGGCCTGATAGAGTCGGCGGAGTACATACTCACCCAAGGCGCGTCACCTCACTAGTGGGGCGAGCGGAAGCCCCGCTCGCCCCCTTAGCAACGATATCATGCTTACATATCGTCAAAGTATATCTGGTACACGTTCTGCGTGTAGCTATGTGGCGGTGACCATTGATAACCCTTGACGTTGGCGTGTGATGCAGAAAGGGCCATGCCTACGACAACATTGACATAAGGCGTTTCCGCATCCCATATCGCCTGCACCTGCTTGTAGATCTCGCAGCGCGCTTCAGGATCCAGTTCGACTTTGCCGGCCTCAAGCAGCGAATCGTTATCGGCATTGCTATACCAGGAGAAGTTGATGCCGCCGCCGCCACCCTGGCTGGAATGTCCCAGTCGGCCGAAGAACTGATCTGGATCGGGCAGCGAGGGGAACATCCACACCGTACCTACATCGGGCGCTGTCTCTTGTGAGGAGTAAGCCTGCACTTTGGCGGGCCATTCGATAGCCATCGGGCGGATGGTGATGCCCAGCTGCGCCGCTCCCGCTTGCATAATCTGCATGGCGGCGGTTTCTTCCGGCGATGTGCCTTGGTAGGCCATCGTCAGTTCGAAGCCGCCATCAGCGTAACCGGCTTCCGCCATCAAGGCCTGCGCCGCCTCCACGTCCATTGCGGATTCCGGCGTCGATGCGTCAAAGCAGACAATGCCCGGTGGCAGCACGCCCTTGGCGATCGCCGCATAGCCGTTGCGCGCCAACTCAACATGACCTTCGAAGTCGTAGACCAGCGACAGCGCCTTGCGTACGCGCGCATCCGAGAGGATCGGATGGCGGCTGTTCATCGCGAAGTAAAGCTGGTTGAGCGTTGGATCGGTGTTGACGGTGTAGGCCGGGTTGTCGCTGAGCGCGTCCAGCGTCTCCGGGCTGCCTACCTGGATCCAATGGGAGTCTCCGTTTTCAAGCGACAGACGGCGCGTGCTCTCTTCTTTGATTACGACGAAGATGGCGCGGTCAACATGATTGCCTTCCCAGCCCTTGAAGTAATCGTCGTAGCGCTCGATGGTGAATTCTTGTTCAGGCGTGAAGGAGGTCAAAACATAGGGTCCGCTACCGGCATCATTGTTCTGCAGCCAGGTTTGGCCCCAATCGTCATCAACGGTATTCGCTTGCACAAGCTCAGAATTCAAGATGTACAGACGCGAGAGCGCCCCCAGGAAACCGGGGAAGGGCGTAGCGAGATTAATCTGCACTGTGTAGTCGTCAATGACTTCCGCGCCGGTTACCATGACCAGGCTGCGCGCGACGCCGATATTCACCGCTACCAAGCGATCGACCGTATATGCGACATCTTCCGCCATGACTTCCGTCCCGTCATGGAACATCACACCGGGTTTCAGCGTGAAGGTGTAACTCAGGCCGTCCTCGGCTTGTTCATAGCTTTCGGCGAGTTCCAGCTCCCATTCAGTGACGCCAGGCAAATACTGAAGCAAGGTGTTGTACAGATTGATCGACGGCGTATCAACGCGACTGTCAGAGGCCGCCAAGGGATCAAAAGTGGGTGGTGAGCCCGCGAGCGCAATGACCAGCGTACTCATGTCTTGAGCAGCGAGCCCGCCACCGACAAGAGAAGCGATGAATAGAAGCAGCACACTCAGCAGCAAGAAGTCTTTCCTTCTCTTAATCAACATAGCAGTTTTGTCCTTTCATCAATGCGTTACGTGCAAATACAGGAATTGCTTTACTCCATAGACCCCCTTTCGTAGAACGAACAACTAGGACGAAGAAACGGATTACTGGCCACACCAGGCGACGATAACTTTGGCGACGACTTCAACCATGTTTATAAAGTCGTCGACGCTAACCCATTCGTCGGTGCCGCCGCTTTGGGTATTGCCGCCCGACAAGGGACCGAATCCAAGCGTCGGTATGCCACTGAACAGTATTGGCGTGCGAATTTCGCTGGCGGCATGCAAGGACTGGGTTTTCGGAGTAATCCCGGTTACGTCATGAATTGCGGCAGCTACAGTTTGATATATCGGACTCTCTTCCGAGATTTCCACACCGCTGATTCCTTGCAGCCAGTCCAATTGCGCCGGATGCTGCTTAAGCCAGGGATCACTTTCACAGACTTGCTGCACCGTTGTCTCTAGTTCGCGTTGAATCTCGGTGAGGTCTTCGTTCGGTGGAAAAGCGAGCGCCCCTGTCATAACTGCAGTTGGTGAAACTCGGCCCGCGCGATTGGCGTCGCCGGCTTCTATATGCGTAATGTGCAGATTGGTGGATCGTCCAATCTCGTCGTAGGCGGGATGGTGAATGCGCTGCGCGCGTTTCTCATCAAGCGCTGTGATGGCGTGATAAATCAGCCAAGCCTTGTCGATCGGGTTGATACTGAGATGGGAAAATGGCGTATGTGTCGGCTCACCCGTTTCAGGCAACTGGCCACGCACCGTAATGCGGAAGCGCAGGATTCCCGATGCGCGTGACTTGATATCTGACAATCCATAGCCTGATTCCGCTGGATGAAGGTACAGCGCCGCATCAGCATGGTAACCCTTCTCCAAGACGGCATAGATGCCTTGCGCTCGACGTTTGCTTACTGTGCTTGCATAAGTCACCTGTCCCGACAATGACAGTCTAGCGGAACGAATGGCGTCATGGGCGCAAATCATGGCGACAACGCCGCTCAGGTCATCGGCGATTGCCCAGCCATACATGCGGCCGTTTTCAACCGTGCCGGCAAATGGATCGTGCTGCCAGGTGTGCGTATCCGCCACCGGCTCGCCTTCCGGATGCGCAAAAATAAAGAGACTGCGCCCGTCGCCGGTGCCCTCTTGCGCAGCAACTACACTGACTCGTTCAGCCTCTGGCACATCCCCAGGCGGTGCGAAATCCGAAGGCAAGGCAAATCGATTTGGTGTGCTTGAAATGGTCTCTACCTGACAGCCCAAGCGCGTGAAGTGTCCGGCAATTTCATGCTGGAGAGCTTCTTCGCCCTCAGCTGACTTGGACAAGAGCTCTCGCAAAACGTCAACATATTGTTGGCGTTTCGACTTAATGAGTGAATTCAAATTGTTTTCATTGGAGGGCGCGTCTGTTGTCATTAGAGATTCCCTTTTCCCTAAACTCGTTAGAGAAGTTACATCACCTCAATGACGCGCTGTATAACATTGTCAACAATACATGAAATCAGCTCGCATCAAAGTGACTAGTTCATCTCTAAGAATTTTCTAGATGCCAATTGTTTTGCAATTTCACGGAAAGTTGCAGCGCATCAACTATTGAGCGAAAGCATACCTCGTACATACGAACATGTCAAATTCTGAGTGAGAGGTGGAAGACCCGAGGAGAAAAGGTAAGATGTTCTGAAGGCTGGCGAGTTCTTGGGGTGCGGCGAAAACTATACCGAATATAACATATAGGGTACTGATGTCCTTATGCTTGAGTTGGGTTCTACATCGTTTACCGTCGCGACCTTTGCCCTATCTGACGAAAAATACCTGCAATGGTCCATGAAGCGAAACTTATCGTTTCCCTCGTGCAGCATTTGGCAAAAGCCAGCAACTCCCTCAGTCGAAAGAAATCACATCTTCTGTTCATCAATTGCGAGGGCGAAAAAGCGATTGGGGTTATCAAAAAACCATTGCTCGGCAATCGATCGCGCTCCCTCTTCGTCCAGCCAACCGGTTTCTACCAGATTGGCAAGCGCCGCAGCGATTACATGCCTTGCCAGCTTGAGATGGGCCAGGGCCCGTTCAGGCATGTCTAGGTGGTCGCCTCCAAACGCGTGGATTTTGCTATGCGGCACGGTTATCACGGCGCGCTCAAGCAGTCGCTGCGCATAGAGTGGATCGATAATATACAACCAGGTTAGGTTGAGCGCCACATTGGGGTAGTTCTTCATGACAAATAGAATATCCCCCATATAGGGCCAGTTGCCGTGAAACAGATCGAATTTCACCTCGCGATGCAATTCAAGCACGGGCACAAACAGGCCGACGTTGGCTTTGTCGACCCGATTGTATGAGCCGGCCATGTGCCCGGTGTGGATCTGAACCGGGAAGTCTAACTCGCGCGCAAAACGCATATATTGGTGGAAGAGAAAGTCATCCAGCGGTTTGGCTTCTGGCCAGCCTAGGACGGCGTTGGCATCATTCAGCAGCCGATTGAATATGGGCTCGGCTTCGCCTTTGGCCACGACATCGTATGCCAGCGTCCTGTTGTAGGCGCATTGGTCCTTGAGGGCGAGCGCGCCTCGCGCTTTGGCGATTCGCAATATCTCGAAGACCGCCTCGGTAAATTCATCCAGCGACGTGATAGGCTGATCCGCCCACTCGGACACTTGTTGGATACCGCGCCAATCGCGCGCGGTATGTTCGTGATGCTGCAATACGTGAAACAGGGGCAGGGGCACGACGGGGCGCCAGCCCGTTTCGAAAACCTGCTCCCCGCGCAGAAAAGCGCCGAAATCACCCGGGGGCCAGCCCAGCGCGTCCGTGATGACGCAGCGGATATTTGCGTCCCGCATCATTTGACGATAGTAAGCGGGGGCACGTTCCGGAAGTCTCTCCGCTATGCGGTTGAGGGCGGCCAAAGTCATCGCGCGCTCACCATATACATCCTGCATTACGAGTTTGGTGACGCGCGCATAGGCTGTATGTTGGCTGCGCTCCCAATAGGCTTGGAAAAGGGGCCATTTGTCGCCGGTGGCGACGGTATCGTCCCGCAGAAACGCCAACTGCTGCTCTTTCAAGCCAGCGGAAATCAAGTCGCCGGCGTAATAACCCGCTATCAACGCCGCGATCGGCTCGGAAAAGCGGACAAGGTGATCGGGTCCTGCCATGTGTTCGTGGCAGTCGATGACCGGGAGATCGTCGATAAACGACAGCAAACGGTCGAATGCAGGGCTGCCTCTATGTATCATCGCTTCACGTCCTCTATATGCCACTTAATGCGCCGGCGGCAATACCCTTGATGAATTGGCGCTGAAAGATTACATAGACTTCGATCATCGACCCTTGCGCCGATAAGAAATGAACGTGGGTATCGCCGCTGAAGTAGCCTCGGGACTTCATGTCAATCCAGCGCTTGAGTTCCAGCTTCAGCTCCTGCTGTCCCGGTTCGCTATCTACCCAGGTCCTCAGAGGTTCATATTCATAACCGCGCGCCACATCGACGAGAACGAGACGGCGCGGTAACCAACCCTGACAAATCCCATCGTACAGACATTCTATACAACCGATTGTACCTCACTGGTATCCGTCATGGTGGCTTTGCAACAGCACGTCCCTCTCATCTTACTGATCTGTTCCACGCCTCTTTGAGGAGCGGCATTGTCGGGGTGATATGCGCCATCAGGAAGCAGCGGATACTGTCATGACTACACGCAGCGTCCAGCCTGAAATTTGCAATCCCCCCCCCCCCGGCGCGATACAATCACTGATGGAAGATATTTCCAAATTAAAGTATAGAGAGGAAAAAGACTCATGTACACACATTCCAGGACTCGCTCCATTTTGGCAGTGATCGTTCTTGCAGCGCTTGTGCTGGCGC
>JAPOWG010000070.1 GCA_026707745.1 Chloroflexota bacterium
ATGCTGGGGCATGGACAATTGCAGGACCTGGACGTCGCCCCCATGCCGCGCGCGGTCAAGCTCTTCGATCTCAATCCGCGCGAAGGCTTTTTTGGGCCGGAAGTTGGCTTCGCCTATAACCTTCTGGAACTCATGCCGCTCGACGAACTGTGGCTGCTCAAGTACGCTGTCGGAGGCACATCGCTTTATGCCTGGATACCGGATTGGTCTGCGGAGCGCGCTGCTGCTATCGGTCAAGCCGAACATGGCCCGCTCTATCAACGATTGATGAACCATTTCCAGCAGGTGACGCAGGGAGCCGAGGTCGACGTCATCGCCTGCCTCTGGATGCAGGGCGAGAGCGATTCCCGACACGAAGTGGCGGCGGCGCAGTATGAGCGCAATCTAAAGCGACTTGTCTCATCTTTGTGTCATGATTTGAATCAGCCGGACATGCCATTCATAGCTGGTTTGGTGAATCCGCCCTCCGATGTTTGGAGCTATGTATCGGTCGTGAGAAACGCCCAACGCAAAGTCGCTCAAACCGCCGCAAATGTCTGTCTTGTCGAAACGGACGGGTTGTCAAAACTGGAAGACGATCTACATTATGACAGCGCCGGTCAGCTTGAACTGGGACGGCGTTTCGCAGTTCGACTTTACCAGCATCTCGGCAAAACCAGCTCAATCCTGCAAAATCCTGAACACTGAAGCACGCACAAGCAAGTCTTGCAACGGTTTGCAAAGTCGCTGCAAGGCTTGTCCGCTACTGCACATTTTATTCATAGATAACAGGAACAATACCGAAACAATACTAAATAGGTGGCGATCCTTGCGAAAATGAACAGATTATTTCGTAATCCACCAAGCTTAGCTCCCCTTCCCTGATACTTCGGGATACTTCCTCCGTGAGGCGGGAGACCAAGGGGCATTGACCGGGGGATGGGATAGAGAAAGTGCGTTAGCATGACCAAGTACCGACAAGCCTTACAAGGTCGTCTCACATGACGCCCCGACATTCCCGATGTAAATTGCCTGCACATACATTGGCGTGCATGCCATTGCCGCGGGCGAGTGAAGGGCTTGGAAGGCTTGTCGACACCGCGCCCGGCGAGATCATCGATTGCGCAGATAGGGATCCATGGCGTCGCGCAGGCCATCGCCCAGCAGATTGATACTCATCACGGTCAGGAAGATCGCCGTGCCCGGCACCAGAGAAATCCAGGACGCCGTTTGGATATAGCGGTTGCCGACGGCGACCATACTGCCCCAACTGGGATTGGGCGGCTTTATGCCGAGTCCCGGAAAGCTCAAGGTCGTTTCGGCCAGGATAATGCCGCCGATATCCAGCGAAATGGTCACGATTATCGCGTTAGCACTCGTTCCAAATGGCCCATTGACAAGTTTATTGAGACTTAGTATCAATAAGAAGCCCAAGCTTGACTGTCTCGTGCGCTGCAAAACGGTTACGTGATCAGGAGAAAAACACGATGAATTTGCCAGTTGACTGGGGAAGTTTATGGCTTGGCGGCTTTTGCCCTGTGGGGGCGCTGGGGGGTTTGCCGGTGCGCGGCGCGGATTATGCGGCCCATCCACCGCTGGATGATTTGCTGACCCTGCCGTCTGACACAAGCGTACACGCCGATGTAACGTTTGACTTCGCCGAGCAGGCCTGGGCGGAGCGACTGGGTGGCGCAATGGTTGTCTTGGCGCGGGATGCCTACCGCGCTCGCCGTTTGCTGCATCGGGCAGCGGGGATTCAGTCCGGCGAATGGGTCGGTATCCCGGCGAATGCCAGCCATGACCTAGCGGAGTCGGTCAAACATCATAAGGCGCTACCGCGCTTTCTGGACTTTGACGCGCAGCTGCGGCTCGCGACGTCCGGTACGCGTTTCACCTGGACGCAAGTACTGCGCGGGTTGTGGCAGCCGCAGAATGCTACCTGGCTCGACTGCGCTGACACCCTGCCTATTCCCGGTGCCGCAGAGCGCCCAGCGGTGACGCTCTACGGCTTGCATCTGCCTGATGCTGATAACGGCCCCGGGGCGCTGCTGGCATTTAGTGATGAGGCGCTCTATGCAGAGGTGAAAGCATTGCGTCAACCGGCTGACTGCCCGAACGCAGCACAGGCATTAGCGCAATGTGAACGTCTGCCAGAACTTGCAGAGCGGCAAATCGCGAATCTGGCGGAGGCGCGGCGCGGTCTGCGTGAAGCTGCCGGGTTGGCGACGCACGAGCCCAACAGCCTGGCGCTGGCGACCGCGGTCGCGGTACAGATTCCCCTGGAGTGCGATGTCGCCACGTTTTACGCCTACGTTGAGCAGGAAAATACGCCCGTGCGCTGGCTGCCACAGATTCAGCCTTCGCATTATGCCGCGCTTCGTGCTGACGGCGCGCCGGATCACCGGGCAACGGCGGCGAACCTCGCCCGCTGGCTGTATGTCCCGGTGGGGCCAGATTACACCTTTGAGGAAATCAAACACGGTGTGCTGGGCATCGT
>JAPOWG010000039.1 GCA_026707745.1 Chloroflexota bacterium
ACTTGGCGGACAAGAGGCGCGCCGTCTCGTCCGTGTAGCTGCCGTCTCGATCCCAGTCGATGCCGATGGTCCATCTTGTTGTCATTCGTTTGCCTCCTTCGTATATATAGTTGACAGGTTGCGAATTAGTATGTTGTCGTCGTCTGTCTCAACCCAGAGTAGCCACGTTGCAGGCGTCACAGTCAAGACGCGCTCCAACAAATTGACCAAGGTGCTTCGCGCACGTCTTTTGCGACTTATCCCGCCCAAGTCCCTAAGAATTCGCTGTCCAGCGATATCCCATTGAACAAGTCGGTCATGCAGATCCATAAAACCGAATTTCCGCGGTCCTATCGTGCCGGTTTCTAAATCGTCCCCGTAAGTGCCATCCAATTTGAGAAAAATCTCAAATCGAGGACCATAATCGGTTGAATGGTAGAACCAGATTTCAGGCGGATTCAGTTGATGTTCAATGCCGAAGCGTATTTTCTCGTCACAACACGGGCTACCTAAACCCAAGATTCTTAGCACACCAGACCTGATTGATTCCGGATCATATATAGTGCGCAGTCGCGCGAATTCATGCGAAAAACTGAACCCATATTTGCAGCGTACAATCCTAGTGCCGCCTTCTTGACTCAATTCACGCCAAGCGCCTTCGTCCTCATACCAGTCTAAACGCCCACCATCCGGCGCTGTGCAGAATGCACCATATTCTCTAAATGGGATAGAAAGGACGAGACTCGCCGACAGATCAATGAGATGCAAATTCTTCTCGTCCATAAGTGCGATGGTGTTCCCATCCGACCTAACCTCAATTTCGGTATCAGGATCTTTCAGAAGAGCCTCCCATCCCAATTGATCAAATGCCTCATCAAATGCACCGTCAGCGAAGGGCAGTATTTCCGCATCGTCAAAAGCAAACCAGGTTTTGCTTGCATCGTCGTAGAAGTACCAATCTGCAGAGCGCTTGAAAATTTCATTACTATAGAAGCTGGCTGGTCGACCTCCGACAACCACATCCGCGTCGGGAGGGAACTTGTCTGGGCAAGTCTCAACTTCGGAATAGCAGGATACGGTTTGTGCAGCAATCACGCCCTGTAGCATCAAGAGGCCGAACACGGCAATCAGTATTCGCTGCATGTTTTTCCTTCTCCATCTGGACCCAATATGGCTGTCCGACTCTGCCAATAATGCGAGACGTTATGATCTCCATGAGCAAAGGCTTCCTTGCCTTTGATTGCTAACTTTTGCTTGTCAAGCGAATCGAGATTGTAGTCAGTTATGATGCGATTTCTCGAGTCTTCAGTAAATGCGTACAATGGATTCAGAAAATACTGGGGTTTGCAGCCCAAGCTCCTCCATACATATTCGTCATTTTCATCCAGCGGTATCCCAGTCTGACCATGGGTTTTCACTTCAAAATGCAAGTGAGCGTTGTCTTGATGCGGATCAACGCCTACAGTCCCTATGGGCTGCCCCGCAACAACATGTGTCCCCACCTGAATGGAATCCGGATCAAGGTGTCCATACAGAATGTAAGCGTTGCCGGTCCGAACAATGACATAAGCTCTGTGGTCTCTTTCTATCAGCCAATTGTCAGCGAACGATTGTCGGGCGTGCACCGAAACCGTCTGCGGATCATAGATTCTGCCGGGTGGTTCTCCATACGGGTCAAAACTATCCACCGCGGAGCCATAGACATGGTCATAGTTGACTTCTTTCGGAACAAAGATTCCAACGACTTCTCCTGATGTTATTGCCCTAACCTCAGTGCCTGCCTCTGCGAAAATATCAAATCCAGGATGGAACCCGCCGGTACTGTCCCAGGCGGCATCATTTCCTGTAGCACCGAACGCAATAACTCCCCTCTCGGTTATGTCTTCTTGAGCTATCGGGAGTAAATCTGCTACTCCCATTGCGGTCCTAATATATGGATTTTCAGTATCCGCCAAACTGTCTTCTGAATACGGAATTCCAGCCAGGTTTTCCGCTCCAGTGAAGTCGTATGTGGTGTCACCGTATTCTTCGAGATCTATCCAGAACCGCGTTCCACCTTCATATTCGACCTGAATAACGAAGGGGTTCAGACGAGATTTACCAATGACTTTTATCATTTGGGACGCTTGCAATGAATCTCGGCCGAAATAACCTTCATCCAAGACAACCGCTTCTTCGCTGTATGCGAATTGTACTTCCCCTTCTACTCTTATCTGAAAACTCGACTCCTCCTGCCGGAACATCAACTCCGGCGAATCATGCTGAAACGCCCACGCCTGTGCCTCTGACCTGATACGCAACTCCTTAGTCTCTTCCGGGTTCTCCAGCCCCACCTCATAGCTGGCCTTCTCGTCGCGGACTTTGACCATACCGTATTTGCCACGGATGTAGACGAACTCCTGTCCCTGCGGTGTGATCACGATCAACAGCTCCGCGCCCGCCCGGAATGCGCTGTCCAAGTCTTCTTCTGAGGCATCGCTGCCGTTC
>JAPOWG010000065.1 GCA_026707745.1 Chloroflexota bacterium
GCTGATATAGCGGCGCGTCTTTCGGTAGCAAGAGACGAACCCAGAGCGGGGCGTTTTTTCTGGCTTCAGCTGCTGTCAACATGCGGCCGCCCCAAGAAACCGGGTTAAGGTCAGCAAGGATTTCGGAATAAGGTCAAGAGGAAAGGCATTTCGGGGGCGAACTGGCGGCGCGGCGCTGTAGCCAAGCCTGCCCCCGGCGCCCGCCCGCCAAGTTTATGACCGGCAGCCTACGAGTCAGGGGGCGCGAAAGACTTGCCACGAGTCGCTGGACTTGCCAAATCGCCCCGTGAAGGCCACCGCCACCCTTCCCCGGTGTGCTGGGGAAGGGTCGGGGATGGTGTAATGCTTTGGCAAAAGGCCAACTACATATCGCCGAAGCCGTAGCCGCCGTTGTCTTCAATGTCCTGTTCGATTTCGTCAACGGCTGCGTCCAGTGAATCTTGCACGTCTGCGCCATCGGCGATATCAGTCACGGCTTTTTCGAAGCTCAGCGACAAGTTGGCATATCCCGGCGTAACGGGCCGGACCAGGGCTTGCGCCTGGCTCAAGCCAAAGAAGACTTCCAGGGGGCCGCCCTCATAGTAGAGGTCCGACTCCGCTGCCGCGCTGGCGGTCGCCGGAGCCAAGCCGCCAAAGTTGCTGAAATCGACCAGGTATTCATCCTGAATGGCGAATTCGATGAATGCGTTGGCGCCTTCAGGATGTTCGCTGGTGGACGAGATACCGAATTGCCAGGAAGCGGCGCCGATGGTGGAGCCGCTGCCAAAATCGGGCGCGGGCAGGAACAAAGCATCGTCGCCGAAGGCTTCCACAGCGGCGCGCGCCGCCCAGTTGCCGTTCCATTGCAGCGCATACTTGCCGTCAAGGAAGCCGGTATCACGGTCAGCAGGGTCTTGCGATGTACCCGGTACGAGGCCGCGCTCGAACAGGCTCTGCCACCACTCGCCAAAGGCGAGCCCGGCTTCGCCGTTCAAAACCCCCTCGGCATTGAGGTAGGTCTCGCGGTCGATCATGTCGCCGCCGAAGCTCTGCAGGAAGGGCGAGAAGGCGTAGGTATACCACTCGCCCTTCCAAGCCATGCCGACATCAAACGCGTTTTCAAATTCTCCGGTGGCTTGGAGGGTCACCAAGACGGCGTCAAATTCTTCGCCGGTCCAGGGTTCTTCGAGCGTGGGGATGCGGATATCGTTCGCTTCCAGGACTGATTGGCGAGCGTAAATGGCGACCACAGCGTCCCACAAACCGACGGCATAGACTTCGCCGTTGTAGACGCCGACAGCGCCGGGCAGGAAACCGTCCAGCGCGCCTTCGGACAGGTTGAGCGGAGCCATGTAACCAGACCAAGCCCAGCCCGGCATTACAGGAGCGTCCACGTCAATGATGTCGGGCAAGTCTCCCGACAGTGCCGCTGCGACGATGGACGAATTGTAGGATTCCTGCGGGAACTCTTCGATGACGACCGACCAATCCGACTGCGACGCGTTGAAGTCTTCAATGACGTTCAACAAGACTGCGCGTTCTTCCGGGTTGCCAGCGCCGTGATACCACAGGCTGAGCTCGGTTTGCGCGCTTGCCAAGCCACTGAATGTGAGCAACAACAGGGCTATCAAGACAATGCGTCTAATGTTCATTTCTTTCTCCTTGTAAATATATCTGGTTGCATACAGCAACAGTCGCTGCCCACAAGAAAGCCAAGCGCATTTCACCAGTGGGGACCAGCGTTTCTGCGGCTGAAAAACACGCGAGGGAATGGTAGCACGAGATGAAGCAGGCAAAAAGCGCTAATTTTCAACTGGAAAAATGGCGGCGGCGAGTCTAGAACCCGCCGCCGCGCCCGCATGTACGTATTGCGAAGGCTGCAACTAGCCGCCCAACAGCTCGTTGGTCTGTTCGTGCGCGCGCTGGACCACGACGGCGGCATCGCGTTCCTCGCCTGTCCAGAGCAAGTCCATATTGCTGACCCAGACCGAGGTCTCCCATTCCAGGTACTTCGGATGGTAGGCCGGGTGTACGCCATCGCGCGCGCCGATGACCGAGAATACGTCGTGATAAGCGTCGGCGTAGGGGGCGTCATCGGGTGCGGCGCAATCATGGAAATCGGACTGGCTGACCAACGCCGCGCCCATAGCGGCGGTGCGGCAGAGGTGATCGGGGTTGGCCAAGGTATAGCGAATCAACTCATAGGACAGGTCCGGATGCGCGGCCGAAGCCGGAATCGAAAAGGCCGAGCCGCCGATGAAGTTGTAACGACCCGCCGGGCCGGTCGGCGTCGGCACGACCGTCCAATTGAAGCTGTCGCCCACCAGTTCCCACATGCGGGAAGCGGCATCGTTCAACGCGTAGTGCATGGCGACATTGCCGTTGGCGAAGAGGAACTCGGTGGTGAAGCCGGTAGCGGCTATCGAATCCGCAGTCGGATGCGCGCCCGAATCCCACAGCAGGTCAGCGAGCCACTGCAAAGCGGCGATCGTCTCCGGCGAGTCCATCATTGACGCGGTGTTTTCTTCGTTGAACAATTCGCCGCCGAAGCTCTTGATGATCCAGTAGGCGCCGCCGGCGCCTCTACCGACGCTGGCCAAATTGCTAATGCCCCAGATATCGGTTTCGCCATCGCCATCTGTATCCTGGGTTAGGGCGTTTGCCAATTCCGTGAACTCCTCGAAGCTTGTGTGCTCGTTCGGCGGTTCCAGGCCAGCCGCTTCAAACAGGTCGAGATTGATGTAGAGCCCGCCCGGCGCCAAATCGTAGGGGATGGCGTACTGGCTGCCCTGGAAGTTGAAGGCATCGACCTGGGAAGCCACGAACTTCTCGGGCCAGCCGGGGATCGGACATGCTTCCAGGTAACTGTCGAGGTTCAGCGCCCAGCCGTTAGCGGCGAAGGTATCGTTGCGGGTATCGTGCATCCAGGCCATATCGATCTCGGCCCCGCCGGCCAGCTGCGCCGGCAAGGTCGTCCAGTAGTCCGTCCAGGCGACGCCTGTGTTAAGTATCTGTTCCACGTTGGGATAGTATTCGCCGAAGAATTCGTCGAAGGCCAGCAGGAATTTGTCAACCTCGCCGGGACCTTCCCAACCGGTGATAGTGATTGCCGCGGACATATCGCCATCGACCGTGCCGCAAGTCCAGTCGGTCATGTCCTGCGCCGAGGCCGCGAATCCAAAGCTGACCAGCCCCAAAACAGTTGCGAGCAGTACAAGTTTGCGAATCATTTGTGAATCCTTTCATAATTGAAAATGCGCTTCCGAGACGAAGAAATCAATTGCTCCCTAGCCACCTCCTTTGATACCGCTGGTAACAATGCCGCGAACATAATATTTTTGTCCGACGACAAATGCGATCAAGACCGGGATGACGACGAATGTGGCAGCCGCCATGATCAAATGCCAGGGCGTACGCATACCGGACTGATTCTGGAAGGACGCTAGAAGCAATGGCAGCGTCTTGACCTTGGGTTTGCCCAGCACGATCAGCGGCCATTGGAAACTGTTCCAGGTGTTGACAAAAGTGAAAATGGCGAGGGTCGCCAGCGCCGGTTTGGTCAAGGGCAGGATGATCAACCAGTAGGTGCGGAAGAAACCGCAGCCGTCAATACGCGCGGCGTCCTCCAATTCCCGCGGAATAGTCACCATGAATTGCCGCATCATGAAGGTGCCCCAGGGGGTGAAGAGGAAGGGCACGATCACCGCCTGCAGGGTGCTGATCCAATTGAAGTAGCGCATCTGCACATATAGAGGAATCAACAACACGGTGAACGGCACCATCATCAACGAAATATAGAGCAGGAAGATCTTGTCGCGCCCGGGGTAGCGAAGCCGAGCGAATGAGTAGCCCGCCAGGCTGGCAGTGAACAATTGGCCCAGCACCACCGCCGCGGCCACAATCGCGCTGTTGAGAAAACCCGCGTCGAAATGCGTCATCGTCCAGGCTTCGGTGTAGTTCTCAAAATGCCAGACTTCCGGAATGAAATCCGGCGGGTATTTGTAAATGCCGCGGATATCTTTGAAGGAATTGGCGACCATCCAGGCGAAGGGCATGATAAAAATGATGCCGACGACCGACAACACGACGTAGGTGAAAAGATCCATCAGGATCTTGACCTGCCTTTGCCCGAATAAACTGCCTTTCGTCTTCGTCGCGCTCGCCATCGCTTTTGCCCGCTTGCTCCGTCTTTATTCGTCTTCGTCGAATCCGATCACCCAGCGCCGCGCCAACTGCCACTGAATGATGGTGATGACAAGAATGATCACGAACAATACGGCCGCCAGCGCCGCCCCATAACCCATCTTAAAGAACTTGAACGCATTGTTGAAGATGTAGAGCGTCAGCGGCGTGGTGGCGTCGGCGGGACCGCCTTGCGTCAAGACGAAGAACTGGTCAAAGGCTTGGAAAGCCCCGATTAACGACGTGACAACCACGAAAAATATCGCCGGCGAGAGCATGGGCAAAGTGACGTAGCGCATACGTTGCCAGCCGCTGGCGCCGTCTATAGAAGCTGCTTCGTAGTACTCTTCCGGGATGCCCTGCAAACCCGCCAGCAGAATCAACATGGCGAAACCGATGCCCTGCCAGTTGCTCATGATGATGACGCTCGGCATGGCCCATTTGGTATCGTGGATCCATTTCGGTCCGTCAATGCCGAACCAATCGAGAACGTGGTTAATCATTCCAATTTCGGGTTGGTAAATCCAGCGCCAGATGGTGGCGGCCGCCACCGTCAAGGTGATTTGCGGCAAGAAGTACACAGTGCGGAAAAAGATGATGCCGCGCATCTTGCGGTTCAGCGCCAGTGCCAGCCAAAAGGCGATGAAAATACCAGTGGGCACGGCGACGAAGGTGTAATAAAAGCTGTTGACGAGCGACTTCCAAAAGAGCCTGTCGTTGACCATGGTATCGAAGTTTTTGAGACCAATGAACTCCGGCGGCTTCGCCAAGCTCCAGTCAGTGAGCATGATGTAAAAGGCGAACATAATCGGGAAGAGCATGAAAACAATGAACCCGACCAGGTTCGGCAAGAGGAACATATAACCGGCGATCGATTCTTCTCGACGCAAGCCCATGAAGGCGCGCCTGAACTCACGTAATTTCGTCGCCCAAAGGGACCCGCCATCGCGCCTTGCTTTTATCGCCGCGGCCACCTAATCGCCTCCCGCGACGTCGTTTTCCGGCGTTGTATGGATAATCCTGATCGCCAAAATCAATGACGGTGGTGAAACAAACATTCGTCGGACCGTCAACTCCTCACTTGCAATTCAACCACTGCAAACCATAAAACCGATTACGCAACCGATACAATAATCTAACATGTGGATTTCGCTCTGTCAAACCGCGCTCCTGCTCATGCTGGAATGTGCGCCCTCCTTGCGTCATACCCCGTCATTTTGTTAACACCTAACCGTGATCAAGGTATTCGCCCTCAATTCGTCCACGACGCTGTACTCGCCGTCATTCCAGATAATTGTTAAACGCTCTGGCGTAGTGCCGGGCAGAAAGCCAAAATGAACACGGCCAGGATCGCCGGACAGGTAGCTGCTGGAAATGGTCACATCGCGGCGATATACGCCGCAACTGATAAACGGGCCACCGCCAGTCCAGCCGCAGCCCGCTACTGGATAGCTTTACTCGTTGTTCCGCAGCCAGGCCAGGCTGTACGCCAGCGCCTCATCAATCACTTCTGTAACCTCCGCCAGCACGTCGAAGATGTGGTCGCCATCCAGCACGACCAATGCCTCCGCGCCCTCGTGGTAGTCGAGAAAGACCTGGCCGGCCTGCGGTTGCGGCGTCACGGTTGTGTCGCGCGCGCCAGTGATGACCAGCAGAGGTCCGCCGTAGCTGGCTATCTCGGCCACCGGATCAACCAGGAAGATATCCTCGAAGAATGGGCCCTTGAGCGATGTCTCAGCGCCCCAGGGCAATACGATGGTCAGCGCCTCGTCGCCGGCCGCCGCACCAGCCAGCAGGTTGTCATAACCCAGAAGGATGCCGTAACTCATGACAGGATTCGATACCGCCGACCAGAGCACGAGATTGCTGACACGCGCGTCGCGCCCGGCCGTTGCCGCGCCAACAAGTCCGCCTTGACTCAGGCCCACAATGCTGATCCTCCCACTGTCGACATCTTCAAGCGTCTCTACAAAATCCAGCGCCGCGATGGCGTCCGAGATCTGGCCGCTGAAGGTCGTGTCCTCCCAAGCGCCTTCGCTCTCGCCGGAGCCGCGGAAGTCAATGCGCAGACTGGCGACCCCGCGTTCGCCCAGCCAGCGAGCAGCCCGGCTGAACATCGTGTCTTCAGTGCCGAGAACCGGCAGTTCATGGCGCATGCCAGTGAAGCCGTGTAGCAGCAGAACAACCGGGAAAGGTCCATCGCCCTCCGGCATGGCCAGTGTGCCGACAATCGTCTGTTCCAGGTTGCTGAAGCTGATGTCGCTCTCGCTGACACCGTACTCAGCCATGGATCCGGCCAATGCGGCCGCGGTGTCAGCGAGGCTGTCCTGCGCGGCCAGCGGCGTCGCGACGAATCCCAAAACCAACAGCAATATGACGATCAGCACGGTAGCGGTAATGCGTTTAAAATAAACCTTTGAAAACATGATGAACCCCTATCAACAAGAGTTTGCAATGGCGTGATTCTGGCATACCAGCCGCTCCTTCGCAAGCCAGCCACGGCATTATGGACTGATGCGTTCTGCACATAATTCAGTATCGAGAATAGATTGTAGTATTACGGTCTGTTTGCGCGTAACAACGAAGACGTCAAAGCAGAGACGACTCGCCCCCTATTCCCGCCCCACAGTGATCAAGGTATTCGCCCTCAAGGCGTCCACGACGCTGTACTCGCCGTCATTCCAGATGATGGTCAAGCGCTCTAGCGTAGCGCCGGACGGAAAGCCGAAATGAACGCGGTCGGGATCGCCCGATAAATAACCGCTGGATACCGTCACATCGCGGCGATAAGTGCCTTCCCCGGTCTCCAGGTACAACCGCGCGCCGACGCCGGCGCTTGCGGAAGATGTCCAATGAAAATCGACCTCGATGCTATCCCCGCCACAAAGTTGGTTCTCGAAGATTTTCGCTGGCGCATTCAAGTTGTTGACGACCACATCCAGATCGCCATCGTTGTCCAGATCCGCCAGTGACATGCCGCGCCCGCTCGCCTTGTCGTTGAGCGTCCAGCTTGGCTGCGGAACAAACTGACTGCCGGAAAGATTGCGATAGACCTGGTTTTCTTCCACCAATTCGTCATTCGGCAAGTGCGAGAACATTTCCCGTGAGATCATGCCGTTGACGACATACAGATCCTGGAAGCCGTCGTTGTCCAGATCGCCGAATTTGGTCGACCAGCTCCAGCCGGTCGCGTCCAGGCCCAACCGAGGCGCGATGTTTTTCGTCAAGTCCGCTCCAGCGCCGGCATAGAGCACATTCTCCATGATTTGCGGATCACCCTCGACGTGGGGCACAGCCATCATCATGTCCATCACCGGTCCCCACTGCGCCTGCGTTTCTTCGTCATCGGCATAGGGTTTCATGTCCACGGCATAAACTTCGACTAGACCGTCATTGTCCAGGTCGGCCGCATCGTAGCTCATGGTGCTGTGCGGCATCACCGGCGGTGGCTCCCGCTCTTGCCAGTTGCCGTCTACAAATGTGAAGAAACGGTCGGGCACGGCGAAGTCGTTGCCGATGATGATTTCGTAGTCGCCTTCCTCGTTGACACCGGTAAGTAAAGCCAAGGTATTGGATCGGTTCGCGAGTCGCGTCGCCCGGAAGCGATCACCATCCTGTTCGTAATAGATCACGCCCGATTTCGGCGCCGATTGGCCAAGGATCATTTCGTTCTCGACATCGTAGGAGCCGGTGACTAAATCGAGATCGCCGTCGCGGTCGGCATCAAGCCAGTTCATGGCGTAGCCGATATAACTTACGCCGTTCAATACCTGGATAGCGAAACCGGTGCCTTCTTGATTGCGCCAATAAAGCGGCGCGGTTGCCTGCTGCGTGAAGACGATATCAAGCCAGCCGTCGCCGTCGACATCGACGGTGGCAACCGCGCGCGACGGGGCCTGGGAGGGGAGCGCCTGCTTCCGAAACTGCAGATCTCCCACATTCCAGAAAACAGCGTTGTCGCCGCCCAGGTTTGCTAGCACGATATCCAGCAAGCCGTCATTGTTCAGGTCATTGATAGCCAAACCCGCGCCATTGCTGTCGTAGAATCCGATTGGCAGGTTAGAAGGCGTCGTGATATGGTCCAGTTCATGAGCCAGGAATACCCCCGAGCAATCCTCGGCGCGCCGCAGCGAAACCGAATCCAACGTCACTGGAACATAGATGCGCAGCGCCGACGCGACGTGTGCGACGGCGAGCATAAGCGCCAGCGAGATCAAGCGAAAGGGACGACTGCGAAACATTTTGCAACCTGTTGCTTGGCGGATAGTGCCAGAACGATACCATCAGGCGGATAGATTGGCAAACCTGTGTCGCGCACGGAGGCGCCTGTGAGCGGGAGCGCGTCAAAAAGTGTGGAGAATCCAAGTGTACTTAACTGGATTCAATCGCTTCGCTCAGCTAGCGAAGCACGTGTTCGTAAAAGGGAATGCATAACTGAAGTTCGAGCCGAAGCTACTAGGTTTTATGAGGCGCGTTCTGCGTCAGGGGCAGCCTTGCCCATTACTCCTCGCCCTTCCAGGAAGCCAAGCATGCGCGCCTGCTCTATGCCCAGATTCTGCAAGTCGCCTTTGACATCCTGAAGCCCCTCTTCCAATCGTTCCTCCAGCCGGTCAAGACGTGCTTCCACGCGGTCGAAGCGTCCATCAGTCTGCAAAAACCGCGCGTCCACCTGGTCGAAGCGTCCATCAATCTGCAAAAACCGCGCGTCCACCCGGTCGAAGCGTCCATCAACCTGTGATAACTGATCATCAATCCGGACAAATCGCTCATCGAAACGAACTTGATGTTTTTCAATATTTTGCACACGATTGTCAAGGTCAGTCAGTTGATCCGTTATGCGGTTAAACTGGCGGGTGATATAGGCAAGCAGACCCACTCCTACTGCCAATACCGATGTGATTGTCGCGATGGTTTGTCCCCAGTCCATGATGCTCGGCGTCTCCTGCAACGATTGAGCGGATAACCATATTCTAACGACCCGCGTTTCACTGCGCAAGCATTTGTGAACGCGATAAGTAACAAAGTGTACAAATGAAAAGCGCCTCGTCCACAAGCTTGTGGACGAGGCGCCGACACGTCAATCGATGCGCCGATTAGGCTTCGGCTTCGGTTTGCGGCGCTTCGAGATCCGCCAGCGAGGGCATCGTTGCTTTCTTGGAATGGACGCCGGTAGCGCCGTCGGGGCGGGTCCCGCGCGATTCCAGGCTTTGCAAGTTGCCGTCGCCGTCATAAGCCCGCACGGCAAATCGATATTCGCCTTCCTGGAAGCGCCAGTCGAAACGCCACAGAACCCAGGTCAGTTCCGAGAGCGGTTGACGCAGCTTCGCCTCTTGCCAATCGCCGTCGTTGACGCTGACTTCGACGCGGGAGATGCGCTTGGCGCCGGCATAGGCGATCCCGCCGATAGGCACGACATAACCCGCGTCGTCCTTGAGGATGGCATCCGTCGCCACGGTGTCCACAACCGAGGTCGGATTCACCATCGCTTCAACACTCCAGCCGCGGCGCACCCAGTAACCCTCTTGCCAGGTATCGACAAATTCGATGCTCTCGATCCACTTGGGTTGCTTCATGCCGTAACGATCCGGGATATAGATGCGCAAAGGAAAACCGTGCTTCTGCTTCAGCGGTTGGTCGTCCCACTCGTAGGCGAACATGATGCGGTCATCGGCGTTGATGACATCGAGCATGACATATTCGTCAAAATTGTCGGCGCCGGTGATTTTTAGCGCGACAGCATCCGCTTGTGGTTTCACCAGCTCGAGGAAGTCGCTCATACGGAATCCCGACCATTTGGTAGTGCTGATCAAGGTGCCGCCAATACGGTTGCTGATGCAAGACAAGGTGATAAAACGATCAACCCGCTCGAATCTGTCGTAGAGATCGCCCAGCGACAAACTAACCGGATTGTCAACCAGACCCGTGACATCAAGCCGCCACTCGCCGGAGTCAATCACCGGAGGTCGCGAACTGATGTCGATGCGATAGTGATCGTCAAGCGGCGTGTACTCGGGTCGGGTGCCCGGCGCCGGCTCCATATTGCCTTCGAGGTTGGGCAGCGCATCGCCGCCCGACGCCCCCGAGGCGTCGCCGGCAACTTGTCCTTCGCCCGGACGATTGCCAATGAAAGCGCCCAACCCGGCGCCGATGACCGTCAGGACCGCGCTGGCGCCGCCGATGCGTACCATGAACTGGCGACGATCGAGCGCCTCGACAGTGATCGTCTCGCCCGTCTCTTCGTCGACCTTGGTTTTCGCGCCGCTATGCACGAGCGCGTTATAGATCCAGTTGGCAGCCGTTGCCCACAACTGACAAACTATGAGAACCCAAACGATCTGCAAAGCCTTCGGTGCGGTGGCGGTCAGATTCACCTGCTCGGAGATCAGCATCATCACCGCGCCGAATCCCAAACCCAGCATCACGCCGGGGTAGAGATTGCGAGCGCGGGTCTTACTGCGATTCAAGATCCCGTAGAAGACCGCGATACTAACCAGGCCAAGTACGAGGAAAGCGCCCAGACCCATCAACTGCTCGGCGGTCTTGGCAGCGGCTGAAGTCTCGCCCATGTTAAAGGCGATGATGATATCCACCATCATATCAATGCCGAAGGTCAGCAGCGCGCCCGGCAAAACCCGCGAAACAAAGTCGAACACATCAAAGGGGATAAAGGGCAATCCAGCGAGTTGATCGGCCAGGAATAACACTGAAGTCAGCGTCATCGTCAGCAGGACGCCGACCAATGCGCCGAGCCATAATGACGGTTTCTTGATCGTTTCCATAATCCTCTTCACTCTCCTAATCGAATCGGATACTTATAGTATAGTACATGTTTTAGCGAAAATATATTGCCTCGAGATTACGGCGCGCTTACAAATTTCGTACTCGGGATTGATCGCGCGAACGCGACATTTCCCGTAATAGGCGAGCGAAGTGGATGCTGCGATGAGTGAACTACTGACCCGGCTGCAGAACGAATCGAAAGACAAGGCGATCTATCGCCAGGCACTCGATCACGCCTTGGCATATCTCGATTCGCTGAAGGATCGTCCCGCCTTCCCGACTGCGCCCGCCCTGGATGCTTTGCAATCGTTGGACGAGAGGCTGCCCGAAGGACCTTGTAACACTAGCGACATCCTGCGACTACTGCACGAGATCGGCGCACCGGCCGCGGTCGCCCAGGGCGGCGGACGTTACTTCGGCTTCGTCAACGGCGGCGTGATCCCAGCGGCGCTGGCAGCAAGGCTGCTTGCGGACGTTTGGGACCAGAACGCGGCATTGCGCATCATGTCGCCGATTGCCGCCAAACTGGAAGCGATCTGCGAAACCTGGCTGCTTGACCTGCTCGACCTGCCAAAGGGCAGCGCAGCAGGATTTGTCAGCGGGACGTCGACGGCGACCCTTTGCGGTTTGCTGGCCGGACGCAATGCTATCCTGTCGCGGCAGGGCTGGGATGTCGCCGAGCGCGGACTTTTCGGCGCACCACCGATCCGCTTGGTCATGAGTGAGGCGGTACACGGCAGCGTCTTCAAGGCGCTGGGGATTCTCGGCATTGGCCAAGCTCAGATCGAGGTTGTGGCTGCCGACGATCAGGGTAGATTCGACGCGCGGCAGCTTCCCCAACTGGACGAAACAACTCTGCTGATCCTGCAGGCGGGCAACGTCAACAGCGGCGCCTTCGACGATTTTGCGGGGATTTGCGCGGCGGCGCAGCAAGCCAAGTCCTGGGTGCACGTCGACGGCGCCTTTGGCTTATGGGCCCGCGCTTGCCAAGCGACGGCGCGCCTGACCACTGGCATTGAACTCGCGGATTCCTGGTCCGTCGACGCCCACAAGACGCTCAACAGCCCCTACGATTGCGGTGTCGTATTCTGCAAAGATCGCTTGACGCTGGCCGGAGCATTACAAGCCAGTGGCAGCTATCTTCACTTTAGCGAGGCGCGCGACGGCATGCTGTATACGCCGGAGATGTCGCGCCGAGCGCGCGGGATCGAACTGTGGGCGCTACTGAAAGCATTGGGCCGCGCAGGCGTCGATGAACTGGTTGCGCAACTTTGCGCGCGAGCGCGACAATTCGCCGACGAGCTGGCCAGGCGGAAGTTCCGAATTCTGAATGACGTCGTATTTAATCAGGTGCTGGTGGCTTGTGAGAGGCCGGAATTGACGCGGGAAACCCTGCGCGCGATACAGGCGAGCGGCGAGTGCTGGTGTGGCGGGTCGGAGTGGCGCGGAGAACCCGTAATACGCATCAGTGTTTGTTCCTGGGCGACAACAGAAGCCGATCTGAGGCGATCGGTAGCGGCCTTTGTGGCAGCGCGCTCAGGGGCATTGTCAATGATATAGCGCTGCGATTTTCCCGCGCAGATGCGCCGCCTCGCGCAAGTCCGTGTTGTCGCTGAACTGATCAATACTTCCGATTGGCGCTCGCGACGCCGCCGCCCGAAGCTGGTCATCGCCGATGCGCTTGATCAGGGCCTCGGAATAGCGCCAGGCCGCGCTGACCTGGAAACCGCGATTATGAAAGGGTAGCAGCGCCGGTTCAATCGCCTCGGTCAGTCCCAGCGCGTTGTGCTGACGGTTCAAGCTCTCATACGCCCCGCACAGAGCCCCCTGTCGGCCTTCATCGTCCTTCGCGACTTGAACGTCCCGCAGCGCCGGAATCAATTCGCTTGCGCAGGGCAATTCGGCGAAAGCGCTGCCAAACCACTTGGCATAAGGCGCGTACCGGCGCGCCATCAAAAAGCACAATTGCATGATGGAGCGAACCAGCCGACCGGCGATCAAGGCCGCGCCCAATTCGTCGCCGACCATGGCAGCGCGCGGAGCCAAATGCTCGTCCTGGCCGATGCGCGACCAGCCACATGCCAGCAAATACAGCCAAACATCATGCGGGTACCAGGCGAGCCACGCCCGTAGAGCCGCCAGATCGAGATCGTCGCGAAATACGTCCCCGGCAGTGAGCGCGAGCAGCTTTTGCTGTGGCAGGCTGAGCCAATCGGCAGCCCGCAGCGGCTGTTCAGCGGAAATACCAATGGTAGCGCGCAGATAGCCGTCAATCGTCATGATCTCGACGCGGTGATTGACGGGGCCGGAATCGATCCTCTCTGGAATCTGTGTCCCGTCATCGCCTCCGCCGACCTTTGGCGACCCAAAGTGAGTCGAATACCCCGCGAACTGATACGGCAGACGATCACTGAGCAAGCCCCGCAATGCTCCAGCGTGGCGCGCGTGATCCGCGGGACTAAGGAAAAGCATGACGCGCGGACCCCAGTGATGATCGGTGGACACTTCGGAATCGTATCCCAGCACCTCGGATCCGCTGCCAATCAAAGCCGCGCTGTAAGGCAATCTCGGGTATGCCTGATCAATGATCGGCGCGACTGCCTCGTGAAAAAACTCGCGCGAAAGCGACAAACCTGGAATAAAACCCGGCATCACAAACCTCGTCCGGCGGAGAGAATCTGACCATGCTATTTGCCGATACCTGTGTATAATAGCTCTCATCGGCCATTTAGTGGATGTATTGGGAGTACAAAAGCAGTGTCCTCAACAAACCGTCTCAAGGAGTTACGGGACCAGATTGACCCGGTCAATCTGGAAATCCTGGAATTGCTCAACAAGCGAGCCGAAATCGCGCTGGAAATCGGCAAGGTTCAGCAAGAGATGGGCACACGATTTTATGACCCGCAACGCGAAGCCGAGATGCTGACCGCGCTCCAATACGCCAACGAGGGACCTTTCAGCAACGAAACGATCAGCAAGCTGTTTAACGAGATTTTCCGTGCCACGCTCAACCTCGAAGAGCAAGACGCGCGGCAAACGATTCTGGTGCAGCGAAAGTCGCCGGATCAACATACCATCATCGAATTCAGCAACGGCTTGCGCTTGGGCAATGATAGTTTCGAGCTTATCGCCGGTCCCTGCGCCGTAGAAAGCTACGAGCAGATGGACCAGGTGGCGGCTGCGCTGGCCGCGCGCGGCGTCAAGATGATCCGCGGCATGGGTTACAAACCGCGCACCTCGCCCTACGACTTCCAGGGCATGGGCGAAGAGGGTTTGAAGATCGCCCGACAGGTCGCCAACAAATACGGGCTAGTCGTTATCAGCGAAGTGCTGGATCTGTCCTTGATACCCATGATGGACGAATATGTCGACGCCTTCTGGGTGGGCGCCCGCAACATGCAGAATAGCTTCCTGCTGCGGGCTTTGGGCAAGCAGAGCAAGCCCGTGCTGCTCAAACGCAGCTTTGGAGCGACTTTGAAGGAATACATTTACGCCGCCGAATACGTCATGAGCAGTGGCAACCACCAGGTTATCCTCATGGAACGCGGCATCCGCACCTTCAGCGAATGGACGCGCAATACGCTGGATATCAGCGCTGTGCCGCTGCTCAAGCAGGAAACACACCTGCCGGTGATCGTCGACATCTCACACTCCGCGGGACGCCGGGATATCGCCAATCCCCTGGGCCGCGTCGCCCGCGTCAGCGGCGCCGACGGCTTGATGGTGGAAGTCCACCCCAACCCCGATGTCGCCATGTCCGATGCCAAGCAGCAACTCAACCTTGATCAGTTCAACCAATTGATGGACGATATCGAGTCGATATCGCTAGGCTACAAGCAGCCGGCGGTTTAACCATGTCCGGCGTCCTTTTCAATTTGAATGGGACACAAAAGACAAGCATCTGATAAAGTCCCCCTGTACAGTTGTATAGGGGGATTTCGTTTTTTCACCTAAAAGCCAAAAACCATTTCTGCGGGTCTATCCAAAACTCACTGCTCCATCTCTCGAGATCTGATAGCAAGCAATGCCCAGCAAGAGCTAAGATCAAACGATGCGCAGGCCTCTTGTTAATAACAAACTATTTCTGGTCTTGGTCATCGCCTTCCTGGCGCGGCTCGGCGCGCTATTCGCGTTTCCATCAGTCTTCGCCTTCAGCCAGCCCGGCGGCGATATCCACGGCTCGGTCGCATATGACGCCTACGCCTTGAACCTGATCGAGACCGGCGTCTATGGACGCGAGCCGGGCGTGCCGGATTCGGTGCTGCCGCCGCTTTACAGTACGCTGCTGGCGCTGATCTATGCTGTCTTTGGGCGCAGCTATGTCGCTGTCGGCCTGATTCATGCGCTCCTTGATGTCTGCGCCATCGCTCTGCTCTACGACATTGCGCGGCGACTGTTTCCGGGCGGGCGCGGCGCGCGGATTGGCGCGCTCAGCGCGCTCTTCTTCGCGCTCTATCCCTACCTGATCTTCCAAAATCTCACGCTGAATGACACCGCGCTCTGGATCACTTTGCTGCATCTCTTCGTCTGGCTGATGATCCTGCTGCGGGAACAGGAAAGGGAGAATCGCCGGACCTTCGCGCTGGCCGCCGCCGCTGGAATCGTGCTGGGCATATCCGCTCTGGCGCGAGCGCTATTGCCGCCCCTGGCGCTATTGGTGGCGCTCTGGTTCCTCTTTCGCTTGAGCTGGCGGCAAACCCTGCTGCGCACCCTGCCGGTGGCGATTGTCAGCCTGCTCGTCTTGCTGCCCTGGCTCGTCCGTGGCGCGGCCATTCACGGAGGATTCGTGGCCGTTGCGCTCAACGGGGGCGAGAATCTCTATCAGGGCAATAATCGAGGGACTGTGCCCATCTTCCGCGCCGGCTACGATGTGCAATGGTCGAGCCGGCCGCCCGACGCGCCGCGGACTGATGACCCCTATCTCAACAACCAGTTGCTGCTGAATGCCGGCCTGCGCTATCTGCGCGAGAATCCCGGCCACATACCGGAATTGCTCTGGGTGAAATTCTGGGTTTACTGGAACCCGCAGGTGACGCCGCTCAACAACTTGCGCGCGGGCGAGCGTCTGCGCGTCACCGCCGACGGCGTCGTGCAAATCATCAGCGACGGCGATTCTCATACCGGCGTCAGCGCCGCCAACGCCGCCTATCAGGACGAGAGCCTCTTCGCTGTCGTCGGACGCAACCTGCATATCGTCTATTTCGGCGGTCTGTGGCTGCTGGCTATCGGCGGCGCTGTCTTGAGTCGGCGCGACTGGCGGGATCTGAGCCTGCTGTTTTTCGTGCAGATCAGCCAGACAGCGGTCTATTTGCTCTTCCATCCCTCGACGCGCTACCGCTCCCCCACGGACCCGCTGCTCTTCGTATTTTCGGCGCTGGCGCTGGTCTGGCTTTGGGAGCGCTGGCGGGGACGGGCCTAGCCACACATCTCTCCGACCCAGAACTTGAGGGAACCTACAGTTAGCAAGCTGTCTGAAAATGAAAGTCTTGGACGATATAAATACGCTACAATTGCAAGCGATAATGCCTGGGATAATATGATAGGGTAACATATGAAAAGCGAGACAGAGAACGAGAAGGAAGATTTGTTCAAAGATGTGACAATTCCGTGCAAGACTGCGCGAGAGTTCCTCGATAATCTTGACTTGACGCATCCAAGATGGTCTAGGCAACACTGGGTTTTTCGCGGACAAAACGACGCTTGTTGGGAACTGGTGCCAAGTCTCTTTCGCAAATGGAATCGAGGCACTAATCCGGGATTAGAACTCGCATTGATTAGACTATTCATCAGCAACGCCAACCTGGCGCAACTACCCATTCCCAATAACTCTCTGGGCTACTTTTCTTCAGCGCTCAAACCCACCGTGCGCGAACTGAATACTGGCGTAAGCTACGACTTTTCACATGTAGTTTTTGCAATCGCACAGCATTCTGGCGTACCTACGAGGTTGCTGGACTTTTCACACAGCCCGCTTGTTGCTGCCTATTTCGCAATCGACTTCGCCAGCCTGTACGAAAGTTTAGGGCTAGCATCTGACCAGTTGGCGCAGTATTTCCGGCGTTGCGCAGACTGTTATACCGATGGTGATGATGTCGAAGCGACCATTGCGGAACTAGTGGATAAGGTCAAATTAAGTATGGACAATTTGCCCGACGAAGTTGCCGTATGGGCTGTGCAGGCACAAGACCTCGGTGACTATACGTCCATAAAGTTGCTCGAACATCCATTCATGGAAATATTGCCACTGCGAATGCAAAAGGGCTTGTTCTTGTGCGACACCGACTTCGCGGAAGAAGAAGTGCAACAAGGCCAAAAATGGCCATCTCTGGATGCGAAGCTGGCGACTCTCATTGAGACAGATGGGATCTACAAGCTTACGATGCCATATGTGGAGGCAGAAGCACTGCACGACTTGCTTACCTTGCACCAGTTTTCACAGACAGTAGTCACGCCTTCCTATGAAGCAGTTGCCAAACAGACTGTTGCACTTGCATATGAGATATTTGGACAGAACAGAGAAACATCGTAGTAAAAGCGGAGCCTTCTTGCATTGCTTACTATTTGCTAGTGACGATATTCTTATGGTCAGATTATCCATTCATAAGACGGTACCTGGAAGACACGACACTACACTTGTGAGCTACGATCGATTCCATCATATTTCAACTATGCCCAATCGCTACAATGCAGCGACCTCAGTTCCGAACAGCGACTCAACCACTAGCACTACTCCACCCCAGGCGCACCAATCTCCTCCTCCCCACCCAATAAACGCGACCAAATAGTCGCCAATTCACGCCCATTCCCTGGTACCCTCAAGTCATGAACCCAACAACCCACCTCCCGTTATCAGCGCACACTAATACCTTCGGCAGTAAAACCTTGCCAAACTGCCGAAAAAAGCTTTTTCTCGGCGGCAAAATGGCAATGAAGCCGCAGAAATCCCCTAACAATGCTTTCTCGTACGGAATTTCTAACAGGACTCTAACTAATGAATATTAATCTCTGTGCCCTCTGCGCCGCAGGGCTGTGTCTACGCGCACTCTTTTTTAGTAAACCGCGATCTGCGGTAGCCGAGCAGGTCTATTATTTTGTGTGAGCGCGGTAGCCCAAATTCGCTGCCGCCGAGCGGCTGTGGT
>JAPOWG010000034.1 GCA_026707745.1 Chloroflexota bacterium
AGCCGCCCCCGCCGACATGACCAGGGCAATCAGCTTGGCCTCGGAGCCGCGCCCAAAGGCACACAGTTGCCGCGCCACCCACTGCATGACGCCCGTCTGCTCCAAGCCACGGGTGATCACGAGCAAGCCGATAATGGTGATGACCACCGAGCTGCTGAAGCCGGACAGGGCGTCGCTGGCGGGCACGAGCCGGGTCAGCGCGACCATAAGCAGGACGAGCAAGGCGATGATGTCTATGCGCAGCCGCGTAAAGGCGATCAGGGCGAGCAAGACGACAATTATGCCGATGACGGTGAGTTCGGGGTTTGTAAGCATGGCTCTCATAGTCCTTGCGTTCCAGCTTAGTATAGCGCCGCGAGCATCAATTTTCATTGTGGGAGTTGGGCAGGGCTTGCGGCAATGCGAGCTTGAAATCGTCAGATCATGCCGATATAAATGTGGGATATGCGAAAGGAAGCGCGCATGACCAAAGTGAGTTTCATCGGCGCCGGCAGCACCGTTTTCGCCAAGAACTTGATGGGCGATATCTGGAGCTATCCCGAACTGGCGGATGCCACGATTTGTCTGATGGACATTGATCCCGGGCGCCTGAAGCAGTCGGAGCAGGTGGCGCGGCATATCATCAAGACACTGGGCAACGATCCGACCGTCGAAGTCACCACGGACCGCCGCGCCGCCTTGACCGGCGCCGACTATGTCGTCTGCATGATTCAAGTCGGCGGCTACGAACCGGCGACGGTCATCGACTTCGAGATCCCCAAAAAATACGGTTTGCGCCAGACGATCGGTGATACTTTGGGCATCGGCGGCATCATGCGTGGCCTGCGCACGATTCCCGTCTTGGTCGATATCGCGCGCGATATGGAAGAACTTTGCCCGGAGGCGCTCTTCATCAATTACGCCAATCCCATGTGCATGAACCAATGGGCACTGAGCCGCGCTACGGACATCCGCACGGTCGGGCTTTGCCATAGCGTGCCCGGCACCGCGCATGAACTGGCGCGCGACATCGGCGTTGCTTACCAAGACATCAATTATCTGGTCGCCGGCATCAATCACATGGCTTTCTACCTCAAGTTCGAGGATCGTCGGACGGGCGAGGACCTGTATCCGCTTTTGCACAAGGTCTATGAAGAGGGACGGGTGCCGCCGACCAACCGCGTCCGCTACGAGATGCTGCGGCGGCTCGGTTACTTCGTGACCGAATCCAGCGAGCATTTCAGCGAATACGTGCCCTGGTTCATCAAGGATGGCGATTCGGCATTGATCGACGCCTTCAACATTCCGCTGGACGAGTATATCGAGCGCTGCAAAGCCGGCATCATCAGCTGGCAATTGCTGGAAAAGGCGGAAGCAGAGGGGCGCATCCCCAGCGAGGCGGAGATCCTGCACGCGCTGCGCGATGTGCATCCCATGCACAAGGGCTGGACGGTGCGCAGCATCACGGACCTGAACAAGGTTGAGCGCAGCGTTGAATACGGCTCGCTGATCATCCATAGCATGGAGACGGGGGCGGCCCGCACGATATACGGCAACGTGCCCAACGACAACATCATCGACAATCTGCCGGGCGGCTGCTGCGTCGAGGTGCCCTGTCTGGTCGATGCCAACGGCGTGCAGCCGACGCGCATCGGCGCGCTTCCGCCGCAGTTGGCGGCGCTGATGGGCACCAATATCAACGTGCAGTCGCTGACGGTCGAGGCGGCGCTGACCGGCAAGCGCGAACATATTTACCATGCTGCTATGCTCGACCCGCATACTGGGGCCGAGATGACGCTGGATCAGATCTGGTCGATGGTGGACGAGCTGATCGAGGCGCATGGGGACTACCTGCCGGCGTATCGGTAGGCGTTCGGCGGCGGCGAAAAGGTGCCAGGCATGTCGCGCGCGGGCAAAATTGTAAGCTCCCTTGGCGCCCCCGCGAGTCCCCCGAGAGCGCCCCGCGGCGTCCCCGGATTTCCCCAGATTTTGAGGGGGTGGAAGGGCTGGAGGGCGCGGTATTGCAGGGTTTTTGGTTTGGCGGGGGCGGTACATTTTTTTCGCCACAGAGGCACAGAGGGCGGCCCTCACCCCAAACCCCTCTCCCATAAAGGGAGAGGGGCTTATGCCACAGAGGATTTTAACCACCGTTCCGGCTAGGTTTTGCGGGCGACCCGCCGGGTCGCCCCTACCGCCAACTGTTATTTTGGAGTGCATTAGCATGACTTTGTTGGTCCTACTGAGGGTCGCGTAGGGCGCGTAGGTCGCGTGGACACAGCCCTTCGACACTGACCGCCGGCACAGAGATTTTTGATTGATGGTGGTTGGTTGTTTTGGTGTATTCATGGGCGGTTAGACGAAGTCGATGAGTGTGCGGCTGGTGCGTTGGGCGCCGTACCAGGCCAGGGCGGTGGCCATGACGGTGTCATCGTGG
>JAPOWG010000003.1 GCA_026707745.1 Chloroflexota bacterium
CAGCGGCATATCGTCGCTGGTTTGACCGCGGGCTCCTTGCGAGGATAGCGCAAGGCCACGCTCCGGATATCGGAGAGACCCGCGAAAAATACACGCCCGCGTTGTGCGGGCGTGTTTCTCTTGTCGCTTTTGGCCTTAACTGCCATGCATGGCGCGTGTCCGTGCCAGCATCTTTTCCCGCATTTCCGGCGAGCCGTCGTGGCTGGTGCCGAACCAATGATCGAAGGGCATGCCCATCTCGCCGTAATTGCATTCGAAGTAGCGATGATGCAGCGAATGGTAGTAGGACGCGCCCGACTTGACCTTCACACCGTCTTTGATCACGAAGTCATCAAAACCCCCGTGACCCAAAATCGCGGCGAAGGTGGCGTGCTGCCCGTTCATCATCATATGGATGGGATGTGAAGCCACCACCCAGTGGATCAGCATGCAGGTGTAATAGAGCAGGTGCTCGATCGGGTGCATGGACAAGCCGGACCAGGGACCGATGTCAATGTTCCGGTGATGCACATGATGCGCGATCTTGTAGAAGAACTTCACATGCAGCAAGCGGTGCGCCCAGTAGAAGTGGAAGTCCCGCCAGAGCGGCACCAGCACGAGAATCACCAGGAACCAGACCGGCTGCGCGCGCGGGTCGACGAAGGGGATGATGCCGTTGGCATAGGCCCAGAGCATGACCACTTCAAAGCCGGTCCAAATCGTTCCGGCGCTGACGACGCTCCAGAAAACGTTGTCGCGGACCTGGTCGTTCCATAAGAACTTCTTGCTCTTGCCCATCCAGTTCGGCGACCATTTGTATTGGTAGCCTTGCGCCTTGTTCGACCAAAGGCGAACGTGCAAGACGGTCGCCAGGGCGATCAACATGACCTGGTTGCGGATGAATACCTCGGCAATCCAGCCGACGCTGAATTCTTTCATGCGCGCCATTTCCGGGGTCAGGAACATCCAGGTCACGGTCGCCACGATCATGTAGATGAGATTGATGGGCCAGATATAGTCTTTGACCCACTTCGCGATCGCCTTGGGATCCGGCGGCCAGGTGAATACCGGATTCGGCACACCAAATTCCTTGTCCGGCTTCCAATAGCCGCGCTCGTCACGCGGCATGCCGTCGACAAGGCCGTCTCTTTCTGCGCTTATATTTGCCATGGTAAACCAACCTCAAAATATGTATTCGCTTCAAGCATATCGCAGGGCTGCGCCTTGTGCAAATTTGCCCTGCCGGAATGATGGATCAATTACTCACCCGCTGTGTTCAAAATAATGCCTTGCATGAAATGCTTTTGAAGCGCAAAGAACAGGATGAGCGTCGGAATTGACGCTGTTAGCGCGCCGGCCATCTGTTGTGGGATGGTGCCCTTGCCGTAGGTGCCGGACAGCATCGCCAGCGATGTCATGACCGGTCGCACATCGTCTGACTTCGCCAGAACCTGTCCAAAGAGAAAATCGTTCCATATCCAACTGAATTGCGTCACAAACAAAAAAAGAGCGGGAGCTTTCGCCATTGGAAGCACAATGCGCAAATAGGTTTGAAAGGAAGATGCCCCATCTAATGATGCAGCTTCGATCACTTCCCCTTGCAGTCCGATGAAGTAGTTGCGGAAGACAAATATACAGAAGGGCACAGCAATGGCCGAGTAGAACAGCAACATTCCCACGCGGGTATCGTAAAGACCTACTGTCTGGTACAGCCCAAACAAGGGCATTAGATACATCTGAAAGGGGAAGATAGTGCCGCTGTAGATGATCAGGAACCAGAAGAAAGGGAAGCGTATTTTCAGCATGGCAATAGAATATGCCGCGGATGAGGCGGCGACAACTGCAGTCACAGAACCGACGAAAGCGTAAATGAGACTGCTAAGGAGCCCGTTGCCGATGCCGGCCAATTCGGAAGCTGAACTAATGTTGTCGAGGATCATTGCGGCATTCTCTGGGAGCGCCAGGATGCCGCTCTGCGATTGCTCCCTGGGGGTCTTCATACTGCTCAGCGCCACGATAGCCAGTGGGGTAACCCAGACAAATGCAAACACGCATAGCAGCCCCAGCACGAGGTATCGGTCGAGAGAGCGTTTCCCTTTAGACAGTCGCTGTATCATAAGGCGCTTCGCTTCAAGGTCGCTCGCAAATAGAAGACAGAAAATGCTATAACTATCGTGGACAGTATCACTGCCACCGCCCCGGCATAACCCATTCGCCACATGATAAAAGCCTGGCGATACATCGTCACCGCCAGCGTTTCCGATGAACGTCCGGGTCCGCCCTGGGTCATCACCCAGACCAGATCGAAAGTCATAAAGCTTCCGATGACCGACATGATGACAACAATCGCCGTGATTGGTCGGAGCAGGGGCAGTTTGATGCGCCAGAACAGTAAGCGCTCGCCAGCGCCGTCTATCTTTGCCGCTTCGATGAGTTCTGGCGGTATGGTCTGCAAGCCAACGAGAAACAGCACCATGCTCGGTCCAAGCGCGCGCCATGAGGCGGCGACGATCATCGCCAGCGTGTTTGTCGGCGCAAATACCAGCCATGGGCGCGCCAGCGCATCAAGGCCGACCCAGCGCAGCGTTTCATTCAAGACGCCATTGTTGGTGTAGACATAGCTCCAGATAGCGGCGACCACGGTTGTAGACAATATCGCCGGCAGATAGATGAGCGTTTTCAAGACCCGCTGCCCGGGGATTCGCTCCAAAACCACAGCCAGCAGCAAGCCGCCCGCGACCGGCAGCAGCAAGCTTCCTCCAGTCCAGATCAAAGTGTTGCTGAACGACCTGGTGAAAGTCGGGTCGCGGATGGCGTCAATGTAGTTTTGCAAGCCCACAAAGCGGGGCGGGGTGATCAGATCCCAATCGGTAAAGCTGATGGCAAAGGTATGGGCGACCGAATAAAGCAGCAGCCCGCCTACCAGCAGAAGCGCTGGCAACAGATAAAGATAGGGCTCAATCTTGCGCAACAGCGCCTGCGCGCGCTTGGGCGCGTCGACCGACGCCTCTCCCAGCGCTGTGACCGGGACCTCACTTCGAAGCGGATCAGTGCTCACCTGGTTTGTATCGGGCAAAGCGCTCGCCTGCAATCAAGAGGGTTGGAGAGGCACTAGATACAGGCCTCTCCAAAGCCATATTCTATTCGCCGCCGGCGCTTGCCCAATAATCCTGAGCAATTTGCTCGGCGCCGTCCAGTACCGTCTGCAATGCAGCCGGATCCAACACAAATTGACCGAGCAAATCAACTACCTGCTCGACGATTTGCGGCGGCGTGGCTTCCCAGTATCGCGTATAGAGCTCGTATTCGCCATTGGCGACTGCATTCGCCAAATCTACCAGATGTCCCGGGCGCGTCTCTTCGGGCGCCAGCAGATTGGGCGAGTTGATGTCGCTGGTTTCCGCCCAAATCGTTTGCGCTTCTACACCCATAAAGTAATCGGCAAACTCGAGCGCGACATCGCGCTGCGGCGAATTCTCGGCCAGCAGCAGCGGGCGTCCCTCAATGATCAGGCTGCGATTCCCCGCTTCTGTGATACCCGGCATGACGAATATGCCATAATCCTCGCCGGCGACGAAACCGGCACGCGCGAGGGAGGCTGTATACCAGTCGCCAATCAGAAACATGCCAATGCTGCCGCTCACAAATGGTTCCGCCCAGTTATCGGCGAAGTCGCCCGGCTGTGAGAAGTAACCCGCATCCAGCAGAGCGCCCCACTGCTCCATAATGGCGACCACCTGGGGATCGTTGTAAGCCGTCTCGCCCGTCATCACACTCTGATAAAGGGCGGGATCAACGCGCACCATCATTTCTTCAAACCAGATGAAGCTGCACCAGCGACAGCCGACCACGTCCAGACCAAAGGGGGTTACGCCATTGCTCTTGAGCGCTTCCGCAACCGCCATCAGCTCGTCCCATGTGGTCGGGACTTCGAGGCCATGTTCAGCAAAGACATGCTTGTTGTAAAAGACGACCCAGTAGTTGATCATCTTCGGCAAGCCATAGGCGCGCCCGTCAAAGCCAAATGAACCCATCATGCTGGCTGGGTATCCACCGTTGTCAATGTGCGTTTGCCAGATGTCGGTGACATCCGCAAGCAGTCCCGCGTCCACCAGGTCTTTCATACGATAGCCAAACCACCAGTCAAAGAGCGGGAAAGCGTCTTCGGTAGGCAGCGCGCCGCGCACCGCAGCCTGGTAGGAGTCGGTCGAGGTGAAAATCACCGTGTTGACGCCGATGCCAGTTGCGCCACGCGACGCCTCGTCAAGCGCATCCTGACCGGCCTCGTGCCAGGCCGCGTCATTCGCCCAGTCGATCACGACGGGGTCATCCTGGGCCGATACACTGCCTCCCAGAATCAGCACCGGGATGAGCAGTAGTGCCGCTAATTTTCGCAAAAATGCGATGTTGTTTCTCTTCATTTCATAATCTCCTGATATGGAATTCTTAAGCTGGACAAACTTGACTCATAGTCTCATAGCTTCGTAATCCTTTCTCCTTCAGAGAACGTGTCAACTGTCGAAGCACAGCACCGGGCATCACAAGTTCAACATTGGGATAATGCGTCGCAGCGACAGCGATATTGAGTGCAGGCGTAACGATTCGCAAATACGCCATGCCACGTGGCAGATGGTAAGCGACTTCTACAGTCATGGCGCCCGCATCCAAAAGGATCGTATGTCCCAGCTCCATGAACTCGGCAGCTCTTTTCCCAATCCGTTGCTTTGATTCGCGATTGAGCTCGGTTCGTCGTTGAAGCGGCGCGGTTTACGCAAACAGTTCAGAATCAGGCAAAAGATCAAGCAGCTATCCCGTTCAGAGCAGGGACAATTAGCGGTCGGTATCGCGCGGGTTCCCAGAAAGCAGAAGCGCTTCCTCCGCTGGTCGCAGTAATCGAGAGGGCGGCGTGTATGTAGCAGAGCGCGGATCACTGTTCTTCGAACTGCCAGACGCCACTGGCAGACTCCCGAAATCATCAGAAGTAATCGTATTTGGTCTCTGTATATTTCTCTGTGAATTCTTCTCACTCATTTTGCACCTCGTTGGTAATGAAAAAGCTATTCCGGGATAAGATGCCCCAGTCGGCGATGCCAGGTACTTCTATATGATATTCATAATGACCCGGCCCGACAATATCGAGAACCTCGATTCTCAACTGGTATATGAAACGCCGCGAATGCCGAAAGTCAAGCGCAATTGGTGTCTCACGCAGTATCTTTTCACCACCAGGAGCCAGCCACCTCGCAACGGCTGGATAGATTTTCTGGTCGGCTTCGTCTTCTATTACCCAGAATGAAACGAAGTGAAGTAGTGATTTCAGATTGATCGTAGTCAGTTCATTAGAGAGTGGGAACGGGACAGTCAATCTGTTTAGAACGCGCCATAAGATTGGCTCGTTATTATGCAGCAGGTAGTCTCTACAAATCACTGCCCAATCATTCCTAATCATGGTAGTGCCTTGCGTTATGGCGCATCACAGCGGATCATAATCTATCAGTATTTCGTTTCTAATTTGACCAGTTCTTTGAGGGTGATGTTGAAGAGTACGCGGGCGATGCATTTTCGCCCCGCGGCCCCCGGCCGATACATGGCTCAACCGCCGTGCATGGCGCGCATCCTGGCTAGCATTTTCTCGCGCGCCTCCGGGGAGCCGTCGCAGTTGGTGCCAAACAAATGATCAAGCGGAATCGTGGGTTCGCCGTAATTGCATTCAAAAAAGCGATGATGCAGCGAATGCCAATAATTGCCGTATGAGATCTTCATGTTGTCATTGACGACAATTTCTTCGAAGCCGCCATGACCCGTTATCGAGCCGAAGGTCACCTGCTGCCCCTGGAAGATCATATTGATTGGATGGGCGCCGATGACCCAATGGATCAGCATGCTTGAATACATAATGAGATGTTCAATCGGGTGCTGCGATAAGCCCGACCAAGGTCCGACTTCGATATTACGGTGATGCACATGATGAATGTGTTTGTATAGAAACTTCACGTGCAGCAGCCGGTGCCCCCAATAGAAGTAAAAGTTGTACCATAACTCTGAAAGGAAGAGGATAAGGGCGAAAGCGACCGGTTGCTCGCGCGGGTCAAGAAATGGGATGAAGCCGTTGGCGTAGGCATAATGCATCAGCACTTCATATACCGTCCAAATCGTGCCGGCGCTGACGATGCTCCAAAACATGTTGTCGCGCACTTGATCATTCCAGAGGAATTTCTTGCTTTTGCCCATCCACTTCAGCGACAGCTTATATTGATATCCCTGCGTCTTCAGCGTCCACATGCTTACGTGGAGCACGGAGGCGTAGACAATCAACATGATCTGGTTGCGCAGGAGAATCTCGAGGATCCAGCCGGCGCGGAATTCGGTCATCCGCGAGGTCTCCGGCGTCAGGTAAAGCCAAGTCACAACTGCCACAACCATGAATAGAATATTGTAGGGCCAGAGGTATTCTTTCAGCCACAGCAGGGCTGCGCGCGGCTTCGGCGGCCAAGTGAACCAGGGGTTGGGCGCGCCGACATCGCCCTCAGGCCTCCAGTAGCCGCGCTCGTCACGCGGCATGCCGTCAACTAGACCGTCTCTTTCCAAATGTAGGTTCGCCATATCAATTAACCTTTGGAAGACTTAATAATTGTTTTATGCTGTAAGTATAGTCAGTTCGGGCGCGGTTTGACAAGCAGCGCCCGTTAAGCTGAATACCTATGTGGGCTAGTGGAGAAAGAAATATGGCTGTGTCGCGTTGTTGTTTGGTGTTGATCGTGGCGATTCTGTTGAGCGGCGTGATTGTCTCCGCAGGTGATGACGATCTTGAGCCTGTCAGCGTACAGCTGCAATGGGTGACGCAGGCGCAGTTCGCAGGTTATTATGTCGCGCGAGAACTGGGATTCTACGCGGACGAAGGGCTTGATGTCACGATCATTGAAAGCGAGGGCGATCTTCAGCCTGTCGAAGTGGTTGCCGCCGGCGATGCCGAGCTGGGCGTGACCTGGCTGCCAAAGACCCTGAAATCCAATGAGGGCGGTGCGAATCTGGTCAATATCGCGCAGATTTTTCAACGCAGCGGGACGGTTCTGGTTTCATTTGCCGAGGCGGGCATTAAATCGGCATTTGATCTTCCGTTGCACCGGATCGGCGTTTGGGTCGATGATAACGAATACGAAGTTCACGCCACGACCTTTCACATCGGCTCGGATCCCACCAGTGGGGAGCACCTGATGCTCGTGCCTCAGCCCTTTCATCTGGGACCGCTGCTTGCAGGCGAGCTGGATGTCGCGCAAGCGCTGATCTACAACGGAGTTGGGAGACTTTATGGCGAAATCAACCCGGCAAGCGGCGAGTTGTTCCAGCCCGACGACCTCAACATCATCGACTTGAACGAAGTGGGAACAGCGATGCTGCAGGATCATATCATCGCGCGGGCGGATTGGCTGGCGGAAGAAGATAATGAAGCCGTGGCGATTGCTTTTCTCAAGGCGACCATCCGTGCTTGGATCCACTGTCGCGATCATGCCGATGACTGCGTGCAAATCCTGCTCGAGATTGACCCAGACTTGGGCGAGAGCCATCAGCAGTGGCAGATGAACGAGGTGAACAAGTTGATCTGGCCCGCACCGGCGGGCATAGGGATCATGGATGAGGCGCTGTGGGATCAGACAGTCGAGTGGCTGCTGACGCTTGACGCGCTGGCTGAGGAGCCGCTAGCGGGCAGCTATCGCGGCGATTTAGTCTCTGCGGCTTTAAGCTCCCTCGAAGCGGAAGACCTTGACGTGACAGGCGCAGGCTGGCAGCCGACCGAGGTGATTATGCGGGCCGGTGGTGCCTAGTATCGCCAGGCAGCTACTGCGGCGACCAAGCTACGCCGTAGGCGTTGCAGTCCAAATCTGTGAGTTGCTGCAGGCCGCTGCCATCGCCTCTAATCTTGTGAACTTGCGCATTTGGCGAACCATGAGAAAAGGCAAGCCATTGGCCGTCGGGCGACCAGGACAGACTTGATGAGTGCAAACCGGGCAAGTCCAGCACTTGCTTTAATAGGCCCGTATCTAAATCGAAAAGAAAGAGCGTGCTTGATAGCTCGTCGGCCATGGTCCCTTGAATAATCGTCCAATCGTCGTTTTCGCGATAACGATCGAGGCCACCGATGATGGCGATCCGGCGGTTGTCTGGCGACCAGCGCGCGCGGCCAACCCTGATGGGCGGCACGGACTCTTCTTTGCTGGCTTGAATGTTGAAGATGTGTAGTCGGCCACTGTGGGAGTAATACAGGATACGATGCTTGTCGGGCGACAAGTGAATATCGGAAACGTCTATATCGGGGGTCATCAAGTATTCCGATTCCGTGCCGTCGGGGTTGAGCTGATAAAGCGACTTCTGACCAAACTCGCGGTTTAGGGCGATTGCTGCCACCTTCTGTCTGTCGAACGAAAGATCGAATCCCGCAATCTCGAATGTTGTTACGGCATGTGTGTTCGTCGCCCGCGAGCTAACTCGATGCAGCAGCCAGCTTCCGGATAAACTGTCATGAAATAGAATATCCTTGCCGTCGCTCGTCCAGCGCGGTGTGTTCTTGTAGCTGTTCTCATAGGTCAAGCGCCGTGTTTCCGTACCGTCGTAACGTACGCGATAGACTTCGTCATAGGGGCTGATCGTATTCCATTCGTCCATGAGCGCCGCCATGTTGCGGTAACCTAATGTTAAGGCGAGCCACTCGCCATCGGGAGACCAATCCAGGTGATAATGGATCCTCGATTTATCCACGCTGATATCGCGCAGATGCCCCCCGTCCGGACGGATCGTGTAGAGACTGTTCCCGTAGCTGTCGGCGTCGCCCTTGCAGACGAAGGCGATGTGCTCGGATGTCTTTGGAACCAGCACCGGGATATGATTCCGATGCCTGAACGAGTCAAGAGTGCGCTGAAAGGGCGGCGAATGAATCAAGAGGTCACCGACAAAAAGGACAAAGGGACTTATGTAAAGGCAGGCGCCTAACGCCAAGAGAACAATGAGAAGGAGAAAATGCTTTAGAACACTTCTCCACAAAGGCGGACTCGGTCGCCGCTTTTCCTTCATGTCAATGCACATCTCTGTCCTTCATTACTCTATTGTACTGATGCCTGCGCCCGAATGAAACTTCATCAGGACAAGTCGTAGGCTAGGCGCCGTTCAAGGTATTCGCGTGGAGGTGGAAGACGATATAATGGGCCGAATTGCGGGTGAGAGACTTCAGACGTGACCAGACTATTCGTCGTCGGCAGCTACAACGAAGGCCTGACAATCCGCGTGCCCCGTATGCCCGCGCTGGGCGAAAGTTTGCCCGGCGACTCCTTCGACATGGGTCCCGGCGGCAAAGGCAGCAATCAAGCGATCGCGGCGGCGCGTTTGGGCGCTCAAGTGAGTTTCTTGGCTTGCGTAGGCGACGATATCTTTGCTGACCGCGCCTTGCAGCTCTATGCCAAGGAGGGTATCGCGGCTGACAAGGTGCATCGCTTGCCCGACGCTCATACCGGTATCGGATTCGTCAATGTTTTGCCGGATGGTGAAAACTGGATCACAGTCGATCTGGGCGCTAATCTGTTGATGACGGCGGATCAGGTGCGCGACTGCGAAGCGCTTATCCGGGCGAGCGACATTGTGATGACGCAATTCGAAGTGTCGCCGGAGCCGGTCGCCGAGGCGCTGGCGCTGGGCCGGGCGCATGGCAAGCTGACCATTTGCAATCCGGCACCTGCGCGTTCAGTTGATCCGGCTATGTTCGCGGATGTCGATATCTTGACCCCTAATGCCACCGAAGCTCGCATTCTTCTCGGTCTGCCCCCTGACGATCCCAGTCCGGTCGAGGTGCTGGCTGGCAAGTTGCTGGATTGTGGCGTGGGTACGGTCATTGTGACGCTTGGCGAGCGGGGAGCGCTCATCGTCAGCCGAGATAGCGCCAAACATATTCCCGCCCTCGCAATCGATGCGCTGGATGTCACCGGCGCCGGCGACAGCTTCAACGCGGCGCTGGCGGTATTCCTGGGCGAAGGCCTGTCAATTGAAGATGCCGCGCGGCGGGCGGTCGTGTCCGGCGCTTATACTGCTATGCATATCGGGGTGATCGGCGGATTGCCGAGTCGCGCGGAGTACGAGCGGTTCGCGTCCGAGAAAGTGTAGCGAATCAACCGCTGGGCGTGTAAACGGCGCAGGAATGCTGCGCTCACAGGAAATAGTAAACCTGCTCGGCTACCGCATATCACGGTGCATTAACAGAGAGAACTTTTACCACCGAGAACACCGAGGGGCGAGCCGCTGGCTCACCCGCAAGAACAAGACTTCCGGAAAACGGGCGACTCACAGGGTCACGTAGGTCGCGTAGACACTGACGGCCGGTCTCCCCTTCAGATTTCGATGTGTTTGCAGATGGAAGTTTGGCAGGTTTATCGAGAACGAGAGATCAAGCGCGAGATGGAAGCGGCGCGACCTGCACATCAATGCCGATGTCGAGCAGTTGACCTTGAGCGTCCGGCGCGATGTCGGCATCAGTCACGAGGGTTTCAATCTCGTCGATTGCCAGGATTTGCGCCGCTGCTGTTGTCCCGAGTTTGCTCGAATCCAGGAGGACGACTGTTTTCTCGGACGAGCGAGTCATCGCTTGTTTGACCGAGGCTTCCAGCAACTGCGGGTCGGTCAAGCCGGCTCGCAGGGACAATCCCGCGCCGGAAAGGAAGGCGACGCGAGCGAAAAAATCCTCGAAAAAGCGTTCCGTCACCGGCCCGTCAAAGCTGAGGGAATCAGCGCGAAGCAGTCCTCCCGTGCCCATAACCGTGGCGGACGGCAGCGTCTTCCGCAGCAATTCGATCGTTCGCAGGCTGTTGCTTACCACCTGGAGATTGCCTTTGTGCTTGAGAAAGGGAACAACCGCGCGAACGGTGGAACCGGCGCCCAGCAGCAGTACGTCGTTGTCTTTGACGAAACGCATGGCCGCGTGACGGCCAATTGCCCGTTTTTCGTCGGCTTGATCCCGATCCCGGGTCAGGCGCTGTATTTCCTGCGGCTCAGGCGCGTCGCCATCAAAAACGACGCCGCCATGCGTCAACGTGACCAAGCCTTCACTTTGCAGTTGTTTCAGGTCGCGGCGGATCGTCATGCTCGACACGTGATAGCGGGCGCTCAGATCCGCGATACCGGCGCTGCGCACCCGCGCGAGATAGCTGAGTAAATGTCGCCGTCTGGCTTCTGGTAACATGGATACGATCTCGTTATGCGGAGCAGTGTGCGAAGTTGGCAGATTGTGTTAATTTATGAAATTTTACGTGGATTTACGAAAAATAGCAAATCAGCATCAACCCGGGAGGTATTCCAGTGTCGAGTTACAGAACCAAGCCTATTCCCGATGAACAGCCGCAGACCGTCAGAGTGACGCGCCCATGGGGCAGCTTTGCGCAATATGCCAATAACGAAGAGGTAACGGTCAGCCTGATGACTGTCAAGGCGGGACAACGCCTGAGCCTGCAATCACACAGCGCGCGCGCCGAACTTTGGATTGTGCTCGATGATGACGCGATCATCCAAGTGGGTGATCGCGTCATTGAAGCGAAGGCGGGCGAGGAAATCTGGATTCCGGCCGGCAGCAAGCATCGGCTCGGCAGCGGAGCGGAAGCGGTGCGGGTTCTAGAGGTGGCTTTTGGCAACTGGCAGCAAAAGGACATCAGGCGCTATGCGAATGACTATGACCGCCCCGCTGAAGGCGAATGAGTTTAATCTACGCGGTATCTGGCGATCGTATCTTCGTTCAAGCTAATGCCCAAGCCTGGTCCATCCAACGGCTTGAGAAGGCCGTCATGGAAAGGAATGTCTTCGTGCATAACCGTGTGCCGCAGCGGATTGAAGAGTTGATTGTATTCATAGATCAAGAAGTTGGGCATGACGGCGCAAGCGGCGATTGCGGCGACAATACCCAGGCCGATGCCAACGCCGTGCGGCGCGACCTTCACATTCTCCATGAAAGCCAAATCCGCGACTTTCAGCATCCCAGTGAAGCCGCCGCAGCGCGTGATATTGGGCATGAGCACATCAACCGCTTCTGCCTTCAGCAGGTCGCGGAACTGGTAGACGCTGCCCAGCCACTCGCCGGAAGCGATGGGGAGATCGACGCGGCGGCGGATGCGCGCCAGATCGTCGGTGTATTCAGGGTGGACCGGTTCTTCCAGCCAGTAGACACTATGCTTGACCAGGTCCTTGGCCAAGGCGATGGACTGGCTGACGGTATAGGCGCCGTTGGCGTCTACCAGCAGCTTAACGTCGGGTCCGAGGGCGGCCCGCACCGCTTCGACGTGCGCGATGTCCGTGGTCAGTCCGCGGCCGATCTTGAGCTTGACCGCGCGGAAGCCCGCGCTGAGAAACTCACTCGCCTTTTGGGCGGACTGCTCGGGCCTTGGCAGGTAGGGTATCGGGCTGGCGTAGGGTTCGACCGCCTCGCGCATGGGCCCGCCCAGGAGATTCGGCAGGGAGTCGCCGTAGATCAGCCCGCGCAGATCCCAAAGCGCGATATCGACGCCGCTGATGCCCATGGGCGCGAAGCGGATCTGCTCGCTCATCGCGCTCCACAAGGCATGGTGATGGCGCGGATCTTTGCCGATCAACATGGGCGCGAGCACTTCGTTGATATAAGCGGCGGCCCCGCGCGGTCCTGGGCGTCCCATGGCTTCGCCGATGCCAACCAATCCCTCGTCGGTGGTGAGGCGCAAAATGACCGCGCCTTGACCGAGCAGGGGAGTGTCGCGCATGCCGAAGGCCGGGTGGGAGAGTTCGGGTGGGACCTCGTCCAGGGTGTCGGCGAAGGATGCGAAGAGGGGAATCGCTTCGACGTTGGAAATTCTCATTCGTTTACTCGCAGGCGAAATTGGGAAGCTGAACAAATATTGCTCATGCGATCAAACTCAAGTTTGTTCTCTGAACAACATGGAAGCGGGGAAGTCTGGACAGCGCAATTCGCGCATCTCCTGTTGTCGAGGTGTTTCCGGCTCGCCCGCTGCCCTTGCTTTTGGATGCGGGTTGTAATAACCGGCGTTGAAGCCATCGAATCGCTGCAGCAATTCGTAGGTTTCGGCGTCCCAGATACGAATATCGAATTGGCCGACCATGGCGAGTTTTTCGCCCGATGGATGCCAGGCGATCGAATCACGGAAGTAATGCCTCCCGAAATTGGCATAGCTGCCCTGCAACTCCGCTATTAACTGATGGTTGCGGCCGTCGAACACCGCTGTTCGGCACAGACTTGAGTTTCCGTTGGTTGCGATTTTCGCGCCATCTGGGGAATAAGCGATGCCTACAATAGCCAATACATGGCGCCAGTAATCGCCCATCGTGAAGTTGTTGTCCATAGTGTAGGGTCGACTGATCTGTCCAGTAGCAAGGTCATGATGATTGCCTATATCATTGATTGCGCCGCCATTGCTGTTACAGTCTGCCGCTTGGCCATCGTAGCCATTGCCGCGCCTGTCAATAAGGCGCAAGAGCTCATCATTGGCGATGTCGACGACGTAAGTCGCATTGGCGGCAAAGAGCGCTACAATGCTATCCGATACCCAGCAGACCACCTCCGCCGTTACTCGCTTCCCACCCGTTGTCTCCTTATCGAAAACATACTCGGAATCGCCCGTAGCCGCATTGAGGATGTGAGTTGGTCCGCCGAGAGTGCCAACAAGAATCAGCCGCTCCTGTGGATGCCAGCGGATCCCGCTGCTCGGCCGAGGAAACTCTATCGCCTTAATCACTTCGCGACTGTTGGCGGCAACGATCAAGATAGGAAAATCGCCTGTATAGAACCGGCCATCTTGATGGTAAAAGGGAATCCAATTGATCGCCAGCGCGATTAGCTCGCCATCGGCGCTCCAATCCATCGTCGTTGGCGGAAATCCTTCAAATTGCGGGGTTGCCGCGAAGCCAACTACATTGAAAGCGTCGTCAAAGAACCACAAGCCATCGCTGCTGCCGACAGCTATCGTTTCTCCATCCGGGCTCCAGACGATTGTTAGAGCCCAACCACTTGGTTCAGCTGTAGTGATTTGGCTTGGCAGAGCAAGGCAGACAAGCGCGACTCCATAAAAAAGCAATCTCATTTGGGCCTCATTGGTTGATACGGCGGCACGGGTTTCATTTGCCGGGACACTTCGTAGAATTAGGGAGCATCTCTTTGAGTCGGTCCGCTTCTGTGAATTTTGGATCAGGGTCTGTTCGATAATGATAGCCGACCTCAAAGCCGTCGTAGCGCTGGACTAATTCGTACGTTCTGGCATCCCAAACTCTTATATCGAATTGTCCGACGACGGCAAATTGACTGCCGTCGGGGCGCCAGGTTACAGAATCGGAGTACGTAGAAACATCGATTTCGCGCGAATAACTCCCCTGCAATTCCGCCAACAGTTCATTCGTCCGTCCGTCGAATACGGCGATGCGACACAGACCGACATTGCCATTGGTCAAATAGCGTTTGCCGTCCGGGGACCAGGCGACATCGACGAAAGCGCTGCCATAATCGTGAAATGTCACAGCGGAGGTCTTTGGTTTTATTGTCTCGCCGGTTTCAAGATCAACTAAGCCCGCGTAGATAGAAACCAGTCGGTCCCGCCCATGGCAATCCACGCCAGAGTGAGTGGTTACGTAAAGCAGTAGATCCATGTCGCTTAAGATCCTCAAGCGCGTGCCTCGCGCAATATCGACGATCCATATGGTCCATGGATCCATGGCCGCGACTATCTCACCGCTTAGCCAGCAGACTGCCCAGTAGTCGCTGATCGAGTTGCTGCTGGGTGATTCAAGGTCCGAATAGATGTAGACTTGCTCACCCGAAATCGCGTCCAAAGCGATAATCCCTGCCCATACAGCGACTACAATGACGTCTTCTTCAGGGTGCCAGCGTACATTGCTCCGAGGCGCTTTCTCGATGTGCGTCAGAACTGTGCCCGTCCGGAGGCCGACAACGAGAATTGCAGCGCTCAATTGGTGAGCGTTGGCAACGACAACCATGTCGCTCGCAGCATTCCAATCCAGTGTGGTAGGTGGATAGCCGTTCAATTGCGGTGTCGCGACAAATCCGATTTCGACAAAGTCATTGTCGAAGAACCAGACGCCGGTCGTGCTGCCGACGGCTATCGTCTCTCCGTTCGGGCTCCAGGCTATCGCTGTCGCCCAGCCGCGGTCTTGCGTAGATGCAATTCCGCAAAGTGATACAACACAGGCAATCGCCAGCAACAGGCCTAATCTGTTCATCGGCATCCCCAATGCCTCCAGCGCTATGGTTAAAATGCAGTATAGACGGGGATGATTCAACTGCGCCGCATCGGCGGGAAAACGTATGAAATTGCGTTGCTTTGAAAGGAAAAATACTATCCCAACACCGGGTTCATGGGGGTCGCCGCAAGATCGCCCGGCTCTGTACCGGGCAGCCAATGGTCACGATCGGTGACGCGGTTTTTGTTGTCCAACTCGCTAACCCGGGCGCCATTGGCATAATAGATGACAGTCATGGCGGGTCGTATGTGGTCGGAGGTATTCGGGGGCGCCGAGTGCAAGGTCCAGCCGCTGTGAAAAGTGGCTGAACCGGCTGTCATCGAGTCGGCCTGTTGCAACTTGAAGCCGCGGCTCTCCACAAAGGCGCGCAGTTGGGCTTCGGATTCGTCAGAGATGGGGATATCGCCCAGGTAGCCTTCGAGGTGCGAGCCTGATGCGAACTGCAAGGTGCCCATAGCGGCGTCTATATCGGCCAATGTCATCCACATGGTGATGGTCTTGTCCGTCGCCAGAGGCCAATAATGCTGATCTTGATGCCAGGGGGTGATGCCGCCGCCGGCTTCCTTGAACAGCGCCTGGTCGTGGTAAAGCCGCACCTTGTCGACGCGCATCAAGCCTGTGGCGATGCCTGCAAAGCGCTTCGCCATGACATATTCCTTGACCACCTCGTTATATTCCCAAAGGTTCGTCGTCTGCAGGAAGGCTTTGCCATAGGTATCGCGATCCGCCAGTTTTCGCGTTTCCTTGTTACGCTCGGCGACAGTCTCGACGATCGCCGCGTGATAGGGCGGGATGTATTGCGCCGGCAGCACATTTTCCAGCAAGATATTTCCGTCGCGCTGGTAGGCCGCGACTTGTGCGTCTGTTAAGTCGTAAGGCGTGTTCCAATCCACCGGTGTAGCTCGCTTGAATGATCAACTCAGTGATCGTCGTCGACGTGCGGCACCACGACCATGAAGCCGTTGTCGTCGCCCATCATGGATTTGACGCGGTGGTCGTCGAAGCGATGTCCGTATAACTCCGGCGCGTTGGCGGCGCAAAGCGTGCCGAATTTAGGCTGCGCGTAAGGCAGGTGCGTTGTGCCACGCGCCAGAATATGCAGATAGTTGGCGGCGGCGCCCTGCTCGTCGCCATCGTATTCCCCGCGGTGGTTCCAGGGCACACGCGAACGGGCATTGCAATAGTGGCTCACGAAGGCGCGACGCGGCTTGTTCGAATCGTTGCGATGCGAGCGGTGCAAGACATGCCCGCCGAAAAAGACCACGTCGCCCGGCTGCGCCGGTATTGCGACTTCCGTATCATATCGCAGCGCGATTTTCGCCAGCGTATTCTTTTCCACGTCGGGATGGCTGGCATTTATGATGGATTCGATATCGTCGAGGATGGTATCGCCTTGTTGGGTCACGCCGTCGCAATCGGGATAGATCGGTTCGTGCTGAGAGCCAGGCGTGATCCACAGGCAGCCGTTCTCTTCAGTCGCCGGGTCAATGGCGATCCAGGCGCCGATCAGCGTATCGGGCTGCGTGGGGATGTAATAGGAGTCTTGGTGGAAGCCTTGGCCGGCCTGCCCGGGCTGCTTGAAGAAGAGCATGGTCTGCAAGCCCAGGACGTCCGGTCCAATGAGCGCTTCCAGCACATCCACCACGCGCGGATGCAGCATAAAACGCTCGGCGATTTCCTCGGTGCGGTGGGGCATGTGCACACGCTCGTAATGATGACGCCGTTGCTGCGCTGTCGCGTCTTCAGCGGGCGGCGGTATGCCGGGGAGAGTGATACAGCCCGCCATCAGATCTTCGGTGTAACCCGCTAGTTCCCGCACTTCTTCGGGCGTGACCAATCCGCGCACCACCAGGTAGCCGTCGCGCCGGAAGGACTTGTATTCGTCGACGCTGACCTGGTAGCGCTCGTGCTTCCGCTGGAGCAATTGCTCTTCAATCATCTTCTGATTCCCAAATCTTTTGCTTTTCCGTATCTTACCGCGAAATTCGCGAACTGCAATTCGCAGGGTAAATTTGTCTCTGCTGGCATTGGTGAATCCAGCGTCGTATTGGTTATACTATCGTGACCAACAAGGAGGCGGGGATGGAACAGCGACAGTTTGGGAAAACGGATTTGAGGACTTCGGCGATTGGCTTCGGCACCTGGGAACTGGGTACGACGCAGTACGGCGAGATCGACGTAGACGAAGCCGTGCGGGCGATACAAATGGCGATAGACCATGGCATCACCCTCTTTGACACCGCGGAAGTTTACGGTCCCTACACCTCCGAGGAATTGCTTGCGCGTGGATTAGGAAAACGCCGGGCGGACATCATTCTGGTGACCAAAGTGGGTTTCGTGGTTCACGATGACCCGGCGATTCGCGGCGACGCCGCCATTGTCGGACGAAATGCATCCGCGGCTCACATCACCGAACGGACTGAAGGCTGCCTAAAACGCCTCAACACCGATTATGTCGACTTGATGCTGATCCATTGGCCCGATCTCGCGACGCCGCACGATGAGACGATCGGCGCGCTGGAAGACCTGAAGGCGGCGGGCAAAATCCGCCACTACGGCGTCTCCAACTACGATGTGCCGATGATGACGGAGTGCCAAAAACACGGAGACTTGACCGCCAATCAGATCGGCTACAATCTCTTCGACCGGCGGGTGGAATCCGCCGTTTTGCCCTATTGCCTGGAGCAAGGCATCGGTTTCATGGCATACGGCAGCCTGGGTTTTGGTCTGCTGAGCGGTGGCTTAAAGCCGGATACCGAGTTCGCCGAGAATGACTGGCGCGGAAAGGGCATGGCTTTTGGCTTGCCGCTATTCGAACGTGAGAACTTCTTGAAAGAGTTGCGGGTCACGGAGCGGCTCAAAGCAGTGGCGGGGGGTTACGACAAGTCGGTGGCGCAGTTGGCGCTGGCCTGGGTCTTGAGCCATCCGGCAGTGACCGTGGGGCTGGTAGGCATGCGGAACGAAGTCGAATTGGCAGAAAATATCGCGGCTGTCGACTGGCGCTTGAGCGACGGGGACCGCGCCGAAATCGACCGCATCTTCGCGGAAGAGGGCGTACCGACCCATGCGGAAGCCAGGCAAATGACGGATGTGTCCAAAGGGGGCGATTCACACGCGGACTAGGGCGGCATTTGCAAGGTCGACATTGTGGCTCCGCAGGCGCCCCAATGTCTGTTGCGGACGGTTTACGCTCCTATCAATCCCAGATGCTGCCCATCCGCCAGACAGTCACTTGCGCGGTCGCGGTCCCTCCTTGCGTGTACAAACGAAGTCCTTGGGCGTCGTCCCGCGAGGGATAGATGCGGCTGGTTATCGATAGCCGGTCGTTGGCATAGACTTCGATAACGGAGTTGTCCAGGAAGATCGTCAGATTCAACGGTTCATCGTCAGGAAGATTCAAGGCATATTCGCAGGGGTCAAGCGTGACTTCTTCCGTGTCCGTCGATCGGTCTCGCGTTAGGCGCAGGTTGCCGGAATTGAAGTCGTAGGCCAGTTGCGTGAATTGCTCGCCGTCAGGGCTGCGCCGAAACTGAATGCCGAGCGCGTCGCAATTTCCTGACGTCACGCGGAGCGATATTTCCAGCCTGTCGCCCGTCACGCCGCCCAGTGAGTTGGGACTGTCACTCGAGACCGAAAGCGTATCTTCAATTAGAGTGGCTGTCCGCAATTGCTGGAGTTCCCCCGCCGGCTTGACATTGAGATTACCGCTGTCGTCCAGCGAGATTTCCCGCGGCAAGGTCAGGCAGGACGCCCAGCGGGCTGCAGCGTACTGGTCGCGCGGGCGCGCCTCGCGTATCCATCCCCACATCAGCCAGCGACCGCTTGGATCGAGCAGGCTGTTCGGCGCGTAGAAGACGTCCCCCCAATCCAGGCGCCTGGGCGGGCCATCGGGCGTATAGCGGTGCATCGCATAGTCCCCAAGCCAATAGACGGGCCGCCCATGGGGTGATACAACCAGCATGTGCTTTTTCCCCAGATCGAGGAAATTGGGGCATTCCCAATTGATGCCGCTTTCCGCCGGGTCCCCGATATACAGCGGGTTGAGGTACTCCCAGTTGATCATATCAAGCGAGCAATAGAGCAGGGCCACGCCGCCTTGACCCTTGATGCCCGAACCCAGCAGCATATACCAGCGGCCATCATCCTCTTTCCACAGAAAGGGATCGCGAAAGCCGATCAGATCCAGGCCTGGCGGGATCGCAGGTATGACGGGATTGGCGGGGTGCTTCTGCCAGGTCTGCAGGTTGTCCGCGCTGGTTGCGATGCATTGCGTCTCCTGGTCGATCTCCAGGACAAATTCGTGGTAGTAGCCCTGTGGGATTCTCTGCCTGTCCGAGGGCGGCAGGTCGTCGTCGGCGCTCCAAAGGGTCATGTCAGCGACGCCGGAATACATCATGGTGGGCAGGCCTTCGTGAATGACCACGCTGCCCGACCAGCAGCCGGCGGCATCGTAGCTGTCCGGGCTCGGCATGATGGCGATGGGGCAATGCTCCCAATGCACCAGATCGGGGCTACGAACGTGACCCCAGCCCATAGGCCCGAAATCGGCGATGTAGGGGTTGTGCTGGAAGAACATGTGCCAGTAGCCGTTGTAGTAGCAGGGGCCGTTGGGATCGTTGATCCAATTGGCGGCGGTAAACAGGTGATAAGCCGGGCGTTGCGGATCGTCGCCGAGCGTCGCGGCAGTCTGTGCAACCGCTGCGTCCGCTTTGGCGAGAATCTCGGAATAGCTTTCGGACATTGGTTTCTTCCTTATGACCTGTGTCAATGATTCAATCTTTCAGCGCGCCGAAGGTAATGCCGCGATGGAAACTGCGCTGTGTGATCAGATAGAGGATCAAAATGGGCGTGAACAGGATTACGGTGGTGGTGGCGATCATGTCGTACTTGAAGGTGAATCTTCCCATGAAGTCAATGATGCGTACACTCATCGGCATAAGCCATTGTTTGGTGGCGATGACCAGCGGGAAGAAGAAGCTGTTCCAGGCCCACATGAACTCAATCAGAGCCAGTGACATAATGGCCGGGCGCGCCAGGGGCATGATGACGTAGCGCAGCACTTGCAGATCGGAACCGCCGTCAACAACGGCGGCGTCGATCAGCGCGCGCGGGATGTCTTTGAAAAATGTGGTCATCAGAAAGACGCCGAATGTCAAGCCCAGCGCCGCTTGCGGTAGGATCATCCCGGCGTAGGTGTTCAACAGTCCCAGGTCCTGCAGCAATTGATACACCGGAATGAGCACGGAGGTTTCCGAAACCATCAGTCCTGTCAGCACGAGGAGGAAGAGCCATTGCTTGCCAACAAAACGATAGACCGCAAAGCCGTAACCGGCCAAAACGGATATGACGGTTGTCAGAATCATCGACGATGTCGACAGAATCATGCTGTTGTATAGCGCCCCCTTGTAGCCTTGTTCGTTGAGGATGAAACCAAAGTTCTTCCATTGCGGATCCTTGGGCAGGGCGAGAAAGCTCTGGAACAACTCGGCAGAGGTCTTGAGCGCGGCGTTGAACATCAAGTAAATGGGAAATAAGGCGATAAAGACAAATAGCAGCAAGATGGCGTGGATGATGATGCTCTGTATGATACGGGAGGAAGGATAGGATCGCCGTTTGCGTGGCTGGGCGCTGGTATTCATCTAATCTCCTCTAGTCACCGTCTTCAGTGACGATCTGCCGGATGACAACCACGCTGAGCACGAGGATGACGACCGTCAATATCGTGCTCATGGTCGCCGCATAATTGAAACGTCCCTCGCGCATGCTGTGCCAATAAATGCGCAGCCCTACCACTGTGCTGGCTTCGTTGGGTCCGCCATTGGTCGCCACGAAGATCAGGTCAAAGAACTTCATCGAACCAATGATGGTGTAGACGAGAACAAAAGTGATGGCATTGCGCAACAGAGGAATCGTGACATATATGAAACGCTGAATGGCGCCGGCGCCATCGATCTTGGCCGCGTCGTACAGTTCGGGACTGATGTTTTGCAGCCCGGCCATAAATATCAGCACGCAGAAGCCGTAGTAGGACCAACTGCCGATCATGTTCACGGCGATCAAGACGATTGATTCATCCGCCAGCCAGGGCCGGCCCGTCAGCCCGATGGTCTCGAGCAACCAATTGAGCGGCCCGATACTGGGGTCGTAAATCCAGCGCCAGACGATCGCGGCGCAAACCGCCGCTACTGTCTGCGGGATGAAGTAAATGCTGGCGTAGACCAGGCGCGTCCTGCCCCGGCCGGAAAGGACAACCGCCAGCAACAATCCCAGCACGACGGGAATAGCGATGCTCAGCAATACCCAAATGATGTTGTGATATAAAGATTTGAGAAATAGATCATCTTGAAGCAGTTTCGTATAGTTGCCGAGTCCAACCCAAAAATAATCTCGCGAGCGGCCGGTAGGCGAATCAAAAAAGCTCAAAACGAAAGCATTTAGGATGGGATAAAAGATCCAAATGGCGAGGTATATCAAGGCTGGGGCAATAAATATATAAGGTCGTATATTGAATCGTGGCATACCGGTATCTTTCCGGATCAACGGTCGCTTGGGGGTCGCGTTGCGCTTACAGGCGTTAGAGGGTCTCCAGCAACCCGAAACGGCTACCGAAGACCCTAAGTTTACCAAGCGGGATTACATGCGCTCACCCGGCTCCCAAACCTGTCCAAGCTCCGCAGCGACTGCCATTTCCTCATCCATATTATTGAGGAAGTCGTCGATGCTCAGTTCGCCGCCCAATACGCCCTGTACGCCTTGATAAAGCGCGCGCACAACGTTGGGGGCTACGGTGGTGTGGAAGGCATCGACATTGAGATCCTGCATCTCTTGGCCGATACGGAAAGCCTTACCGATCACCGGAGCGACGTCATAGATGCTCCAGTCGATGGGGTCCTTTTGGATCGGAATGGCGAAACCTTCTTCGATCCAGGTCGGCAGCCAGCGCGGGTCGGTCACGAAATCAATGTACTCGGCAGCGAGATCCGGATCAGCGGCGTGGGCCCAGATGTAATAAGCCGAGCCCTCTGACATGTGGGTCGCTTGCGGGATGTCGTCGTAGATCGCGGGCATGTAGAAGACATCCAGGGTGCCTTCGGCCATGTTGCCGCTAATATCGTGGATGACCCAAGTGCCGGTCCAGACCGATGTCGCGCGTCCGGTGTACAGTTCCGCCAGCGAATCGCCATAGTGCTTGCCGTTGAAGCCGGGCGAGAAACAGTCGGCTTCAACCATCTCAAGCAGTTTCTCCAGCGCATCAACCACTTCAGGACGGTTCCAGCTGGTGGTGCCACGCAATACATCCAGGCCAACTTGACGACCGCCGGTTAGCGCGACCATGTCGGTGAACATGTTAGCGCCCTGCCAGCCATCGGGGCTGTTGGAGAAGGAAATCGGGATGTAGCCGGCTTCATTGGCGACAGCGCACCAATTGAGGATGTCTTCCCAACTCTGCGGGATATCCAAGCCCAGCTCTTCAAATATGACCTGGTTGTAATAGACGTACTCCAGGTCTTGCTCCCAGGGATAGGCATAGAGCTTGCCGTTCCACATATTGCGCTCGATCGCCCAATCGGGCAGGCGATCCCACCAGCCGTACTTGTCAGCGTATGGCGTCAAGTCGAGTAGATAACCTTCTTGCGCGTAGGCGGTCAGACCAGCGCCGGAGGGCCAGGAGTAGAAGACGTCAGGCGCATCGCCGGAGGTCAAAGCCAGTTCAATCGCGTTACGAATCGGCCAACCACCGCCGAAGACCGAGCGGTCCATGAAGACATTGGGATGTTCCGCGTTCCAGGCGGCATGGATAACCTCAAGCGCGGGACCCGCCGCGGTCATACCGTAGAATTCCCACTGGTCCCAGACTTCCAGGAACTGGCTGTCTTGCGCCGAGACGATACCGCCCAATAGCGACAAGATGAGCAGCAAGAATGCAAACTTCTTCAGCATTGACATGATATTGTTCTCCTATTGTCTTAAACTTGCTTTCAAACGAATTGCGCAACTCTTGGTTAGAGCATCCGGGCGATGCGCCCGGAAAACCAGAAGGATCAAATCAATAGCAACCTCCTTTTCCCTTTGAAATCTCGAGCACATTGCCCGTTTCCAATGCGAGATATCGCAGCCCGGCAGCCAGGGTCGATCAGGTACGGATTGAGAGGTTATTGAAGCTGACAGCGCCTTGATCTACGAAGAAACCGAACATGGTCTCGGACTCTTCGTAGATGCGGTAGGACATCACGATCTCGTCGTTCACATAACACTCGACCAATTGACCGTTGCGCAAAATACGCACAAGATACTTGCCGTCCTCCGGTTCGCTGTACAAGAATTGATCGACCAGCATAGGACGCGCCATATCGGGACCCAGTTCGGGGCTGCCAGGCACCCAAGCTTGCCAGAATGGTTCCCACTGGATAGGCCAGCGGCGGATTGACGCGCGCTTGCGGCCCGGTTCGACCATCAGCAGATGTCCCATATACATGTCCGCCGTCGGCTCCATCAGTATGCCAGCGTTCATGGTGTTAGGATCGCATGCGATCTCGACTTCCAGCATCAGATCGCCCCGCGCCGTTTTGATGTGACCGAATCCAAAGGTGCCACGAGCGTCGCAGCGCAGGCCGTCCCATTGGCCATCGCCGGGGATAAACTCGAAAGCCTGCTCGTTGGCATAGCTAGCGACAACCTCGGCGGGCAGACGACAGGTTAGAGTGCCATCGGGCATGGCGATCATCTCGCGCGGGGAACCATATTCGCCGCCCCAGATGAAGTCTTCGTCGTTACTGCCGAATTTGCGCCGCGGGATCCAGGCGAAAGTAAAGCGCCGTTCGCCATCACCGGCTGATTTGGCGGCGTAGAATTTGGAGCCATCCAAGGCGTCAAGCGGTCTTGCTTCCCAAGGTTCGCCCGGCTTGGCGACGCGGTACAGTGTCTTGGCGTCGCCGGAGTAGCGTGAAAATACCAGATAGTTGTAGCCACCGAGACTAAAGGTCTCCGGACATTCCATACAATGCACCTGCTGCGGCGCCCAGAGCGTGCCGCCAAGTTCCCAGGTCTCCAGGTCATCCGAATAAGCCACCACCACGCAACCGCGTCGATCCTCCAGTCCTTCATTCAGGCGCGCCGCGATCAGCATGGCATAACAGCCTTTTTCTTCGTCGTAGTAGACGTAGGGATCGCGCCAATCCGCCGGTTCCCATTGGGTTGTATCGGCGATGAGAATGGGATTGTCCGGGTTCTTTTCCCAGGTGATCATGTCATCGCTGGTGGCGTGACAGATGGTCTGTTGGAACTTGGCGCTGTGGCTATAGCCGGTGTAGAAGAAGTGGAATTTGCCGTTGTGGTCGTGTATCGAACCGGTCCAGATGGCGCCGACGTCGGGATCCCCTTCTTGTCCCGGGCCAAAGGCGTCGGGCAATTCTTCCCAATGCACCAGATCTTTCGAGACGATATGCGCCAAGCGACAAGCGGCGCGTTCGGGCACGGTCCAAGTATCCGGGGGCGTCGCCAAGCAAAATATATGCCATTCGCCATTGTAATAGAAGGGCATGGTGTCGCCGACGTCGCCGATTTCAGTTTTGTAGCCAAAGAGTCTCATAAGATCAGCCTCTTTTCATTAGTTTGTAAATGGACCTCACGTTTATAACAACAATTGCAAGGCCTTGCAAATAAACGTGTCGAAAAGCAGGGCAATCGCTTCAAAATCATAGTCCATCAATATACGGTAGATGCAAACCAAAATATAACCACCGAGGACACCGAGAAAAGCCTTCAAAATGATAATTGTGGACTTGATGCTGTAAGTGGGATTCAGTGACGAGTTACTATCACGCTTTTGCGCATATTCAGAGGAGTTTTGCCCTGTAAAGACAAGACTCTGTATCCTCGGCGCCATCGGTGATGAAGAAAAAATTAGAAGCGATTGCCCTGTGTCGAATAGGTACACAAGCAAAGGCAAGCCAAGCTTGCTCTCACGAATTTTATTTCAGGATTGCGCAATATTGCTATCGCGCGGCAATGTCCTCTGTAGACAAAGGCAAGGCTAATGTGCCTTTGATTGTACTAGCGTTGTGATTATGCGCCGGGCCATTTCAGGCGTTCGTCAGGCGTTCGCGTCATCTCCATCGGTTCGACATCGCCCCGGTAGTCGGGGATCAAGGGCTGGATCTTCGCCAGGGCAGCGGGGGACCAAGATTCGTGCTGCCTGTGCATCGCCGAATGGATCCAGCTCTGGGTGTTTTCTTGTAGATCAGAGAAGAAGGGATGGAACCAAATTGTGATCACGGTGCGCTGCTCACCCGAGGCATTCTCGTGCGTGGCGTGGAACATGCGCGCGTCGCCAACCACCAGGTCGCCCGCTTTGACCGGTACGTCAACCTCATCCGCATAATCGCGGAAACGGGGATCGTCGGGATTGTCCATGCGGTTGATGTTTTTGGTATGGGCTTCGCCCATGTCGTGCAATACGTGGCGATATTTATGACTGCCGGCCAAGAGGCGCAGGCAGCCATTGTCGCGCCGGGTATCTTCGAGGTAATACATGAGGAAGATCATCGGCGGCTGGTCGCTGTAGGCGCGGGGGTCTCCCCACATAATGCAATCCTGATGCCAGTACAGGCGCGGACCGCCGGGCGGCTTGCTGATAATGACCGCCTTCCAGAATTTGATATCTTGCAAACCCATCTGCGAGAGCGCCTCAAGCGCTCTTGGGTTGCCAATCAAGTCGGCCAGCTCGGGATGAAAGTTGGAGTCGATTAGGCTGCCGGGCGCCTTGGTGTTTTCGCGATTTTCCTGGTCATATTCAGCCAGCGCTTTGTCAACGCAGGCGCGCGTCTTGCTCAGCAGCGCTTCGTCGGCCATGTTCGGGATGACGCAAAAGCCATCTTCCCGCAGTTGCGCAGCGAGTTTCTCGGGCGAAACGGTCTTTTCCACAACAACCTCCTATTTTCGTGAGAGCGTTACATCTTCATACCGCCCTGCGTCAAGCCTTCGATGAAGCGCCGCTGCATAAGCAAGAACAGAATCAAGACCGGCAGCAGCATGATAACCGAGGCGGCGTTGGTCAAGCCCCAATCGCGCGTGAAGCGCTCCTGGAAGGCGCGCAGGCTGGTCGCCACTGGCTTTAGATCCGGCTGATGCATGAAGGTGACGGCGATAAGAAACTCATTCCAGACGCCCAAGCCGACGATCAGCCCGGTCGTAAGAAAGCCGGGCCACGACAGCGGCAAAATCACCTGCGTCATAACCTGGAATTTGCTGGCGCCGTCGATTTTGGCCGCCTCGATGAACTCTTTCGGCAGCGCCACCATATAAGAACGGATGAGGTAGGTGGCGAAGGGCGATGAGGTCGCGCAATAAATGATGATGAGGCCGAGATGCGTATTTAACAAGCCGAAGGTTTTCCATATAAAGAACAGCGGCACGACATAAAGCTGGATCGGAATCGCCGTGCCCACCAGGAAATAAAAGGCGATCGCGTTGGCGCCCCGTATCTCCAAATGCGCCAGCGCATAACCGCCCATGCCGCCGACGATCAGCACGCCGATGACCGTGCCCCCCGTCAGGATGGCGCTATTCTTGACCGTGGTGGCGTAATTGCCGCGCTCATAAGCCACCGTGTAATTGTCCCAGCGTGGCTCGGCTGGGATGGAAAAAGGATTCTGCGCGATCTGCTCGCTGGTCTTGACCGAATTCAGAAAGAGAACGAGCACCGGACCGAGGGCGAAGACCGCCAGCATCGAATACAGTTCACCGGCGACAATGCCCGCGCCATAAGCCCAGGGCAGCAGCTTGTCTGCCCAACCATAGGTGTCGGCATAATAACCCGTCAATGGCAGCAGGAAACCGCCGGCCACATATCTCGGCAGCAATCAGGGACGCTCTTGCAGTCCGGCGGGCGCCAGTTCTCCAATCGAGTTTTCCAGTTGGTCGGGTGCATCTTCCCTGGCGCTTTTGGCGGTGGCCGGCAGGGGCGTATCGTATTGATAATCCGGATCGATCTTTTGCCGCCGCCAGGTTTCGCGCATTTCTTTCCAGGCGCCGATCAGCGTACGGGGCTCAGGCATGTCATGTGCGACGGCCTTATGCAGTTTCTCCAGGTTGTAGCATGGCACGCCGGCAAACATATGGTGTTCGATGTGCCATTCCATGCGCCAGTACAAGAATGAAAAGAACGGGTTCAATTTCATCGAGCGCACACTTTTACGGAAGTCCGGCGTGTCATCGCGCAAGCCGCAATGCTGTGGCAGATTTACGAAGTACTGAAGCCAATTGGCCGTAAAAGCGGAGACGGAAAAGATCAACGGCAACACCCATAAGCCGGTGATGACAGCGATGACCAAGATCGCGCCATGAAAAAGCAACAGGATGCGTGACCAAACCGTCGCGTTCCGATGCTCTTGCGGCTGATCGCGGTGCAATGCCCTTATCCATTCGTTGGCCGGCGCCTTGTCAGCCTCGGGATCACGACCGAAGGCGGCCAATACTGTGAGGATCACCGTAGAAATGAATCCGCCCTTGCCGAAAATGCGCCCCGGCTGCGTCAGCAAATTAATGGTGAACAATTGCAGCATAAAGGTCGAGGCGAGCGATGGTTCCACTGGCAGCAGCACCTCCCGATCGCCTTCCGGGTGCAGGGTATAGCGATGGTGGTAGGTATGGCTGCTGGCGTAGTCGAAGGGGTCCCACCAGCCGATCAAGCTGAAGACATAAAGGAAGACCTTGTTAAGCCATTTGGTCTTGAAGACGGTGCCGTGCCCGAGCTCGTGCGTGCTGTTGCCCCGGACGAAGGCAGTTACTGTACCGTGGCAAAATAGCGCGGCAAGAAACGCCAACCAAATCTCCTGCGACCAAAAGTGAAATGCCAGCGATCCGGTGATGACGCACAGGACGAGGTGCCCGCCGGCCAGGAACCAGCCTTGGGTGTCGCTGCGCCGAGACAGTTCACGTAGCAAACCGGGTCGCGTCGGGCAGCGGTACCAGTTGACGCGAAAGGTCTTGCGGACTTCGGACAGTTCTCGATATGTCATAAAAGGCCTTCGTCCGCTTGACGCGGCATTGTTTACGGATTGTCTTGCAGTCCCGCGGGCGCCAACTCGCCAATGGAACCTTCCAGCCGTTTGTCGGGCGTACCGTCGCGGACATGCGTCGCCGTCGGCGGCAGCGGCGTATCGTACTGGTACTCGGGATCAATCTTCTGCCGCCGCCAGGTTTCGCGCATCTCTTTCCAGGCGCCGATCAGCGTTCGCGGCGCCGGCATATCATGGGCGACTTCTTTGTAAATCTTCTCCAGGTTGTAGCAAGGCACGCCAGCAAACATATGGTGCTCAATATGCCAGCCCATTCGCCAGTACAAAAAATCGAAGAGCGGATTGAGCTTCATCGAGCGCGTGTTCTTGCGGAAGTCACTGGTATGATCGCGCAAGCCGCAATGCTGTGGCAAGCCGACAAAATAACCCAGCCAGTTGGCAGTGAAGGCTGATGTCGAGAATATCAGCGGCAAGACCCACAAGCCGGAAACGATGGCGATGAGCAGCACCGAGCCATGGAAAAGCAACAAACTGCGCGACCACAGGATCGAGTGGCGATGCTCATCCGGTTGGTCAAGATGCAGCGCCCTTATCCACTCGCTGGAGGATTCGGGCTCGTGACCGAAGGCGTTCATTACCGCCAAAATCACCGTGGAGATAAATCCGCCTCCGCTGATGATACGTCGGGGATGCGCCATTACGTTGACGGTGAACAACTGCAATACAAAGGTCGAGGCGAGTGATGGCTCTATCGGCAGCAGCACCTCGCGATCGCCCTCCGGATGCAGCGTATAGCGATGGTGGTAGGTGTGGCTGCTGGCGTAATCAAAGTGATCCCACCAGCCGATCAAGCTGAACAGATACATGAAGAACTTGTTCAGCCATTTCGTCTTGAAGACGGTGCCATGCCCCAGTTCATGCGGCGCGACGCCACGAAAGAACGTGGTCACGGTGCCGTGACAAAACAACGCGAGCAGCATCACCAGCCAGAGACCTTGCGACCAAAAATAAAAGACGAGCGAACCGGTGAAGATGAATAGCGCCAGGTGCCCGCCGGCCTGGAACCAACCCTGCGCGTCGCTGCGCCGCGACAACTCGCGCAGCAAGCCCGGGCGCGTCTTGCACCGATACCAATCGACGCGAAAAGTCTTGCGGACTTCGGACAGTTCTGGATAGGTCATGACAAGGCTCCGTTTGCTTGGCGCGACTGTTTAGGGACTTTCTTGCAATCCTGCGGGCGCCAACTCGCCGATGGAAGCTTCCAGTTGCTTGTCGGGCGCATCGTCGCGGGCGTGTTTTGCTGTCGGCGGCAGGGGCGTATCGAATTGGTAATCGGGGTCGATCTTCTGTTGCCGCCAGACCCCACGCATCTCTTTCCAGGCGCCAATCAGCGTGCGCGGCTCCGGCATGTCGCGGGCGATTTCTTTGTAAAGCCTGCTCAGGTTATAGCAGGGAACGCCGGCGTACATGTGATGCTCGATGTGCCAATTCATGCGCCAGTACAGGAACGAGAAAAGCGGGTTGAGCTTGACCGAGCGGGTATTCTTGCGGAAATCGGGAATATCTTCGCGCAAACCGCAGTGCTGCGTTAGCCCGACGAAATAGCTCAGCCAATTGCCGATGAAGACTGAGACCGAGAATATCAGCGGCAGCACCCAAAGACCGGTGATGATCGCGATAAGCAGCACTGACCCATGGAAGAGCAAGAGGATGCGCGACCAGCGAATGGAATTACGATGTTCCTCCGGCTGGTCGCGATGCAGAGCATTGAGCCATTCATCTATCGGCTTGTCGCCGGGGGGCTCCATACCGAGGGCGCCCAAGACAGTCAGGTACAAGGTGGAAATCAGACCACCTTTGCCAAATGTGCGGCCGCGCTGTGTCAGCAGATTGATGGTGAAAAGCTGCAGCATGAACGCGGAAGCCAGCGACGGCTCCAGCGGCAACAGGTTTTCCCGGTCGCCTTCGGGGTGCAAGGTGTAGCGATGGTGATAGGTATGGCTGCTGGCGTAGTCGAAGTGGTCCCACCAGCCGATCAGGCTGAAAAGATACATGAAAAACTTGTTCAGCCATTTGGTTTTGAAGACGGTGCCATGGCCGAGCTCGTGCGGCGCCGTGCCGGTGAAGAAACTGGTCACGGTGCCATGAAAGAATAAGGCGACCAGAAACGCTAGCCACGCTTCCTGCGACCAAAAGGCGAATACCAGCGAACCGGTGATGATGAAGAGCGCCAGGTGGCCGCCGGCCTGGAACCAGCCCTGGGCATCGCTGCGCCGGGACAGTTCCCGCAGCAGGCCAGGTCGCGTTTGGCAGCGATACCAGTCGACGCGCAGAGTCTTCCGAACTTCGGACAGTTCTTGATAGCTCATGACATGCCTCCCACGGACTTGCTCTTGCTTATGAGGGCAGTGATTATGTGAAGAGCGGCGCTCCAACGACAAGCAGACTCGCGGTTCTGCGTGAGCGCGTCAAGTCCCTTCGCTGTCGCCGAGCGGCTCTTGCTAGACCTTGACGCCAAGCTCGTCCAAGATAGCCCACACTTCCGGCTCTACGGTTTCGGGGCTGTTTTTGGCGCCGCGCTTCAGCGCATAGATGGCATGCTCGTCGCCGGCGCGCGCCAATTCAAGCACTTCCACTCGGGCTTTGTCGACATAGCTCAAATCTCTCTCTACTACAGGATTGTCAAATTCCTTCCAATAGTATTTGAGATCATCGGACTGCCAGCCCGGGTAGATATCGTCCCAGGTGAGCTGGCTTGGTTCGTGCGGCGTCAGCAAGTGCTCGGCCACCTTGTCGCCAACGATCATGTAACGATTGTCGAGCGAGAGGCGCAGCTTGTCTTCGGTATAGTTCGGGAGAGCCTGGTGGATGGTCAGCGCGGGGAAGAAGAGGGCGTCGCCGGCTTCGTAGTCGGTGGAATACCATACCTGGTTGATGTCCTCGTGTTCGGTTTCGTCGACGATGAGTCCGCCGGCGCCCAGCGAGAAGTGATGATCCAGCACGCGGTTGACCTTGTGCGATTCGGGGATGACGGCCAAGCCACCTAGCTCAATCGGACAATCGCCGATCGGCGCCCAACAAGTGATATTGTCGAAGCTGCCCTGGAAGTGCACGAAGTCCTGGTGTTTGGGCGTGGTGTGTTCGGTGTATTTGGGGAACCAAACGCGCGCGATCTTTTGCGGGTGGGGCATGATCGGCGCCCCGACCATCTTCTCGATGATTTCCAGGTATTCCGGCCAATGCCCGGAGCGATGGAAGTTCTCGATCTTGTAGACTTCGGCGTAACCGGCGCTGTATTCGTTGTCGCCTTCGGTATAGCGCATATTGATATCGGCGATGCCGTCCATCGGGTCTGTCCCCGCGACCAGCCAGCCGACCTGCTGAATCATGCTCATCATCTCGCGGCGCAATTCCCACAGTTTGTCGGGATCCACCAAGCGTTTGAAAAACAGATAACCTTCATCATCAATACGACGCTGCAGTTCCTCGGGATCTTCCATAGCGTCGTTGGAGACACGAAATTCTTTTAGATCTACGGACATTTTTTGGTCTCTCCCTACCTATACTAAAATGCAATTGTAGCCATTGTAACGCAAGATAGCCAATCAGTCATGTGAAGTTTGCGCTTGCGAACGCGCCTGCGTAGGTAAACTATCGGATCGCTGAACTTCCACACCACGAGGCTAGAGGCATGTCGTTAGTCATCGCTTGTGGCGCTGGTTGCAGTGCTACCCGTTGTCAGGCTGTCATATAAGGCTTTGATCTGTGCCAGATCAGCGGATTCCTGCTGTCATCATCTAACACATCGCCGATTTCCAGCGATTCAAAAACATCCTGCGGCAAGATATTTTTGATGCCATTGAAGGTGCAGCCATCGGGCATATAGCCGCAGGTCATCGCCCGCCGCCAGCCCGGCGTCATATTCGCCCCCGCGCCATGTGGCATCAAGCCGTTGTGGAAGGAGCAAGACCCGGCCTTCATCGGCGCCGCCACCGAATGTAATTCCGCCCATTGCGGATAAATGTCGAAGAGGTCGCTGATATTCGGGCCAATGTTCGAAGTGTCAAACGTGGCTGTCTTGTGCGCGCCGGGCAGGAAGTAGAGACAGCCGTTTTGCAGCGTGGCATCGTCCAGCGCCACCCATATACTGATGGCATCGCGCGAGGAATAGGACCAGAGCGGATTATCCAGATGCCAACCGGTCGGGTTCGCCCAGGGCTGCTTGATCAATGCTTGATCGTGCCAGATGCGCATGCCGTCCACGCCGGCTAGTTCGCTCGCCATCTTGCCTAGACGCGGGTCCCACATGAGTTGGCGCATGCCCGCGTGATCGGTCCATAAGTTGATGCGCTGCACGAAGCGCCGGCGGCGATACTTGCCCTCTTCGCTCTCGTCGTCCAGTTTCCCGCCGTCGGCCAGCAGCCGATTCTCGCGCCGCGCCACCGCATCGTCAACGTTGCGCCGCCAGGTTTCCAGCTCGTCCGGCGACAAGAAATCCTCAATGACGATGTAGCCATTCTCTTGATAAAAGTTGACCTGCTCTTGTGTCAATGCATTTTTCACTTGATCTCGCCCTCGGACTCAATCTTTTGCGCCGACATAAGCTTTTGTCTCATGCCAGATCAACGGATTGATCGCGTCATTGTCCAGCACATCGCCGATCTCCAGCGACTCGAAGTAGGCCTGCGGCAAGGCACTCTGCTTGCCATTGAAGGTAGAGCCATCGGGCATATAGCCGCAGGTCATCGCCCGCCGCGTGCCCGGCGTCATATTGGCCCCGGCGCCATGCGGCATCAAACCGTTGTGGAAGGAGCAAGATCCCGCTTTCATCGAAGCCGCTACCGACTGCAATTCCGCCCACTGTGGATAGAGTTCAAATAGGTCGCTGATATTCGAGCCGATCCCGGCATGCTCGAAAGAGGCCGTCTTGTGCGCGCCCGGCAGGAAATAGAGGCAACCGTTTTCGCGCGTGGCGTCGTCCAGCGCCACCCAAATCGTGATGGCGTCGCGCGATGAGTAAGACCAGGAGGCATTGTCCAAATGCCAGCCGGTCGGGTTGGCCCAGGGCTGCTTGATCAACGCCTGATCATGCCAAATGCGCATGCCGTCCACGCCCGTCAAATCGCTTATCATTTTACCCAGACGCGGATCCCACATGAGCTCGCGCATGCCAGCGTGATCAATCCACAGATTCTGCCGATGTACGAAGACCTTGTCAAAATAGGCGCTTTCTTCGTCGACTATGCGCTCGGAGGCCAGCATGCCATCAGCGGTAACGCGCCCTTCGCGCTGCGCCACGGCGTCGTCGACATTCCGCCGCCAGGTTTGCAGCTCATCCGGCGTCAGGAAATCCTCGATGATGATGTAGCCGTTCTCCTGGTAGAACTCAATCTGTTCCTGAGTCAACTTGGTATTCATAGCCTCGGACCTTCCCATCAGTCTCGTCAACAGATTGTAACCTGCCATTCGTCCCAAGACAACATCACTTTGTCGCAAATGTTTGGTGACCTGGCAAACGGTGCTATAATGCGTATGACCGTAAGCTGTTGAAGGGAAGGATCAAGCGATAATGATTCCCAAACTACGTCTAGCTATGATTTTTGTTCTGCTTTTGAGCTTGCTGACAGGAATTGCCGGCGCGCAAGATTCCGTCAGCATCACGATTCGTTGTATCGCCAGCCCGCCGGAGGAAGACTGGCGCTGCAACAATTTCGCGGAAGTCGAGGCCGATGTTGAAGCTGCACTCGGCATCGAGATCGACTTGAACCTGATCCAGGACAACGCCAGTTGGGGCGACTACAAGAACGAATTCGTTCTGGCATCGGAAGCGGGCGAAGCGCCTGATATCATCTTGTCCGGTCACGAAGACATTGGCGCCTGGGCGCCGGCTGGGTTCATCATCCCGCTGGACGACATGATCCCGAATCACGCCGAATTCGAGGACATCGTGCCCTCGCTTTGGGATTCGCATCACTACAACGGCGTAATCTATGGCATCCCGCAAGACGCCGAAGCGCGCCCGATCTTCTATAGCAAGCTTCTGCTGCGCGATCTGGGCTGGAGCGAAGAAGATATTGATTCCTTGCCCGACCGCGTCGTCGCCGGTGAATTCACCTTTGCCGATATGCTGGCGACCGCCGTAGAAGCAATTGACGAGGGCGTCGTCGACGCCGGCAATGGTTGGTGGCATCGTCCGAGCAATGGTCCCGACTTCCTCTACTACTACTACGGCCATGGCGGCGAAGTCCTCGATATGGACGGCAACCTGGTCGTGGACCGCGATGCTATGGTCGCGGCCTATGAATTGCTGGGCGGCGCGGTGGCGTCCGGGGCGCTGCGCTCCGACATCATCGGGCTGGACTGGAACGAAGTCTGGCATCCGAGCGTGGGCAGCGCCGATACCGTGCTATTTGCCGCCGGCGGCACCTGGAATTGGCCCAACTGGGCACTTAACTATGTTGCCGACAAGGGTGGCGACGAGTATCTCTTCGAGAATGTCGGGCTGACGCTCATCCCGGCTATGGGTACGGGCAAAGCTATCACCCTGACGCACCCGCTCACCTACATGATCAGCAGCGGCAGCGCGCATCCCGATGTGGCTATGGCGCTGATCGCCGCGATCACCACGCCGGAAGCCAACAACCGTCACGCGATTGACAGCTTCCATCTGGGTATCCTGAACGCGCAGTTGGAATCCGAAGCCTACGCCAACAACCGGCTGTTGAGCAGCGCGCACTACATGCTGGACCATACGACGGCGCTGCCCAACCATCCCGGTTGGAACGCCTGGTCCGGCGCCTACTTCCTGGGCATTCAGGCGGTAGAAACCGGCGAGGCGGACGCGGCGGGCGCGGCCGATATCGCCATCGCGCAAATGCAGAATGAATTGGGCGACGGCATCACAGTTCGCTAGTCGGCTGTCTGTCGTTCGCACAAGTGCTTCAAAGTTGGTCAAGGGGAGCGATCCCGCTCCCCTTGACTGGCAAGCAGGCCAGGCTCTGCATTCCTAAAATAATATGGGAGCGCTCGCCCTTTTAATTGGGCCTCCGGCAAGGCGCGAGTTTTACTTATGTCCGAGCAAGCAAAAACCAGCGATTCGTCAGTTCCTCGAGGCATCCTCGGAAGCAACGCCCTGAAGTCATATCTGGGCGCCTACGGATTTATGGCGCCGGCGGGCATTCTCGTCATCGTCTTTTTCTTGATCCCGGTGGCCATCGTTCTCTACTTGAGTGTCACTAATCTGGCGAGTTCAAACTTCACTTCAGACCTCGCCAAGATGGAATTTGTCGGTCTGAAGAATTATCAAACGCTGCTAAATGATCAATTTGCGCGGAAAATCTTCTTTAATACCATCTTTTATGTGTTGGTCACGCTCTCTATTTTCAATGTTTCGCTGGCGCTGATCGTTTCCCTGCTCACCACGCATATTGACCGCAACGCGGGCTTTGTCTTTCGCGCGCTGTGGATCTTGCCGCGCATCACCTCGCCCGTTGTTTACATTTTGATTTGGAAGCGAATGACAGCGGAAGCGCCCTTTGGGATTATCAACCAGTTCAACGAGGCGTTCGGGCAGCCTACTTACAACTATCTTGCCACCAATCCCTGGGTATTCGTGGTAGTCGTGAACGGATTTATCGGCGTGTCCTTTGGCATGATTATTTTCACTTCCGCTATCGAGTCGATCCCGAAAGACCTGCTTAATGCCTCGCTGGTCGACGGTTCGTCGAAGCTGCAGCGCATCCGCTATGTCATCATGCCATTGATCCGTTGGCCGCTGCTCTTTGTCGTGACGTATCAGACGCTGTCGTTGCTGACGTCATTCGTGGAGATTCAGTTGTTGACGGACGGCGGTCCCGGTCTTTATCGCACGGAGGTATGGTCCTTGACGGCCTATCACCGCGCCTTGTCGAATTATTTTGGCAATGCCCAGTGGGGTTACGGCTCGGCTTTTGCGGTGCTGCTGGTGATGATCGGGGTGGTGCTGGCTGTGATTTATATGCGGGTATTCCGTTTTGACGAATTGATCGCCGAGCCGCGGGTGGAAGCGCTATGAAGGCGCGGGATGCAGTCTTCGATACGCTCAAAGTCAAAGTCGACGAGCGCCCACAGAGCTTGCCGCAAGATCTGGCGGAAGCCCTGCGGCTGGGCGCGATAAGCATTATTGTGTTGCTCGTCGCCGCCTTCTTGTTCAGCGGGGTTGTTGGTCCGCTTTTTGCCCTGGGCGGCGTCGAAGAGACGGTGATGGATGTTTTGACCCGCCTCAGCTTGCTGGCGCTGCCCTTTGTCGCTTATATCGGCGGGGCGAGCGTCGCCCGCCGATATACAAGATCCGATATCGCGCGGGCGCTGGGATTGGCTTTTAGCAGCACAGTGCTATTGTTCGCGCTCATTTCCGCTGGCTATTATGTTCTTGACTATGGCGTATTCGCGCCGCGGCCATCTCTGCAAATGACGCTCAGCCAGACTGAGGCGGGCATTCGCGTTGAGGCCATCGTCGCCGGGGGCGCCGCCGAAACAGCGGGCCTGCAAGTCGGTGATGTCATCACGGCGATCCGGCGCGACGCGGTGGACCTGGAAGCTTTCAACAAGCGGCTTGGCCAGGCATTGGAGGGCGACCCGCTGCGTCTGCGCTTCAGGCGCGGCGACGAGGAACTTCAGGAGACGGTCCGGGTCGTTCTGGTTTCCGATAAGCAGCTTGGCGCTTTATGGCCCGGTTTGTCGCTGGCGCTGGCATTCACCGCGATTATCGTATTTTTGCCCGGTCATTGGGCGCCTTATATTGCGCTGGTTGGCCTGTTATCACCTTTGATCGTGGGCTATTTTTGGGTGATCACCGCGACGTTCAGCTTCCGCACCGAAGGGTTGGTGCCGCTCGATGGTAATGACAATTTTGGCGGCTTTACCCTGAAAAACTGGGAGTCGATCTTCGTCGGCAATATCGCCGGCTTGGAATTCAATATTGTCCCTATTTTCATGACCTCACTGGCAATCGCAGCGGTTATGACCTTCGTGGTGTTATTGGTATCCTCGATGGCCGGTTATGCTTTGTCGCGGATGCACTTCCCGGGGCGGCGTTTCTTTCTCTCGTTCACGCTCATCCTTCACGGCTTTCCAGCCATCACTTTGCTCATTCCCATCTTCTTTGTATTGCTGCGTCTCGGCAACATTCCGATCATCGGCGATTTGATCGGCTTCAATACCATTGGCGGCATTGCGCTGGTCATGGTCGCCTTTCAACTGCCGCTCGGCGTTTGGTTGATGAAAGGATTCTTCGACAACATCCCCTGGGATATGGAGCGGTCCGCGCTCATAGACGGCGCCTCGCGCTGGCGTACCTACTGGGAGATTTTATTGCCACAGATACGTCCGGGCTTATTGGCTTTGGGTATCTTCGCCTTCATCGGCGGCTGGAACGCATATATTATCCCGGCCACCTATTCCATCGGCTCCGGCGTGAGCAATTTGCCCGTCTTCCTAGAGGAGCTGATAGACGCGACCGCGCCTGTCGATTGGAATCAAGTGGCGGCGGTCGGCTTGTTCCAATTGATACCCATTTTCATCTTCTTTATCTTCGCCCAGGAATACCTGCTGAACATTTATGCCGGCGGGACGAAAGGCAGTTCCTGATACCGTTTCGCGCAAGGGTTGTTGTGGCAGAGCGAGAAAGACGCATGCGATGAAAGTGACAATCGATAATCTCAGCAAGAAATTTGGCGACGTTGTCGGCGTCGAGAACTTGACCCTGCATATTGAAGACGGTGAATTCGTCGCCTTTCTGGGACCCTCCGGCTGCGGCAAGACGACCACGCTGCTTACCCTGGCGGGCATCTACAAACCCACCGACGGGGTCATTAGGTTTGGCGAACGTATCGTCAACACGGTTCAGCCGAAAGACCGCAATATCGGCATGGTCTTCCAGAGTTACGCGCTTTACCCTCATATGACCGTCTTCCAGAATATCGCCTATCCGCTCAAACTGAAAAAAGTGTCGAAGGCCGACCAACACGACCGCGTCCGGCAGGTCGCCAATGTGATGGGTATCGGTGAGTTACTGGATCGCCGACCGGGTCAACTGTCGGGCGGCCAACAACAGCGGGTGGCTTTGGGTCGGGCTTTGGTGAAAGAACCGGACGTGCTGCTCTTTGACGAACCGCTGTCCAATCTGGACGCGCGGCTGCGGCTGACTATGCGCGGCGAGATCAAACACTTGCAGAAAGACCTCGGCATCACATCGATTTATGTGACGCACGATCAGGTGGAAGCGATGACTATGGCTGACCGAATCGCGGTGATGAGCGGCGGTCATTTGCAAGCCTTCGATTCGCCCGATGAGTTATATGACCGGCCGAAGACGCAGTTCGTCGCGGGCTTCGTTGGTAACCCGCCAATGAACTTCGTCGATGTCAGCGTCCAAGCGTCCAATGGCCGCTTCTTTGCCGAAACGGAGTCGCTTCGTCTGGAAGTACAAAAGGCGCGCGGCGCGCCGCCTGCCAGTCATGATGGTCCGGTCGTGATGGGCATTAGGCCGGAGGATATCCAAATAGCGAGCAATGGGTTGGTATCGGGCGAGATATTTGTCGTTGAGCCGCTGGGACGCGAAGACCTGATCGACGTGCGCGTGGGCCGGCACAGTTTCCTGCTGCTCGCGGACACGGAAAACCGGCACCAAGCCGGGGAGCGTGTCTCGCTTGCCTTTGATATGGAACAAGTGCAGTTCTTCGACCCGGAAACAGAAAAATCGCTTTTGTGGCAGTAGAGACGATCCGAGCCTGTCGCCATGCTGGATATGCGCTTGCAGGGGCTAGACCGAGCGGTAGCCTCTCCTTCGGATCACGAACTTGCCTTGCGCTATGCAGCTTTTATCCGCTTTGACGCGAAAGAACCATTCCTGCCATCGGTTGTCGGCTATAGCGTCTTCCGCGAGAGCAGTTCATCGGCTTCTTTTCCTCGCGACATTCGACTGAAGGACAGTATCGCCTTTGCCATCGAATACGCCATTTGGTGGGATTGGGATATCGGGCATCTCTATGAACTTGAGCATATCTGGGTTTATGTCGATTGCGACGGGGTTGTGGTCGATACCGAAGCGAGTTGGCATGGCGATTACAATCGGATGGTGGATGGTGGCCAGCAGCCCCATTTTGAAGACAATCGCCCCGCGCTGTATTCAGAACCCGGCAAACATGCTTTTGCCCCCTCGCCCAGTTGGCTGCTGGAAAGAAAAGCCAAGACCCGGGCAAGCTGCGGTCGTCACGCCGGTAAAATGGGCGTGCATGTAACGCCTTTGTTTGAAGGAATCATTCAGGAACGGGTACCGCTGAACAATCGTCTGGTTCATACCTATCTGGAACGATTGCGCTTCGAGCCGAGTTTCGATTTTTCCAAGGCGTTTGACCTGCGGGAGGCGATCTTTGTCCCTTGGCGGCAGCTCTGTGAGTGGATACCCCGACGAATTAGTGCGTGGGTTGAGCAACTGCGGCATACGATTCCGCCAGAACTGCGCCGTGTGTTGCGCATCGCGCATCGCGGCGCATCGGCTTATGCCCAGGAAAACTCGGCAGCGGCATTGCGGGTAGCCGCCGAGCTCGGCGCCGATATGGTCGAAATTGACATCCGCGCCACCGCCGATGATGTGCCTGTTGTCATCCATGATAGTAGTCTGAGACGAGTCTACGGCATTGATGGAAATGTCTCGGACTCTAGTATGAACGAGCTGAGACGTTTGGATACAAACCGGGGCAAGATCATCAACTTTGAAGAAGCCGTCAGCTTGTGCCGCCGCCTCGGCTTGGGTTTGTATTTGGATATCAAGCAACTCACCGCGCGGTCGGCTCTATCGCTGATGGAGACGCTTGATGAATATGACTATCTGCGAGACACGATCTTCGGCTCGTTTCGGCCGGATTATCTTGCTCATATAAAGGCGGCTCGATCCGATGCTCAGACTTCGATATTGTTCGGCGCTGTCAATATTGACCCAGTGAAGCTGGCTCAGTCGATTGGGGCGGATTACGTCCATCCCTGCTGGGAAAATCGAGCCGAGCAGCCGCATCGTTTGCTCAGGCCCGAGTGGATAGAGGCGGTGCGGGAGGCAGAATTGGGGATTGTCTGCTGGCATGAAGAGCGCCCATCAGAAATCGTCGCTTTGAAGGCGCTGGGCGTCGATGCCATCTGTTCCGACAAGCCCGAGTTATTGATGTAGACCTGACCTGTAGAGAGACAGCAAATGACTGCAGAAACTCTTTTCCCAACCAGCGTGATCGGTAGTTTGCCGCGTCCAAAATGGGTTATTGACTTGCTGCTGGCGCATCAAAGCGGAAGCTTGAGTGATGAAGCGCTGGACGAGGCCATGGATAAAGCTATTAGCTTTGCCATTGGCCTGCAAGAAGCGGCCGGCGTAGACATCATATCGGACGGCGAGTGGCGCAGAATCGGTTACTTTGAAGTTTTCGCGCAAATGGTTGATGGCTTTCAACAAGCCGAATATCAGACTACTTCGCTTGCGCCCGAGATCGTGCCGGATACGGGTTTATCGGCTCCACAGCAATGGACACTGAAGGAATTCCAGCAAGCCCTGGTGGTGGAAACCATGAGCTATTCGCGTCCGATTGCGGCGGAGGGCGCCTCTTTCCTGCGCCAGAAGACAGAGCGGCAAACCAAAGTCGCCTTGCCATCGCCGCATATGATTGGGGGACGGTTGTGGCATCCGGATTATTCGAGCGACGCTTATGCCAGTCGTCGGAACTTCATTGAGGCGGTCATTCCGATTCTGCGTGGGGAAGTGCTCGCATTGCGCGATGTCGGCGTCGATGTTGTTCAATTTGATGATCCCTGGTTGTGCTTCTTCGTGGATCCGGAGCACCGGGCGCGCTTCAAGGACCCGGATGCCGAGATCGAGCGTGCGATTGATGATCTGAATCGCGTTGTAGCGGGCATTGACGGTGTCAAGACCGCGCTGCATGTTTGCCGAGGCAATCGCGCGCGTACGGTTTACGCCAGCGGGGACTACGAACCGATCATGCCCTATCTGCTGGGCGCCGATGTTGACCAGTTGGCGATGGAGTTCGCGGTGTCGCAAGCGGGCGATATTTCGATCTTCGCGCAATTCCCGACCGACAAGGAGATCGGCTTAGGCGTGGTTGATGTACGCGGAGAGATCGTTGACACGCCGGAGCTGATCGTGGAACGCGCCGAAAAAGCGCTGAGATTCCTGGCGCCCGAACAGATCACGCTCAACCCGGATTGTGGATTCGCGCCGACGAGCACGAACCCGATTTCGCTCGAAGAAACCTATCAGAAACTCACAGCGCTGGCGCAAGCCGCCGGCATCTTGCGCCAGCGCTACGCATAATCTCTCATCGCGCCGCTGCAAGGGGCAAGGCCATGGCCACAGGTCGCGCATGACCGCGCGGCGGATCAAGAATCGTTTTCCGGCCGATTGTCAGGCCGTCACGTAGGATTTGGTCTTGTGCCAAATCAAGGGGTTTAAGCTATCGTCGTCCAGCACGTCGCCTATCTCCAGCGTATCAAGGTAGGTCTGCGGAAGGATATTGCTTGTGCCGTTAAAAACGCAGCCATCAGGCATATAGCCGCAGGTCATCGCCCGCCGCGTGCCCGGCGTCATGTTGGCGCCGGCGCCATGCGCCAGCAAGCCATTATGGAAGGAGCAGGATCCGGCGGGCATCGGCGCAGCCACGGACTGGATTTCCGCCCACTGCGGATAGACGTCGAGCAGTTCGCCCGTATTCATGCCGATGCTTGAATTGTCAAGGGTGGCGGTCTTGTGTGTGCCCGGCAGAAAGTAGAGACAGCCATTGTCTCGCGTGGCGTCGTCCAGCGCGACCCAAATGCTGATGGCATCGCGCGATGAATAAGACCAGTAAGGGTTGTCCAGGTGCCAGCCGGTGGGGTTGGCCCAGGGCTGTTTGATCAAAGCTTGATCGTGCCAAATGCGCATGCCGTCGACCCCGGCCAGCTCGCTCGCCAGCTTCCCCAGTCGCGGATCCAGCATTAGTCCGCGCATGCCCTCGTGGTCGGTCCAGAGGTTGATGCGCTGCACGAACACACGATTATAATAGCTGTTTTCTTCACTATCATCATCCCGCCAGCCGGGGCCGTCGGCCAGCCGGCGATCTTCGCGCTTTTCCACCGCGTCGTCTACATGCTGGCGCCAGGTTTCCAGCTCGGCTGGCGTCAGAAAGTCCTCGATGATGATATAGCCGTTGTCTTGATAGAAATTAATTTGTTCTTGTGTCAGATCAGTTTTCATTCGACTAACGCTCCGCTAGAAACTGCATATGCGCGAAGTATAAAACGCGGTTTCATCAATGACAACTACACTGTTTGCGAACCGCATATAGACGCTTCATTCATTCCCGTCTGAAAAAACGCTATTCGACAGGGCTGCCGCCTTGTGTTAGATTCTCCCTAAGCCATTTATGTGGTTGGAGACCGCGCCATGGAGCGATCGATTCGATTTGATCTTTTGGCCAATCGAGACATTAACAAAGAGACCTTCGTCGAGCCTTGGCCCGAGGCCGGCTTGATCGTCGCCGACAGCCCTTACGATCCACAACCGAGCATCTCGATCGACGACGACAAGGTCGTCGAAATGGACGGGGTGCCGCGCGCCGACTTTGACGCGCTGGATCTCTTTATCGTTTCCCATGCCCTCGATCTTGATGTCGCAGTCGCTGCGATGGCGATACCGTCAAAGGAATACGCGCGCATGCTGGCGGATATCAACGTGCCGCGCCAGGACATCGCTCGTCTTATCGCGGGTTGTACGCCGGCCAAGCTCACCGACATCATTCGCCACATGAATGTGCTGGAGATGATGATGGGGCTGGCGAAGATGCGCGTCAGGCGCATGCCGGCCAATCAGGCGCACGTGACCAACTGGCGGGAGCACCCGGCCTTGCTGGCGGCGGACGCGGCCGAAGCGGCATTGCGCGGCTTCGCCGAAGTCGAAACAACCGTGCGCATAGCGCGCTTTGCGCCATTTAACGCGCTGGCTATTCTCATCGGCACACAGACCGGACGCGGCGGTGTTTTGACGCAATGCTCGGTGGAAGAAGCGCTGGGCTTGCGACTGGCGATGAAAGGGCTGACCAGCTATGCGGAAACCCTTTCCGTTTACGGCACCGAATTGACCTTCGTAGACGGTGATGATACGCCTTGGTCCAAAGCCTTCCTGGCCTCAGCTTATGCCTCGCGTGGGGTGAAGATCCGCTTCACCTCCGGCACGGGCTCCGAGGCGCTAATGGGGCGGGCTGAACAGAAATCAATGCTTTACCTGGAAGCGCGCTGTTTGCTGGTGGTGAAGGGCGCGGGCAGCCAGGGCGTCCAGAACGGCTCCATCTCGTGCATTGCCTTGCCGGAAGCGCTGCCCGGCGGCGTACGCGCAGTACTTGCCGAGAACTTGCTAGCATCCATGCTCGGTTTGGAAGTGGCATCCGGCAACGATGCGCTGGCATCGCATTCCAGCATCCGCAAGACGGCTAAGCTCATGCTGCAGTTCATCCCCGGCACCGACTTTATTTTTTCTGGCTATAGCGCGATACCCAAACGCGACAACCTGTTTGGTGGCGGCAACTTCGATGCCGAAGACTTTGACGATTACAATGTGCTGCAGCGCGATATGCAGATCGACGGCGGCGTCAAGCCAATCCGCGAAGACGAGGCGCTCGACATCCGCCGCAAGGCGGCGGAAGCGATTCAAGCGGTCTACCGCGAATTGGATTTGCCCGCCATCTCGGACGAAGAAGTAGCTGCGGCTACCGTGGCCCACAGTAGCGACGACATGCCCGAGCGCGATATCGTGCCCGATCTGGAGGCTGCTGACCGATTCATGGCAAGCGATTCCGATTTCGTTGCGGTCATGCGCGCCTTGCAGCGGGGAGGTTTCAGCGAGGTCGCCGACAATATCCTGGAAATGGGTCGGCAGCGCATCGCGGCGGACTATCTGCAACCGGCCGCCATCTTTGATGCCGACTTCAAAGTGCAAAGCGCCATCAACGATCCCAACAACTATACTGGTCCCGGCAGCGGGTATCGACCGCAGGGGCAGCGCTGGAAAGACATACAAGCCATACCCCAGGCGAAACCGCCAACCGGATTCGTCGAGCCGCATGTTGGGGAACCGCTGTCGCGCCTGGTTGAGATCGGCCCGGCTGCGCGAGGGAGGGGCAAAGAAGTCGTCCTGGCGCTGGGACCGGCATTTGGACGCGTGCTTGGCAAGACCATCGGTGGCTTGGAACACGAAGAAGTGCTGAAGGCGATCCTCAGCGGCATCGCGGGCGAGGGCGCTCTAGCGCGGATTATCCGTGTCTATCACTCCTCCGATTGCGCCGCGATTGGTTTTGTCGGCGCCCGGCTCAGCGGCAGCGGCATCGCTATCGGCTTGCAGTCACGCGGGACGGCGGTGATTCATCAGAAGGACTTGGCGCCGCTCAATAATCTGGAGCTTTTCCCACAATCGCCCAGCTTGACAATAGCTACCTACGAGAATATCGGAGTTAACGCCGCGCGTTACGCGCTTGGCAAGTCGACAGTGCCGGTTTCGGTCAAGATCGACAACGGCGCGCGCCTGCGCTTGATCGTTAAAACCGCGCTGCTGCATCGGCGCGAAACGGACGAGGTCTGCCCCGGTCAAGCGCCTGTGGAGTGCCTCTTTGATTGGGAGCCGGACTGATGACCATGAGGGTCAGAGATGCGCCTGCCTCGTCCGCGCTGGGAACTAAAGGAAGCGCCATGCGCGAAAAACCTGAAGCAAAATATCCTTTACGTGACAACGCAACTGATAAACTGCGCAGCTTCAGCGAACGCGCACTGAGCGAAATCACCGCCGAAGCCATCGCCAAGGGTGAACTCTCCGGCGACGATCTGCGCACACATGCCGATGCCTTGCGCCAGCAGGCGCGGATCGCGCGGGATGCCGGGTATCCGCAATTGGCGGGCAACCTCTCACGCGCCGCTGAACTTACGTCCGTGCCCAATGATGAATTGCTGAAAATCTATGAACTGCTGCGCCCGGACCGCGCGAGGCATGAAGAATTGACGCGCCTCGCCGATTACCTGGAGTTGACCTACGGCGCGAGCGAAAACGCAGCCTTTATCCGAGAAGCGGCGGAGACTTACCGCGAGCGCAATCTGCTGCGGCGTTAAGAATACAGCCACCTCGAACACCGAGAGCACCGAGTTTCCGCGATGGCATTTGGGGCGAGTTGTAATGAACATACGTAGGGGCGAGCCGTCACTTTAATTATAGCTCTGCTGATGCACTTGAAGGAGAATCGCCATGGATGACCGTCCGCTGGAATCGAACGTCAGCGCGTATTCGCGGCCGACCGACCTCCAAATTACTGACCTGCGCATCGTCAATTTGCGTGCGCTGCCCTTCGATGTCGCGATTCTTAGGATTGACACCAATCAAGGCATCAGCGGTTACGGCGAGGTGCGGGACGGCGCCAGCCCGACTTACGCGCTGCTGCTCAAATCGCGCTTGCTGGGCGAAAACCCCTGCAACATCGACAAGATTTTTCGGATGATCAAACAATTCGGTTTTCACGGCCGACAGGGCGGGGGCGTCTGCGGCATTGAGATGGCGCTTTTCGATTTGGCGGGCAAAGCCTACGGCGTGCCGGCTTATCAACTCGCGGGCGGCAAGTTCCGCGACAAAGTGCTGATATACTGTGATACTGATTCCACGCCCGATGGCGCAGCTATGGGCGTGCGCCTCAAGGGGCGCATGGACGCTGGCTTCAAATTCCTCAAGATGGATATCGGCATCGGGTTGCTGGAAGGGATCAAAGGCGCCGTGTCCGCGCCGCCGGGCATGTCCGAATCGCGAAATATCATGCACCCTTTTACCGGCATTCAAGTCACCGACATCGGGGTTGAGTATCTGGTTGAATATGTGCGGCAGGTTCGCGAAGTCATCGGCTACGAGATCCCGCTGGCAGCTGATCATTTCGGCCATATCAACGTCGAATCCTGCATTCGGCTGGGCCAGGCGCTGGATCAATTCTCGCTGGCATGGTACGAGGACATGATTCCCTGGCAACTCACCGATCAGTGGCTGCGCTTGAAGAACTCGGTTCTGACCCCGGTCTGCACCGGCGAAGATATCTATTTGAAAGAAGGCTTCATACCCTTGCTGGAGGCAAAGGCCGTCTCGGTCATCCATCCCGATCTGGCGACTTCCGGCGGCATTATGGAAACCAAAAAAATCGGCGATCTGGCGGCGGATCACGGCGTGCCAATGGCCATGCATATGGCGGGATCGCCGGTCTCATTCCTGGCTAATATCCATTGCGCCGCCGCCACCGAGAATTTCTACGTGCTGGAGAACCACTCGGTGGACTTGCCCTGGTGGGAGGATCTGATCGACGGTATCGAGAAACCGCTGATCGTCGATGGCTATGCGCCGGTGCCGGAGGCGCCCGGGCTGGGCTTCGGCGAGCTCAACGAAGAGGTCGTCCGCGAGCATATGGACAGGAGACCGGGGCGCGATGCCGGTTACCTCGAACCGACTGACGCCTGGGACAGCGAGTGGTCGCTCGACCACTTGTGGAGCTAAACATGCGCATTGCCGATGTACGGATCACGCCCATCGCCGTCGCTGATCCGCCGCTGTTAAACGCGGCCGGGCTGCACGCGCCCTACGCCCTGCGCATCGTGCTGGAACTGGTCAGCGACGATGGCCTGTCGGGCTGGGGCGAAATCCCGGGCAGCGAGGCGGCGCGCGCCGCCTTGGATTACGCCGCGGAGCGAATAATCGGCGTAGACCCTTGGCAACTCAATGACATCTTCGCGACGCTGAATGCGCTCGCGGAGGAAGATGAACGGGGCGATTCGCCCTGGGATCAACGGACTTGGGTGCATGTCCGCAGCGCCATTGAAGTCGCTTGCTATGACTTGGTGGGAAAATCTTGCGGGCGTCCTGTGGTCGATTTGTTGGGTGGCGCAGCGCGCGATCGTGTCCCCTTCGCCGCCTATCTCTTTTACAAACACGAGGGCGCGGGTGGCGAGTTCGGCTGCGAGCGCGATCGGCGCGCGGCTGGCTGGTCCGCGGCGCGGCAAGAAGCGGCCCTGGACGCCGATGGCATCGTGGCGCAGGCACAAGCCATGGTCGCGCATTACGGCTTCGGGTCAATCAAGCTCAAGGGAGGGGTTTTCGAGCCGGGTGTCGAAGTCGACTCGATCCTGGCGCTACGAGAAGCCTTTGGCCCGGACATCCCGCTGCGCTTGGATCCGAATGCGATCTGGCGAGTTGATACCGCCATCGCGGCAGGCAGGCAACTGGAAGGTGTATTGGAGTATTACGAAGACCCCGTGCGCGGCCAGGAGAACATGGGCGCGGTCGCGAAAGCGCTGCATATACCCTTGGCGACCAATATGTGCACGACCTCATTTGACGATTTGCCCGGGAGCGTGCAGCATAATTCCGAGGCGATTATCCTGTCCGATCATCACTTTTGGGGCGGCTTCCGCGCGTCGCTGGATCTGGCGCGTTTCTGCGAGGTATTCGGGCGCGGCATGTCCATGCACTCCAACAGCCACTTGGGCATTTCGCTGGCGGCGATGGTTCACTTGGCGGCGGCTGTGCCCAACCTGACCTACGATTGCGATACGCATTATCCCTGGCAAGATGGTCATGACTTGCTGGTGGAACCCTTGCCTTTCGAGCAGGGCGCCGTCGCTGTGCCGACCTCGCCGGGTCTGGGCATCGAGGTTGATCGCGACAGGCTGGCGGCCTTGCATCAACAGTACCTGGCTTGTGGCTTGACCGAAAGGGACGATGAAGTCGAAATGGCTAAGATCGAACCTGGCTGGCGATTCCAAGCCACGCGCTGGTAATGGAGGATCTATGACAATCGACAGTCCCACATTGCTCGACGGCCTGAACTCGGTGATTGGCATTCCACTGATTCCCTTCACCGGCGGACAGATCGACTACGCCGGACACGCCAAGAACATCGACTATTTGATGAAGAACAATAGTTTGAGCGAGGGTCGACCACGGGTGATTTCCATCGCGGGCACGAGCCTGGTTCATCATGTCGCCATTGAGGACCAGGTCAAGCTGCTTGATATCACCGGGTGTGGCATGGATGGCGAGGGCATTTTGATGGCGGCCCTCGTTCCCAACCCCTTGCCCGCCGCTGCCGACTTGATCGCGGAGTTAGCCGCCCTGCAGCGACCGCCCGATGTTTACTTGATTATGCCACTTAGCGGCACCTATGGCCCGGCTGGCTTGTATGACAGTTTCATGAACTTCGCCCAGATACAAGCGAATAGGCACGGCGCGCGCTTCCTTTATTATTATCGGCGACCGCGAGACCGCGACATGATCATCCGTTTGCTGCTCGATTCGCCGCATTTTGTCGGGGTCAAGATCGGGACCGACGAAGACGATGTGCTGCCCTTCGTCGAAGCGCTGGACGAAGGGGAAAAGATTGTCATCTGGGGTATCGGCGATCGCTCGACGGCTGCCGCTGAAATGGGCGCAAACGGCCATACCTCGGGCGTCAACATTGTCGTGGCCCGGGCATCTGACGAAATCAATAACGCGCAGCGAAGGCGCGATTATGAAGCCGCTCGCCAAATCGAAGATGAGATTTCGCCGCTTGAGGATATCCGCTTTATGCAAGAACGTGCCTACAACTATTCGGCTGTGATGGAGGCGATCAACTGCTCCGGTTTTGATGACGTCGTCGGCGGAGGCGGCGGACCCTTCAACCCGCCTGTGCCGCCGGATATCGCGCGCCAAATCGAGCGGATCATGGCGAGTATCGAGCATTATCACTGAGACGAGGAACTGTAAAGGCATGAAAATCACCGACGTTCAAGCCAGTGTCATCGGACGGCAAGAGCCGGATAGCGGTGGCAGCGTCTGGACCTTTGTCCGGGTCTACACCGACGAAGGCATCACCGGCACCGGCGAGTGCAATTCCGGCGGACCGGGTTTCTCGGGATTCGCCACCAAATATGCCATCCTGGCGCTCAAAGAGCTGCTCATCGGCGAAGATCCTTTTAATATCAACATGATTTACGAGAAGCTGCGCCGGCATGGACGCTACGGCGGCGCGGGGAACGCGCCACTGATCTTCGCGCTGACCGGTATCGACAACGCCCTGCACGATATTGTCGGCAAGGCGCTTGGGGTTCCGGTTTACAAATTGCTCGGCGGCAAGTTCCGTGAAGGGATTCGTCTATACGCCGACTGTCATTTTGGGGCCGAGGACAGCCCGGCTTCCTTCGGGGACAAGGCTTTGGAAGCGGTAGGCGAGGGCTTCGGCGCGGTCAAGTTTGATGTCGACGGTACTGGAACCGGCCGGCTAGATGCCTTTAATTGGACGGTAGGTGCTAAAGAAATGTCGCATATCATCGGCATCATCGAAGGGGTGCGAGACGCGATCGGCTTTGAAATCGACCTGGCCATCGACTGCCACGGTCAATTCGATCTGCCTTCGGCGATCACCCTGGCGCGCGCCGTCGAACCGCTGCGTCTGCTCTGGCTGGAAGAACCGGTGCCGGCGGAAAATGTCGATGCTTTGGCGCAAGTGCGCGCCTCCAGCAGCACGGTCATCTGCACCGGCGAAAATCAATATACGCGCTTCGAATTCCTGGAGCTATTTCGCAAGGGCGCCTGCGACGTGATCATGCCCGACCTGGCGAAAGCCGGCGGCATTGCCGAAGGGAAACGTATCGCCGACCTGGCGGACGCGCATTATATCCCGATTGCGCCGCACAATGTCTCGTCGCCGCTGGGCATGATGGCGGCTTGTCATGTGCTGGCTGCGGCGCCGAACTTTTTATTCCTTGAGTTTCATGCCCGTGATATCCCTTGGTGGAATGACCTTTGCGACGGTGACAAACCCTTCATTCGGGACGGTATCATGACCGTTTCGGAGCGCCCGGGCATTGGCGTGGAACTCAACGACGATGCAGCCAAATCGCTGCTCTGGAATGGCGACAGTTATTTTGATTAGGGGAGCTTTACGGTTTCGCCGCTGTCGCATGCGCGTACCACAGCAAAGACCAATTCAACCGTGCGGATATTGTCCTGAGCTGGCGTAGCGACCGGCTTGCCCTTTGTGACCGCTTCAAAGAATTCATGCAGCAGGTAGTCCTGCCCCTCGCGTTCCATCTCCAGCAACGGAACAAGGCGCCGTTCGCCATGCACGTTGGCTAGAGCGCCCCGTTTGTCAGTAACCCGCAACAGATCTTGTACGGTCACGGTATCGTCTTCCACCAAAATCACACCCTTTTCGCAGTCGAAGCGCCAATTTGCATTCCAACTTGTGGGGAGCGCCTGTGAACACCAAGAGGCGCTGTAGCTGGCAAATACGCCGTTCTCGAAGCGCATGGCCGCGGCGGCGCTGGCATCGCCGTTGAACCAACTCCAAGACGGATTCCAACTTCGGGCGCTGACTTCGGACGCGTCGCTGCGGAGGAATAAGCGCATCATGTCGAAATGGTGGATCGCCATATCAATGATGAGCGGATGGGGCATTTCCTCGCGGAAGCCGCCGAAATGCGGACCGTTGAAAAACTCGGCATGTACCGCCCCAACAGCGCCTAATCCGCCCGTTTCAAGCACCGACTTGACTGTTTGCGTCAGAGAACGGTAACGGTAGTTCTGCGCCACCATATGTAAAACGCCCGTCTCTCGCGCTTTGGTGACGATGGCTTGCGCGTCTTCCGGTGTGCCCGCCAGCGGTTTCTCGGAAAGGACCGGCAAGCCAGCTTCCAGAGCGAGGGTGGAGTTCGCCTTGTGAAACTGCGGAGGCGTCACATCGATCACCGCATCAGCATTGAGTTGCTCCAAGGCTTCTGGCAGTGTCTTGTAGATAGTAGCGGGATCAAGGCTGTACGCGGTCGCTTGCTCGCGCGCGATGTCATCGTTGATTTCCACGAAGCCGGCATGTGCAACTTCCTCCGAACGCTGCACCGCCTTTAGCCAGGTATTGCCCATGCCGCCGATGCCTAGTTGGATGACTTTCATTGCTCTGTTTCTTTCTGTATGCATGTGGATCTATATGTTCCATGCCGGCGCCAGGTTGTCCTTGCGGTTTGACAGATCCAGCGTCGGATGATTGCGCAGCCGCTCGCGGGGAGTTTAGCCGTATATGGCCGCAACTGCCAGTTCCTAGGTAACGACCCCGGACACAGTTGCAAATACTGATTTTAGCATATTGTGTTACCGGTTCGCGGCGAGCGCCTTCATTTGCTTATTTACCCGAAGTTAGCTATAATATCGCAAACTTTTTTTTCGCATTCACGAATTCTGCAAAATTTTGTGCAGACAGGAGGAAATCATGTCAAAACGTATGCTAGTTATCGGTCTTTTGCTCGGCTTGCTGCTGATCCCGTCAGTGACCAGCTTGGCGCAAGACGATATCCTGCTCTATGGCGGCAACCAGGATATCGAGAACATCGACCCGGCCACGGGCGAAAACTACTCGATCAACGCCGCGTTGCGCAGCCTTTACGACGCGCTTTACATTTACCGCGGCAGCGATACGATCCCGCACCTGGTGGACAGTTACGAAGTCAATGACGACGCGACAGTCTGGACCTTCCACTTGAAAGACAACGCCGTATTCCACGATGGCAGCTCGGTCAACGCCGATGCGGTCGTATACAGCTTCAACCGGATTCTGGCGATCTCCGGTCCGCCGAGTTGGCGCTGGGCGACCATCGCCGATGAGAATACCGCAGCAGCGGTCGACGAGTTCACTGTACAATTCACGCTGACGCAGCCCTACGCCCCCTTCATTGGCACACTGCCGCAACTGTTTGTCGTCAATCCCGCCATTGTCGAAGCCAACCTGGGCGACGACATGGGCCAGAGCTATCTGAAAGAGAACGCGGCTGGCTCCGGTCCCTTCACGCAGGGACGCTGGGAGATCGGCAACCTCTACGAATTCATCGCCGTCGACGACTACTGGGCTGGCTGGACCGGAGACGATCATCTCGACGGGTTTGTCTGGGTCATCCAGCGCGATGCGTCGACTCAGCTGAACTCCCTGCTGGCTGGCGAAACTCATATCGCCGATACTGTGGCGGCCAGCGACAAAGAGAAAATCGTTGGTTCCGAGGACTACGTTTGGGAAGAGCACGGCGGTTTCTTCACCAATACGCTCAAGATGAACAATACGGGCGAATACACCAGCGACATCAATCTGCGTAAAGCCGTCGCCCATGCGATGAACTATGAAGCCATGGTCGAAGCGCAGGATGTCAAGATCACCATATTGCCAGGTCCGACGCCGGCGAATTTCGTGGGCTATGTTGATGGCTTGGACTATCCCAAATATGATCTGGACAAGGCGCGCGAATACTTGGCGATGACGCCTTGGCCGGACGGCGGCATCACCTTGGATTACGTCTACGTCACCGACTTCCCGCGCGAGGAGATCCCGGGCTTGATCCTGCTGGAAGGGCTTGCGCAGTTGAACATTGAACTCAATATGATCCCCATGCTTTGGCCCGATATGACTGCAAGCTGTGGCTCGCAGGAAACTGGACCGGACATCATCAACATCTACACCCTGCCGCCATTCCTGGATCCGGACGCTCATCTCTACAACCAGTATCACTCGGGCCAATGGGGCAGCTTCAATTCCTGCAGCTTCTACCAGAACGACCGCGTCAACGAACTGCTGGATACCGCCCGCGTCATCGGCGATGCCGCGGAGCGCGCCGCGCTCTACACAGAAGCGCAAGAAATAATCGCCGCCGAGCAGCCCTCGGTCTGGATGTATACCGAAGACAGCAGCATATCGATCAACAACTGTGTCAAGGGTTTTGTCTACTCGCCGATGTATCCAATCACGGTCCTCTTCCAGGATCTGTGGATGGAAGGTTGCTAAAACATATCCCCACCCTACATCCCTCCCCCATAAAGAGGGAGGGACTTTGAATCTCTTGAACCCGCGAGTGCTCCCCTTCCCTCATTTTGGGGGAAGGGGTTGGGGGACGGGGGTAGAATTGCACTGTTCATGAACCTCCGATTCTATCTGCTGCGCCGAATCGCGCTGATCGTTCCCACGCTGATCGGCCTCAGCATCCTCACCTTTTCCATCGCCCGCCTAGTGCCGGGCGATCCCGTCGGGCTGGCTGCCGGGCCCCAAGCCACCGAAGAGATCAAAGAAGCGCTGCGGCGCGAATTCGGGCTTGATCAACCGCTGCCGGCGCAATATATCAACTATATGGCGGGTCTTTTCCGCGGCGATTGGGGGCAATCGCTCTATACGCGTCGCGATGTCTTGCCTGACTTGCGGACTTTCTGGCCGGCGACGCTGGAATTGACTACCATCGCTGTCATCATCGCCACGCTCTTGGGTGTGCCAGCAGGGGTCATCTCTGCCATGTATCGCAATCGACTGCCTGATCATGTCGCGCGCATATTGTCGTTGTTCTTTGTCAGCTTTCCGGCATTTTGGCTGGCGATGATCTTCCAAACCTGGTTTGGGCGTGATTTGGGCATGTTCCCGATCAATAAGCGCTTGCCTGTCCTCGTCGCGCCGCCCCCGACCACAACGGGTTTATTCTTGGTTGACAGCTTGATCCAGCTTGATTTTGAGACCTTCATGGTCTCGCTGAGGCATATATTTATCCCTTCGTTAGTGCTGTCCTTTAGCGCCTTCGCCAGCATCACACGCATCACGCGCGCCAGCATGGTAGAAGCGCTGGAGAAGGACTTCGTGCGCATGGAGCGCGCCATCGGCATCCCTTATCGCATCATCATTTTTAAGTATGTCTTGCGCAACGCCTTCATCGCGACTATCACCGTCATCTCGCTCAATTTCGGCTGGTTAATGGCGGGCGCCATTTTGATCGAAACCATTTTCGATTGGCCCGGGCTGGGTCTTTACGCTGTGCACGCTTCGCTGAGTCTGGATTTCCAACCGATTATGGGTATCGCCTTTCTTTATGGAGTTGTCTTTAGCCTGATCAATATCCTGACGGATATGGTCTATGGCATTTTGGACCCGAGGATTCGCTATGGCTGAGTCCGACAAGCGCAAGACCGCAAAACGGAACGAAGCGCGCTCGGCCCGTTGGGAGAACTTCGCCCGCGGCTTGTATCGCTTTCGCTCCAACCGGCTCTCGATGATTGGTCTGTTAATGTTGATCTTCATCTTGCTGGTGGCGATCTTCGCACCAATCATCGCGCCCTATCCCGAGGACGCCGCCGGCAAGACTCGTGTCATGGCGCGTCTGCAACCGCCGAGCGAGGATTTTGTCTTTGGCACGGACAAGATTGGGCGCGATATCTTCAGCCGCGTGGTCATGGGCACGGGATTGGCGCTGCAAGTCGGCACCGTGATTATCTTGCTTGCGACCAGCATTGGCGTCACCATCGGCGCGGTCTCGGGTTATGCTGGCGGCTGGGTCGATGACATCCTCATGCGCATCACCGATATTTTTTTGACCGTGCCCGCCCTGGTGCTGGCGATCGCCATTTCCGCGGCGCTGGGCAAGGGCATCATCAATGCCATGATCGGCATTTCGTTGGTTTGGTGGCCGGGCTTCGCCCGCTTGACCCGCAGTCTGGTATTGTCCTTGCGCGAAGAGCCCTTCGTCGAAGCCGCATACGGCATCGGCGCTGGTCATATGCGCATCATCTTCCGTCATATTCTGCCCAATGCGGTGTCGCCAATCATCATCAAGATGACCACCGACTTCGGCTTCGCAGTTTTGACCGCTGCGGCGCTGGGATTCATCGGGCTGGGCGCGCAGCCGCCGACCCCGGAGTGGGGCGCCATGATCAACGACGGCCGCCGTTATTTCCCCGATGAGTGGTGGATCGCCACCTTCCCTGGTCTGGCAATCTGGTTGATGGTCTTCAGTTGGAATCTGATCGGCGACGGCTTGCGCGATGTCTTGGATCCGCGCGCGCGGCGGTAGCATGCCAATGGCTGATTTGCTCAACATAGAAGATCTGCACTTGGAATTCCACACCTACGACGGCGTGGCCAAAGTGCTGGCAGGGGTCGACTTGAAAATGCAGCGCGGCGATGTGCTGGGCTTGGTCGGCGAAACGGGCTGCGGCAAATCGATGACAGCGCTTTCCGTGCCGCGATTGATCCCCATGCCGCCGGGCAAGATCACAGAAGGCCGCGTCACTTTCGATGGCGAAGACATCCTGAGCAAGTCGGAAGGCGAAATGGAGACTTTCCGCGCCAGCCATCTGGGCATGATTTTTCAGGATCCGGTCACGAATCTGAATCCGCTCTTTACCATCCGCGAGCAATTGGTGGATTCTGTGCTCTATCAACAAGCGCGCGGACAAAAGGTGCCCGGGCGTTGGAAGGGATTTATGCCATCGGTGCGGCAGTTGCGGGCCGAGGCCCAGGAACGCGCGGTTGAATTGATGCGCCTGACGGGCATTCCCGATGGCGACAAGCGCATTTTTGAATATCCGCATCAATTCAGTGGCGGTATGCGCCAGCGCGTGTTGATCGCTATGGCCTTGGCGGGCGATCCGGATTTGTTGATCGCCGATGAACCGACCACCGCCCTCGATGTCACCATTCAGGCGCAGATCCTGCGCTTGATACGCTCTCTGGTCAAACAGCTCGGGTTGACCGTCTTGCTCATCACCCACAATCTCGGCGTGGTCGCGCGTAGCTGCGAACGCGTCGCCGTGATGTATTCCGGGCGCGTCGTCGAAGAATCGCCGGTGCGCGAACTCTTCAAGAATCCCAAACATCCCTACACACGCGGTTTGATCAATGCCGTGCCACAAAAGGATGTCAGTCGCGGCGGACTGATCGGTATTCCGGGCATGATCCCGAATTTGATCGACCCGCCGGCGGGTTGCCGTTTTCATCCCCGCTGCGAACAGGCGATGGAGATCTGTCGCCGGCAGGTTCCGGCGGCGATCGCGGTCGGCGCGGAACACAAGGCATCGTGCTTCCTGTACCCGGAGGATGCATGAGCCGCCTGCTGGAGATCAATCATCTGAAGAAATACTTTCCCATTCGCGGCGGCTTGCTAAACCGACGGGTGGCGGACTTCCGCGCGGTCGACGACGTCAGCTTCACGCTGCAAGAAGGCAAAACCCTGGGATTGGTCGGTGAATCCGGTTCCGGCAAGACGACCATCGGCAAGTGCATATTGCGACTTTTGGAGCCCACGTCCGGACAGATACTCTACGACGGGCAGGACATCACGCATATCAAAGCCCGTGAATTGCGTCGCCTGCGCAGCGAGATTCAGATGATCTATCAAGCGCCGGCCGCCTCATTGAACGGGCGCATGACTGTCGGGCAGATTATCGGCGAGCCACTTTGGATCCACGAAAAGCTGCGTGGAGACGAAGCGCGCGACCGCGTGCTGGAACTGATGACCGTGGTTGGTTTGAAAGAAGAGCACTACTACCGTTACCCCCACGAATTCAGCGGCGGGCAGCAACAGCGCATTGGCATCGCTCGCGCCCTGGCTGTGCAGCCGCGCTTGATCGTTCTCGACGAGCCGACCTCGGCGCTGGACGTTTCCGTTCAAGCGCAAATATTAAACTTGTTGCAAGACTTGCAAGATCAATTCGACTTAACTTATCTCTTTATCTCGCATGACCTGGGCGTGGTGCGTTACATGTGCGACGAAGTCGCCTTGCTTTATCTGGGCAAAATCGTCGAAGTGGCGAAGACCGAAGTCATTTTTGAAGAACCCAAGCACCCCTATACCCAGGCGCTGATTTCCGCCATTCCCGAACCTGATCCAGATCTGCAACGGGAGGAAATCATCATCCGCGGCGATCTGTCGCACGCTTTTCCGCAGAAAGGTTGTCCCTTTGCGCCGCGCTGCCATGCCGAAAAACTTGCGAGCTGCGATTCCGTTTTGCCACCGTTGCTCGAAGCGGACCGTGGGCATCTGGTCGCCTGTCATTTGCATCCTGCCTTATCCGCATCATCCGCATCGGAGTCCCCTTGATGCTCAGCCAAATCACATTGGAAGATATCCGTCCCATCGCCATCGGCGCCGGCATCCTGGGCACGGGCGGGGGAGGCAATCCCTATTTGGGCGGCTTGCACCTGGCGTCGATCATCCGCGAACTGGGACCGCAAAGCATGCTCGATCCCTTCGCGTTGCAAGATGATGCGCTGGTCTGTGTGGCCGGCAACATCGGGGCGCCGACGGTCAGCATCGAGAAGCTGCCGGAGGGCACCGAGATGCTGCGCGCCTTACGCCTGCTGGAAGAGCATATCGGACGCGCATTCGACGCCGTCGCGATTGCCGAAATTGGCGGCGCCAATTCCATGCAACCGGTGATTGCCGGCTTATTGGCTGGCATCCCTACGGTGGATAGCGACAGCATGGGCCGCGCCTTTCCCGAGATTCAGATGTCCTCTTTTCTTTTCGACGGTGGCGTGACGGTCGCGCCCTATGCGATGGTAGACGCTGCCGACAACGCGGCGGTCGTTCCACAAGCGGTGAGCGACCTTTGGGGCGAAAAAATCGCGCGCAATATCGCCGTCAGCATGGGCGCCCGCGCCGGGCTGGTCAGCACAATTATGACCGGCGCGCAGTTAAAGGCGACCGGCGTTCACTACACGATGACCCTGGCTCATCATCTCGGCTGCCAGGTGCTTGCGGCGCAGCGAGAAAAGTCCGATGTGCCCGAGGCTGTGGCGAACGTGCTGGACGGCCAAGTCATTTTTCATGGCAAAATCAGCGATGTCGACCGCCGCGTCAGCAAGGGATTCGCGCGCGGCGGCGTTCGTATCGACAGCTTCAGCGGAGCGGATAGGCTGGCAATTGAATTCCAGAACGAGTTTCTGATCGCGTTTATCAATGGCGAGGTGGCAGTGACAACTCCCGATCTCATCTGCATCGTCACGGAAGAAGAGGGCGAACCGGTCACGACGGAGTTGCTGCGCTATGGCACGCGCGTGGCTGTCATCGCTGTGCCGGCGCCCCCGCAGCTCAAGACAGGGGTCGCGCTCGAGGTGGTTGGACCCGGCGCCTTCGGCTACGATGTCGAGTTCCGTCCCTTGCCGGGCGGTGTCATTGGCCTGGCATCAAGTCTATAAGTAGAGGATAATAAAAATTACTTAATATTCTTTTTCAACTGGAGGCAACAGTGAGATTCAAATCGTTTGCGACAATCGTAGCGGTCTTCGCTCTGTGTGGCGCGGCATCGGCGCAGTCTTATTCGATTCGCGTGGATTTCAACACAAACCTGCGCGCTGAACCCAGCCTCGATAGCCAGGTCGTTGAATCAGCGTCAGCCGGCTCCATCTTGCAAGTAATCGACAGTTTCAATCGCTGGTTGAAGATTAGCCGGAACAGTCGCGAAGTCTGGATGGCGAGTTGGGTCAGCCACAGCAGAATCGCGGAGGGCGGCCAGACAGCACCCCAGCCCGCGAGCTATATCGACAATTGTTGTTTCGTGGATCGGCAGTGCAATACCGAGCAGGATTGGGAAAGTGGCTATTGGGCCTTCCAGCACGGCCAATGCGCCGCGCCGGCGCAGTCTCAGCCGCAAACATCGGCGCAGCCCGCCAGCAATGTGCCCGCGCAAGTAGACAACTGCTGCTTCGTCGACAGGCAATGCAATACCGATGCGGAATGGACCGACGGGTATCATGCATTTCAGACCAATCAGTGCCCGGTATCGGCGGGTGCTCAGCCAGTGGCAGCCACAAGCTCGCAAGCGCCAAGCTCGGCCGCAATACCGCTTTCGACGTCATACATGACTGAGGGGGTCAGGCGCTTCCTTGCCGATCCCTCCACAGATCCATTCAACAATTGCTGCTACATTCATCATCCGCGCTGCCAAAGCGAAGAGGATTGGACAAACGGCTATTGGGAATTCCAGAACAACCAATGTATCCGTCCTGCGCCTCTTAGGACACGGCCGACAGTAGAAGGCAGCGTCCGCTTTGTGAGCTATGCGGAAAGAGCCTTGGGATTGATAGAGATTCACGCGCCGGAGTGGCTGAAATACATCTACGTCAGCGGAATGCGGAAAATAAGAATGAACGATACCGTTCCAGTGGACTATTCGGGATCAAGGATGGGCTTTAACAACGTCGGATGGATAACACATGTTGCGTTTCAGCAGCGTCATGATCCGAGTTGGACGCCAGCCGCCCACGAACTAGAGAGTATGGCTGGCGGACTCGCTCATGAAGCCTGCCATGCCATCCAACAGCGCACCTACAGCCAATCGGCCGGCTGGACGAACGAAGCGGCTTGCATTGAAGCGCAATTGGCTGTCATCGCGGCCATCAATCCCAACTCCCGGGATGTATGGTGGCTGCGGGATTTGATCGCCAATATCCAAAATCCGGACCGCTGGTGGTGGTAGAGACACGACAGTTCATGCGCAGATTGTTGGATTAATGTCAACAATCACGCAAGACGAAGGCAAATCAGAAAAGGAATTTCCCAATGAGAGCGAAGCTGCTGGCGACAATAATAGCCGTGTTTTGTCTATACAGTATGGCATCGGCGCAGGGCTATGATATTCGCACCACTAGCAGAAACAATTTGCGGGCCGCGCCCAGCCTTGATGGAACATTTCTTGAAACCGTGCCGTCGGGTACAGTCCTGCATGTCGTTGGCAGGTTGAACCGTTGGCTGAGGATTAGCCGAAACGGGCGCGAAGTCTGGATGGCGGATTGGCTAGGCTACAGCCGCATCGAAGGCAGCGAAGGTACAGCACCCCAGCCCGCGAGCAATTTACCCGCGAACGTTGACAACTGCTGTTTCGTCGACCGGCTATGCAATACGGCTGCGGACTGGACAGAGGGCTGGCACGCCTTCCAAGGCGGCCTATGCGCCGCGCCCGCGCAGTCTCAGCCACAGACGCCCACGCAGCCGGTCAGCAATGTACCCGCGCAAGTGGACAACTGCTGTTTCGTCGACCGGCAATGCCATACGCCTGTGGACTGGGAGATCGGCTATTACGCTTTCCGGGATGGTCAATGTGCCGCGCCGGGGCAGGCTCAGCCGCAGGCTTCGGCGCAGACCGTCGGCAATGCCTCCGGGCCAATTGACAACTGTTGTTTCGTTGACTGGCAATGCCACAACGAGGGCGATTGGGAGCAAGGCTTTTACGCTTATCTAGCAGGCCAGTGCACGGTTTCGCCGGGCTCTTCGGCGTCGAGCCCGGCCGGGATATCAGTTTCGACGCCCAACATGACTGAGGGGGTCAAACGCTTTCTCGCCAATCCCTCCATAGATCCGTTCAACAATTGCTGTTTCATGCACTATGATGGCACTTGTCACAGCGACGAAGACTGGGAGCGTGGCGCTTTGCAATATCAGAATCACCAATGCATTCATCCAGCGCCTCTCTGGACGCGTCCCGTAATCGTGGGCAACGACTCGCCATTGGGCACAGTCAAGTTTACAAAACTTGTGAACACTGCCCTGGAATTGATGCGGGTTCATACGCCGGAGTGGCTGAAATATATTGACGTCAGTGGGGTGCGGGAGTTTAGGCTGCTCCCTGCGGATGTCGGGGGTGGGTTCTTCAACCGGCATTGGTCCGTAGGGCATGGCTACTACAGTTGGCAGCAAGAAGATCCAAACTGGGAACCCGATCTCGATTATATTGTGGGTTACGCTGGCGGCATCACGCATGAAGCTTGTCACGCTATCAAGCAGCGAACCTACACCCAGACAACGGGCTGGGCAAACGAATTGCCTTGCGTCGAAGCGCAGTTGGCTGTCATTGAAACAATCAAACCCGACTCCCGGGACGTTGGTTGGCTGCGGAATATGGCCGGACAGTAACCGGAACCCTGAATACCGGAGACGGTAAAGGTGGCACGTACGCCCCCGGTGGTTCGCACGCTCATGCGAGATGTTGGATTGATTTCGAAATTTTCTCAAAGAGAAGATAAATGAGAAAAGGAATTTCCCAATGAAAGCGAAGCTGCTTGCGGCCATAGTATCGATTCTTGCTTTATGCAGTGTGGCATCGGCGCAGTCTTATTCGATTCGCGTGGAATTCAACACAAATTTGCGCGCTGGACACAGCCTCGAGAGTCAGGTCGTTGAATCAGCGCCAGCCGGCTCCATCTTGCAAGTAATCGACAGTTTCAATCGCTGGTTGAAGATTAGCCGGAACGGTCGCGAAGTCTGGATGGCGAGTTGGGTAAGCCACAGCAGAATCGCGGAGGGCGGCCAGACAGCACCCCAGCCCGCGAGCAATATCGACAACTGCTGTTTCGTTGACCGGCAGTGCAACAGCGATCAAGAATGGACCGACGGGTATTGGGCATTCCAGAACGGTCAGTGCGCTGCCCCTGTGCAATCTCAGCAGCAAACGCCCACACAGCCCGTCAGCGGTGCGCCCGCGCAAGTTGACAATTGCTGTTTCGTTGATCGTCAATGTAATACCGATGCGGAATGGACTGATGGCTATTGGGCTTACCAGAATAATCAGTGCCCGGTTACGGCGGGCTCACAGCCAGTGGCAGCCACAAGCTCGCAAGCGCCGAGCGCTGCCGCAATAATGCTTTCGACGTCATACATGACTGAGGGGGTCAGGCGCTTCCTTGCCGATCCCTCCACAGATCCATTCAACAATTGCTGCTACATTCATCATCCGCGCTGCCAAAGCGAAGAGGATTGGAACAACGGCTATAGGGCATTCCAGAACAATCAGTGTATAGGGCCGGCGCCTCTCGGGACGCGTCCCGCAATTGTGGGCGACGACTCGCCATTTGGAACCGCCAATTTTACAAGGCTTGTGAACGCCGCTCTGGATTTGATAGGGATTCATGCGCCGGAGTGGCTGAAGTATATCTACATCAGTGGAGCGCGAGAAATTCAGTTGCAGCCGCCCGACAGTGGAGGGGGCTTTGGCAATACCATTTGGGCCATACGCGGCGGCTTTAGCAGCGATTTTTACAACGATCCTAACTGGGCGCCCGACCACCATTTTGTTGCGGGTTATGCCGGCTTTATCGCTCATGAAGCCTGTCATGCCATCCAGCAACGTACTTACAGCCAATCTGAGGGCTGGACCAACGAAGCGGCTTGCGTCGAAGCGCAGTTGGCTGTCATTCAAGCCATCAATCCCAACTCCCGGGATGTATGGTGGCTGCGGGATTTGATCGCTAATATCCAAAACCCTGACCGCTGGTGGTGGTAGAGACGCGATATCTCATGCGCAGATTGTTGGATTAATGTCAACAATCACGCGAGACGAAGGCAAATCAGAAAAGGAATTTCCCAATGAAAGCGAAGTTGCTGGTGACGATAGTAGCCGTGTTTTGTCTATACAGTATGGTATCGGCGCAGGGCTATGATATTCGCACCACTAGCAGAAACAATTTGCGGGCCGCGCCCAGCCTTGACGGAACATTTCTTGAAACTGTGCCATCGGGTACAGTCCTGCATGTCGTTGGCAGGCTGAACCGTTGGCTGAGGATTAGCCGGAACGGGCGCGAAGTCTGGATGGCGGATTGGGTCGGTTACAGCCGCGTCGAAAGCAGCGCAGGTGCGGCGCCCCAGCCGGCGATCAATGTACCGGCGCAGGTGGATAACTGCTGTTTCGTCGACAGGCAATGCCAGAGCGCGCAGGACTGGGAAAATGGCTACTGGGCCTTCCAGAACAACCAATGCGCGACGCCGGGGCAGTCTCAGCCACAGAGACCAACACAGCCGGTCAGCATTGTAACCACGAATGTTGACAATTGCTGTTTTGTGGATCGGCAATGCCATACGCCTGTGGACTGGGAGAATGGCTATTATGCTTTTCGGGATGGTCAATGCCCGGCTCCAGCACAGTCTCAGCCCCAGACACCAACGCAGCCGGTCAGAAATGTACCGGCTAATGTTGACAATTGCTGTTTCGTCGATCGGCAATGCCATACGCCTGCGGACTGGGAGAATGGCTATTACGCCTTCCGGGACAACCAGTGCGCGGCCCAGGCTCAGGCCCAGACATACTCACAGCCGGCGGGCAATGCCTCCGGGCCAATTGACAACTGCTGTAGGGTCAACCGGCAGTGCCACAACGCGGATGATTGGGACCAAGGCTTTTACGCCTATCTGGCGGGCGAGTGCCCGGTGTCGGGCGGCGCGAGAAGAGTGGCCTGGACCTCATACATGCCCGCCGGGGTGACGCAATTCTTAACAGATCTCTCCAGAGATCCGTTCAACAATTGCTGTTACATGCACCATGGCACCTGCCACAGCAGCGACGACTGGTCGCGCGGCCATAGGGATTACCGCAGAGGCGAGTGCATTCGTCCAGCGCCTCTTGGGACGCGCCCCGCGATCGTTGGCAACGACAAGTTCAGATACCTCGTGGAAAACGCCTTGGCGTTGATAGCGACTCATGCGCCCGAGTGGCTGCACTTCATCGATAACAGCGGAACGCTTATGTTTGAAGCGCGGGTCGATCAAGCAGGGGGCTTTTATAACCAACAATGGTCCATCGTACATGGCTGGACCAAGTTTGAGAACGATGATCCGCACTGGTTGCCGGACTACGATTATTTGGTGGGTTATGCTGGCGGCATCACGCATGAAGCCTGTCATGCCATCATGCAACGAACTTACAGCCAAACAGCGGGCTGGAGAAACGAGGCGCCTTGCGTCGAAGCGCAGTTGGCTGTCATCGAGGCTATCAATCCCAACTCCCCGGATGTCCCCTGGCTGCGGGACCTGGTGGCCAATATCCGCAACCCGGAAGTCTGGTGGTGGGACTAATAGCGATGTGGCTGAACTTGTCGGCGATGCGACAGTTCAGGCGAAGGTTCTTGGAAAAGTGTCCGTAGTCTCGGGACGCGACGACGTATGAGAAATGGAGTTTTCCAATGAAAGCGAAGCTGCTGACGACAATATTGGTCGTGCTTTTTCTGTCCAATATGGCATCGGCGCAGGGCTATGATATTCGCACCACGAGCAGAAACAATTTGCGTGCTGCGCCCAGCCTTGACGGGGCGTTTCTTGAAACTGTGCCGGCGGGTACAATTCTACATGTCGTTGGCAGGCTGAACCGTTGGCTGAGGATTAGCCGGAACGGGCGCGAAGTCTGGATGGCGGATTGGGTCGGTTACAGCCGCGTCGAAAGCAGCGCAGGTGCGGCGCCCCAGCCGGCGATCAATGTACCGGCGCAGGTGGATAACTGCTGTTTCGTCGACAGGCAATGCCAGAGCGCGCAGGACTGGGAAAATGGCTACTGGGCCTTCCAGAACAACCAATGCGCGACGCCGGGGCAGTCTCAGCCACAGAGACCAACACAGCCGGTCAGCATTGTAACCACGAATGTTGACAATTGCTGTTTTGTGGATCGGCAATGCCATACGCCTGTGGACTGGGAGAATGGCTATTATGCTTTTCGGGATGGTCAATGCCCGGCTCCAGCACAGTCTCAGCCCCAGACACCAACGCAGCCGGTCAGAAATGTACCGGCTAATGTTGACAATTGCTGTTTCGTCGATCGGCAATGCCATACGCCTGCGGACTGGGAGAATGGCTATTATGCATTCCGGGATGGTCAGTGCGCTGCGCCCGCGCAGTCTCAGCAGCAGGCATCTGCGCAGGCCGTCGGCAATGCCTCCGAGCCAATTGACAACTGCTGTTTGGTCGACCGGCAGTGCCATAGCGAGTACGATTGGGACCAAGGCTTTTACGCCTATCTGGCAGGCGAATGCCCGGTGGCGGGCGGCGCGCATAGAGTGGCTTGGACGCCATCCATGCCGGCTGGGGTGACTCGGCTATTAATGAATCCCTCGCGTGATCCCTTCGACAATTGCTGTTACATGCACCATAACACTTGTCACAGCGACGGAGACTGGCGGCGCGGCCGTCGGGATTACCGCAATAATGTCTGCATTCGCCCGGCGCCTCTCGGGACGCTTCCCATAATTGTGGACAGCGGAAGGCGAGTGGGCAGCGCAAGCTTTACTGACCTGGTGAACACTGCCCTGGATTTGATACGGATTCATGCGCCGGAATGGCTGACTTATATCCAGCTCAGCGGTGTGAGGCAGATCGAACTGAGACCTGAGACGGGAATAGCCGGGTTTTGGAACCAGCAATGGTTGGTGGGTCTCGGCTACTGGGGCGATCAACAGACCAATCCGAATTGGGTACCCGACCTCGACTATGTTTTAGAGTTTGTGGCTTCCATCACACATGAGGCTTGCCATGCCATTCAGCAGCGGACCTACACGCAAACCGCCGGCTGGGCAAACGAAGTACCTTGCATTGAAGCGGCTAGCGCTGCAGTAGATTCCATCAGACCCCGCGCTCGGGGTTTCCGCTGGCCGCGGACTTAGGTCGCCAATTATCACGCGCTCGCAGCAATATCGTCGTAGCGACGCGGCGAACTTCGTCAACGATACCAGCGCGCAGTTTGAAACGTTCGTGTCAACTTACACAGAAGGAGCAGGCAAATGAGAATCGGAATCGATGTCGGCGGCACCAACACCGATGCTGTCTTGATGGACGGCACAGCCGTCGTCAGTTCAACCAAAACGCCGACCACCGCCAATGTCTCGGAAGGCATCGCAAGGGCCCTGCGGGATGTCATCGCGGATTCGGGTATCAACACGGAGACCATCGACGGCGTGATGATCGGCACCACGCATTTCACCAACGCCGTGGTCGAACGGAAGCACCTGACGCCGACCGCCTGTATCCGCCTGGGCTTGCCGGCGACGGTCTGCCTGCCGCCTATGGTCGATTGGCCCCTGGATCTGCGTGATATTGTCGGCGGCAACGCCCATCTGGCGCACGGCGGTCACGAATTCGACGGGCGCGAAATCTCCGCCTTTGAACCTGACGAAGTTCGCGATATCGCCGAAAAGATCAAGGCGGCCGGTTTGAACGCCATCGCCATCTCGTCGGTGTTCTCGCCGGTCAATTCGACCTTTGAGGAACAGAGCGCCGAGATCGTCCGTTCGGTGATTCCAAACGCCAATATTACGCTGTCGAGCGAGATTGGGCGCATCGGTTTGCTGGAGCGCGAAAACGCCGCCATCATGAATTCCTGCTTGCGCCAACTGGCCGCTCGAACGGTCGACGGTTTCAAAGCCGCGCTCGACGAATTGCAGATCGCGTCGCCCTTTTACATCAGCCAAAACGACGGCACCTTGATGAATGCCGATTTCGCCAAGGAATATCCGGTGCTGACCTTTGCTTCGGGGCCGACCAACAGCATGCGCGGCGCGGCCTTCCTCAGCGGACTCAAGGACGCAATCGTGGTCGATGTCGGCGGCACTACCACCGATATCGGCGTCTTGCAGCATGGCTTCCCGCGGGTCGCGGCGCTGGCGGTCGAAATCGGGGGCGTACGCACCAACTTTCGCATGCCCGATACTTATTCTATTGGTTTGGGTGGCGGCAGCTTGATCCAAGAGGACCCACTCAAAGTCGGTCCGCGCAGCGTCGGATACGAACTGACCGAGAAGGCGCTCGTTTTTGGCGGCGATGTACTGACCACGACCGATGTCATCGTCGCGGGCGGGGGCGAGGATATTGGGAACAAGCATGCGGTCAGCGGTCTCGACGCTGGCCTGGTGACAGCGGTGCAAGCGCGCATCATGGAGATGATCGCCATCGCCGTCGATCGCATGAAAACCAGCGCCACACCGGTGCCGGTCATCGTAGTCGGCGGCGGCAGCATCCTGGTCACCGGCGAAATTGAAGGAGCATCCGAAATCATCAAGCCCGATCACTTCCCGGTCGCCAACGCGATCGGCGCGGCCATCGCCCAGGTCGGCGGAGAATGCGATCGCATTTTCTCTCTGGCTGAACTCAGCCGCGATGAAGCGCTCGATCAAGCCAAACAGGAAGCCTCTGATCGCGCAATCAACGCCGGCGCTGCCGCCGAAAGCGTCGACATCGTGGATGTCGAGGAAGTCCCGCTGGCTTATCTGCCCGGCAACGCCACCCGCATCATGGTCAAAGCTGTGGGCGACTTGGTGGGGGCGTAAGATGCGCATCATTGACGAAACAGTATTGGAAGACCTGGCGCTTGGCGCTGCGGTGTTGGGAACTGGCGGTGGCGGCGATCCTTATATCGGCAAATTGATGGCTCGCCAAGCCATCAGCGACTTCGGTCCTGTTGAGCTCTATACGCTGGACGAACTGGACGATGACGACCTGGTCGTGCCCACCGCCATGATGGGCGCGCCCACGGTCATGGTCGAGAAGATGCCCAACGGCGACGACATCGTCAACGCTTTTCTGTCGGTCGGCAAATATATTGGCAAACCGGTCAAGGCGACGATGAGCATCGAAGCGGGCGGACTCAATTCCGTGGTGCCGATTTACTGCGCCGCGCGGCTGGGCGTCCCCATGGTCGACTGCGATGGCATGGGACGCGCCTTCCCCGAGATACAAATGGTCACACATACCATCCACGGTATCTCGTCGACGCCCTTCGCCATGTCGGACGAGCGCGGCAATACCGTCCTTATGGAGACAGTCAGCAACTTGTGGACGGAAACTTTCGCTCGCAGCGTCACTGTCAATATGGGCGCTATGGCGATGATCGCGCTCTATGCGGCAACAGCGGCCGACCTGCGCGAAGCCGCCATCCCCGGCACCATTACCTTGGCCGAAGAGATCGGCAAAGTCGTGCGCCGCGCTCGGCTTGAGGAAGACAATCCGGTAGAAACGATCCGCGCGGCGGTCGGCGGGTATCTGATCTTCAGGGGTAAAATCGGTGATGTCGAACGGCGTACCGAAGCCGGCTTTGCCAAGGGCGATGCCATGATTGACGGCATTGACGAATACGCCGGCCAGTCGCTGCAGCTCAGCTTTCAGAATGAACATCTCGCCGCACGCATTGACGGCGATTTCCGGGTAACGGTGCCGGATCTGCTGGCGGTATTGGATGTCGATACCGGCGAGCCGATCACGACCGAGGGGCTGCGTTATGGTTTCCGCGTTGCCATCATCGCCATTCCCTGCGCCGACAAATGGCGGACGCCAAAGGGGCTGGAAATTGTCGGGCCCGCGTACTTCGGTTATGACACCGATTACGTTCCAGTGGAGCAACGTTACGGAGGTAGCTGATGCGACTGCTCTATGAAGAAAATATCGAGGACATCGCGCTGGGCGCGGCGGTTCTTGGCACCGGCGGCGGCGGAGATCCCTACGTCGGCAAGTTGATGGCGCGCGAAGCGGTACGGCAGTATGGTCCCGTTGAACTTTACACCTTGGACGAACTGGATGACGATGACCTGATCGTGCCGTCGGCGGGCATGGGCGCGCCCATCGTCATCGTGGAAAAGCTGCCCGCTGGCGACGACATGATCCGCGCCTTTCAGGCGCTGGGCAAATACTCCGGGCGGACGCCGCGCGGCACCATGAGCATTGAAGCCGGCGGACTCAATTCGATCATGCCGATTTATGTCGCCGCCCGCCTGCGCATCCCCATGGTGGATTGCGACGGCATGGGGCGCGCCTTCCCGGAAATCCAGATGACCATTTTCACGGCCTACGGCATCACCGCCAGCCCCTTCGCTATGTCCGACGAACGCGGCAATGTCCTGCTGATGGATACGGTGAGCAACAAATGGGTGGAGACCTTTGCTCGCTCCTGCGTCGTGCACATGGGCGCCGAGGGCATGATCGCCCTCTATTCGGCGACGGTCAAGCAACTCAAGGAAGCCGCAATTTACGGCACGATTACTCTCGCGGAAGAGATCGGCCAAACGGTGCGGGACGCCCGCATCAACGAGGCGAACCCTGTCGATGCTGTGCGGGCGGCTGTCGGTGGCTTTTTGATCTTTCGCGGCAAGATAACCGATGTCGATCGTCGCATTGAGGGCGGCTGGAACCGCGGCGATGCCACGATGGCCGGCACTGGCGAATTTGAAGGGCAGGCACTCAAGCTCGACTTTCAAAATGAACACCTGGCGGTGCGCGTGAATGGCGAGTTTGCCGCCACCGTGCCCGACTTGATCGCCGTGCTCGATGGTGAAACCGGCGAGCCGATCACCACCGAAGCGCTGCGCTACGGTATGCGTGTGGCTGTCATCGCCTTCCCTTGCGCGCCGCAGTGGCGCGAGCCCGATGCCCTAAAACTGGCTCATCCGCGCTATTTCGGCTACGATGTCGATTACATACCGGTGGAAGAGCGCTACCGAGGCCTGTGATGCGTCTGCTGGATGAAGCGAACATCGACGACATCGCGGTTGGCGCGGCGATATTGGGCTCCGGTGGCGGAAGCAATCCCTATATTGGCAAGTTGATGGCGCGCGAAGCTATCAGGCGATATGGCCCGGTCCAACTTTACACGCTGGATGAACTGGATGACAATGACTTGATAGTGCCTGCCGCCGGCATGGGCGCGCCGGTTGTCGCCGTGGAAAAACTGCCGGCCGGGGACGATATCGTGCGCGCCTTTCATGCCTTGGGCAAATACACTGGCCGCACGCCGCGCGCCACTATGAGCGTCGAATCCGGCGGTATGAACTCGATCAGGCCGATCTACCTTGCCGCGCGATTGGGGATTCCCGTGGTCGATTGCGATGGCATGGGCCGCGCCTTTCCCGAAATCCAGATGACGGTTTTGACTGCCTATGGAATCAGCGCAAGTCCTTTTGCCATGTCCGACGAACGCGGCAATATTCTGCTGATGGATGCCGTCAACAACAGATGGGTGGAAGTCTTCGCCCGCTCTTGCGTGACGCACATGGGCGCCATCGGCGCGATCGCGCTCTATTCAGCGACGGTCGAACAGTTGAAGGCTGCCGCAATCCACGGCACAACGACTCTGGCGGAAAAGATCGGCAGGACCGTGCGGGAGGCTCGCTTGAACGAGAGGAATCCGGTTGACGCTATACGTGTCGCGGTCGACGGTTTTCTCGTTTTCCGCGGCAAGATCACCGATGTCGATCGTCGCGTTTCGGCAGGTTTCGCCAAAGGCGGCGCCAGGATGACTGGCAGCGGCGCATTCGAAGGGCAAGAACTGCAACTCGATTTTCAAAACGAGCATCTGGTACTGCGCGTCGATGGCGATTATGTGGCGACTACCCCCGATTTGATCGCGGTCTTGGACAGCGAAACCGGCGCGCCCATCACCACCGAGGCGCTGCGCTATGGCATGCGCGTAGCGGTTATCGCTTTCCCTTGCGCGCCGCAATGGCGGGAGCCGGCCGCGCTGGAACTCATCAGTCCGCGTTATTTTGGCTACGATATCGATTACGTACCGGTCGAGGAGCGCTTTGCCTCATGATTCAATCCGTAACACTTGATGACACCGCAGCGATCGCGGTGGGTGCCGGCATCCTCGGCACGGGCGGCGGTGGCAGCACCTACTTGAATCGCCTACGACTGAACATCGAATTGCGTAAACAGGGTAGGGCAGTCTCCGTGATTCGGGCGGATGATGTGCCCGATGATGCGGTGGTTTGCGCCGTGGGCGGCATGGGCGCGCCCACGGTCAGCAACGAGAAACTGCAAGAGGGGACGGAAATAAAGACCGCTGTTCGCGCGCTGGAAGATCACCTGCGGCGGGAAGTCTACGCTATCGTCATCGGCGAGATCGGCGGCGGCAATGCCCTGGGTCCCATGATCACGGCATTGCAAACTGGCTTGCCTGTCGTGGATGGCGACAGCATGGGGCGCGCCTTCCCCGAATTGCAGATGGATACTTTCATGATTTATGGCCTGGCGCCGGCGCCCTTTGTCCTGGCCGATACTCATGGCAACGTCTCGATCTTCAAGCGTATCGGCTCGGCGGGACAGGCGGAAGCCTTCGCGCGCAGCTTGACTATCGAGATGGGCGGTTCCGCCGGACTGGTGATGCCCATCATGTCCGGCGCCGACATGAAAGCGACTATCATCCGCGATACGCTCAGCCTGGCAAAGCGCATCGGCGAAGCGGTGCTCGATTGCCGCGCCCGCAGCATCGCACCGGCGGAAATCGTGGCGGCGCTCTGCAATGGCGAAGTCATCTTCACCGGCAAGATCGTCGATGTCAATCGACGAACGGTGGAAGGATTCGCGCGCGGCAGGCTCAAAATCAGCGCCTTTGACGACTTCAACAAGCAAATGGAAATCGACTTCCAAAACGAGAACTTGATCGCGCGCGTTGGCGAAGATGTGCTCTGCACGGTACCCGATCTGATCACCCTCGTCAGTCTGGAAGACGGTGAAGCGATCGGCACCGAATCTTTACGTTATGGCTTGCGGGTGGCGGTGCTGGCAATGCCGGCGCCAAAGGAGCTGAAGACGCCGGAAGCGCTGGCGGTGGTCGGTCCCAAGGCATTTGGCTATGATGTCGAGTTTTCTCCGATGGCGGGGGATTTATTATAGGGAAAAGCAAGTTTAACATCTATTTCAATATTGTGTAGAATAACGTGTCTGATTTGTTGATCAAATACCGGAAGATGGGTCAAAGTAACAATGCGAAGGAAACTGTACATTTCGTCGTACGGTCCAATGGAAGAGCCAATAAAGCAGGGTTTCGTCTGGCTATGGGAGACGGCGGTTCGCGAAAACACATTGCGCGCATACTTGGCAGTGCCAACACTTCAAAACTTGGACGGAGTGGTAGCCGATTGCTTGGGCAATGAGTTAGTCAAAGAACTCGAGCGGGACAAGCGCATGTCGGTATCGCATGGAGGCGCTCGTCTTACTTTCGATCTTCTCACCGAGAGGATTGATACCTCCTCGCGGTACCAAGGTCCAGCGCTTGTGATGTATCCGACCGCGAGACTACTGGAAAAAATGGACGATCATGACAAAGTAACGGACGTTCTCGTTGTACCTTGGATCATGGCTGATATCGAAGAGTGGATACAGATATGGCATGCGCAGGAGCTTGGGATGGAAGATGAGCAGCTGCGCGAACCTGAGTTTTCGGACCCTGTCGTGGAAGCAGCTTTGAAGACCTTGACAATTGGCGTAAACCTAAGCACAGGCATCGCACATCCGTCAGATAGAGATTTGGCGGTATGGGTTTTTCTCAGGTTGAATCTAGCGAGAATTCTCTACAACCCAGTCGAAATCAAGGGATGGCTCGTTCGCCACGGCTGGAGGAGCAGGCACGCAGATGCGGTGAAGGAAGTTGCGGCAAAGATCCAAAGCGGCAAGCGGGTACGCATAAATCATAGGCGCGACATGCTGGTCGATAACATTGTTGAAAAATGGCGGGAAAGCGCCTTGAAGTCGTAAGATGTGAACTTATACACAATTGGACGTAGACTAGGCGACAAAGCTGACACCTTTGACGTGGCTAAATCTGTAGCCGTCTTGTGGCGCGACAGTTCCAAAAGGAAAAGCCATGCCCAACAAACCCCACATCATCATCTTCAACCCGGACCAATGGCGCGGCGATGTCATGGGCCACCTCGGCAATCCCGCTGCGGTGACGCCTAACCTCGACGCGATCATCCAAAGCGATGCCGTCTCCTTTCGTCATGCCTTCTGCCAGAACCCGGTCTGCACGCCCAGCCGCTGCTCCTTCATGACCGGCTGGTATCCTCATGTGCGCGGGCACCGCACCATGTTCCATATGCTGCGTCCCGACGAGCCTGTGCTGCTCAAATATCTCAAAGACAACGGCTATTTCGTCTGGTGGGGCGGTAAAAACGACCTGGTGCCACGGCAGAATGGCTTTGCTGAATACTGCGACCTGAAGTACGAGGCGGGGCGACCGCTTCGTCCCAATTTGCATCGCGCTGATGAATGGCGCGGCGATCCGGGCGGCGACAATTATTATTCCTTCTACGCCGGGGTGCTCGATACGGGCGATGACGATGTTTACTACGACAATGACTGGGCGATGGTCGATGGCGCAATTGATCTGATTCGGGACGCGCCCGACGATCAGCCGCTTTGCATCTATTTGCCTCTGGGATATCCGCATCCGCCTTATGGCGTGGAAGATCCCTGGTACAGCCAGATCGACCGCGAACTCATCCCGTCACGCCTGCCGACGCCGGATTGGAGCAAGAAACCCGGACTCACGGCGGGCATCTACCAGCGACAAGGCTTAGGTAGCTGGAGCGAAGAGCGCTTCAGGGAATTGCGCGCGACCTACTACGGCATGTGCGCGCGCGTCGATGCCCAGTTTGGAAAGCTGGTGGCAGCTTTGCAAGAGCGAGGCATATATGATGACAGCGCCATATTCTTCTTTTCCGATCACGGCGATTTCACCGGCGATTATGGTCTGGTTGAAAAAACGCAGAATACCTTTGAGGATTGCCTGACGCGGGTACCGCTCATTATCAAGCCGCCGTCGGAGATCCCTGTCCAGCCTGGCATCCGCGATGCCTTGGTTGAATTGATCGATTTCACAGCCACCGCCTACGAGTATGCCGGCATCGCGCCGGACTATGACCATTTCGGGCGCTCGCTCACGCCCTTGCTAACGGGCGCGACAGATGAACATCGCGACGCGGTCTTTTGCGAGGGCGGCCGTTTGTTGGGCGAGGAGCAGGCTATGGAAAAAGACAGCCCCTCATTCTACGATCCGAGCGGACTGTATTGGCCCCGTGTGCAGTTGCAGGGCAGCGAAGATGGCGAGCACAGCAAGGCAGCAATGTGCCGTACGCCGAACTTCAAATATGTCCGACGGCTTTACGAAACCGACGAACTCTATGACCTGCGAGAAGACCCGGGGGAACTGCGCAACCTCATCGACGATCCGGCTTATGCGGACGTATTGATAGATCTGCGTGAGCGTATGCTGACCTGGTACCAGACAACTTGCGATGTCGTGCCCTACCAGACCGACGTGCGTTAGTTAACTTCCCAATCTTGTTTTTTGGATTGTCATCGGCAGCCGGCGGTCACACCGTATTGCAAAAGCAGCCGTTGATTCGCGGGTATATCGTCCAAGCTGCACTCGGCGCCATTACTCCAAATGATGCGCAGATCGGCCGCCGTAGAAGCGCCAAGCCCAAAGTGCAATTCCTGTTGATTGTTGCCGCCAAGCCCGGAACCGATTTTGACCGTTTGCATCTGCGTCGAGCCGGCCTCCCTGCTTAGGTAGACCTTGCTGCCGACGGCGTCTCGATTGACATCACCGCCGCCGCGCAAGCTCAAGGCAAGCCAGCGATTGTCGTTGCCCTGATTTTGATACAGGCGATAGCCGCTGTTCCAATTGCCCGTGACCAGATCCAGGTCGCCATCGCGGTCGTAATCGGCATAGGCGACGCCCAACGTGGCCAGAGGCGCATCTATGCCGCTCCCGTGGCTAACATCGACGAAAGAACGATGCCTGTTGTTGCGGAAAAGGGCGTCAGGCAATTCGTTCATGAAGCTGACTTCCAGCTCGGGAAAGGTCTGAAAATACTGGGTGGTGGCGACATACAGGTCTTGCCAGCCGTCATTGTCAAAGTCGAAGAAGACCGCTCCCCAGCCCACGCCTTCATCCGGACCCATATTGATGGCGGAACCGGTAGAGCGGGCGCGATTCCTGAAGCCGCCGGCTCCGTCATTCATCATCAGGTGCATTTGATAGACCATGTCCGTGATGTACAGGTCCAGATCGCCGTCGTTGTCGTAATCGCTGGCGTCCAGTCCCATCCCGTTGATGAACAGATCGGTCCCGGACTCGCCAGAAATATCTGTAAAGCACCAATGCCCGCAACCCGCGCCATCGTTTCGCCAGAGCACATTGCCGATTTCGTTCTGCATTTTGTCGTTGACGACATAGAGATCAAGATCGCCGTCGCCATCGTAGTCGAGGAAACCGGGCGCGAAACCAGCGCCCAAGGTCAGCCTGTATTCCAGCATGGCGGAAACATCTGTGAAGCTGCCATCGCCGTTGTTGAGATAGAGGCGATCCTGCTGCGCCGAGAAATCGACCGGATCGCATTCGGGGTAGCAGGACCAATTGGTCACATACAGGTCCAACCAGCCGTCGCTGTTGTAATCGCCGAAGGCCGCCGATGTGCCTTTGCCCGTATCTCCTACGCCTGCTTCCAGGGTCACATCGCTGAATCCAGCGCCGGCTTCATTGTGGAAGAGCGTATTGGCGCCGTAATTGACCACATAAAGATCGAGCCAGCCATCGTTGTTGTAATCCGCCCAGACGACGCCCCCGCTCGGTCTATCCGGCAGACTGAGATTTTGCGAGAACTCGGAGACGGAAAAACTGCCATCCTGATTGTTGCGATAGAGTACATTGGGATCGAGGTTGCCAGTGACATAGAGATCGACCCAACCGTCACGATCATAATCGCCCCAAGCCTGCCCGATCGCCAGATAGCCTTGTAACGCCTCTTTATCGTCCCAGATGCCGCGGTGCGTCGCCGTGATGCCGGCTTCGGCGCTGACATCGGTGAATATGGGCTGCCCGGACTGGGCGGACGCGACGGCAGCAATGAAAAGCGACAGGGCGAGTGTCAGTAGAATTGCCCCCCATCCCCGGCCCCTTCCCGAAGTGCAGTGTCTATGCACATCCGCAAAGAAGGAAGGAGGGCGAATAATACCGAAAAATGAGAGTAAAGCCCTCTCCTTCTTTATGGGAGCCCGGGGGTGGAGGCTAGCTCGCATCATTTTGTTGGACCTACCGCGCCGTACGCCGCGCATAGGGCGGCCAATCCAGAGGAATGCCCAATTGATCTTTCAGCAACCATTGAAAATCGCGCAAATGCGTCTCGGTATTACGTACCTGCCGCGGCGTCAGGCTTCTGTCCAGGCAATATGCCGCCAGGGCGCCGGCCGCCTCGCCGATATTCCATTCCACTGGATGCAGGCGGTAGCAGCCGTTGGTGATATGCGTCACGCCCAGGTTCTTGCAAGCGGGCAGCAGGTTTTCGACGCGGCGGGGTATCAACGAGCCGAGCGGGATTTGAAACGGGAAGCAGCTAATGTCAATATAGTTGCGCAAGCCGGTGCTGGGGTGTAGATCGATGCGGTAGCTGCCAATACCGACGCTGTCGTCGAATTGCTCGGCGGTGTCCATACCTTCGCGCTGCTGGACGCCGACGTGCTCTTCCAGCACTGTGAATTCGGCCAGGATGCGCCGCGCTTCGCGGACGTAGACGTACTTCGCCATACCGTCGGTGGTGCCGACGATGTCGGGGCGGAGGCGCAAGCCGGGATAGCCGTAGCCCTTGCCGTCCGAGCGGGGCGCCTCGGTCTGCATCCAGTAAAGCATGGAGTAGCTCAATTGCTTGCATTCTCGCAGCGCCGCTTGTTTCGTCTCTTCGTCGACGCCCAGTAAGGGCTTCAGCCAGTAATCGATCTGGGGCCAATTGACCAGTGTGATATCACTGCGGAAGCTCCCTTCCGGATAATGGTCTTTGTAAAGGATGCGGCGGAAATGCCAGAGATCGCCCGGCCCGCCGGTATATCGGTGACGAAAATCGGCGTGGAAGATTTGGCGATGCACCGGCTCCAGCGTAATCGGGCTGGAATAATACCAACTCAACTGTTTGTCCGGCCAAAAGTCCGCCTTGTACTCGCGCCAAAAATTGTAGTCTTCCGGCTTGTCTATCGTGTGATCTTCGCCTTCCAGGTGATCTATGGCGAAGCACCAGGAAATCGCCTGCTGATCGAGCGGCAGCGGATCGCCCGCGACGGCGTGCATCTCGCCGGTTTGCGCTTGACTTTCTACGCCGATAATAGACTCAACATCCGCCAGTTCCAGCAAGTCGCCCAGCTCGGTGGCATCGAGGATGTATGGCGCGGAAACCATGACTTTATCGCCGGTCTGTGTATTTTCGAGCGTCACCGCCGAGACGCGGTCGCCATCGGTCTCGGCCGCCACGGGAATGTGATAGAGCAGCACGTCCAACTGCATGCTGGAACGGTAAGGCGCCAGCATCTCTTCTATCACCGCCAGGCCGATGCGCGGCTCGTGACAGAGGCGGCTGACGTTGCCCTGGCCCGGATTCCAGTTCATGGTATGCCGCGCTTTGTCGGTCAGAGGATAGTTGCGACGATAGTAGTCGCGCACGCCATCGGAAAAGCGCATATATGTCGCCGTCGCGCCGCATTGATCGACCCAGGGATTTTCGTCGGGCGGCACGGCTTGCGCGGTCAGCTGACCGCCGATCCAGTCGGTCTCTTCACTCATGATGACCGATTTGCCCATACGCAGCGCGGAAAGAGCAGCGCCTATGGCGCCCGTCCCGCCGCCTACGATCAAGATATCTGTGCTGCGTTCTTTCATGGTTCCTGCCTCAATGCCTAATCACGCTTGTATCACAGGCTGTTCTTGCCCCGCGGAGGTCCCGACAAAATGTTCTCGGCTCTGAAATGACTTGTAATCATATCCATTCTCGGCGCACCAATCGGCTATTGGATTGGCGCCACCGGTAAAGTCAAAGTTTTCGCTGTCATCGACCGGTTCGCCGACGAGATAGCGCTCGATCGGCGACAGTTTTTCCACCAGCTCGGGGGCTTGCTGCCGATAATCTGTTGGCGTGACCCAATCGTAAGAATAGCCGACCATGACGGCTTTTCGAGTACGATCGGTCAAATTGGCCGCGCCGGCGTGCCAGGTGCGGTTTTCGAAGAAGACGCAATCGCCCGGGTTCAGCAATGGCTCAACCTTGGTGGCCGGATCGACCTGGTCCTGCGGTATCTCGATCGGTTCTTTGAGTTGATTGCTGCCGGCGGCCATCATGGTGACGCCCGTATTGGGTTCGCTCAAATCGGTGAGATAGTAGGCGACCTTTAGCGAATGACGCGGGATATGTTTGTCTCCCAAATCGCGCATGGACATGTAATGGTCGCGGTGCCAGCCTGGAATACGTCCGGTATCGGGCGATCCCGGCGGATCAGGATGGCGGAAGATCAAATGGCTCGTCAAGAGCGACAAATACGGGCTGAGCAACTGGGCCACGATTGGGAAGACCTTGGGGTTGGTGATCAGCGGCAGGAAGGCGTCGTCCATCGATACGCAATTTCGAAAGCCATCGTACAAGCCGCCCGGCCTGCGCTGGCGATTTAGCTCGCGATCGGAGGCGATCAGCCGATCGCCGGCCTCGATCAACGACGAAACGGTCTCGCTATCCAGCGCGCCGCGCACTATCAAATATCCTTCTTCATCGAATTGTTGTTTTTGTTCCGGTGTTACTTTTACAAATTCCATCGCCTGCTAACCCTCCACTCCCGCATAAAGCGCGGCTTGTTCTGCATCTGTTCGCTTGCTGACTTCAGCATACATTCTATCCAAGAGTTGCCGGCGTGTCTCTTCGAAATCGGCTAATTCCGGCGTATTGGCCCAGGTCGCCCACTGAACCCGGTCTTCGCCCGAGACCAACTCGTCGAGCTTCGCTTGATAGCCGTCGCCCAGGAAACCACGCAAAGCAAAGTATTGCAGCGCTTCATAGTTGGGGTCGCCGGGCGCTGCGTCCTCGTAGTAGGTCAAGACCGCGCCGGCGGCCAGCAGACGCCGCTGCAATTCGACCACGTTGACTTCCCGGACCGAGCTGCTGTCGTCCAAACTAACGTTGATGGCTTCGCCCGCCGCTTCCCCCAGCGCCATCCAGCATGGTTCCATGCGCAGCGTGCTGAAGCCGATATGCGTACCGGAAGCCGGCACGGGAATCAGCAGGTTCTCGACTTCCAGCGGCACGATGACGCCGTAGGGGACGCTGTAGGGCGTGGTGGGGTAAGTGAAAATGCCGTCAGTATGCGGGCGTCCCTCTTCGCGTTTCAGGCAGGCGTGCGAATCCAGGGCGTAGTGGCTGGCGGTGATGCTCGTCATATGCGCGCGCGAACCTCGCTTGGACAAGGCGTCGTGCGCGGTGAAGAGGTACTCGCCGCGGATGCGCCGTCCCTCGCGCACATAGATCTGCCGCGGGAAGTTGCCATTGTCTGCAAATTCGTCGCTGGCCAGCCCCCAGCGATTGCAGCGCTCGCGAAAGTCCGCCGGCAAGTCGGGATCATTCTGCACAAAATAGAAAAGACCGAGGATATAGTCGCGCAGGCGTCCCGCAAAGCGATCGCGCCAATCCCAACTCGCGGTGGGGTAGGGCCAGTTTTCCTCCGGCAGATCTGTCGAGATGAAGGCAGCGTGCTGATTATTGCCGTCGACCTTGCCGTTGGGCACAGTCACCATATTGGTGATTGCTCCGATGCCGTCGAATTCCATCGGCGTCGGCGGCCCGGCAAAGCGATTGAGTCGCACATCATCAATCAGCGAGACGTATTCTTCGCGGTTGTATGAGCGCGGTTTTTTGATCTTTGTCATGTTTGATTCGACGGTCGTCAGCGGCAGGCGATAGTTGTAGGACTGCACGGCGTTGTCGCCTTGCCCGGTGGAGTAATATTCGTCTACCGGAGCGCCCCAGCGCTGGTAGAATTTGCCGGCGCAGGGTTCGCCGAATTTATCGGCGCCTTCGCGCCCCAGCATGTAAGGGGCGCCGGCGGCCGCTGCCAGATCGCCCTCGTAAGTGGCGTCGACGAAAACGGAGGCGCTGTAAATTTCTTCGGCTCCGGTCTCACGGTTGACGATTTTGATCTGGCGCAAGGCGACGCCCTCTTTGATAGCATTGCTCGGCTCGTGGTTGAATTGCCGCATCGTGCGGACTTCCAGATTGTCTCCCTGTTCCGCGATCATATCGTGCAGGATCATTTCGGCGACATGCGGCTCGAAGCGGTAGCCCTCCGTACAGTCGATGACCTGCTGTGAATCCGCGCCGTATTTGTCGACGTAGTGCTGTTTGACGCGCCTAACGAAATCCAGGAAAAGCCCGCCTGTCGCGCCCTTGGTATGGATATCGGTCGCACCCAGTCCGTTCGCGGGCAAACCGCCGACATGTAAGCTGCGTTCGAGAATGACGGCGCGCCGTCCTGCGCGAGCGACTGCAATGCCCGTCATGATGCCGGCCGGCGTGCCGCCTACGATGACTGCGTCGAAGTCAAGGTTTGAGGAGGATGACATCAATTCTCCTTCAGCCTTTGGTCTACCCCCCTCAATCCCCCCATAGCTATGGGGGGAAGCTCGTATCGACTTTGCTTCAACAAGAGTTTTCTGATTGTGATAGTGTCGATAACTGCTGTGTTCAAACGAATTCGCGCTATGTTGGCTCCCCTTCTCCGTTGCAACGGGGAAGGGGCCGGGGGATGGGGTAGAAAAAGACATGTTGGCGCTATGGAGTACCGGACAAGCCTTACAAGTTCGCCGCGTGTAGCCGAAGTCTCCCCCACTGCATTGGGTCGCGTAGACACTGACCTACGGGGGAGATTTAGAGGGGGGTTGACTATCATGACCTTCATTCCTTCAGCGCCAAAGAAACCAGAACTGTAATTTGATTGTCAGGCTCGAGCGTTCCGATGAAACGCAGAAAACCGCCGAAGTGAGAAACCTTGCAGAACGCGACTTGGTCTTTGTTCGGCGGCAGGTCGAAAGTGGCGCCTTCGTCGACCCAGTGGATGCCGTCGGCCGAGATCTGTACGCGGGCTGTTCCGGCGAAGTCGGGCGAAACTTCCAGCGCGCGCACGAAGAAGATCGCTTCGCTGGCCCAAGCGGCCTCGTAGGGTTCGCTGGCGAATTCGCCCTTCCAGATGACATTCCGTTCAACAGTCGCGGTATAGCTTCGTCTGAGCGCCATGATTAAAACTCCCCGCTGAGCAGCACAGAATCGAGATAGAGGAAGGCGCGCTTATCACGATTGGTCTGCACCCAGAAGGCGGCGTTGAGCATGCAGTTCAGGTTGGGCATGGCCGGGATAGTGATGTATTTCAGCGCCGCGCCGTCGTAGACGAGGTCATTGCATTGGAAGCCGAGGAAGCGCCGTTCAGCGAGGTCAAAGTTCACGCGCAGATAGTGCCAGTTCATCTTGGTGGCTATTTCGTTGTAGCAAAGCTCTTGCGCCGGCACGTCGACAAATTCCCAGAATTCGGGTCCGAGATGCGGGGTCGAGACCGTCTCGCCTCTATCGCCGATCTTCTGGAAGGCAGGCGTCTCGCCTTTGACTTGCCAGCGATTGATCATCTCGCCGCCTTGCGCGTTGAGATAACGTAAATGCGGCATCCAGCGGATGTCTGGGTTCATGCCGTCTTGCAAATCGAATAGAACGCCGAATGCGCGGATATCGTCAGCGGAGAGACGCAATTCTGAGGCCTCCGGCTTGAAACAGAAATAGGCTTCCAGTTGAACGGGTCCCGGCTTGCGAAACGTCACCCGCTTGATGCTGGTTGCCAGTGACCCTTCACGCGCTCGACTGGCAAGCTTTAGGGCATAGGTGCCTTCCATTGAACCCGCCGTGCCGGTATCCCACATCGTCAAATTGCTGATCATCGGCGGCCGATAATCGGCGGAGAGCGGTATGATCGAGTCCAGCGTATGCTCATAATTGCCGATCAATTCGGACCAGCCGTTCACGCCTTCGTCGAAGTCATCATAGAAGATGATTCGCTTCAGGGGATCGAAGCGGCTAAGGCGGGGATCGACCGAGTAGATGCTCAAGATGTTTGCCTCCTTATGATTCCTGCCCTTAGTAAGAAAATGTCTACGACTCCATTAGTGACGGCAGCACATACCATTCTTCTTCGCCGGGAGAATCGTATTTCATCCAATCTATATCAGGCGATGAGTGAATGTCCACCATCAGATCCAGTAAGCCGCCCCGGCTTATGCTGGCGATGTCTACTGTATTGGCGCCGTTGATATCGTCCATTTGCTTGAGCTCCGCTCGAATCCAAACGTGACGCGAGCCATCGTGGCTATACCATTTCAGTTTCACTGCGCTGGCGTATTTGAGGATATTCAGGACACCCGGATTTTCCATCACAGCCACCCTGCTCCTGCCTCTCGCCTCGGCCATCTTTTGACATCTCGCCCGCTACAGGCTACACTTGCAAGGTCTAATCAACGCGGGCAGCAATTCGCCCAAGTATAACCGGCGTATGGCAAACTGCAAATTGAATTGCCGCTGTGGTATAATCGTGCAGTAATGGCTGAAATGCCAATTGATTCGTAAATTGTATTTCGATAGGAGAATACCATGAAAGTCTCACGTTTAATTGGCTTGGCAATCGCCGTAATGATGCTCTTGTCACTCGGCTTGGCGCCGACTCTCGCGCAGGATTGCGACGGCGAGGTCATCGAACTTGAGTTCATGAATTGGTGGGGCGCCGCCCGCGAAGCGCTGATGGACACGCTGATCGGCCACTTCCAGGAGGAGAACCCCTGTATCCGCATCATCAACCAGGTGCAGCCATGGGATAACCGCGCCGAATTGCTAGCCACTGCCGCTGCCAGCAGTAACCCGCCTGGCATCATCATGTCGACCCGGCCAGAGACCTATCACTTTGCCATCAGCGGCTTGATCATCCCCATCGATCATTTCGTCGAAGCCCATGGCACGGATCTCAGCGTCTTCTATGATGGCGAGATTGGTTTGCAGTACTGGAACGGCGAACTCTACGGTTTGCCGATGCCGACTGCCGGCGGTCTGACAAGCTTGTACATATACAACAAAGACATGCTGCGCGATGCCGGCTTTGATCCGGAAGCTCCGCCGAAAACCTGGCAAGAGCTGGAGGAGATGTCCGCGGCGATTACCGTTGCCGATCCGATGGGCGTTGATGTTATGGGCACTCAAGTAATCGGCATAACGGGCGGCGATGCGGCATTTGTCTCTTGGCTGTATACGAACAATGGCAGGTATGCCTCGGATGATGGCCGCACCTTGCTCTTCAACAGCCCGGAAGGCATAGAAACGCTTGAGTGGATGGTCAACTTCACCAACAACATCAACGGTGGCGTGGAAAACGTGGCCGACTTCTTCCAGGATACGGCCTTCGCCCAAGGCGATCATCCTTGGTACGAGGATAAACTTGCTTTCCTGCGTATCAACACTTCCTTCTACGGCCACTACAACGTGAACGATCCCGAGGGTTATGCCGATACCAGCCATTGGGGCACGATGCTGCGGCCCTACAACGGAGACAATCCCAACGCTACGCATGCCGGCACCACCGGATACAATTACAGCGGCGCCTGGGCTTACACGATCCCAGCCGTGCACCCGCCCGAGAAGCAAGAAGCCGCCTTCAAGTTCGCCGAGTTCATCGGTGTTCATCCCTTGGGCGGCTGCGCCTTCCTTTTCGCGCAGAGCCGGCCCTCGCCGGTGAAGGCATGCAACGAGAATCCGGCTTACTATGAAGTCAACCCCACCTGGTCGGTGGTGCTTGAAGGCTTGGCTACCGATGTGGCCGTTTCGATCACACCGGTTCAAGGACAGCTGGCTGAGATCCTTGCCAACGCTGTTGAGGAAGCTCTGTTCGGTGTGAAGTCGCCGGCGGACGCGCTGAACGATGCCCATGAGGAGATGCAGGCGCTCTTGGACGAGTTCTGGGCGGAGTTTGACGCCGACAATATGTAGGAATGCCCCCCAGCCAAGCCCCTCCCCCAAAATGAGGGAGGGGCTTGGCTCGACACAGAACTGCGAGGGCGACGGGTCAGCCATCGGCTGAACCCTACACACTACTCTAGGTGCAGAAAATGTAGGGGCGACCCATTGGGTCGCCCGCCCGGCAACAGCTGAGGCACTAAATGGCGCAAGCGTCTCTCAAAGCAAAGCATGATCAAACGGATATCACCTGGAAGACACGTTTTCAGGAGTGGTGGTTCCGCAACCGCGCGCTGATCGGCTTCGCTTTTATCTTGCCCTGGTTCGCCGGCTTCATCATCTTCGACGCGGCGCCCTTCATCTACAATCTCTACCTGAGCTTCACCGACTATCAGATCGGAACGGTCGGCACGCCGCCCTGGATCGGTCTGGAAAACTACACCAAAATCTTCACTGCGGACAAGTTATTCAGTAAGAGCATGTACAACACGGTGTATTACCTGGGCTTCAGCGTACCCTTGCGCTTGATTTTTGCCTTCCTGGTCGCGCTGATACTGAATCTGCGAGTGCGTGGCATGGAGCTTTACCGGACGCTGTTCTACGTGCCGTCGGTGGTGCCGCTGGTGGCGGCGACCGTGATATTCGCCGGTTTCCTCAACACGCGCTATGGTTTTCTCAATCAGTTCCTCGTCTTGATTGGCGCAATGCCGGTGCGCTGGCTGTCTTCGCCGGATGCGATAAAGCCGTCGCTGATCTTGCTCAGCCTTTGGGGATTCGGCGGTCAGATGATCATTTTCCTCGCCGGCTTGCAGAGCATCCCGGAGGATCTGTATGAGGCGGCGGCGATTGACGGCGGTACCGGCTGGCATCGCCTCGTCTATATCACCGTGCCGCTGATGACGCCGACGATATTTTTCAATCTGCTGCTGGGTCTTATCGGCGGCTTCCAGGTCTTTGAACAAGTCTTCATTCTCATCGGCACCAATGGAGGACCCTTGCAAGCTGGACTTGTCTACATGCTACATGTCTACAACAAGGCCTTTCGAGATTTCGAGTTTGGCTATTCGGCTGCGCTATCGGTGATTCTCTTCCTCATCATCTTTGTGTTGACGCTCATGGTTGTCTACACCTCGAATCGCTGGGTGTTCTACGGGGATGCGCAAGACGATGAAATCTAGGATGCGGACATGATTGAAGATCCCAGAGTCAAAATGTTTCGCTACATCATCATTTATACGGTCTTGACCGTGGGCGCGATTGTGATGATGGTGCCGCTGCTCTGGACGGTCTCGACCTCGTTGAAAACTCGCGACAAGATTACCATACGGCGGCTCGAGCTGATTCCCGATCCGGTCGCCTGGGAAAATTATCCTTACCTCTTTGAGGCGCGCCCGATCCTCCAGTATACGCGCAATACGATGATCATCGTGGTGGCATCGCTGTTTGGCGCCTGGGTGCCCTGCACGCTGGCCGGTTACGCCTTCGCTCGCATACCCTTCCCCGGGCGGAATATTTTCTTTGGCATTTTACTGGCGACGATGATGCTGCCCTATGTGGTGCGATTAATCCCCTTATTCCTGTTTTTCGATGAGATCGGCTGGACGCGCACCTTCGGTCCGCTGATCTTGCCACGCGTCCTCGGTCACAACGCCTTCTATATCTTTTTGTATCGGCAGTTTTTCCGTGGCATACCGGAAGACATTTACGACTCGGCCCGCATTGACGGCTGTTCCGAATTCGGTGTATGGTGGCGGATTTTCATGCCCATGTCGCGTCCGGTGCTGGCGGCGGTTTCGATATTCGCCTTTTCCTTCGCCTGGAACGACTTCCTCAATCCGCTGATTTACCTGGGTTCGAATAAGGAACTCTGGACCTTGGCGCTGGGCTTGAACGCCTTGCAGGGTTTCGAAGGCGAGGACAACAGCCTAAACTTGATTATGGTCTTCTCGATGCTGATGATCATTCCGATGCTGATCGTCTTCTACTTCGGGCAGAAGCACCTGATCAGTGGCGTGACCGCGCAGGGCAGCCTCAAGGGATAAAGCCCTTGGATCCCTCAGCCAGCGAAAAACCCAACATCCTTTATATCGTCCTGGATCAATGGCGCGGCGATTGCCTCGGCATCGCCGACAGTCCCCACCCGGTGATGACGCCGCATTTCGATCAACTTGCTTATGAGGGCGTCTGGTACAGTCGCGCTTATGCCGATTGCCCGGTTTGCATGCCGCAGCGCGCCACTATGCTCACCGGCTTTACCGGCAGCCAGCATGGCATGCCCTATAATTTCATGCGGGGCCCGAGAACGCCAATCGCGCCAGAGCACAGCTTGCCCGGGCGTTTGACGCGGGAAGCGGGCTATCAGACCAAGGCCATTGGCAAGATGCACTTCTATCCGGAACGGGCGCGCTTCGGATTTGAAGATATCAGCTTGCATCCCAATGACTATGTCAACTTTTTGGAAGATCAAGGCTGGGGTGGGTTCTATCGCGGGCATGGCTTGGGCGGGAACGAGGTCTATCCGGCGGTGAGCGCCGTGCCGGAGCATCTGACGCACAGCCATTGGATTGTCGACGAAGGCATCAAGTTTCTTTCGCGCCGCGATCCCGATTGTCCCTTCTTCATGTGGATGGTCTTCGAAGCCCCACATAGCCCCTTCGATCCCCCAGAGCCATTCGATCGTTTCTATGACGATTTCGAGGTGCCGGAGCCGGTCATCGGCGACTGGGTGGAAAGCGCGGATGAGCCGCCTTCCTTGACCCGTCAACGGATCATGAGCAAAGCCGACCGCATTCCTCCGCCGGTGATGATGCGACTGCGCCGTCACTATTATGCGCAAATCACGCACATCGATTATCAATTGGGACGCTTGCTTGGCGAGCTAAAGCGCAAGGGTTTGTACGAGAATACCGTGATTGTCCTCACATCTGACCATGGCGAGCATCTGGGCGATCATCGATTATTCGCCAAGAACAGCTTCCTGGAGTCTTCCGCATGTGTGCCTATCATCATGCGCTTGCCCAGAAGTCACGGGATCGTCAACAGACGCTCCCAAGAACCTGTGTTGACCGCGGACATCGTACCCACATTGCTGGAGTTCGCCGGTTTGACGCCGGCGCGCGAGATGGACGGCGTCTCTTTGTTGGCGCAGCCGGCTGATCGTGTGATATTTGGCGAGACGAGCGACGCCGTCTTCGCAACGGACGGGGCTTTCAAATATGTTCATTATTTTGAAGGCGGAACCAAGCACTTGTTCCACATTGAAGCCGATCCCGGCGACTCTCGCAATCTGGCGGGGAATGCGGCATACGCCCTCCGTCAAGAGGGCTTGAAGTCGCGATTGATAGCCTATCTTCAACGCAACCGGCGACCCGGTATTGTGGATGGCGCATTGCGCATTGAAGACACTGAATTAGACATTGACGCTTTGCGCGCGGCGAATACCGCCGCCTGGCGCGGTCCATTGCGCTATGGGGACGGCTACGAATCCTGATAACCGAGATAATCGCCGACGATTGTCGTGAACTCGATGATATTGCCATTGGGGTCGCGACAGAAAAACCGTGGCCGCCCCGGGATGGGTTCCTCATCCCAAGGTGTATAGCCCGCATCCCTCAGCTTCCGGCGCATGGCCTCGAGGTCTTCCACGACCAGACAAAAATGCCTTATCGACGTGTCGCCTATCGGCTCCTCTTCAAAGATGTGCAGTTCGGCACTCTCGTTGAGCTTAAACCAGATCACATCCACGGTCGTGATTGTGGTCGGCGCGGGAATCTCTTCCAGTCCCAGCAACGCGCCATAAAAGCCCCGGGTTCGCTCGACGCTGCCCGGCGGGCGCGGGACGCTGACATGTTGCAAGCGATATGTCATGCTTTGATTCTCTTCTACTTCATAGCGGCATGTTAATGCCTTACGCGGTTTTTTTCAATCAATGACACGGTGACACTAGGGTCTCATTCGTAAGCATTAGTTAACTCGGCGCGGATAGGAATTATGTTAATACGCTTGCTTTTCGACGGTATGCATTTATGTTTCTGCCGATCCATTGGACGCCCGCAACCATAAACTGGGGCTCCAGGACTGTCGCCACCGACTTGACAATCGCATCGCAGTTCGCTACACTCTGTGTAATTGAACTGAAACTGTGCAATTGCACAGTAGCGCTCAAGAGGTGTGCATGCCGCAAGCCATTGTTATGCCCAAACTGGGGAACACGGTCGAAAGCGCGATCATTTTGACTTGGCATGTCGGCGTCGGCGATCCTGTTGAGACGGGCGAAACGCTTTGCGAAATAGAGACCGATAAAGCGACGGTCGAAGTCGAAAGCAGCGCTTCCGGCATATTGCTAGCGCGTTTTTTCGAAGCGGGTGATGAAGTGCCGGTTATGCAGAACATTGCCATCGTCGGTCGAGAGGGCGAGTCATTCGATCTTCTTTCTCCGGTCTCCGCCGCCCCGGCAGAACATGTCACGCCGGGCGAATCTTATGACCACAGCGACGGAAAGCCGGACGAGGAGGTCTTCATCTCGCCTCGCGCGCGGAATCTGGCGGCGCGCAAGGGTATCGACTACAACGAAATCGAGGGCACGGGTCCCGACGGCCGTATAATCGAGCGAGATATCCGGGCATTGATTGACCAAGGGGTGAAAATGTCGCCGGTGGCAAAGGCGATGCTCGAAAGCGGCGAGTACCAGATCGCGGATGAACGGGCTGTCGACAAGCGAATCACCAAGTCCGATCTGACGCCATCTTCGCCCGCCGCTTCGCCCGAGTTGAAGGCGATCCCTCTGACGGGCGTCCGCAGAACCATCGCAAAGCGGATGCTTGAATCGCTGCAGACAACCGCCCAGCTGACACTCAATGCATCGGCCGACGCCACCTCCTTGCAGGACTTCCGCGCTCGGCTCAAGTCCAGCGATGATGCTCTGGGCTTGCGCGGCGTGACAATCAACGATTTGCTGCTTTTCGCCGTCGCCCGGACCTTGCCGGCTTTTCCGGAACTGAACGCGCTCTATGTGAACGACAGGATCTTGAAACACTCGCGCGTTCACCTCGGCCTGGCGGTAGATACGCCACGCGGACTATTGGTTCCGGTGATTCGGGGGGCCGATGCGCTTAGCCTGCGGGCGCTATCTTACGAGGCAAAGCGACTGGCCGATGCCTGTAGAAGCGGGGATATTATGCCCGATGAATTGGCTGGCGGCAGCTTCACCGTGACCAACCTGGGAGGCTTGGGCATCGAAAGTTTCACGCCCATCCTTAATCCGCCGCAGGTCGGTATTCTCGGCATCGGCAGCATCAACCTCAAGCCAGTGGAGCGCGACGGCGCGGTCGCGCATGTAGCGCATATCGGCTTGTCTCTCACTGTCAACCATCAAGTTGTCGACGGCGCGCCAGCCGCCCGGTTCCTCGCGCAATTATGCAAGAACATTGCTAGTATCGACTTGCTGCTCGCCCTATAGGCCTGGAGTCCACAATGCCGAAATCGCTGACGATTGACCCTCATGAAGCCCGACAGAGGTCGCTGCTGCGCGCGCCGGATATTCCTGTCAACACCTACCTTTCCGATCCAGGGGCTGAAGCCGAACGTTTCTCCAGCGCGGAACTGGTCAATGTCTATCATGACATGCGCTTGATCCGCGAGTTCGAGCTAGTTCTCGATGGATTCAAGAAAGCGGGTTCTTACCGCGGGATCCAATACAATCATCTCGGTCCGGCGCATCTGTCTATCGGGCAGGAAGCAGCTGCCGTGGGGCAGTGCATACACCTTGGTCCCGAAGACTTCATTCTCGGCTCGCATCGCAGCCATGGCGAGATCCTGGCCAAAGGGCTATCCGCCATCCGGGCGCTTGAAGACGACTGCTTGTTGGACATCATGGAGAATTATATGGGCGGCGCTGCACTGCGCGTCGTTGAAAGCATTGACGACTTTAGCGATATCGAGTCGCTAGCGCAAGCTTACTTGATTTACGGCACTTACGCCGAAATCTTCGCCCGCGCGACTGGATTCAATCGAGGCATGGGCGGCTCGATGCATACCTTCTTTCCGCCCTTCGGCATCATGCCCAATAACGCTATCGTCGGCGGCTCGGCCGATATCGCGCTGGGCATGGCGCTATTCAAGCGCATCAACCGCAAACGTGGCATTGTTATTGCCAATATCGGCGATTCGTCGGTCGCCAGCGGTCCGGTCTGGGAGGCGATGAACTTCGCAGCCATGGACCAGTATCACACGCTATGGGATGCCGACCTGGGCGGCGCGCCGCCCATCCTTTTTAACTTCATGAACAACTTCTATGGCATGGGCGGGCAGCCCCAGGGCGAAACCCTCGGCTTCGGTATGCTGGCGCGGGTTGGTTTGGGCGTTAACGCCGCTGCCATGCACAGCGAACGCGTGGACGGCTACGACCCGTTGGCTGTCGCCGATGCCACCCGGCGCAAAAAAGAAGTCTTGCTGGCCGGGCAGGGACCCGCCATGCTTGATGTCATCACCTATCGCTATAGCGGCCATTCGCCCAGCGACGCCTCATCGTACCGCGCTAAAGACGAGGTCGAAATGTGGCGGGAGCAGGACGCTATCAGAGGCTTCGGGAGTTACCTCTGCGCCAATGGCCACGCCGACAATAGTTGGCTGGAAAGCATTGAAGATGCGATCGTGGACAAGATCACGGGAATCGTCGCCACCGCCGTCGATCTGGACCGCTCGCCGCGCTTGCATGTTGCCAAGGATGAGATTGGCACGATGATGTTCTCCAATGAGAGGGCGGATGCACTGGATGATCGCGGGCCGGAAGTCACTCAACCCAGGGCGGAAAGCCGTTTCGAAGTGACTTCAAGCAAACATCGTTTTGGCTTGGACGAAGGGGGTAAACCATTTCCGAAGCTCAAGACATTGACCTACGCCGAAGCGATCTTTGAAGCCATGCTCCATCGCTTTTATCAGGATCCGACCATGATCGCCTTTGGCGAAGAAAACCGCGATTGGGGTGGGGCATTTGGCGCCTACCGCGGCTTGACCGAGGCCATCCCTTATCATCGCCTCTTCAACACGCCAATCTCGGAAGCGGCGATCGTCGGCGCAGCCGTGGGTTATGCGCTGGCTGGCGGGCGGGCCGTGCCGGAACTCATGTATTGCGATTTTATGGGGCGCGCCGGGGACGAGATCTTCAACCAGATGGCGAAGTGGCAGGCGATGTCGGCCAATGCGCTGCGCATGCCACTCGTGTTGCGTGTTTCTGTCGGCATGAAATACGGCGCCCAGCACTCGCAGGACTGGAGTTCGCTAGTTGCGCACATACCGGGGCTGAAGGTCTACTTCCCAGCTACCGCTTACGACGCCAAGGGCATGCTCAACCAGGCGCTGCGAGGTACCGATCCCGTTGTCTTCTTCGAGAGCCAGCGCCTCTACAGCCAGCCGGAAACGCTGTTTGCCGGTGGTGTGCCGCTCGAATACTACGAGATAGAGGAGGGCGAACCCTACTTGCATCGTCCGGGCAGCGATATCACGATCGTCACGATCGGCGCGGCGCTCTATCGCGCGCTGGAAGCGGCAGACAGACTGCGGACGGAGCACGGTCTTAGCGCCGAAGTCATCGACGCGCGTTTTCTCAACCCGCTCAATTATGAGCCTATCGTCCAATCCTTACGCAAGACGGGCAAGCTATTGCTCGCATCCGATGCCAGCGAACGCGGCTCTTTCCTCCATACGATGGCGTCCAACATCAGCCAGTTGGCCTTCGACTTTCTCGATGGTCCCGTCGCGGTCTTGGGGGCGCGCAATTGGATCACGCCGCCTGCCGAGCTCGACGAGAGCTTTTTCCCGGGCGCCGACTGGATGATCGATATCATTCACGAGCGGCTATTGCCGCTGCCGGGTTACCAGCCGCGCACGCGACAAGGGGTGGCAGAAATCATGACGCGCAATCGAGCGGGCATTTGACCGTGATGGATTCGCTACACCATGAATTGCTGGCGAAGGTCGCGTCGATGTATTACCAGCAAGAGATGACGCAGAACGACATCGCCGCGGCGCTCGACTTGTCACGCGTCAAAATATACCGCTTGCTCAAGGAAGCGCGGGAAAGGCAGATCGTGCGGGTACTGATCGACTGGCCCATCAAGCGCGCGGGCGATCTGGAAGCGCAACTCGTCGCCGGCTTCGGCCTGGACCGGGCTCTGGTGCTGCAAACGGGCGCGACCGATGCCGCGCTCCTGCTTCGGCAGATCGCGCAACTTGCCGCACGCTACCTGGAAGAGGTACTGGCAGATCAGTCCACAATGTCGATCTGCTTCGGCAGCACCACCTACGAAGTCATCAACGCCATCCGCATTGATTTTCAAGCGAGCGTCAAAGTGATGCAAGCCACCGGCAGTTTGTCGCAGGCGCTCAAAGAATATGATAGCTCCGCCTTGACGCGTCAACTGGCGCAGAAACTGGGTGGCGAAGCGCTCTATCTGTCTTCGCCGCTGCTGGCGGACAATGCCGAAGCCGCGGCGATGATCCGCGAGCAAGCCGTGGTAGGACAGACACTTGAGCAAGTGCGCCGCGCCGATATCGCCTTGGTTGGCATCGGCGACCTTGATCCCAGCACGTCCGGGTTCGTAAAGGCCGGTGTGGCGGATGCCGAGCAATTGCGAGCATACCATCAAAACGGCGCCATCGGGGACATGGCCTGGCAGATCTTCAACAGCGCTGGCCGCCTGTACCCCTGCGAATTGAATCGGCGTATTATCGGCGTTACGCTGGATGAACTGCGTGCCGTGCCAGAAACGATCGCTGTCGCCGTCGGTGTCAATAAAGCGGCGGCCATTCATGGCGCTCTGAACTCAGGCGCCATCAACGTGCTTTGTACGGATGAGGATGCCGCCGCCGCGGTCATTGATTTGCGCGAAAGAAGCGAGAAAGGGATCACATGGTGATAGGAAACGTGACCCAGCAATGCAAGATCGCCGCCGGGCTGTTTTGGGCGGACTACGCCGTGCTGGGCGCGCAAGTGGCTGAACTGGAAGCGGCCGGCGTCGACTGGCTGCATATTGAAGTGCGCGATGGCAAGTATATGGATTTCGCCATGCCCCGCGGTGGATACGACATCATCGAAGCGACCTGCAAGAGTACGTCGCTGGAGGTCGAAGCGCAGTTGCAAATGCTGCGACCGAATTTCAGCGTTTTTGATCAACTGGCCGACCTTGGCGTGAGCTTGATAAGCTTGCCCCTGGAAACGACAGACGAGATGATCTTCCAGAACATTACCTATATCAAAGAAAAACTGGGACTCAAGGTCGGTGTTTGGGCCTGGCAGGGTGTGCCCGCCTACGCTTTCGAACAGTTCATCCATCCCTATGTCGACATCATCGAATACGAGAGTCGCGCGCCATTTTGGAAAAAGACCGCCGGCGACAAAAGCCCGCATACCATTGATCCAATCGTGATCGATACCTTAGCCAAACTTCATCGCATGATCGCGGATGGGGGCATGGAAGACCGTATCGAACTTATGGAAGACGGCGGACTCAACGCGGGCAACGTGGCTCAATTCATCGAGGTCGGCATGACCGTTGGCGAATTTTCGTCGCCCCTGCTGAAGGGTCCCGAAGGCAAATTGCAGCCAGGCGCGGGGCAGATCAGCGCCGCTGTGGAAAAGCTGCGTGCCGTTATGCGCGAGGCTAGTGATCTGTATCGGGACGAACGGGGACTAAAATGATTCTCCGGTCTCATATCTCGCATTCGAATCTATTCCCCTTCCCTCATTTTGAGGGCAAGGGGACAGGGGATGGGGGCAAACGATGCCAAACATCAATATCGGGCTGATCGGATATGGGGGCATCGGCCGCGTGCATGCCGCGGCCTATCGCGCGATTCCCTTCCACTATGGCTTGAGCGCTGACAGCATCAAGGTTGGCGGGGTCGCCACTGCACGGCCGGAAACGGCTAGACAAGCCGCCTCCGAAATCGGTTGCGAATTCTACACGGCGGACTATCGCGACTTGCTGGCGCGCGACGACATTGACGCGGTTGATATCTGTACGCCCAACAACTCCCATTACGATATCGTCCTGGCTGCGGCCGCCGCCGGGGTGCACATTTATTGTGAAAAACCCCTGGCGATGAACGCGGGTCAAGCCGGGGCTATGGCGCAGGCGGTAGATGCCGCCGGTGTCAAAGGACAATTGACATTCAACTTTCGGTTTTCCCCCGCCATTGCGCGCGCCAAGCAGCTCATTTCAGAGGGCTTCCTGGGCCAGGTCTTCTCTTTCCGCGGCCGCTATCATCGCTCCAGCTATATCAGCCGCGACAAAGCGCTTTCCTGGCGCCTGCAACGGGAGGTTACCGGCGGCGGCGCGCTATTCGACCTCGGCTCGCATGTTCTGGATCTGCTTTATTTTCTGCTCGGCGATTTCGATTCGGTCTATGGAACGCTCGATACCTTGATCAAAGAACGTCCTGTGGCGCCGGGTGCGGCAGAAATGGGACGGGTCGATGTTGATGATATCGCTTTGCTGCAGGCCCGCACCCGCGATGGCGGTCTGGGCACGATCGAAATCTCGCGCATGGGCACCGGCGCTACCAATGATCTCTGCGTCGAAATCTTCGGGGAATCCGGAGCGATTCGCTTCGACTTGGCGGAGCCGGCCTGGCTTTATGTCTACGACGCCCGTGACGCAGAGACGCCAATGGGCGGGGGGCGCGGTTTTCGCAAAATCGAAACGGCGGGCCGCTACGAGGGACAACGCGCGCCGGACTGGACGATGAGCCCGGACTTCATGCGCGCCCACGCCGAATGCCAGTATCAGTTCATCAAGTCAATCTGGGAGGACAGGGCGCCATCGCCGTCCTTCGCGGACGGATTACATGTGCAGAAGATCATGGAAGCTGCCGAGCGATCTGCTGAAAGTGGGCGCTGGGTTAAGTTAGCGGAGATCTGAGAACGGTGGCGGCGGGGCACTACGACTTCATCATTATCGGCACCGGCATGGGCGGGGGGACGCTCGCCTATGCTTTGCGGGATAGTGGGGCGCGCATCCTGCTGATCGAGCGCGGAGACTTCCTGCCGCAAGAACCACAGAATTGGCAGGTGAGCGCCGTATTTGATGATGCCCGCTACAAGCCAAAAGAAGACTGGATTGATGCATCTAGCGGGCGGGCTTTCAAGCCCGGCGTCCACTACTACGTCGGCGGCAATACCAAAGTCTACGGCGCTGCTTTGCCGCGTCTTCGCCGCGAAGATTTCGACGTCATCGAACATGAAGGCGGCACGTCGCCGGCCTGGCCCATCTGTTACGAGGACCTCGAGCCCTATTACAATCTTGCCGAAGCGCTTTTATTTGTACATGGAAGATCGGGCGAAGACCCAAGCGAACCGCCACGTACACGTCCTTATCCATTTCCCGAAGTCGAGCATGAGCCCTATGTTGCCGAATTGATCGACAAGTTGCGTGATCAAGAATTGCATCCATTTTCCCTGCCGATGGCGATTGATCTGCGCGAAGGCGGGCGCTGCATTCGCTGCAAAACCTGTGACGGTTTCCCCTGTCAGGTTCATGCCAAGGGCGATGCCGAGATTTGCTGTGTGCGTCCTGCGCTTGTGCGCGAGAACATTGAACTATGGACAAAGGCGCGGGCGAGGCGCATCCTGACCGACAGGGGCGGCAAACGCGCCGTCGCCGTTGAAGTGGAGCGCGCGGGCGAATTGTTCAAGGTATCCGCCGACACGATTATCGTATCTTGCGGCGCCGCTAATTCTGCGATCCTTCTGCTGGGATCGGCGGACGATCAACATCTGAATGGTCTCGCAAATTCGTCGGGCATGTTGGGACGCAACTATATGGTACACAACAATACCGCGCTGACCGCCGTCGCTCCTTTTAGGAGCAACCCGACTGTGTTCCAGAAGACGATGGCGGTGAACGACTTTTATTTTGGCGATGATGATTTCGCCTGGCCGATGGGCAATATACAACTCTTGGGTAAATTGCAGGCGGGCATGCTATCGGCCGCCAAGCCCTACATACCAAAACCGCTGCTGACAGAGATGGCAAAGCGCAGCGTGGACTGGTGGGTGATGTCTGAGGATTTGCCGGATCCGGAAAACCGCGTCATCCTCGGCGAAGATGGCAGGATTCAAGTGCGCTGGAAAGCGAACAACCGCGTCGCTCACCAGGAATTGATCAAGCGGGCGGCGCGCATGATGCGAAGGGCCGGTTATGCCTTTGTCTTCACCGAGACCCTGGGCATCGAGACCAATTCGCATCAATGCGGCACGGCTCGCTTTGGCCACGATCCGGCGACATCGGTGCTTGACCCCTTCTGCAAGTCCCACGATGTTGCGAATCTATATGTTATGGATTCATCATTCTTCCCGTCGTCAACGGCCATGAATCCTGCCTTGACCATTTGCGCGCAAGCCCTGCGGGTGGCGGATCATCTGCTCGGCAAACCCCCGCTGAAATCGGCGTTGGCATCATGACTTGGGTCATCGGAATCGATTTGGGTGGCAGCAAGATCGCATTGGGATTGGTAAGCCCCGACGATCAAATCCTTAATCGGAGGCGTATCGATACCGACGCCGACGAGGGAGTCGAAAGCGTGACAGATCGTATATCCGCGCAAGTTGACTCGCTCAAACTCGATCTGCCGCGAAGAGAGACTGTTGCGGGCGTCGGCGTTGGCGCGCCAGGTCTCTTGGACCCTGTCAGCGGGGACTTGTATATGCTGGTCAACTTGCCCGGCATCTCGAATACGCCCTTCCGCGCCATATTGCAGGAGAAGTTGAGCTTGCCGGTCAAGCTGGATCATGACGCCAAGGTGGCGGCTTTGGGCGAGTTTCATTTCGGCGCCGGGCGCGATCGCGACAGCATGATTTATATCGTGATCGGCACTGGCGTCGGCGCGGCTATCATATACGAAGGTAGGCTTATCTATGGTGAAAGCAATAGCGCGGGCGAATCCGGGCACATGACCGTCGATCCTAACGGGCGCCTTTGTCATTGTGGTTCGCGTGGTTGCCTGGAAACTTATACGAGCGGACCGGCGCTGGTAAAAGCTTACGCCGCTGCCAGTGGCGAAACTATCACCGGCGCCGAAGTAACGCGGCGAGCCGCCGCGGGAGATGTGGTCGCCCTTCGGGTGTTGCGGGAGGCCGGGCGCGCTTTGGGCATCGCCATTGCGTCGATCGCGATGACAGTCAATATCGAGCAGTTTGTCATCGGCGGCAGCGTCGCCAGCGCCGGCGACCTCTTGCTGGATCCGGCCAGGGCAGCGGTGCCGAAATACTCGTTCAAAGCAGTCAGCGACAGATTACGCATCACCGCCTCGACCTTAGGTGAAGACGCGCCTATCTACGGTGCCGCATATCTGGCGCGGATGCTGCTGAGAAACCGACCATAAAGGGTCTGTGCGACGCAATCTTAGTCTTTGCGAAATCATTCTTCTCGGATTGGCTGCCGACATTGATAGAAAAAGCGATACCTCAAGTCGGGATGGTCTTTCACTCTGCCGGCCCTGTTTCAGGCTCGTTGTCTCTTCCATATGGCCACCAGCGCCTGACTAGATTTAGAAGTTTGCCAAATAGATATCCAGGCATCCTTTTTAGTTTGGCCAACAGCACTCTTATGGTCGAGACAACGTCTTCATCTCGGTGCCAGTGGTCTCGAATGACTTGTGCCAGCACGTCGGGTTCGAGGTTTAGCGCACCAAACAGCATGTCTAGCAATATTAAAAGGATTCCAGCGTCGTCAATCAGTCCCGCTACACCAAGAACCGCTTCAGGGATGAGGTCAAATGGGCTTAGTACGTACACAACCGCTGACAGAAGAGCCAGCTTGAACTTATATGGAATCCGCGAATCGGACATTATGCCAACAGCAAACATGAACAGGTCAGGCAGCAAGAGGAGAATATCCGCCCAGTCAGAATCCCCATTGCGCTCTAGCCAGGCGTGGATCTTCTCGCGCCATTTCCTGTACCAGCTATGCGCTCTGGACTCGTCAAATGGTAGCATTGCATAGGTCATAATGGTTCGACTCCTTCGACAAAATTGTCGTATCCCATAATTATACTTTACAACCATTGGATTCTTAGAAGAAATGGCTTGAGTGGAATTGGCTTACATTTGGCGATTTGACAGCACAATTATATCCGACCATATAATCTGACGATCGGGGTAAAAATGTACCTGCATGCCGACCAACTCCCTGAGCATACCGTTCTACGCGGATTTGATCTTTGCATCGTTGGCGCTGGCGCGGCGGGCATTGCTATGGCGCAGCGCCTTGCGAACAGCTCGCTGACGGTCATTCTCTTGGTCAGCGGGGACCCCGGCGACAGAGCCACCCCGGACGCGGACCGGCAATCCTTGTATCACGGGACGACCGGCAGTTTTCTGCAGAAGGTGGATCCGGTCTTTACCCATCGCTCGCGTCTGAATATGTACGGCGGCACGACCAACCATTTTGGATTCTGGGCGCGTCCATTGGATCCTGTCGACTTCGGTCCCCGCCCCGGTTTCCGCGATAGCGCCTGGCCCTTCACCTTCGACGAATTAACAGCCTATTACGTCGACGCTCATCATTTCGGCCAATTTGGTCCACTGAATTATGACGATATGTCGTACTGGGAAGACGTCTTGTATAGCCGCTGCTTCGATCCACTGCCCGGCGACAAAATGACCGGCGCAATTATGCACGCCCAATACGAGGAGAACTTGCACGACTTCCAGGTGCAATTCCGCGACCAACTCAAAAGCGCCGAGAACCTTACGGTGCTATTCAATGCGCACCTCCTTGAGATCGCCACCGACGGCGAGGGGCGCCATGTATCCGAACTGAATTGCTCAACCATCGTTGCGGGGCAGCGCGGCAAAAGCTTCAAGGTATGCGCCAAGGCTTATACGCTGGCATGCGGCGGCATTGAAAACCTGCGCTTGTTGCAGCTCTCCCGCGACTTGGGCAATAACAAGCGCGATCAACTGGGCCGGGGCTTCATGGTGCATCCCTTGCTGACCAACGCTGCTAGGGTACGATTCGACCGGGTGATCCCGACAGAAATCCGCAATTTCTTCCGCGAACAACAGATTCGTCTTAAACCGCCAACAGATGATTGCGGAGTGTACCGACACATGGTGACGCCGCTGGTCAATCCGGAACTCGTCTTCGAGTATTTGACTTTTAACGCCTGGGGCGTTTTAGTGCCAACGCCGGCGGTCTTATGGGAAGAGGCAATAGGCAACTTCCGCATCATTTTGAATTTCGGCTCGGATCGAGCGTCTGCTGTGGTCAATCTCAACTGGGAGCAGACGCCGAACGAAGAAAGTCGCATACGGTTGGATCTCGACCAGGTGGATCCCATCTTCGGTCAGCCGGTCGCTCATGTCGATTGGCGACTCAATGAAACCGACAAGCGCAGCGCTAGGCGCGCTCTGGAAATCACGCTCGATTATCTGTATCAACATGGCGCTGTCAGTCACGAAATGATCACTGACGTCAGTGGCGGCGCGGAAGACTGGACCTTTCCGCCACATGAGGGCGCGCTGGAAACGGGCGATCATCACATGGGCGCGCTACGCATGTCGACAGAGCCCGAGGAGGGTATCGTCGACCCTAATTCACGGCTGCATCAGGTCGATAATCTCTATATCGCTGGCTCGGCTGTATTCCCCACCGGCGGTTACGCCAACCCGACGCTCACCATCGTCGCCTTGGCGCTGCGCCTGGCGGATCACTTGAAGACAGTTATTCGCTAGCTGCCAGCAGGGCGTCGACATCGGCTCTGTGCGGGGCGCTGCCGGCCGCACCGGCCTTGGTGACGCATAGGGCGGCGGTGGCATTGGCGAAGCGCACGGCGTCTTCGAGCGATTTGCCTTCCGCCAACCCCACTGCCAGCGCCGCGTTAAAGGCATCGCCGGCGCCGGTAGTATCCACTGCATCTACCGCGAAACTTGGTAGCAAGCCAGTCTGATCTCGCGAGACGACCTGCGCGCCCCGCGCGCCCATTGTTACGACCACGGTCTGTCCCTCCCGCGTCATTAATGAGCGCGCAGCCGCTACCACATCGGACACAGGTCCGCCGCTGAGGCTTTCCAGTTCGGTTTCGTTTGGCGTCAGATAGTCTGCCAACTGGATCGTCTCCCGCGGGATCGGCGCTGCCGGCGCCGGGTTCAATATCGTCGTGATGCCAAGTTCCTTCGCCACTTGCAGGGCGTAAGTTACCATGTCGGTATTGATTTCCAACTGCGCGACCAAAACATCAGCCGCGGCAATGCGCTCCCCGGCAGCGTCAATATCGCTCGCCTGCACGCGGGAATTGGCGCCCAGGACCACGACAATCATGTTTTCGCCGGCGCTATCAACGAAGATCGGCGCGACCCCGGTCGCGGTTTCTTCGTCTTGAACCACATAATCGCTGTTGATGCCCTCGGCATCCCAGATCTCGTAAGCAAGATTGGCGAAGACATCTTTGCCCAGACGTCCGATGAAAGTGACGTCCGCGCCCAGGCGAGCCGCCGCCACCGCTTGATTGGAGCCCTTGCCGCCGGCCCCGGTCATGAAGCTATCGCCATGTACTGTCTCGCCCGGACGCGGCATCCGCTGCACATAAGACACCAGATCCGTATTGAAGCTGCCTACAACTACAATTCTCGCTGTCATGCCCCTATCCTTTGTCACCGCGATCATGTTTTATATACTCTATTGTGTTCGATTTTTTGCCTGTCGACTACTGACAAGGATCGCCATGGCGAAACTGCAACTCGCTCTTGATGGAGACCTGCAAGGCTCGCTTGAAGTATTGGAAAAAGCGCATCCGCATGTCGATATCATTGAGATAGGCACACCGCTTGTCTTCCGCGAAGGCATGCGCGCCGTACGGGCGATTCGCGCCGCTTATCCAGGTTTGCGCCTGCTCGCCGATCTCAAAATCATGGATGCCGGCGAAGCGGAAGCCGATATCGCCTTCGGCGCCGGCGCGGATATGATCACTGTTCTGGGCCTCAGCGGCGACGAAACCATACAGGGCGCCCTCGCCAGCGCGGAGAAGCACGCTGGTCAGGTCATGATCGATATGATGGCTGTGACCGACCTGGTCGCCCGCGCCGCCGAGTTGATGGGGCTTGGCTGCGACTTGCTCTGCCTGCACACCGCCCACGATCAGCAATCCAGGCGCGGCTCTCCCTGGCGGCAACTAGCCCAACTGCGCGAGGCTTATCCTCCGCTGAGCCTGGCCATCGCCGGGGGACTAAGCCTGGAGGTCTTGACACAGATATTGCCGCACCATCCCCAAATCGTCGTCGTTGGTTCCGCGATCACTGCGGCGGCGGATCCTGGTCTTGCGGCACGACTCATTCATGAAGGGATACGCCAGTATGGAGACGCCTGAACTATTCGACGCCATTCTTGCCGATCTGTCACGCGCGTTGAAGCAGGTAGACGCGACGCAGGTTGAGGATCTGCAAGAAGCCATTCTATCCGCGGAGCGCATCTTCATCGCGGGCAAGGGACGCAGCGGCTTGCAGATGAAAGCCTTCGCCATGCGCTTGATGCACTTGGGATTGACCGTACATGTTGTTGATGATGTCACAACGCCGTCGGTCGCCGATGCCGATCTGCTGCTCATCGGTTCGTCATCGGGGCGAACGGCATCGCTTCTGCGGCATGTGGCCACCGCCCAAGCGATTGGCGCATCGATCGCCACCGTCACCGGCAACCTTGAGTCTCCAATCGCCGCTTCTGCCAAAACACTGGTCCATATCCCCGCCACCAACTTCAAATCCGGCGCCAACCACGGGGAAGACTCCGTCTTGGTGATGGGATCGCTCTTCGAGCATTGTCTGGGATTGCTCTGCGACCTGCTTATCATCCGGTTGAAGCATGCGTTCGGGGTGGACGAAAGCGCCATGAACGCCCGCCACGCCAATTTGGAATAGCTAGCCTTTGATCGCGCCTGCTGTGAGACCGCGCGTGATAAAGCGCTCCAGCAGCAAGCCGATGACGATCACCGGCGCCACCGCCGTCAGTGTTAAGGCGCTGATAAACCACCATTCGATGCCACGGGTATTGTTCTGCCCTGCGATCAGAACCGGCATGGTGATGGCGTTGAAGTTGGTCAACATCAGCGCGAAAAGGTACTCGTTCCAGGCGAAGATGAAGGAGAATATCGCCACCGCAACTAAACCGGGCGCGCTCAAGGGCAAAACGATGCGATAGAAAGCTTGCCAGCGCGTCGCGCCATCGACACGCGCGCTTTCTTCCAGGTCGATCGGCAAGCCGTTGAAAAAATCGCGCATGATCCAAACGGCGAAGGGGATGTTGAACATAGTGTAGGCGAGTATCAAGCCAGTGTATGTGTCGATCAGCCCGAATTGATTGTAGAGCAGTACGAAAGGCACGATGAAAATCGCTGGCGGCAGGAAACGCTGCGAGATAATCCAAAAGGCGATATTGTCGTTGTCCCAGCCCAGGCGCCCCCAGTAGTACCGGAAGCGCGACAAGCCGTATCCAGCCATCGCTCCGATAATCACCGACAGCAGCGTGCTGCCTGCGGCGGCGATCAGACTGTTGCGGAAATGCCGAAACGTCGACTCGCGTTGGCTGCCGAACATCTCCTGCCAGTGATCGGGAATCGGATCAAAGTCGACGTAAGGGATATAGTTGGGTCCGCGGCTGACATCGATCGGTCTTTTGACCGATGTCGTAACCAGCCAGTAAAAGGGGAAGAGAACGATAAAGCACCAGACAATGACGATGAGGTAGAGTAGGGCGGATTGCCATAGTGGACGCCGGCTGGAACGCGCCAGCATGCTCTTTCGCTTTGGCTTCTGCATGACGCTGCGCTCAACGTTCCCACGAGCCGGCCCAGCGCCGGCCAACAGCCAGAAAAATAGAAGCGAAGATGATAACCAGAATCAATAAAATATAGGCAATGGCGCTGGCATAGCCATAGTTTCCGTTACTCAGCGCTTGCTCGAATATGTACAAGGTCAATGATTCGGTAGCCGAGCCTGGCCCACCACCAGTCGTCACGACAATCACATCTATGATTTTGAAGATTTCCAGGCCGCGGATTAGTATCACTGTCATTGATATCGGGAATAGAATCGGCAAAGTGATGCGCCAGAAGATTTGCAGGACATTCGCGCCATCAACCCGCGCGGCTTCGTAGATATCCTCGGGGATGGATTGCATTCCCGCCAACAGAATCAGGGTCATGAAAGGAATCCACTGCCAGGCGTCAATCAGCAGGATCGCGACCGGCGCCCAGCCGATGTCCGTGAACCAGGGTACCGATAACGTCTGTTCCAATTGCAATGTCTTGGAGAGTTGTCGCAGAAAATGCGCCAGCGGCGAGCGCAGCGCGTTGGAATCGAAGAACATGCGTCCGGTATAGGCCGCCGCTACCGGCGTGATCATCATCGGCATCAGGAAGATCACCCGCACCAGGTTGCGTCCTCGGAATGGCTGGTTGAGTACGGTCGCCAGGCCTATACCAATTACGTACTGAATAGTTACGCCGAAGAAGACGTAGATCATGGTATTGCGAACGGTACTGTGCAGGCGGGTATCGCCGATCAATCGCTGGTAATTCCGCCCGGTCAACTCGAAGCCCATGCCCAAAAAGCCCACGCCTTCGGTGATGCCCTCGGCTTCCGCCTGACGGGCGATGGTCGATCCGCCACGCTGCATATCAGTGAAACTGATGCCGAGTGACCAGATCAGCGGAAACACGGATAAGGCAAAGAGGATGACCACAGCCGGGCTGAGGAAGACCCGCTTCATGAGCCTGTCTTCGCGCAGGGTGCTTATGCTGCCGGTAATCGTGTTGGATACCACAGTTTCGTATTTTCTTACTAATAGGAGGATCCGCCGAGTTGCCGCTCGATAGACTCGAATAAGCGAAGCACTCTATCTAGCTTGTCATTCACTTTGTCTAACTTACTACCCACATTATCGCCATATCGACTGCTACAAAGCTTATCGCTAATCTCTTCAAACTTGCGGACAACATCATCAAAATCGTTGATCGCTATGTCGGTTCACCCTACGTCGGAAGATACTAAAATGACTAGCCCTCCATCCTCCGGCTCCTTCCCCGCGAAATCTGTAGGGGCGAGCCTTGGCTCGCCCACGTATTACAGATTCATTGCCATACTGTCCGCCCCTCCCTCTTGATCGGGGAGGGGTTTGGGGTGAAGGTGAAAAGCGCCTACATATCGCCCATGTAGCCGACGGCTGCCCGGTATTGCTCCGCTTGCGCGTCGCGCCCGAGACGGTCCGTGATGGCATTCCACAATTCAGCCACGTTATCCAGCGCTTCTTGCGCGCTGATCTCGCCCGCGAGCGCCCGCGCTATCTCCGCGTCCAGCGTCGACAGATACTCTGCCGAACCGGTGATGCGAATATCCAATACGGCGTTCGGGTGGTTGATCGTATTCTGAATCGCGTCCAGGTAATCGGCCGCGCTCTCTTCATCAAAGCCGGCCGCGACCCAGGGCGCGATATCCGCCAATTGGCTGAAGCGGCTGGGATTGATGCCCGTGCCGCCGGTGACTGCCAGTTCGTTTACCACATCCTTGCTCGCCAGGAAAGAAGCGAAATCGAGCGCTGCTTCGGTGACATCGCTGTCGGACGCGATCGAGATAATCCAACCGCCGAAGGCGATAAAGGGCGCCGGATTCTCTTCCATCACCCATTCTCCGGCTTCATAGTCCCAGTAGGAATCACCGCCGGGCAGTACGCCAAAGCCAACCGCGCCTTTGACCAGCGAGACATTTTCGTCAACCGAGATCGTGCCGACATCGCCCCAGTCGAGGTTCAATACGGCCGTGCCAGTCGCCATCAAGGTGCGCGTATCGGCCACATCGTAGTTGATCATTTCCGGATCGCCTACGTTGCGGATATCAATGTACTCCTCAAGCGCGCGGACCCAACCCGGATTGTTGACTTGCGGGGTCATGTCATCGCAGCTGAAGAAGAAGCAGGGGTTGCCAGGCACCTTGCCATAACCCGCGGCGCGGGACAGGTAAACCCAGTACGATTGCGCGTTGCGGCGCTGCGCTTCCAAAGCGCCGTAGATCGACGCCATCGAGCCGGCTGTATCCACTTCCATGCCATTGAAGAACTCGGCGATATCGCGGTATTGCGTCCAGGTGGTCGGCTCGCCCAGGGCATAACCATAGGCCGCCTCGAAGTCCGCCGCGTACATCTCGTTGTCGACCAGGTCCTTGCGGTAATAGAGCATGTGCGCGTCGCCATCGTAGGGCAGGGCGTAGGGCACGCCGCCCCAGGTCGTAATGCGGTCGGCATAAAGCGGAATCACATCGTCGGATTCGATGGCGTCCAGCGTTTCCTGCGGGATCTCCATCACATAACCCGGCGCCATGATGTCCCCCGCCCAGTCGGCGGCGTAAATCAGCACATCATAATCGCCCGAGCCCGTCGAAAGCGCGGTGACGATCTTTTCGAATAGCTCGCCAAATGCGAAAGTCTGCAACTCGATGTTTCCGCCAGTTGCCTCCTCCCAGATCGGTCCCTTGTCGAGGACGGGACCACCGATGGCTGACCCCGTCTGCGTTACCACGACGACAGTCTGCCCGGAGAAATCTTGCGCGCTTGCCCCAGCTGCCATGACCGCTGTCAGCAGACCAAGCAATATCAGTAGAGAAAGTTTACGCATGGCTATACTCCATAGCTGCATTTGAATAAGATACTGAACCTTCAGATTCAGGCGGCAACCGCCGCCAGGGGGGAATATCCCCGCCCCATTTTATCGGCAAAAGAAGCGATCTAACAGCCTGCTTGTATTCAGCTGACGAATTCTGTATGCTTGTCCCATTTCCAGGGCAGGAACGGCCGCCTATGCCAAATTATGTCATCGCGCACGATCTGGGTACTACCGGCAACAAAGCAACCCTCTACGACCGTGAGGGTAAACTGGTCGGCGCCTCATTCCATGCCTATGATACCGAATACGCCCACACCGGCTGGGCGGAACAAAACCCGGCAGATTGGTGGGATGCTGTCTGTCAATCGACGCGCCGCCTCCTGAGCGAGACAGGCGTCAGGAAAAACGATATCGCCTGCATCACCTTTAGCGGGCAGATGATGGGCGCGGTTCCGCTTGATAAAAACGCGCGTCCCCTGCGCAACGCCATTATCTGGGCCGATCATCGCGCGCTCGATCAAGAACGCTGGATCGGCGAGCGGGTTTCTTTCGAGGATCTGTACCAAATCACAGGCCACCGTCTCAGTTCCTCATACTCGCTGGCAAAGATCCTTTGGATTCGCGATCATCAGCCGGACATTTTCAAAGCGACTCACAAGTTCGTTCATGCCAAGGACGCGATCGCCGCGCGGCTTACGGGCAGATTCATGACCGATCCCTCAGACGCGTCGAGCATGAATCTCTACGATCTGAACAGCGGCGTTTGGTCCGCGATGATACTGGACGCTGTCGATCTGCCGGTTGATGTCTTGCCGGAAATACAGCGGTCGATTGATGTCGTCGGCGAGGTCCGCGCCGAGATTGCTGAAGATATCGGCGTGGCTGCGGGAACGCCGGTCGTCATCGGTGGCGGCGATGGCGCCTGCGCGGCCGCCGGCGCCGGTGTCATTGAGGAAGGCTCGGCTTACAATTACGTCGGCTCGTCATCGTGGATCGCCATCTCCACGGCAAGTCCAGTCTACGATCCCGACTATCGTACCTTCACCTTCGCGCATGTGATCCCCGATATGTTCATGCCGACAGGCACCATGCAAGCGGCCGGCGCATCGTATCAGTGGACGCGCGATCAGCTTTCGCTCTTCGAGAAGGAAACCGCCCAACGGCTGGGCATCAGCCCTTACGAGCTTATCAATCTGGAGGTTGCGCAAGTCACTCCTGGCGCAGATGGACTGTTCTTCCTGCCATATCTCATGGGCGAACGCAGTCCGCGCTGGAACCCCCATGCCCGCGGAGCGTTTATAGGTTTGACGATCCGCCATACCCGGGCGCATATGTATCGCGCGGTCCTGGAGGGCGTGACCATGAACCTGCGAGTCATCCTCGATGCCTTTCGTGATCAGGGTACACAGATTGAGGCCATGCGGCTGATCGGGGGCGGCGCCAGCGGACGCATCTGGAATCAGATCATGGCGGATGTATACGGTATGCCTGTGCAACGCCTGGCGATATTGGAAGAAGCGACCTCGATGGGGGCGGCCTTGGTCGGCGGCGTCGGCGTCGGCTTGTACCCGGACTTTTCCATAATCGAGACCATGAATGACGTCGCCGTCACAGTCATGCCTGACAGGAGAGCGCAAGCGATCTACGACAATATGCTGCCGGTCTTCAACCAGCTTTACGATGCCCTGGCGCCGGCCTATGAAGAGATTGCCGCGCTGTGAACCCACCTACACATGATCAGAGCGATGCAAACTGAGACCTTCATATTTGTCGGTGTCAGCACCGGGCAGTCTTCAATCATGAAGATCTTTCCGCAGTGGGCGAGAATCCTCGGGCTGAAGGCCAAACTACTGGGATGCGATATACCCTTGAACGCCCCGCCAGCCAACTATTTCCACATCATGAAGAACATCCGGGACGATCCCTCTGTGCGAGGCGCTCTCGTGACGGCGCATAAAATTGACCTGTTGGGTGCCTGTCGGGACATGTTTGACTTCCTCGATCCCCATGCCCGGATTTGCGACGAGGTATCCTGTATCACAAAAGTCGACGGCCTTCTGCATGGATTCGCCAAAGATACGATCTCGTCCGGTGTGGCTCTGGATCATTTTCTGCCCCCGGAACATTGGGAAGGCGGTCGGCGCGATGTGCTGTGCCTGGGAGCGGGGGGCGCCGCCACCGCGATAAGCGTTTGCATGGCCGAACGTTCGCGCATTGCCGCGCATCCGCGACGATTCCTGCTCGTTGACATTGTTCCGGGGCGGCTGGACGCTATTCGTCGCATCCACGATAAGCTGGATACGGCGATTCAATTCGACTATTATCTGCACAGCGACGCTGTCGAGAACGACATTATGTTGAGCGAACTGCCAGCGGGATCGCTAGTGATCAACACCACAGGCATGGGTAAGGACCGCCCGGGCTCGCCGATCACTGATGCGGCGCGCTTCCCGCAAGGCGGCTTGGTCTGGGAGTTGAATTACCGCGGTTCGCGTCAATTCATGAGGCAAGCCCAGGCGCAAGCTGCGGAGCGGAATCTGACGATTGAAGACGGCTGGAATTACTTCTTGCATGGCTGGACGAGGGCAATCGCCGAAGTATTTGAGATAGAAGTAACCGACGGGATCTTTGAGAAACTGGCTGAAGTTGCTGCGAGATATCACCCGGCGCACCATGGGCAGGAGAAGATATGAACTTGATCGAGCCTTTCAAAACCGAAATTGACTTTGCGACTGGCATATTGTCCCCAAAGCGCAACATCATGCGTCGCAGGCTTAGCGACATGCACCTGATGTACGCGGACAGAAATGAAGCGGCGCGAATCTTGTCGGAAGAAGGCGACCGCCTGATCTACGAAGTGCAAGGCATCGAACTGCCGGAAGAAGAAGGACAGATCCCGCATTGTACGACGCGTATTCTGCCCGGGCGCATCGGCGATGAGTATCACATGACCAAGGGGCACTATCACGCGCGGCGCGAACAGGGCGAGGTCTATTTTGGTTTGTCCGGGCGCGGTTACCTGCTGCTGCAAACGGATGACGGCGAGACCAGCGAGATCGAGATGGTCGCCGGCAGCGCGGCCTATGTGCCGCCCTACTGGGCGCACCGCACGGTCAACATCGGCGACGAGGACTTTGTCTTCTTCTCGGTCTGGGAAGCGCGCGCCGGCCATGATTATGGCACGATCGAGCGCGACGGCTTCCAAGTGCTGGTTGTCATGCGTGATGGTCAGCCGACCGTGGTTGACAATCCGCAGTATGGCTGACACGCCAGATTAGCGGCGATCAAAAAAGACAGGTTGGCCCCATTCCACCTCGGCAATGGGATTGTCAAGATGCTCGCGCAGGTCGACAGAATAATATGGCTCGTCATTAGAAAAGCTCAACGCAATCTTGAATTCGTCAATTGCCATTGCCGGTCGCTTGTAAGTGCTGTCAAAATCGAAGGCGATGATTTGCCCTGGCCATGTGGCGACATCAATGGATGGGCTGTCTTCCATGGAGATGTACCAGGGGAAGACCTTCACCGCCCGATCGGATACCAGCCCAATCCAGCCCGGCTGGTATTCGAAGAATTCAATGAGATTGCTAAACTGGATATTCACCGGGCATTGCGACAAGGGGACATCGCACGTTCGCCTAGCAAGACGTGACCCAAAGGGACGCGGAAATCCTTCTTCATGTACTCTGACGGTACCCTTTGGGAAACTCCGCTTGACGAAGATCAGTTTGCGTTCGTCCGGTGTCGAGATGGCCTGCTCATATTCTTCGCCGCTTGCTATATCGAGCAAGTTCCAAGACTCGCCCTTGCTGTAGCGCACATATCGCCCGCTTCTAGACAAGTCAAGCAGTTCTACGCTAGCATCACCGTGCGCCACCATATGCGGAGTCGCCTTTTCGAAGATGTCCCAATGCCAAATGCCGCGGGAATCCTGATATGCGATGGTTGTGCTGTCGGCGCTCCATGCCATCGGCGCTTTTTGTGCCGTGCTGAGCCAATCTGTATCGTGGCGGGCGACTTCGGTCATCGTCAGATCCCGCCCATAACCGACTGCGGCGCCGGATATAGAAGTCGAACCAAAAACGTAAACTACTAACCGCGAATCTTCCTGTACCGCAACATAGTTGCTATCAGGTGAAAACTGACCGTAGTTTCCCGTTTGCGGTTCTAACCAGCCCTGGGATGTAAACCGCCCGCCCGAAGCAAAGCGCCCGCCAACTGTGGCGATGCTCCCAAGCGCGTGCGCAAAAGGATCGTAAGTCTTCTTTGCCAGCGCCAGATACTGAAATCCTAATTCGCCGTTATCAAGGCGGAACATGACATGGCTGCCGTCATTAGAGATGGCTACAGGCCATTTGTCCGGATCGAGCCAACTCACCGAATAATCTGGATTGAGGCGATAACGATTCCCCGACTTGGTTGTGATGTTCAGAAAACGCATCAACGGATAGGGATTATCGTGAGGCTCAATAATCTCGCTTCGCCCACTCAACTTCAGCAAATGCGATTCAAACTCGTCAATGGCCAGCGTGAGGAATCCTCCATAGTCACCGGCATTTTTACTATAGAATTCGACCTCGCCGGCATTCGCGAAATAGTGGCCACTGCCCGGACCCGGGGACACACCATAATCGCCGTAGCTGCCATCACCATGAGCGTACAATCCAAAATAGCCATAGCTCCCAGGCTGCCATATGTAACCGCCCCCGCCATATAAGCATCCTGTATCGTACTTTCGGATGGGCCCTGCCGACTGAAGCGCTGGTGGAAATTGCATGACCAGCAGATATTCTCCGCCAGCGCCATTGAAATAGCGATCGACCTTTAGAATCGCGTTGTAGCCGGTGTCATCGATTTCGAGCACGGTCGCTGATACGAAGTATTCGCTGGTAGCATATTCGATAGAAGTGGGCTCGATAACACCACCACAGGCTTCAATGGACGACGGCAATGACAGAACTGATGCGATAATAACGACAAGCACAGAAAGAACTTTCACCTTTGCCTCCATTCTTCGATTTTCCATATCATAATTGGTCCTGCTATCGTCCACCTGACATCAATACCGACGGTTTGCCGACGTTTCGGTGCGTCTTGTCGGCAAGGTACTGGGCTCCCGCGACTTACCCTTTGCCCTGAAGCGACATTCGCGTTAACCTCGTAGCGTTACCTCGACACCCAGGAAGGGACCATGACCCAACCGAATATCATCCTCATCATCACCGACCAGCAGCGCTACGACACCATCAACGCGCTGGGCTTCCCTTATATGGACACGCCCAATCTCGACCGGCTTGTACGAGAAGGTCTGAGCTTCGACAATTGCCATATCACCGCGCCCTCCTGCGCGCCGGCCCGCGCCAGCCTCTTCACCGGTTATTACCCGCATGTGACCGGCATCATGCGCAACGCTGATCGCTGGACGCGTTCCTGGGTGGAGGACTTGAACGAAGCCGGCTATCACTGCGTCAACATCGGCAAGATGCACAGTCAGCCATTCGAGACGCCGCTGGGCTTCCACCAGCGCTTCGTGGTGGAGAACAAAGACCGCTACCTGGAAGGGCGCTATTACTTCGATGAATGGGACAAAGCGCTGGCGGCGCGCGGCTTGGTCAAGCAACAGCGGGAACTGTATCGGCAGCGCGACGACTATCGCGAACGCATGGGCGCTTTCACCTGGGACTTGCCCACCGATACGCATCCGGATAACTTCGTCGGCGGGCTGGCGCAGTGGTGGCTGCGCAGCTATCCGGTGACCCAGCCGCTCTTCTTGCAGATCGGCTTCCCCGGTCCGCATCCGCCCTACGATCCCACACCCGACGCTGCCGCCGAGTACATCGACCGCGACCTGCCGCTGCCACAAGTGACGGAGCAGGAACTGGAGGGACAGCCGCCGCCGTTCCAGGAATTGCGTCGGCATAATATGGAATTCGATCACGACTCGATCGTGCATCTGGAGCAGCCGACGCGGGCGCAACTCCAGCGCCTGCGCGCCTATTACGCCGCTAACGTGAGCATGGTCGACAAGCAGGTCGGGCAGATCATGGCTGCGCTGGAAGAGGGGGGTTACCTGGAAAACAGCGTGGTGATCTTCACCAGCGATCACGGCGATTGCCTGGGCGATCACGGGCATATCCAGAAGTGGACGATGT
>JAPOWG010000103.1 GCA_026707745.1 Chloroflexota bacterium
CGCTGGCGACTTTGCCGTATTCAGGTGACGGAATTAGAGGGAAAGTCGACAAACGACCCTAAACTCGGCGCTGGCGGTCAGTGTCTACGCGACCCTCGGCGTCCTCGGTGGTGAAAAGAACAATTTGATGCGATTGCCCGGTCACTTGGAAATTGCAGTCTTGACAAGGGCATACCTAAAGCACTATACTGCAAGTTTGCAGACCTCTTTCTATGACATAGTTTGGTTGAATGAAAACCGACCATATATACGCGTCATTCAATTCGCGCGAATTCCTTGCGCCGCTTAAGCCAGTCGGAGCGGCGTAGTTACGTTCGCGGTTCGCCTTTGCATGTCCGGCAGATCCAATTATCTTTCCGAGGAGCGGCACCTTGAAACACTATTATAATGTGAAGAGTTATGCGCGTACCCCGGAAATCCAGGAACTACCGTCGCTGATTGATATACAGTTGCGGTCGTTTCAGGACTTTCTCTATGGGGGCAGGTTGCTCGAGCTGTTCGACGAGATCAATCCCATTCAGAGTTTCAATGGCAATCTGTCCCTCTATTTCCCGGGCAATATCCCTCAAGCCCAGGAATTTGGATTAGAGTATTGGTTCGAAGAGCCGAAGTATGACGAGGACGCATGCCTGGAACGCGACATGTCATACGCGGCGCCTCTATATGTACGCGTCGCTCTGGTGAATCACGATCAAGGCGACGAGATCATCAGCCAGGATATTTTCCTGGGCGACTTCCCGTTGATGACCGAGAAGGGCACCTTCATCATCAACGGCACAGAGCGCGTGGTTGTCAGTCAATTGATTCGCTCGCCCGGCGTCTATTTTGATCTAGAGGAAGAACGGGCGACGGGTCGACAACTTTCTAACGCGAAGCTGATCCCGGACCGCGGCGCCTGGATGGAGTTCGAGACGCGCAAAACGGACTACATCACTATCAAATTCAATCGCAAGCGCACGATCCCGGTCACGATCCTGTTGCGCGCGCTGGCTGCTATAGACGATGGATTGGGCGAAGCGAAATCTCCAATCAAGACGGGGGACGACGAAGAAATTCTGGCTCTGTTCGCCGATGTCGACAATGACGAAACGCACAAATATATCGAGAGTTCGTTGAAGAACGAGCCCGTATGGGATGTCAAGAAAAAGCAGACCATCGCTGAAGTAGCATTGATTGAGTTCTACAAGCGCATGCGCCCTGGCGACCCTCCCACGCTTGACAACGCGCGCGACTATCTGGAAGGCCAACTCTTCGATCAACGCCGATATGATCTCGAGCGCGTTGGACGTTACAAATTGAACCAGCGCCTTGGCCTGGAAGGCGTCGTAGACCCCAATCATCGCACCATCACCAAAGCGGATATCGTGGCCTTGGTCAGGCACATGATCATTATCAACAGCGGCCAGCGCGGCCGTGACGATATTGATCATTTGGGCAACCGTCGGGTCAAGACCGTCGGCGAACTCATCGGCAACAAATTACGTATCGGCTTGCGCCGTATGGAACGTGTTGTGAAAGAGCGCATGTCAATCCGCGAGGCCGAACAACTGACCCCGGTTTCGCTAATCAATATTCGGCCGATTGTCGCTGCGGTGCGCGAATTCTTCGGCTCGTCGCAATTGTCTCAGTTTATGGAGCAAACGAATCCGCTGTCGGAATTGACGCACAAGCGGACGCTATCCGCATTGGGTCCGGGCGGGCTGCGCCGCGAGCGCGCCGGATTTGATGTACGCGATGTGCATCACAGTCATTACGGGCGCATTTGTCCGATCGAAACGCCCGAAGGTCCCAACATTGGTTTGATCGGGCGGCTGGCGAGTTACGCGCAGGTGAACGATCTTGGGTTTATCGAAACGCCGTATCGCAAGGTTGTCAGTTCGCTCAGCGTGGAAGATCCGGGCTTGGTCGGTCACAGGCTCTACGACGACATCGAGGATGCCAAGGGCAAGGTTGTATTTGAAGAAGGAACGATCCTTGACGCCAAGATCGTCGGCAGCCTGAAGCGACGGAAAATCAAGGAAGTTCCCGTGGCGCCCTTTGCCACGCACGAGATTGAATATCTGTCGGCGGACAACGAAGACAAGTTCATCATCGCGCAAGCCAATGCTTTGCTCGACGAACAGAATCAATTCGTCTCGAACCGCGTCTCCGCGCGCTATATGCAGGGATTTCTATCCGTGCCGCCGCAGCGGATCGACTATATGGATATCGCGCCGCGGCAGATCGTCGGCATCAGCGCCGCGTTGATTCCCTTCCTTTCCCATGACGCAGCCAACCGCGCCTTGATGGGTTCCAATATGCAGCGGCAGGCTGTGCCATTGCTGACACCGGATGTCTCGGTCGTTAGCACGGGCATGGAAAGTCAGGCGGCTTATGATAGCGGCCAGGTCTTGGTGTCGGAGATTGAAGCGGAAGTGATCAGCGTACAAGGGCATCGCGTGATCGTTCGCACCGCGGATGGTGAAGAAGTTACCTACCAACTGAGAAAATACGAGCGTTCCAATCAGTCGACCTGCATTGACCAGCGGCCGCTGGTGCGCAAGGGAGACACCATCAAGCCCGGCGATGTGATTGCCGACAGTTCGTCCACATTTGACGGTCAATTGGCGCTGGGCCACGATGTTTTGACCTGCTTCTTGTCTTGGGACGGCGGCAATTATGAAGATGCCTTGCTCATCAGCGAAGAGATGCTGCGCAAGGACAAATTCACCAGCATTCACATCGAGAAGCACGAGATCGAAGCGCGTGACACCAAGCTGGGACCGGAAGAGATCACCTACGACATTCCGAATGTGGGCGAGGAAGCGCTCAAGGACCTTGATGAGCACGGAATTGTGCGCATCGGCGCCGAGGTTGGACCGAATGACATCCTGGTGGGCAAGATCACGCCCAAGGGCGAGAAAGAATTGTCGCCTGAAGAGAAGCTGCTGCGCGCCATTTTTGGCGAGCAGGCGCGCGAGGTCAAGGACTCGTCGCTGCGCTTGCCGCACGGCGATCGCGGCAAAGTGATCGACGTAAAAGTATTCACTCGCGACGAACACCCTGACCTGCCGGCTGGGGTGGAAAAGATGGTTCGCGTCAGTGTGGCGCAGCGCCGCAAGTTGACGGTTGGCGACAAGATGGCGGGGCGGCACGGAAACAAGGGTGTCATCTCCAAGATCGTGCCCATCGAAGATATGCCCTATGTTGACGGCGGCACCCCGGTAGAGATAATTCTCAACCCTCTCGGCGTCCCCTCGCGCATGAACATCGGCCAGATCCTGGAGTTGCACTTGGGCTGGGCGGCGGATCGCATGGGATTCCGAGCAGTGACACCGGTCTTCGATGGCGTGCGCGAACACGAGATCCAGGCGGAGCTCGGCCGCGCCTGGATGCTTGATTGGGCCTGGAAACAGATCACAGAGCAAGCCTGGGATAACCAGAAACGCCTGGCGAAAATCGCCGGCATCGGCCGGGAAGATTTCGACGATGATATGCATGTGATCTGCGCATATCTGCTGGACCGCGTTGGCGAGAGCGGGCTCTACAACAACGAGGCGATCATTCTCGAACGCGACGAGATTTATGTGCGACGCGTGGCTGTGGCGGAGGTCTTGCGCGAACTCGGCTACGATCCGGACGAAATCATGGTATATGACAACAGCGACCTGGCGGCGGACATGCGCGATGAACGTGATTTGGCGGCCTTGCGCGTTTCCTTGTGCTTGTGGATTCAGCAGACCTCGCCCGAGGCAATCGAACTGAGCGACTCGCTCTCCATACGCGACCTATTCGATATTGCCAACCGCGTCATGTTTGAGTCGGGTCAGCCCTTGCCGCATTATGGCAAGCAGACCTTGTACGACGGCCGCACCGGAGAGCCCTTTGACCGCCACGTGGCTGTCGGCTATGTTCACATGCTCAAATTGGCGCATTTGGTCGAGGACAAGGCTCACGCTCGCTCGACCGGTCCTTACAGCCTGGTTACGCAACAGCCCTTGGGCGGCAAGGCGCAATTCGGCGGTCAACGCTTCGGCGAGATGGAGGTCTGGGCGCTCGAGGCTTATGGCGCCGCCCATATTCTGCAGGAAATGCTCACTGTCAAATCCGATGACGTGCAGGGCCGCGTGAAGACTTATGAGAGTATCGTCAAGGGCGAACCGATTGAGGAGCCGGGTATTCCCACGAGTTTCCGCGTATTGGTCAAGGAGCTGCAAAGCCTGGGACTGGCGGTGGAAGCGATTACGGGAAGCGGCGATGTGATCCGCTTCGGCAAGGACGACGAGCAAACGCGCAGGCCGCAGCCGGCAACCGGGTTGCTGGGGCTGGGCTCCGGTCATCGCTAGTTCGATAATCACGATAGGCAATTCTATTGGGCGCATCGATTTGGTGCGCTCTGTTTTTTTGCCAGAGCGGTGTTGCAGCAACAATTCATGCACGTGACTCACCGTGGACTGCCTGAGACACAATAAAATGAATTCGGCGTGTTGATTGTGCTATTCCGACCTCGCGCAATGTCGCTCGCCTGGGGTAGAATAATCATCGAGGCGGCAACCTCTACAAAGCCTTGCCCAGCCTTTCTTGATTTTGCCGAAATTGTATGCTAATCTCTGTAAAGTCTTGATTTGTTCCAAAAAGCACAAACGGTTGGAATGCCCCTATGACCGTTCTCGAATTTGGCCCTGTCGCCGCCCTGCTTGTCATCGCCTCTGCGCTGGCCTTAATCATCGCTAACATTTCGCGGGTGATGGGCCCGCACCGGCCGACCTATCGCAAGTCGGTGCCATACGAAAGCGGCATGAAGCCGATTGGTCCGGCTCTGCGCCGTTTACCTGTCAAGTTCTATCTGGTAGCGGTTTTGTTCATTATCTTCGACATAGAAGTGATTTTCTTTTTGCCTTGGGCAGTTTCCATGCGCGACCTCGGCGTTTATGGACTGGCAGTGATGGCGGTCTTCACAGTGATCCTGGTCGTAGGTTTCGTATATGAATGGAAGAAGGGTGGTTTGGAATGGGAGTAAGCTCCAAGCTCGGTAACCTGGGTGTTGTCACGACCACCGTTGAACAAGCTGTTAATTGGGCGCGAACGGGCGCCATGTGGCCCCTGCTTTTTGGTTTGGCCTGCTGCGCGATTGAGTATATGAGTTCGCAGGCTTCAAGCTACGACTTGTCTCGCTTTGGCATGGAGTTGAACCGCGCCACGCCTCGTCAGGCGGATCTGCTCATCGTATCGGGCCGCTTGACGCGCAAAATGGCGCCGGTCGTGCGCCAGCTCTACGATCAGATGGCGGAACCGAAATGGGTAATCTCCATGGGCGATTGCGCTTCTTGCGGCGGCGTTTACAATAACTATGCAATTGTGCAGGGCGTCGATGAGATCATACCCGTGGATGTTTACATTGCGGGCTGCCCGCCGCGCCCCGAGCAGTTGTTGCACGGCATCTTGACCTTGCACGAAAAGGTAAAGAGCGAGCGCGTCACGGATTGGGCATAACCGGTTCGCGGACTTATTGATCAGTTTCTGAGGCGGACTTGGGAATGGAAATTCCGGCAGCAAGAGACCCGGTATCAGCAGTGCGAGAGGCTTTCGATGATGCCGTCTTACATGTGAAGCAGTTTCGCGGAGAGACGACGCTCGTTGTGGAACCCGCGCGCTTGCCCGACGTGCTGGATTTCCTGCGCGTCAGTTCCGGGTTGGTGTATAACATGCTCTCCGATGTAAGCGCTGTCGACTATTACCCGGACGACTATGGCGACGAATTTGACGGCGACGACGGCGAGTACCGCCCCGGGCGTTTCGCGGTCTCTTACCACATTCTTTCGATGCTCTACAACCGGCGGTTGCGTGTAAAAGCCTTCGCCGCAGAAGAAGATCCCCGTCTGCCGACGGCGACTGTGGTTTGGCCCGCCGCCAATTGGCTGGAACGCGAAATAGCCGACATGATGGGCATTAGTTTTGATGGTCATCCCGATCAGCGTCGACTGCTGATGCCGGACGATTGGCATGGGCACCCGCATCGGCGCGACTATCCCTTGGGCAAAGAGACGGTCGCCTTTTCGTTCAACGAAGCGGAAATCCGCAAGCACAAGCCCTTTGCGCAGAACTAGAGTCCGAGGTCACAATGGCAGTTGCAGCGCAAGCGCAATCAATTGAAGAGCAGCGCAAATGGGAAGGCAGCCTCGACCAATTGAGAGGATTGGTTTCCGAACGGGCGATGACCGGAGAAACCATGCTGCTCAATATGGGACCGCATCATCCCAGCACGCATGGCGTATTGCGCCTGCTGCTCGAGTTGGACGGTGAAGAGATTGTCACCTGCTTGCCCGACATCGGGTTCTTGCATACCGGCATTGAAAAGTCCCTTGAAGACAAGAGCTACGAGAAGGCGCTTCCGCTGACGGATCGCATGGACTATTTGTCGCCGATGTCCAACAACATGGCTTATTCCTGCGCCGTCGAGAAACTGCTTGACCTGGATGTGCCGGAACGCGGTCAGATCATCCGCGTGATTTGTCTCGAGTTGGCGCGCTGCGCCAGTCATCTTGTCTGGCTGGGGACACATGCCATTGATATGGGCGCGATGAGCGTGCTGCTGTATGCCTTCCGCGAGCGCGAGCGCGTGCTCGGCATGTTCGAGATGCTTTCCGGCCAGCGAATGATGAGCAGCTATATTCGTCCCGGCGGCGTTTGGCGCGACGTCCCGGTCGAGTTTCTCCCCACGATCAAGCAATTCCTGCACGATTTCCCGGCCAAGGTTGACGACTACGAAGCGCTGCTGACCCAAAACCCGATCTGGAAAGACCGGGCGCAGGGCGTGGGAGTGGTGGAGCCGGATGTAGCGCTTGCGCACGGCATGACAGGTCCAGCCTTGCGCGGCAGCGGCGTCAACTGGGACTTGCGCAAGGCGCAGCCTTACAGCGGTTATGAGACCTACGACTTTAATGTGCCGCTTGGCGAACATGGGGACGTATACGATAGATACCTGATCCGTATTCAAGAATTCCGTGAAAGCATGAAGATCCTGAATCAGGCGGTTGCCCGGCTTGAAACGGTTAAGGGACCATATCGCTCGGAAAATCGCAAGTATGTGCCGCCGCTGCGCAGCGAATTAGGCCAGAGTATGGAAGCGGTGATCCACCACTTCAAGTTGTGGACCTACGGTTATGACGCGCCCGATGACGAAATCTATAGCGCGATTGAAAGCCCGCGCGGTGAAATCGGCTGTTACATTCACGGGACCGGCGCCAATAAACCGCGCAGGGTGCATTTTAAGACGCCGTCGTTTATTCATATCAGCGCGCTGCCGGTCATGTCGAGCGGCTATCTGTTGGCGGATATGGTAGCGATTATCGGTAGTGTCGATATCGTTCTTGGCGACTGCGATCGTTAGATCGATTACGCTTGACGAGGTTAATACGCGACATCATGCAATTGTACGTCGATAGAGCTAGGCGCGTTTTTGAAGGAAACTGATTGATGGCAATCATGGGCAATCCGAAATACCAAGACCGTATTCAGCATCATCTTGCCAAATACGAAACCAAGCGTTCCGCGGTGATGCCGCTGCTCTATCTTGTACAAGAAGAATATGGCTGGGTTAATCAGCAGGGGATAGAAGAAGTTGCGCAGATTCTTGACTTGGATCCCACTCAGGTCAAGTCAATCGCCGGCTTCTATACCATGTATTCGGAAAAGCCGAAAGGAAAGTATTGGTTGCAAGTCTGCACGGATTTGCCTTGCGCGCTGAGGGGCGCCGATGAGTTCCACGCCTGGTTGAAAGATGAGCTCGGTGTGGAAGAGGGCGGCACGACAGACGATGGCATGTTCACTGTTGAACATGTTATGTGCCTGGCCGCCTGTGACAAGGCGCCGATGCTGCAATGCAATTTCCACTACGTAGAGAACTTGGGTCAAGAAAAGATGCGCGAGTTGTTGGCGCAATGGCGCGCGGAAGCGGCGCAGCCTGCCCAGGGCTAGCGGAATCATCGAACGGTAAAGGAACAGAAACGAAGCATGCATATTCTTTTGCGCGGACGCGAAATTGATGACATCGACAAGCTGGAAGTCTATGAAAAGCACGGTGGCTTTGATGGACTAAAGAAATCGCTGGCTATGACGGCGTCCGAAGTGATTGACGAGATGAAAGCCTCAGGATTGCGCGGTCGAGGTGGCGCGGGCTTCCCTACAGGCGTGAAATGGAGCTTCATTCCCCAGCACGAGCCTCTCAAATACGTCACGGTGAACGCTGACGAAAGCGAAACCGGCACCTTCAAAGACCGCGAAATCATGGAAAAGAATCCATATCAGCTGATCGAGGGCTCATTGATCTGCGCTTATGCCATTCAAGCCAAGGCAGTTTACATCTATTTGCGTGGCGAGTTTTGGGACATCGGCACACAGCTTGACGATTGTATCGAGCAACTACGCGACAAAGGATACGTTGGCAAGAATATCATGGGCTCGGGCTATGATTGCGAGGTCTATACGCATCTTGGCGCTGGCGCCTACATCTGCGGTGAAGAGAGCGCCCTGCTAAACAGTTTGGAAGGCTATTTGGGGCAGCCGCGGGTGCGCCCCCCGTTTCCGGCGCAAAAAGGCGGCGGCCTCTACAAGGAAGCCACGGTTGTCAACAACGTTGAAACGCTCGCCAACTGTCCCTTCATTATGCGGGAGGGGGCGGAAGCTTTCAAAGCGATCGGCACCGAGCAGAGTGCGGGTAACAAGGTTTATTGCGTCAGCGGTCACGTCAAGAAACCGGGCAACTATGAATTGCCCATGAGTACGACTTTCCGCGAATTGCTCTACGATCATGGTGGGGGACCATTATATGATGATCGCGCCTTCAAAGCGATGCTGCCGTCGGGTGGCTCTGGACCGATCGTTCCCTTAACCGACGAAGTCCTGGACACACCGATGAGCTATGAACATTGCGCGAATATCGGCACAATTATCGGTTCCGCGTCCATCATCGTCATGGACGAATCCGTCGATATGACCTGGGTTGCTTCAAAAGTTACTAAATTCTTTGAGCACGAAAGCTGCGGCAAATGTACGCCCTGTCGCGAAGGCACCTATTGGCTGGACAAGGTGATCGATCGCATTCTGGATGGTCGGGGGACCCCTGACGATGTCCAGCGCATCGCGGATGTGGCTGAAAATATGCAAGGCACGACGCTTTGCGCCTTGGGCGATTTCGCCGCAAACCCGATCATTCATACGATCAAACACTTTCCGGATGATTTCGCGCAGCACGTGGGGGCGGCGCCCGCAGGCGGCGATTAAAGCGTGACGGTTCGGTCCGGTTTATTGTGGCGAATCTTGAAGAAGTTGTTTCAAAGTCCGCTAGAGCGCGAACGGGATTTTTATGACCGCTTCCGCGAACTGAGCGACAGGATTGAGGCGCTGCCGGAATCAATCACCCACTATGTGCTGCGCGGAGAGCTGTTTATCGAGCGCGGCGAGTACGAACGGGCGAGAGCGGATTTCGAGGCGGCGGTGAATATCGCTGAAGCGGTGGACCCAAACGAGTCTTGGGGTCTATTGGAGCAGGCGATGCGCGACTGCGCGTTGCAGGGAATCGAGTTGGTGAAACGACGTCGGTAGCGAAGTCGGCGGCGCGGCGCCGTTGTCGAGGTGGAGGTCTGGATGTCCGACACGGTAACAATCAACATTGATGGAACCGAACATGAAGTAGCGGCCGGGTCAAATCTGGTTGATGCGGCCAAATGGCACGCTGGCAACGATATTCCGGTATTTTGCTATCATCCCAAGATGGATCCAGTCGGCATGTGCCGCATGTGCCTGGTTGAGTTGGGTACACCGGCGCGTGATCGCGCTACCGGTGAGGTGATGCTCAACGAAGACGGTAGTCCGCAGATCCGCTATTTCCCCAAACTTCAGACCGCATGTACCACCGTCGTCAGTGACGGGATGCACATCAAGACCAATACACAGGAAGTGATTGACGCTCGAAACGATGTCTTGGAGTTTCTGCTGACGAGTCATCCCTTGGATTGTCCCATTTGTGACAAAGGCGGCGAATGTCCGTTGCAGAACTTGACCATGCGCCATGGCCCGCAGTCGTCCCGGATGTATTTTGAAGATAAGCAACTGCTCGCAAAGCATTATCCGCTTGGCGACCTGATTTTTCTCGATCGGGAACGTTGCATTCAATGCGCGCGCTGTGTCAGGTTCCAGGATGAGATCGTGGGAGACGACGTCCTGGCTTTTCATGAACGCGGACGTCGATTGCAGATAATCACCAACTCAGATCCAGGATTCGATACGTACTTCAGTGGCAATACCACGGACATCTGCCCGGTGGGGGCGTTAACCACTGGCGATTTTCGCTTTGGCGCGCGTCCCTGGGAATTGAACGAAGTGCCAAGCATTTCTCCCTGGGATTGTGCTGGAGAGAATATCAGCCTCAGTATGCGGCTAGACCGAGACTTTGGCGGTAAAGCCATAATCAAACGCGTGATGCCGCGCCAAAACGAGTGGGTCAACGAGATATGGATCAGTGACAAGACGCGCTTCGGCCATCACTTCACGCGTAGCGAAGATCGTTTGCAAAGGCCACAGACCAGGTCCGGTGGCCAATTGCGGGAATCTGATTGGAAAACGGTTCTGCCACAATTGGCTGCAACCTTGAAGAACGCAGACGGCGACATCGCCGCCATAGCCGGCAGTGGCATGTCCAATGAAGATCTTTGGGAGCTGCGTCAATTGATAGAGGGCTTGGGCGGGACGCGCTTGGGCGCCTGGCCGCCGACGCATGGCGCTGCCGAACAAGTGGCGCAGGTTGGCGTCGGCGCCGGCAGTAACCTCGGTCAACTGGGGCGGGGCGACGCCATTCTGGTGATCGCCAGCGATTTGGAAGAAGAAGTACCGATTTGGCGTTTGCGCATCAAGCTGGCACAGGATCGAGGCGCTTATCTGGTCGTCGCCAACGCGCGCCGTACGCGCCTGGAAGACTTCGCGATAGAGGGGGCGCGCAACGACAAAGTGGTCGCCGGGGATGCGATCCGATACGCCGCCGGCGAAGCCGTCACGGTCATGCGCGACTTGAAAAAGAATCACGCGGATGTTGCTCAACGATTAAAAGAGGCTGACAACCTGGTCATCGTGACGGGCGCAGAGGGCTTGACTCTCGAAGGCAGCCAGCTCCTGGCGCAAGCGGCTGCCAACTTCTTGATCGACGCAAAGCATGTTGGAAAGCCGAACAATGGTTTGCTCTCGGTATTGCCCGGCGCCAACGGCATGGGTCTTCACTACTTGGGCTATTCGCCCGGCGCGACGCAAGAAATAATCGCGAATCCACCCAAGGTATTGATTGTGGCGCAGGCTGACTTGCTCGATGACGACCCGTCGGCACGAGGCTGGCTGGAGACTATCGATACCGTCATCGTTGCCAATCAATTTGACGACGGTGTCTCGGCATTTGCGGAGCATCTGCTGCCGATACAGAGCTTTGCGGAGTGCGATGGCAGTTTTGTAAATGGAGAACGGCGTGTACAGCGGTTCTATACAGCGCAAGGTCCCATGGGCGAATCCCTGCCGGCTTGGAAACTGTTTGGCGGTATCCGACAGGCAGCGGGACTGGCGCGCTTGAAGCCATCGGCCGCCTCTGTCATGCTGGAATTGAGCAAGAGCGTTGATGACTTTGACGGGATGACTTACAAAGCGCTGGCAAAGGTCGAGAGGCAGTTTCCCGATGTTGGCGGCCGCGACCTGTATTATGGCGGCACCGCCTACACTAATGAGGGTGGTTTGGGCATTCAAATCGCGAGCGCGGCCGACCGTGGCTTGAAGCCGGAGAAGGCGAAACTGACCACCCCCGCGAACATCGAAGTTGCCGAGAACGAAGTCATCGTTATGCCCATAACCTGTTTGTACAATCGACAGCGAAGTTTCCGTCCGACGCTATTGCTCGAGCCGCGGATTCTTTCTCCGTTCGTGATCATCAATTCTGCTGACGCGGAGAAAATGGGGATCGCTCATGGTGATGCGGTCGAAGTTTCCGCTGGCGAATCACGAGTCCGTGTTGTCGCGCAGGTTAGCGACGAAATTTCCCGGGGCTCCGTAGCGTTGCCCCGCCACATGACTGACGAGGCCATTCCGATGATGTTGACGAGCGGTGTGATCAAGGGAGTGACCGAAGCCGTGACTTCCGGCGATTGAGGCTAGGGGACAGCAATTATGAGCCGTAATCTGAGAATAGCCATTGGCCTTGGCTTGGTAGCGGTGGTCGGGCTGATCATCGTCGTGGCGCTGATCCTGACGAATTTGGGCCCAATAATGACCTGGATCGGCTTTGACGATGCCGGCAATCTCGATGGCCGTCGAGGCGCGTTGGGTCTGCTGCTCAATCCCGAAGCGCGCGTACACGACGTGATTCAATGCCAGGACGATGCCGGTTGCTCGGCGCTTTGGCCGATTATATTCTCGGCTGGATTCGCCTTCGCTATTGTCACGGGTTTCGCGTACACGACCTTGCTGGAACGGCGTCTGCTGGCGTTTTTGCAGCATCGCGTGGGTCCGAACCGCGTCGGTCCCCTGGGCTTCATGCAACCGGCCGCGGATGGCGTCAAACTGGTTTTCAAAGAGGATCTGCTGCCAGCCGGCGCCGACAAATGGGTCTTCCGTTTGGCGCCGATGATCAAGGTGATTCCTATCCTCATGATTGCGGCTGTTATCCCGATGGGACCGGACCTGGTCTTGCCCTGGTTCGCGCCATCGCTTGGCGACGTCTGGTTCCAGGTACCGCAGGGCTTGATCGATTCCAACGTCGGCATCTTGTGGGTGATCGCCATCACGAGCATCGCGACCTATGGCGTGGTGCTTGCTGGATGGTCCAGCGACAACAAATACGCCATGTTGGGCGCGCTGCGGGCGTCGGCGCAAATGATCAGCTACGAGTTGAGCTTTGCGCTGGCCCTGGCGGTGCCGGTGATGATCGTCGGCAGCATGGCGATCGGCGACATCATTGACGCGCAGCGCAATGTCTGGGAGTGGTTCGTATTCCAGAATCCCCTGGCGGCGGCCGTGCTGATTCTGGCGCTGCTTGCGGAGACGAACCGCGCTCCCTTCGACTTGACTGAAGCAGAGCAGGAACTCACGCAGGGCTACATGACCGAATACAGCGGCATGAAGTTCGCGCTGTTCATGATGGCGGAATACCTGGGCATGATCGCTGTCAGCTTGGTAGCTGTAGCTGTATTCTTCGGGGGATACCACCTGTGGCCGATGGACGGTTTGCCAATCCTGGCGCCAGTTATTTTCATCGGCAAAGTAGTTCTTTGTCTTTGTGGCATGATCTGGATCCGCGCGACCCTGCCGCGCATCCGCTACGATCGGCTCATGCAATTCGGCTGGAAAGTCATGATTCCGCTGGGTCTTTTGGCAGTCGCCTGGACATCTGTGGCGGTGGTCATTGGCGATGCCTTGGGCGGCACCGCTTATCCTTTCATTTCCGGCGTTGTTTTTGTAGTCGTTCTTGCGATCGGGGCTTTAGTATTGAGGCGGCTGGGCAGGGATCAAGCGAGTGAAGAAGCGATCCCGCTGGAAGACGATCCCATGTATACCGGTGAACGTCGCGGTCTGGGATGGGCTCTGGTGCACCTGGTTGGCATGCTAATCGCGATTCCGATCGTACACATCCGTTTCCAGGTTAAGGCCTTGGAAGGGATGGCGAGTTTTGGGCGCAGTCCCGAAGAAGATCGCCAACTGGAAAGCGGAGACGCCGCGATCACGACATCGGGTGGCGGCGATTAGTGGCGTCGCTGCGCGGAGGACGGCATTGTTTGACAAGTTTTCTCTAAGACAAGTGAGTCAAGGGTAGCGCAAGATGAACGTGATCAAAGGTTTCAGAACAACCTTCAAGCATCTGATGGACGACGCTGTGACTGTGCAGTATCCGGAGCAGGTGCAAAAGTTTCAAGAGCGCTACAAGGGCAGGCATCACCTGCGGCGTTATGAAAATGGCTTGGAAAAATGTATCGGCTGTTCGCTTTGCGCCGCGGCATGTCCGGCGGACGCCATCTGGGTCGAAGCGGCTGAGAACACCGATGACGAGAGGTATAGCCCGGGCGAACGCTATGCCAAAACCTACGAGATCAATATGCTGCGCTGTATCTTTTGCGGTTATTGCGAGGACGCCTGCCCGACAGAAGCAATCGAGTTGGGACACGAGCATCAACTGTCCTTTACCGACCGTCGCGACGCCATTTATACCAAGGACATGTTGATTGACCCGCCGCAAGAAGGCGCTAGTGATACGCCACAGCAAGTCGAGCCCGGGGTCTACACGCGCTCCATCCCTGATATGGAAGATCCATCGTAGGACAGTTCATTCCTTGATGTGAGCTTGCACGTCATTTTATTTCGCTTTGAACAAGATTGGCGATTGTGTTAAAATGCACAAATCGATTTTGGGGTGGGATTAGAACCGTATGGAGTGGTTGTTCCTGGTCGTAAGCTTTGTCGCTGTCGTCGCGGCCGGCCTAATGCTGACGCGGCAAAACGCGGTGCACAGCGCGCTGTTTTTGATCGTCAATTTCGGCTGCGTCGCTTTTCTCTATCTGATGCTTGACGCGCCATTCCTGGCGATGGTTCAGGTGACGGTTTACACCGGCGCGATCATGGTGCTTTTCCTGTTTGTGATCATGCTGCTTGGCGCCGAGGCGACCACCGATACCAGCGGCCGTATGCGTTGGCTAGGCTTCGTGAGTACCGCGGTCGCAATTCTGATCCTGCTCATTTTTGGTTTTCCCATCGCTTCTGACATGCTGAACGACGACGCGGTTGAACAACCGGACGCGAAAGCACGTTTGCGAATTATCAATGCCGTAGCGTCTGGGGATGGAAGCGAGTCCGGTGTCATTGAACCCGGTGCGGACTATTCAGCGTCGTCCATGGATCGAACCTTGCTCGAAGGTGCTGTGCATGTGAACGTCGCTCTCGATTCGCTCGACGATTCGCTATCGGATTTCGCCTTCGAGCCCGTCGTCCATTTTGGCGCGCGCGACGCGACTCCCGGTTATACCGAGTTGCCCGCCGGCTCGTATGCGCTGCGCGCATCGCTGAGCGCCATGGCAGGCGACAGAGAATTTACCACTGTGCCAATCCTTAGCCGGGACCTGCAGCTGGCGGCAGATGACGCCCTTACCCTCGTGGCTTTTGAAGGATCAGATAGCCTGATCAGCATGGCCCTCTTGGCGGACGATCTCAGCGCGCCATCTGTAGGCGCTATGCGCTTTACGCTCATTAATGCGGTCGCTGATGCTCAGGTGTCGCTGGTTGATATCGGCCAATACACAGCGATTCGCACTCTCTGTGAGGACAATTCATGTGACGCGCTGATACCCCATCGCGTTGTTGCCGCCGAATTGGCATCAGGCGAGGGCGTCAGCGTTGAATTGGATGAGGGCAAGTACAATCTGGCCTTTGTTGATGGGCAGCAAAATGTCCTGCGTATCTTGGCCGACTATGAAGCCGAGCGTGGAAAGGTAGAGACCCGTCTGCTGGTCCGCGACCCGGGTATTCCCGGCGGGCAGGCCAGTTATCGCGCGGTGATGTTTGATACGCTGGGCAAGCCGGCATTCGGCAGCCCGGAGTCAATTGGCCAGGTCTTGTTTATCGATTATGTGCTGCCGGTTCAGTTGGTCGGGATCCTGCTGCTGGTCGCACTGATCGGGGTGATTGTTCTGGCGCGTCCCGATGCGCTGCGGCAAGCGGAACGCCGCCGCGTCAATCAGCGCAGGCGCGTAAGCCGACCGCTTGTCAGTGTCTTGTCGCAGCAGACGGGCTCCGATGTCTTGAGCGGCGACTATCTCGCGAAGCTGCCCGGCGGGTCCGATGACCCGGCTAATGATTAGCCGCTGAGGAGAACGGATGATGCACTCAATCGGCACTGAGCCTTATATCATGTTGAGCCTGGTCCTCTTCCTCATGGGGGCTATGGGCGTATTGATGCGGCGCAATGCCATTCTTGTGTTCATGTCGGTCGAGCTCATGTTGAACTCTGCGAATCTGGCGCTGGTGGCTTTTGCGCAACAATGGCAGCAAATCAATGGCCATGTCTTCGTATTCTTTGTGATGACCGTCGCCGCGGCGGAAGTAGCCGTCGGCTTGGCGCTTATCGTGAACATTTTCCGCGAGCGCCAAAGCATCAATATTGACGATTTGCAGCAAATGCAAGGCTAGCGGATCGCCGTCGGAAGAGGCACATAAAGTATGGAAAATCTACCGCTTCTGGTTCCCTTGGTCATTCTGGCGCCCTCTCTTGGGGCGATTGTCAATTTCTTCATTGGCGCAAAGCTGGGGGAGAAGTGGTCCGGCTATATCGGCTGCTTCGCGTCGATTTTCGCTTTCATCATTTCTTTATTACTCCTGACATACATCACCGGCACCGATGGATCCGCCGCGGTTGTGAATCCGCCGCTTGTCGATGGCTGGCTGCGGATTGAGTCTATCGGACTAGAGATTCCCTGGCAGTTGCGCGTCGATTCACTGAGCGTCACTATGATGCTTGTGGTGACAGGAGTCGGTTCCCTGATTCACCTCTATGCCCGTGGCTATATGCACGGCGACAAGCTTTATCCGCGCTTCTTCGCCTATCTCAATATGTTCCTGGCCTTCATGCTGACCTTGGTCACGGCGAATAACTTCCTGATGCTCTTCGTCGGCTGGGAGGGCGTCGGCTTGTGCTCATTCTTGCTCATCGGTTTCTGGTGGGACAAGAAAATGCCGGAAGGTTGGAAGAACAGCAATGCCGCGCGCAAAGCCTTCATCGTCAACCGTATCGGTGACTTCGGGCTTTTGATGGCGATGTTTCTGATATTCTGGACCTTCGGCACTCTGGATTTCTACAAGGCAGGCGAGCTACCAAATACGGAAGCCAAATATTTGGTGGGATGGCGCGAACACAATGGCCTGGCCGATCACAGTCGCGACGATGCAAAGAACGCCGGTGGGGACAAAGAGCAGGATGACGGGCACGGCGGTTCCTATGTCTGTGTGCCAGCCGATCCAGCCGCCCATGATGACAGCCATGGCGCCGAATCGAAATACGGCGGCGCCAATCCGCTCGCAAGCGACATTCGCGCGATCTATTGCGATAATCATCATTTTGATGCGGATTACCTGGGTGTCTTCGGGCAAACCGGCGAACGTTTCGGGGCGGGCGAGGTCGTTGATTTCGGCGGATTTCAGATGGCCTTCGACGATGTCATTTTCCTGATTGCCTTGTTCATGTTATTGGGCGTCGCTGGCAAATCGGCGCAGATTCCGCTCTTTGTCTGGCTGCCGGACGCCATGGCCGGACCGACGCCCGTCAGCGCGCTGATTCACGCGGCGACAATGGTCACAGCCGGGGTATACATGATGGTCCGCGCCAACGTCATCTTATGGGAACTCAACCACGGCGGCTACGTCATCGGCTTGATTATCACGCTTGTTGGATCGGGTACCGCGTTGATGGCGGGCTATATCGCCCTCGGCCAGTGGGACATCAAACGTGTCCTGGCCTATTCGACGATTTCACAACTTGGCTTTATGGTTGCCGCAGTTGGTATCGGCGCATACGTCGCCGCCATGTTCCATCTGGTGACACATGCCGTGTTCAAAGCGTTGCTCTTCCTTGGCAGCGGCTCTGTCATTCATGGCGTCGAACACGGCCACCATCATGCGCACGGTCATGGCCATGACGATGACCATGATGATGGCAACGACCAAGATTTTGATGCGCAGGATATGCGCAACATGGGCGGCTTGCGCAAACGCATGCCGATCACCTATATCACTTATTTGATCGGCACCCTGGCGCTGGCGGGCATCTTCCCCTTTGCCGGATTCTGGTCCAAGGACGAGATCCTGGCGGACGCCTGGTACGAGGGATTCCAACTCAACGCCTTGAGCGGATTCATCGCCTTTGGCATTCTCTTGGTCGCGGCAGCCTTCACGGCCTTTTACATGTGGCGTCAAATCGTGCTGGTCTTCTTTGATGAAGCGCGCAGCGAGGGGGCTCGACAGGCCCCGGAGAGCAACGGCGCGATGTTGTTGCCGCTGGTTGTTTTGGCGATCTTCACTTGCATAATTGGTTTGATCAACGTGCCCAAGGCGACGCCGATCTTCTCCAACATCTATGAAACCTACGAATTCAAATATTTCCTTGAACACAGCTTGCTCAGCGTGTCGCGGGGGCACTCGCTCGACTTCAATCTGTTGATAGCCGGCATTGCGCTGGCGCTTGGGATCGCCTCAATCGTGGTGGCGCACAATGTCTACAAAGGCAAGGGATTGGCGCCTGGCAATTGCGATCAGTTGGAAAGTCATGCTTCGTCGCGCGTGGCCTTCCGCCTGGCGAATGCGCGGCTGTATTGGGACGAGATATACGGCAACGTGATCGAGCAGCCCTTTAACCGGCTGGCGAGTTTCTTGGCTGATCGCGTCGATTGGGACTTCCTGCACAACTACTTCCACGACAGCATTATCAAACGCGGTTTTGACAGCATCGCAAAACTGTTGGGTCAGCCCTTCGACCTAGGCATCATTGACGGCACGGTGAATGGCGTCGCCTGGCTGGTACAACGCCTGGCCAATTGGATGCGCGGCATGCAAACGGGCTACGTTCGCCTGTATGCGGTGGTGATCTTCATCGGCGTTGTGGCTGTTATTCTGCTGATGCTCTTGCCTTTTATACAGACCATGCTCCAAAGTGGCTCTTAAGGAGAACGTCTTCCTATGGACTTGACTGGACTTTCGCTTACGACAATTACCTTGTTTATCCCGATGATCGGGCTCGCTGTATTGCTGTTCATGAATGGCGAGACGCAGAGGGATAACATCAAATGGGTAGCCTTCGGCACGAGCATTGTCGCCTTTGTCGCGTCGGTCTTGATGTGGGTCAACTTTGATCCGAGCGTGGCCGAGCTTCAGATGGTGCAGCGCAATACCTGGGCCGAGGTATCGTTGGGCGAGTCGGTGATCAATATCAGCTACTTCGTAGGCGTTGACGGCATCAGTCTGCTTCTGGTGTTATTGACAACTTTCATCATGCCGATCGCTATCTTGGGATCCTTTGGCAGTCAGATCTTTGAAGAACGGGGACGTGAAAAGCTCTATTACATCTTTATGATGCTTCTGGAATGGTCAATGATCGGTGTCTTCGTGATACATGACTTGATCATTTTCTATGTGTTCTGGGAGGTCACCCTGGTGCCGATGTACTTCCTGATCGGTATCTGGGGCGCGGAAGAGCGGATATACGCCGCGGTCAAGTTTTTCCTCTACACGATGGCTGGTTCGATCTTGATGTTGATCGCCATCCTCTACGTTGGCAACAAATCCGGCACCTTCAGCACCTACAGCGCCGCGGGCGATGTCGGCGTCATCGAGATGGTGCATACGTACGAAGGCGAGGGCAGCTATTGGGACCCGGTCGCCGACGAGGAGGAAAACGCCGGATTCTTGCTCAGTTCTGTAGAAAGCTTCCTGTTTTTGGGATTTCTAGTGGCCTTCGCTATCAAAGTGCCGATCTTTCCCTTCCACAGTTGGCTTCCCGACGCGCATGTGCAGGCGCCGACAGCCGGCTCAGTCATACTGGCGGGTGTCTTGCTGAAAATGGGCACATATGGCATCGTGCGCTTTAATCTGACGATGTTTCCGGAAGCGGCGGTGGCTTGGGCGCCGACGATCGCTTTCCTCGGCGTTGTGGGGATCATTTACGGCGCTTGGGTCAGCTATGCGCAGGACAACGTCAAGAAGCTGGTGGCATATTCCTCGGTCAGCCACCTGGGTTTCGTCGTACTGGGCATTTTCGCATTGAACTCGCAGGGTTTGCAAGGCGCGACCTTGCAAATGGTCAATCATGGTATCAGCACCGGCGGTCTCTTCTTGATCGTGGGGATGCTCTATGAGCGCTGGCACACCAAGGAAATGGCGGATTACGGCGGTATCTGGAAGGTGATGCCCGCCTTCGGCGCGATCAGTTTGGTGATTTCCTTGAGCAGCATGGGCTTGCCCGGTTTGAACGGCTTCATCGGTGAATTCACGATCTTGATGGGTTCGCTGGGCAGCGAATACCTGGGCTTCGCCTTCACGCTGTTCGCGACCCTGGGCGTTATCATGGCAGCGGTTTACCTTTTGAAGATGTTCCAGCACGTTTTCATGGGCGAGCACGAAAATCCGCTTTCCGACGAGGCGCGCTACAAATTGCAGTGGAACGAGATCGCGGCTTTCATTCCGATCCTGATCATGATCTTCTGGATCGGCATCCAACCGATTGTCTTTTTCAATATGCTGGATATGTCGGTGGATAGCATCGTGGCGCTGTTCGTCCCCTAGGAGACACCATGTTTGAGACGCCCACTATCGCGGATTTTCTCGCTCAATCCAACCTGGCTTCGACATTGCCCGGCACATTGCTGGTGCTATGGACGCTCATCCTGGTCTTGGTTGATCTCTTTTTGCCGGAGGAACGTCAACGCTGGACGCCTATCCTGGCTTGTATCGGGCTGGGCATCAGCTTCCTGGTGAATTTGTTCGTTTATTCCCCGGCTGAAAGCGAACAGATCGCGCTGTACGGCATGTTCGTTGCCGATGCCTTCACCGGTTTTCTAAATGTCGTGATCCTGGTCGCCACTTTGATCGCGATATTGATGAGTTGGGACTATCTCAATCGCGCCGATATTCACCGGGGCGAATACTATGTCCTGGCGCTTTTGTCTTCGGCTGGCGCCATGTTTATGGTCGGCGCCAACGACCTGATTATCATATTTGTGGCCTTGGAATTGCTTAGCATTCCGCTGTATATCTTGGCAGCATTTCGCTCGATCAAGAACGACGGCAGCGACCTGGCGCTCAAATCCGAAGAAAGCGGCATGAAATACTTCATTCTGGGCGCGTTTTCCAGCGCATTTCTGGTCTTCGGATCGGCGCTGGTTTATGGCGCGACAGGCACCACCAACATCCCGGAGATCTTTTCGCTGGCTGGCGGTATCGCCGGCACCGTTTCGTCGGCGGCCTTTTATTTGATTATCGGCGCGGCGCTGCTCTTTGTAGGCTTGGGATTTAAGGTAGCGGTGGTACCCTTCCATATGTGGACGCCCGATGTTTACGAAGGCGCGCCCACGCCGGTTACTGCCTTTATGAGCGTGACTGCCAAGATTGGCGGTTTCGCCGCGATGCTGCGGCTTCTGGTCTCCGGTCTGGCCGCGCTGGTAATCGCGGATGGAGAGCCGGTTGCCTGGCAAGCGACTGTGTCCCTTGTGGCTGTTTTGACCCTTATTCTCGGCAATTTTGTCGCGATTTCGCAAAAAAACCTGAAGCGCATGCTGGCCTATTCGTCGATCGCGCACGCCGGTTACATTCTTGTGGCTGTAGCTGCCACAGGAACGGCCGGTGTGGCTGACGCGGCGACTCAGAGCGCTTTGGTCTACATGCTGGCGTATATGTTCACCAATCTGGGCGCCTTCGCCGTCGTCATGTCGATTGAAAGAGAAGATGGCAGCGGCGGCAATATCGAGGACATTACCGGCTTGGCGCGATCACGTCCCTTGATGGCAATGGCGATGACGATCTTCATGCTGAGCTTAACCGGCATTCCGCTGACTGCTGGTTTTGTGGGCAAGTTCATGGTGTTCGCCGCGGCCGTGCAAGCGGGTCTGTTTGGTTTGGCTATTATCGGCGTGCTCACCAGCGTCGTCAGCGCCTTCTATTACATGCGCGTGGTGGTCAACATGTACTTGCGCGACAGTTCAGGCGATTTGCAGCCAGCATTGGAAACATCAGCCGTAAGATGGGCGATCAACATTGCCCTGGCAGGCACGATGGTCTTCGGCGTCTTTTACCCGCTTGCCACGAACCTTGTGAGTTCGGTGAGCATCACTTGAGTTGCCAAAGCGCGGTACATATCGGAATCATCGAACGACGAGGCGAGGCTTGCGCCCGCCTTTTTTGTTTGCAGGTTTGCTGACGAATTGAGGGGCGATGTCGACGCGAGAGCGTGAGGGATTTCTGTGGATTCTGGCTGCGGCCATTGGTTTCGCCTTTATCCCGACGATCGTCAAAACGGTTTACAACCATTCGAACTTTGAACCGCTCGACCTGGCTGTTTGGCGCTTCATCCTGGCGGCGCCGCTCATGTGGATACTGGTCGGACTAAGAAGCCGCTCGCAGGGTCCATCGCGAGGCAAAGGCATATCGCCAATCGGCTCAGCATTCATAGGACTGCTGTTTGCAGCGGCTGTCCTGTGCGCATTTTTCGCGCTGCAACGCTTGCCTGGCAGCACCTATGTTGTCTTGTTCTTCACATATCCGGCAATGATCGTACTCCTGTCGGCATTTCTTGGCGAAGCGATCTCTCCACGCGCCTGGTTAGCACTGGCGCTGGCTCTTGTCGGAGTCGGACTCACGGTGCCGGACTTCATCGTGCCCGATGCCGTCGATCCGGTAGGCGCGATTCTGGCGCTGATTAACGCGGCAATTGTCGCCGCATATTATTTGATGGCGCGGCGTGTCCTGGCGGGGGTCGAGGACATTTCCCGGGCCAGTGCCCATATGATGGGCGCCACGCTTCTGATCTTGCTGCTCTCTTTGCCGGTGCGGGGTCTGCAGCTTCCGCAGAACCCGGCAACGCTTGTCGGCCTCTCTTGCATTGCGACATTGGGCACGGTGCTGCCGGTATTCGCTACCAACATCGCGATCCAGCGAATTGGACCAGCGCGCGCTTCTCTGGTCAGCACCATCGAACCAGTCCTGGCGATGATCGTGGCCATGATCTTGCTTGGTGAAGTGATCGTAGCCCTGCAATGGTTGGGCGCAGCGCTGATAGTCGGAAGCGTTGTCATATTGCAATTGGGAGCCAGCGACAAAGTTAATATCAATATTGCTCACGAGGCGGGATAGGTGTTAGAGTATGTCCATGGCCGCTACACCGGAACGACTTTCCAAGGACTTGCTGAACGACTTCAAACGCAATCGTGAAGGTCGGCTGTCGTCTCGGCAATGGCTGGAGTTGATCACCGAACCGCTGACGTCGCTTCTGCTACTGTCTGTGCCGCTGGCCCTGCTGCTGGGACGTTATGGCATGGCAGGCCGTCTCTTGGTAGTCGCGCTAATCCTGGGTTTCTTGGCGACTATCGCGATGCGCGCGATTCGTTTTTCGCGGGTCAACCTTTGCTTTCGCGTCCTCTATCCCGAAGAGATCCATCCGCGCTGGCGGTTTTGGAAGAAGACAACCCTTGCCAGCAGGTCGGGCGAGTCGGTCCGCTTCGACAAGCGTATCGCCAGCAAAGTCAAATTGCAGCCTGATCAGGGCTTATGCGTCTACTATTTTGATTTTGGAGAGCGCCGTGTGTTGATCAGCATGATTCCGGAAGAGCACCCGAAGGCGGATCTTGCCGAACCGAGCGCATCCTTCGTCAATCGTGGCGGGCGGATTTTCGCCGATTAGCGAAGTCCGACTATAGACGTTCCAGCATTTCTAGGACTTCAGTTCCGTCTTCCTCCACCCATACACCGCATTGACCGCCGCCCTGGCTGACTTCCAAGTCGACTGTACTGCCATCAAAGCGCAGCACAGGATGATAATACTTCGCCACTTGATCGGCATCGGCATCGATATAATGGCCGATCAGGGCACGGCGGAATCTTGACGGGGAACTATTAGGGAAGCTGCCGTGGATCAATTGACCGTTGAAGAAAAAAACGTCTCCCGCTTTCATGATCACGGGCTCGGGTTGCATGTTAGCGGACAGCGGAACGGTCACATCCGTGAAGCTCTGCGTGGTATCGGCGTCCTCTGGACACAAGACAGGCAGGCTATGACTGCCCGGGACGACCTGTAAGCAGCCATTTTCCTCGTCGCAGTCATCCAGCGCCATCCAGGCGGCAATGCAGGTGCCCGGCCGGACGCGCAAATAATACTGATCTTGGTGCAAGGCTTGGCCACGCGCGCCGGGAGGCTTGAAGTACAGCATCGTCTGTACGGCTAAAGGCGCTTTGCCCAGCAACTGTACAAAGACGGCTTCCAACCGCGGTTCCAGCATCCAGTCAAGGCTTATTTGGTCCCAGCGGTGCATGTGAATCAGGCGCGGAAAAGCCTTGAGCGGATCTGACGCCTTGCTGTCCACCCCGCTGAAATCGCCTTCATAGCTCCCAGCGCGGCGCATCCCCATATAGTGCTCACGAAATGCAGCGACTTCACCGCCAGTAAACAGCCCCGAAGCGATGACGTGCCCATGTTCCTGGAAGCCTTTCACATCCACCCGCATGTGCGCTCTCCCTCAAGCTATCGTTGCCCGATTCATTATGGCTGAATTACAATTGCGCTCGATAGTCTATCCGAATCGGAGCCTTCATGCAAGCAATGGGCACTAAGGATGTACAACTTGCTCTTGAGCGACTGGAGCTTGAAATCGAAATCATCGAATTCGACAGTTCAACCGCAACGTCACAGCAGGCAGCGGACAACGTTCGCTGCGAATTGGGGCAGATCGTCAAGAGCCTTGGTTTCTTGATTGAGAAATCAAAGCCGATTCTTGTTTTGGCAAGTGGCGATCAGTCCGTCGATGATCGAAAGTTGGCGTCTCTATTTCACGTAGGGCGCAAGAAAGTTCGCATGATGAACCCGGAGCAATGCCTGTCAATCCTGGGTTATTCGCCAGGCGGCGTCCCGCCGCTAGGTCATCGAAGGCCTGACATACGCGTGATAATTGATGATAATCTTCGCCGATATGACATCGTTTATGCGGCGGGTGGAGCGGCAAACGCGATATTCCCGATTGAGCTCGCGGTCTTGCGGGATGTGACGAAGGCGGACTTTGCCGACATAGCCAGAACCTAGCGGGCACACGTACTAGGCGTCGGATTCAACATTCAAAGTTGTCAGATAATAAAGCGTGCCGATCACGTCGCCGCTAACATAGTTCAAGGTGAGTTCGTTTCCGGTGATTGTCTCCACAAAGCCGAGCAAAAGCGGATAGCTGCCTGTCTCGATATTGCAGGGAACCTGCAGCAGCGAGTGATCGCGATAATACTTGTTCGCTACCCAGTCGCTGGTGAATACATTGGCAGGTACGGAGGGCGTTCTCGCCAGCTGGCCATCTCCATCGCTGTCAGCGAGGATGATATTGAGTGTGTACGGCGTGCTGTCTTCGGCTTCGAGTTGCCACCAGCTTTCTACCCTGACGTCTTGGCAAGGCTGGACATCAACAGAATCCAGCAGCGACCAATCGAAGAGCTGCATGCTATCGCCGGCGATGAGCAGGGGTTCCTCACTTTGCGGGGCGCGCATGTATTCGCTCAATTCATAGGACGTGTGATATGGCTCGTCCCAGCGCGTCGTTCGAACAAAGGCATAGTTTCGATTGAGCCAGTCCTGAATGTTTTTGCCCCAACGGTTGCCGTCGCCTTGCCGCAGGAGCCATAACTGACTGTGACTGCGCTTGGGATCGAAGTTTACGGGATCGAAACTTGTGTAGGTATTGGCCAGGCGATCGGGATATGTGGGCGGATGCGCGCTGTCATTGGATCCGATCACATGGAACATGCGCTCCTTGGACATTTGATCCGGCGTAAAGTCCATCAGAAAATAGGCAGCGGGACTTAGCCAGCGCCAAGCCCAGTCGAACTCGGTGAGTAGTATGCTGTCGTTCTCGTAACGCTGAGCCATGGTGGCGACGATTTCGCGATAGGGTGCGTTGCTGGGTTGGATGAATATGTTCTGAGGCGCCATCACGTAGAGCAATAGCAGCATGATGCCGCCCGCTTGGACGGGCAAGGTACGCAAGCCCAAAGCCATCAAAAGCGCAATCAGCATGACAACAGATTGCAAGCCTCGCGCATTCAGGCTGCCGTAAATCGTATTCGCCAAGCCAGCCGTGAGAAGCGTAGCGAGCAGCAACACTAATGGAAAAAACAGATTCCAATGTGCCCGCCAACGCAATGGGGTGAAGGCGTCGCTGGTTAAACCGCGCTGCCGCAGCAGCCGCGGCGCGAACAAGCTAAGCAAGAGCAGAAAACCGAAGACGATCTCGGGGCGGAAGTGCAGGTGCTGGTAAAGCTCATCCGGGAGATCAACATAGTACCCGCCGGAAAAGGGACCCAGCATGACGCCGAGCAAAGGAATGATCCAAGCGGAAAAAGACAGGGCTATGAATACCCACATCAACAAGGAATTCAGATATACCCGGCGCCGCGCGCGGTGAAAAACTATAAGAAACACCGCATGTGCCGCGAATATGTAGAATGCGAAAAAATGTGTATAGATCGCCGCCATACCAAGAACCACGTACAGGATCATCAATGTCGAGCCTGGTTTGACGAGCCAGCGATAGAATGCCAGGTGCAAAGCGGTGGTCAGGGCGACCAGCATGGCATAGGGGCGAAACTCGTACATGCCGTTGGCTGCGAAGCCATAGACACCCAGCAGCGCCACCGCATAAAGCGCGGCTCTGCGATCGATTAGCTGTCTTCCCAGCAGGAAAACCAGAGCATAGGTTAGCAGGTTGAGCAATTGCGACGACCAGCGAGTGATCGCTTCGGCTACCCCGAAACTATCCACCCAAAAGTCGGCGAAGAGGCGCCAGCCGGGCGGATGCACATCGCCCGCCATCCAGCGCACGATTTCCGGCGGCGATTTGATCAATGCCGCATGAATCGAGTTTATCTCGTCTTCACGATAGTTGCGTCCCGCGTAAACCTGTGTGTGCAGGACTGTGATCAGCAGCATCAGGAGCGCAATTGCCAGGGTGCTTGCGGCTGCCGCAACTCTTTCATTCGTCATGAAAGCGGCACCTGTTGATTCTAGGCTGGATATGCCATTAGTCTAGCACTCTTGAGATGGGGCTGCCATTTGGTCTCGCCATTGCCAACAGGTCGAGCTTGTCCTGCAGATCTCGCAGCAAGTCAAGTAAACGGCTTTGCCAGATACCCTGTTCGGCGGGGAACCGCACATCCGTGCGGGTAACATCGACTTCGGAGCCAAGCGCGAAAGACAATAGGCCCCGGTTGATCTTGGCTAGATAGGGAAGTCTGATTTGGACATCGCCGCGCGGCATGCTGACATGCGTCGCGTGAATCGTTTGCGCCAGCGCCTTGACTTCGATCTGATACATCAGACCCTCGACCGCAACCGGCAACTGACCGAAGCGATCTATCAATTCATTCCTCATCGCCTCTACATCCTCTACGCTTTGGATGTTGCCGATGCGACGATAGAGTTGCAAGCGCAGCGCCATCTCGGGTATCCAATCGGTTGGGATGTACGCGGGCAAGGGCAAGTCGATCACTATACGTTCGCGGGAAGAAGCGGAACCCGATTCCACGCCGCCGTCATCCGGAGCGCGCTTCTGGTCTTGCACCGCCTGTTTAAGCATATCAGTGTAAAGATGTAGTCCGACGCTTTCTATGTTGCCCGATTGCCGCGTACTGAGAATGTCGCCGCTGCCGCGTAGCTCTAGGTCTCTTATGGCGACCTGAAAGCCCGCGCCAAGTTTGGTGTTTTCGGAGAGTGTTTCCAGCCGCTCGCGGGCTTCTTGTGTGAGCGAACCCGGCGCGTGAAAGAAGTAGGCATAAGCTTGTTGCGCCGAGCGCCCGACACGGCCGCGCAATTGATATAGCTGTGCCATGCCAAAGTGATCGGCGCGATCGACGATTAAGGTATTGACCCGGGGCATGTCGATGCCGTTCTCGATGATCGAGGTCGAAATCAAAATATCGTATTCCCCGCGCGAGAACGCCGCCATCACGTTTTCCAATGCTCGCGGGGGCATCTGTCCATGTGCGACGGCGAGGGTCGCTTCCGGCACTATGCGCTCGATTCTGTTGCGAATGATGTGAATGGAATTGACGCGATTATGCACGACAAAGACCTGGCCGCCGCGTTCTAATTCGCGCATGATGGCCAGGCGCGTCAACTTGGTGTCCCATGATCCTACTTGCGTGATAACCGGCAGACGTTCTTCGGGCGCGGTTTGAATCATACTGATGTCGCGAATGCCGCTCAAGCTAAGATAGAGCGTACGTGGTATCGGTGTCGCGGTGAGCGTCAAAATGTCGATCTGGGCGCGCAGCTTTTTGAAATGCTCTTTATGCTTGACGCCAAATCGCTGCTCTTCGTCGATGATCATCAGACCAAGTTCCTTGAATTCGATATCCGCGGAAAGCAGACGGTGGGTCCCAATGACGATGTCCACTTCTCCGCTGGCGATTTGATTCACGATGACATTTTGTTGAGCCTTGCTTCGAAATCGCGACAGCATCTCGACCTTGATCGGGAAGGCGGCCAAGCGTGATTTGACGTTGTCATAGTGCTGCTGCGCAAGTACTGTGGTTGGAACGAGTATGGCCACTTGCATGCCGTCTTGTACAGCCTTGAACGCGGCGCGCAAGGCGACTTCGGTTTTGCCGAAACCGACGTCGCCACAGATCAGGCGATCCATGGGAGTGCCGCTCTGCATATCCGACTTGACTTCTTGAATGACGCGCACTTGATCTTCGGTCTCGACAAAGGCAAAGTTGGCTTCCATCTCATGTTGCCAGGCGCTGTCAGCGCTGAAGGCATACCCTTGGGCGCGGGCGCGCTCGCGATAGATTGCCAGCAAATCTTTCGCTTCTTCCTGGGCATTGCGGCGCGCCTTTTCTCTCACTTTCAGCCATTGCTCGGGCTTGCCAAGCTTGTTGAGCTTGGGTGGGGTCTCGTCCGCGCCCACATAACGAGAAAGGCGATCTGCTTGGTGGATCGGCACATACAAGGTATCTGTGCCGTGATATTCGACGAGCAGGAACTCACGCTCTGTAGTATTGACCGTGCGATGTCGCATACCCATGAACTTGCCGATACCGTAATCGACATGAACGACATGTGTACCTTCCGACCAGTCCATGTAGGCGGTTTCCGGCGTCTTGCTGCTTCGTCGAGCGGTTGTCTCGCGCCGGCGCCTTGGCTCGGGCCGCGTCCAGCCGAAGATTTCGGCGTCCGTCACACAGTGAAGCGTGCCATCGTCGCTATGCAGCGACCAGCCTTCCGCCATAGAGCCGCGAACAAAATGCAATGCGCCCGCTTCGGGAGGGTCGACGATCGACTGCGATTTCGGTATGAATGCGGATGCATCCTGCTCGTACCAGAGGTTTTCCAGGCGTTCAACCTGCTCGGTGACGATCACAACTCGGTCGCCGCGGTTGCGGTATTGTCGCGCTTGGTTCAACATGCTTCGCAACTGGCCGCCAAATCTTTGGCCAGGTTGAAACAGGCGCGCTTCCCCATCAACTTGAAAGTTGGACAGATCAATGCTGGGCCGAGACGAAATCTGCCGCTGTATGCTGTCCCAGGGCAGATACGGTTTGGGATGATTCGCGGCGATCTGATACGAATTGAGGGCGTCGGCGCGGTTTGCTTCCGCGCGAGACATAAGCTCGTCGACGGCTGCTTCCATTGCAGCCACGTCTTCTATGAGAATCAGACTGTTTTCGGGAAGATAGTCCAGCAAACACGCCGGCTGCTCATAGGCATAGGGCAAGTAGTATTCAAGCAGTGGAAAGGTCATCCCTTCTTTCATCGAATCGATATCGGAATGAACGCTGGCGTGTTCTGCATCGTCATTTGATATAGACTGGGCCGATTGAGCCAGGATTTCGCCAACTGACGTCATCAAGCGTGGCAATGCCTCTCTGGCAGGCACGATAGCTGTTGAGCGCAGCCGCCTGATGCTGCGCTGATCGTTGGGGTCGAATAGACGCAAGCTTTCGATTTCATCGTCGAAAAACTCTATCCGCAGGGGATACTCTTCCGCCAAAGGAAAGATATCCAGGATGCCTCCCCGCCGACTGAAAGTACCCTGTTCGATGACAATCGTAGCGGGCTCGTAGCCCATGCCGGTCCAAGATCGAATCAAGGTATCGAGGTTGTGCCTGCCGCCAACCGCTAGCTCCTGGGTCTCTTTGATGAATACGTCGGGGGGCATGGTAACTTGCATCAAGGCGCGAGCCGACGCTATGATGATCGGATGCTGGGCGGAGCGCGCGCGTTGCAGGGCGCTCAAGGTCTCGACCCGGTTGCGGATTACCGGGGCATCCCAGGGCGCGCGGTCGTAAAAGAGAGCGGAGGGTTCTGCAAATCGATACAGGCGCTCCGGCGTGTCAATCCATACCGGCAACTGCTCGCTAACGTTATAAGCGCGGCGTACTTCCGGCGTCAGATAGACCAGCGGACCGTCCCAGTCCGCAGCCAATGCCGCCAAAACAAAGGGACGCGCCGAACGTACCACGTTGAGCGGCGAACTTGCGGGAGCGTTCGCAACGTCTCGCAAAAGCGATTGATAGGGCAGGCTTTCCCGCAGAATATCCAGCAGACCAGCGAGATAAATCGACATGCGTGACCTTGATTTTACTTGTCGCCAGAGTGGGACGGCGCAGTATATCAGAGACTTGCCCGACGGGCTAGATTTCGTTCCCCGTGATTTGGCCGAACCGACTTGAATCGGCTGGCCGATCAATCCACCAGCGCTTGGTACACAAGCGCCCTGAAGTCCGCCTGGAAGAGCAGCAGGTTATCCATCAGCTGAGTCATGATGATGCCCACGATCCGCTCCTGCGGATCGACCCAGAAATTTGTGGCGGCGGCGCCGCTCCAGCCATAGGCGCCCGTCGAGTTAAGGATGCCCGTTTGCGCCGGGTCGAGGACCACGTCAAAGCCGAGGCCGAACCCCCTACCGCCGATCGTATTCAAGCCGATAGCGATGGGCAGGAGTTCCTGCGGCAAATGGTTCAGCGTCATGAACTCCAGGGTCTTCCGTCCCAGTATCCTTACATCCTTTGATTCCCCGCGATTGAGCAAGATCCTGGCAAACTGCCAGTAGTCGCCGATGGTCGAGACAAGGCCGCCCCCACCCGAAGGCGAGTTCGCTGGCTTGGTGTAATCGTGCGCGGGTATGTTCGGCCCGCCTTCATATTCGCGGAAGCTGCCATCGGAGGGCCGATGTTGATACAGTTTGGCAAAGCGATCAAGCTTGTCCGCTGGAATATGAAATCCCGTATCGACCATGCCGAGGGGATCGAAAATCTCTTGCTGCAAGAAATCTTCAAAGGGCATATCCGCCAACACCTGCACCAGATAACCGCAGACGTCCGTGGCGATGCTGTAATTCCAGGCTGCGCCGGGTTGGTGTCGTAGTGGAAGATCCGCCATGCCGAGGATTTTCTCTTCCAAACTAGCTGTCTCGCTGCGGAAGATCGAATCACGGTACATATCGTCGATCGGCGTGTCGTAGAAGAAGCCGTAACTCAAACCAGCCGTGTGCGTCAGCAAGTGGTGAATGGTCATGGGTGGATCTTGCTCGACCAGTTCCTTGCCCAGGAAGCCGTAGCCGCTCAAAACTCGCGTCTTGGCGAAAGCCGGGATATATTTGCTGACCGGATCAATTAGCTGAAACTTGCCACGTTCGTAAAGCATCATCAAAGCCACCGACGTGATGGGTTTGGTCATGCTGTAGATTCGAAATATGGTATCAGGCTTCATCGGCAGCGATTCTTCGGCATCGCGATGACCGATGGCCTCGAGATGGAAAATTTCCCCGTGTCGGGCGACAAGCGTGACAAACCCGGCGACATGGCCCTCTTCAACGTACGCGCTCAGTTTATGATTGATATTCGCGAGTCGGCCTGATGACATGCCGACGCTTTCCGCTTCAGCTATCCGCATAGCGCCTCCTTGATTTTCTGCTGATGACACTGGTTCTCGCCCAGACAGTCGTTATATTCTTCATCGGTTCGCGGCCGCAGTATCAGCGAGGGCTTTCTGCGTTTCCAGCGCCTTGGGATGTTGCGGATTGATCGCCAAGGCGTCTGCTACCGCTGCCCGCGCTGCCGCGAAATCATTCTCCCGCCGGTAATAGTCAGCTATGATCAACATGCGGCTGACGGCTTTCTTCTTGTTGTCGTGATGGAGATACCAGTCCGCGATTTCGCGCTGCAAGTCGATCAAACCGGGCTTGATGGTTGCTGCCTTAACTTTTTCGGCGATGGCAAGCCGTTCCGACCCTTCGGCTTCGAGCAGCCTCGCCAAGAGGAGATGATTGTCCACGGCTTCGTCGAGCATTCCGAGTTTCTTTTGCAGCGAGATGAGTTTGGACAAGGGCTTGGGATCTTGAGGCGAGAGTTCCTGGGCGCGCCGCGCAATATCGAGTTGCGCCTCCAGATCGACCGCTCGCGCGCGCGGTTTGGCGCCGACGCCATTATGGGCCGACATAGCCTTATCAATGCCATCTTGCAGCCAGGTTTCAATTGCATCTGCCGCCCGAACCGTCAACTCCCGCGCGAGAATGAGATCGTCGCCCTTTAGCGTCTGCAGTACGTAGTCCACCGGATCCATTTTACCGGGCGGCCTGCCGATGCCGAAGCGCAAGCGAGCGAAGTCCTTGCTCCCTAAATGCCCCACAATACTGCGCAGGCCGTTTTGCCCGCCGTGCCCCCCCGCTTGTCGTAATCTCAGTACGCCAAAAGGCGTATCGAGATCATCGTGAACGATCATGAGACTTCCGATGGGAATCTTGTAATATTCCAGCAGCGATCGAACCGCCTCGCCACTGCGGTTCATAAAGGTCAGAGGCTTGACCAGTTTTACGCCTTTGCCGCGGATTTTGGCGCTCCAGGTTCGCGCGCGCTTTTCGCTCCTGCCTTTGCCAAGGTCATATCGGCGGATCAACTCGTCGATCACCCACCAGCCTATGTTGTGGCGCGTGTTGTCGTATTTGGCGCCTGGATTGCCAAGCCCAACAATCAGATGAAGCTCGGACATTGTACCCTCGTCAGGTGACATGCGTCGCTATGTTAGCAGAGCCGGGCTTGCCCTGTCCATTGAATCGCGGTGGTCAATCCTGGCTGTTTCAGACAACTATCGCTTCATTTGAACTTCCGCGAGCCCTAGAGCGGACTGTCATCGACATAGCGCGGATAGGTCGATTTAGCCGCTTCAGCCAGGCGCAGGTCAAGGTCAAGCGTGACAAAGGGCTGATCCGCCCTTGTCACGGCCAGAACTGCGCCGTCAGGATCACAAATCCATCCTGCGCCGCCCAACTCAATATGACCGGCGTGACCAGAGTGGTTGGACGAGAGACAAAAGGCGCCAGACACGACGGCTGCGGTCTGGCCTCCGGCCAGCCACTTCTCGTTCGTGCCCATCGGCGTGCTGCGCGGATTGAGCAAAAGGTGAATCCCTTGTCGGCTGTATTCTCGCGCGTGCTGCATGAACCAGATCTCGGTGCAGATCATGATTCCGGCGCGCGTACCGCCGATGGATATGCATTGAAAGTCGGCGGGCGCGCGATCGTACCAGTTGGCTTCCCAGTATCCGTCGTCGTTGGGTAGATAGGTCTTTTGATGATCCCAGCGCAGCCCGGCGCTCCGGGTCCAGATATATGCCACATTGAGTTTCTTTTCTCCAAGTACGCGCGGCGATGTGCCGACGATTATTTCCGCGCCCAACTCCGGCAAGCGCCGCAACCACTTGTCGTGTAAATCTACGACGCTTCGCCAACGGGCGCCATCGGGCCGGGGCGTCGTACAAAACCAGGGCGCAAAACACATCTCCGGCAGCAGGACCAACTGGCTGGCGGTCTGCCGAAGATGATGTCGCAAAGCCTCCCATTGGCTTTCCAGCTGACTTGGATCAATTTCGGTGATGGTCGCTCTCATTGGACTGCGCTCGTGAACATCTTTCGGTTGCTACAGACGAATTCAACCGAGAGACCGGTGGCAAGCCGGGCGTCTATGCCAATTCACGCTGTTGGCTAAATTGCGTTTCGTAGAGCCGGGCATAGAGCCCGTCCCGGGCGATAAGCTCGCTATGCGTGCCGCCTTCGACGATGCGGCCGCGATCCAGCACCAGAATCTGATCGGCAGCGAGTATGGTGCTGAGCCGATGGGCAATGACGATGCTGGTACGGCCCTCCATGATGTGGCTCAAAGCGTCTTGAATCAAGGCCTCCGACTGGCTGTCAAGATGGCTGGTCGCTTCGTCCAGAACCAGAATGCGCGGGTCTTTTAGTACCACGCGGGCAATAGCAATGCGCTGTTTTTCTCCCCCGCTGAGCCGATATCCGCGCTCGCCGACGATCGCGTCATAGCCCTCGCTTAATCCCATAATGAAATCATGGATATGGGCAACTTCGGCCGCGGCTTCGACTTCAGCTTGAGTAGCCTCCGGCTTGGCATAAAGCAGATTGGTGCGGATGCTGTCGTGAAAGAGATAGGTCTCTTGCGTGACCATGCCGATGTTCTGCGCCATGGTATTCAGGCTCAAGTCACGCAGGTCGTGGCCGTCGATCAATATTTTGCCTTTGGAAGGGTCATACAGGCGCGGTATCAGGTAGGTCATCGTAGTCTTGCCCGCGCCGCTAGGCCCGACCAATGCAACCAATTGTCCGGGCGAAATTCGGAAGGAGATGTCTTCCAGGGCCAGCTCCCTCGCCTGGTGGACTCTTGAGGTTCCGCTCTGGCCGTTGCCGCGTTTCGCAGGGTCGCCGGATCGCGTAGCGGCGATACTGTCCATCTTGCCGATACGTTCCACATCGGAAAGCAGATTGTCCTCGTCCACTGTGTAGCGGAAGGACACGCGCTCGAATTCCAGCTCGCCATTGACGTTATGCAGATGAACCGCGTTGGGCTTTTCCGCGATTTCAAGCGGCAAGTCGATGATCTCGAAGACCCGCTCAAAGCTGACAATTGACTGCGCGAAGTCTACCGGGGCGTTGGTCAGCGCTTGCAGTGGTGTATAAAGTTGCGTGAGATAGGTGCCAAATGCGACTATGGTACCGACAGTAAAGGCGTCCTGAATGACCAGAACGCCGCCCACCCAGTATACGATTGCGGTGCCGACGACGCTCACTAGTCCGATCATCACGAAAAACTGACTGCCGAGCACGGCGCGCTCAATGCCGGAATCGCGGACATCGGCAGCGCGTCGTTCAAAGTGTTGAACTTCAGTGTCAATGCGGCCGAAAAGCTTCACCAGCAGGGCGCCGCTGATATTAAGCGTTTCGTTCATCATGGCGTTCATTTGCGCGTTGTAAGCCATTTGTTCGCGGGCGATCGCCTGCAGCCTTTTGCCCAATCTCCTTGCAATTAGGATGAAGAAAGGAAGCACCAGCACGCCTAGAATGGTCAGTCGCCATTCCAAAGCCAACATCATGACCAAGGTTGCGACAACTGTGATCACGTTAGTGACGATAGACACGATGGTGTTGCTGATGGCGTTTTGGGCGCCGACGACATCATTGTTTAGTCGGCTCATCAATTCGCCTGTCCTGGTATTGGTGAAGAAGCGCAGCGACATCTGCTGCAAATGATGATAGAGGGCGACACGCAGGTCGTAGATCACGCCTTCGCCGATCGAGACATTTAACTTGCGCTGGATGATTCGGATGCCCCCGCTGAGAACCGGGATCAGGACCAATCCCAGCGCCAGCAGATGCAGGTGATCCAGGTCTTTCTTGGCCAGCGCCGTGTCTATGATCTCACGAAAGATGAGGGGATTCAGCAAGCCCAAAAATGTCGTGAGCAGTATCGTGCCGAGCATGCCGATTATGTGCAGTCGATAGGGCTGGGCATAAGCCAGTACGCGCAGGAGCATGCGTCTGGAGACGTTCGGCCTCGCGGCTGCCTCGAAGCCGTGCATGTAGCGAAACCATCCGCCGCCTTTCATCATCATCGAATCGTCCCTGTCAGCTTATCTTCTCTTAATCTATCGCAAAAACGCCGGCCGAGGCTACTGTCAATAAGATTGGGTAGACCGATCAAATGGCTAGTATGGGCTGGAATCCCTGGGCCGCTCGGCCACTGCCGATAGGACAGCCAGTTACCAATAAACGAGCGGCTTGCAGCTTGGCGCAGCATTGCGGTCTTCCTAAACGAAGGGCAAAAGACTGTGAGTTTAGTTCCTTGCCGGTGATTCGTCACAGCCGCTCGGCGCGTAACCGGCAAAAGGGCCTACCGCGCTCACACAAAACAACAAGCCCGTTCCTTGCATGGGCAAGAGGATCTATTAGAAAGATGGCAAATTGAATGCGAGTGACGGCAAGCTGTTGGGGCGCGTCTAACGATCCAAAGACAAACCTCTGATTATCGCTCTCGCATCGGAAAGATTCGGCGCGAAGAGTATTTCACGACCCTCAACGGCATTGTTGAAGGTCTTGTGGATGGTCTGATAAATGGTCCGTATCGCCCCGTTAGCGCCGACCACTACGCGCGCGCCCTCGTTCGGGCGCGCCTCTCCCGAGGCCAGCAATGTCTTGGCCGCGCTAAAGACATCCTTCGGTATCGTGGTGCCTTCGAGATCTATGATGAGATCGACAAAGTGACCGACACTGCCAATGAGCGAGTCCGCCCGCTGTACCGCTTCCTCAAGTTCCTCCCAGGACCATTCCGACTCGAATTCCAGAAGGACGATTGTCTTTTTCTTGTTATCCCAACGTGTCACAATTGCCATATTGCCAGTCCCGTATCTTGCTCCAGGATATATAACTCAATTACGGACGTCTTTCCCGGACGTTGCCCGGAAAACCAGTAATAACATATCACAGTTTGTAGCTTGAAGACAATCGCGCAGCTCTCTACCTCGCAGCTAATACTCGACGATCTCAAATGGCAACAGAGGAGAAAGCGCGCTGCCGTCCAGGCTTATCTGAACTGACCACCGGCCTGCCGTGAAGGCTGTATCGGTCTGGTCGATAAAGAACCATATGCAATTGTCATCTATCAGATGCTCCGTTCGAAAACTGTGGGACACGACCTCTAGATCTCGGTGCCGCCAGCTTGAAGATAGCGTTGCGCCAGAAGGGATGTCGTACGCTCTTGCCACGACATAGATCTCGGTAGAATCCGGCGTGAACAGCGGGTTAATGTCTACTTGGCAGTCCTCGCTGTTGACGCCGGAAGACAACACAAGATCATCCAGACGCGGGTGCAAATCCGCGGTCACCGCAACTCCGGCTGGAGGGGTTGCCGTATGCGCCGCCGAGAGGGCCTCATTCAGATCAATCGCTGTGCTCGCGCTACCGACAGCAACCGACTCTTCGCGCGATTCGACAGCGACAATCTGCGGCTGGTCCCGCAGTCGACGCAGGTTCGCGTCGATGAAATCGGCGTCGGTGCCTAATGCGGACAAATTGGAACGCAAGAACGCGCCTGATTGTTCGATTTGCGCCACTCGCGTGCCAGCAAAGTCGAGTGTGATTTGGAGCCTCGCTCTGGCAACTGTTGCTGTGGTACGCAACCGATCCAATTGAGTCGCGGCGGCTTCGTACTCAGCGGTAGCGGTCAAAGGCAGGTCCGATGTCCGGCATGCGACCAGCGCTGAACTTGTGAACAAAAGCAGACCGATCGCGAGAGGCAACGTGGGACCCAGCGCAAGCCACCGAAGTTTCTTCCTTTCCATAGTGCCGCAGATTATACCCAAGAAAAGCAAAACCGTCCCAAATGGCTGAGACGGTTGGAGAAGTGGAAGCGCCGGGGACCTGCCCCCCGGGTCCGCTGGTTTCGAATCTCGCACTTCTACAAGCTTAGCCCTTTGCGCAGCTTCGCGCTGTGCATTCCCAAAGGGCTCGGTTCACACTGCGCTAGCCGATGGGTCTTGGCGTCGTCTTATCGGCGTCAACGACGGGCACCCTCACTTTTTATGACACTCGCAGCATATCGCGAAGGGAAACGATTATGCAGGAGCGGTAGAGGACGCGTTGCCTCTACTCCCTACTTGCAGCAGCCTAGGCTACGGCAGGAAGGGGGTTAAAGTTTGGTTTTGCACCTATGTGCGTTGCCAGTTTAACGTGTCTTGGCGCCACGGCTTGCCGTGCGGCTTCAACCACCAACGTCGAATCTGATTCGCTCCCGTGATGGCTGACGGCGCTGCCCGTCCCTTCGCGAACCGCGCCATCGCTCATATTTATAATAGCACAAATCAGGCCTTTTGTGAAGCGCCGCGGCATTTTCTCTAAGAGCAATCTGATGCGATTACTCTGCTTTGTGTCTTGCGAACCTGCTATATTCCGCCGAATCAGGTATGATAAAGCAATTAGGCGTGAGGACAATGAAAGGCGCAATTCGTGGCCGTTGACGTCTTGATCGTTGGGGCAGGATTATCGGGCCTGATGGCTGCGCAGAGCTTAAGCCAGCGTGGCTATACCGCTCAACTTGTCGAGCGGGGCCGCAGCGTCGGCGGACGGCTCGCTACTCGGAGGGTCGGCGATGCTGGCGTGGCCGACCATGGCGTTCAGTTCTTCACCGTGCGCTCGGAAACCTTTCAGGGATTCGTTGATCAGTGGCTTCAACAAGACTTGGTATATGTCTGGGGTACAGGTTGGTCGGATGGCAGCGTCAAGCGCACCTTCGGCGATGGGCATCCGCGCTATGTCGTACGCGGCGGCATGAACAGGCTGGCGAAATACCTGGCGCATGATCATGATATCGCCCTCAATCGAATGGTTACGCAGATTCGAATGCAGGAGAACAGTTGGTCATTAGTTGATAGCGATGGCGAGCGATATGATGGGCGCTCTCTGCTTTTGACGCCGCCCATGCCAGAGACCCTGGAGTTGCTCTCGTCAAGCGAGGTTCCGCTGGGGGCGAGCGATTACAATGAACTTCACCGCATTCGATTCGGCCCTTGCCTTTGTGGCATCCACGAGATCGCGGGCGAGGTGGAATTGCCCGAGCCGGGCGCCCTTCAAAACTTCCAGAGCGAAGTCTATTGGGTGGCCGACAATCATGCCAAGGGAATTTCGGACACCACAGTTGTCACCAGCCACGCTAACGCCAAATTCAGCCGACAAAACTGGGACGCTTCGGAAGCGGATATCATCCGTGAGTTGGAAGCTGCCGTGCTGCCATATCTCAAAGGCAGCGCAAGGATCGCGAGCACTCAACTCAAGAAATGGCGCTACTCCGTCCCACTGACTACGTATCCAGAGGAATACTTGATGGCGCGCGGATTGCCGCGCCTGGCTTTTGCTGGCGACGCTTTTGGCGGGCGTGGCCGCGTCGAAGGCGCGTTTCTGTCTGGCATCGCGGCCGGCAATGCCTTGTCAGACGCGCTTTCCAATGCTTAGAAAGACAGCCTCGAAACCGAAACGACTCCTTGCGATTCTGCTGATATCGCTGTTGCTTGTTACCGGCGGTCTCTTAGTCTGGGCGAACAGTCCATCAGGGCAACTGATGAAGCAGGCGCAGAAAGCCCTGGCGTCGGATGAGCGCGTTGTCGTCAAGCGGGAGCGCTGGATTGTTTTTGAGCCGAGATCAGGGATGTCAGCGACAGGTTTCATCTTCTATCCCGGCGGACGCGTGCAGGCGGAAGCTTATGCGCCATTGGGAAGAGCGCTCGCGAACAAGGGGCACCGAGCGATTCTCGTTCCGATGCCCTTTAACCTGGCAATACTTGCCCCCGATGCCGCAGATGATGTCATTGCCGCCTTTCCCCAAGTTAGGCGCTGGGTGATCGGCGGTCATTCGCTAGGCGGCGTCATGGCGGCGCGCTATGCGAATTCGCATCCCGATCGGATCGACGGGCTGGTCTTGGTCGCGGCGTATCCGGAAGATGGCCTTGACTTGTCTCGCAGCGGGCTCCCTGTCGCGACAATCTATGCGGAACTGGATGGATTGTCAAAGCCAAGCCAGATAGAGGATTCCTTTCCTTTCTTGCCGCCCGATGCCATCAAAGTGATGATTGCCGGAGGCAATCACGCGGGTTTCGGCTGGTACGGTCCGCAATCCGGCGACAACCCGGCCACAATCAGCCGCCAGGACCAGCAGGCGCAATTTTCTGAGGTGATTCTGATGTTCTTGCAAGAGGCTGGTTAAGCAATCAAATTGATGTTAGATTGAACCCGCAAATGACAGTCTGGAGAAACCGGGTATGACGGCGACAAGAACGGACGCGATGGCGGGTCCACATTTCAAACTAAGCGAAGAGCAAGAGATGCTGGTGCGAATGACGCGCGATTTTGTCGCCGACAATATCATTCCCGTGGCGGCCGAATATGACGAAAAGGCCAAGTTTCCCGAGGAGATTTTCCATCAGGCGCGAAAACTGGGAATCGTCAACATGCTGGTGCCCGAAGAGTTTGGCGGGGTGGGGGCGTCGGCTTTTGAAGAGGTGCTGGTATCGGAAGAATTGGGCTACGGCTGCACCGGTATCAGTACGAGTCTTGGTGTCAACTCGCTGGCCACGCTGCCGATCTTGATTGCTGGCAACGAGGAGCAGAAGGCCTATTGGCTGGGTGAAAGGGTGATCGACCAGGGTCACTTCCTGTCCTACGGCGTGACCGAAGCCAATGCCGGGTCCAACGTTGCTGGCATCCTGACGCGCGCCGACAAGCGCGGGTCGAGTTACTTGATCAACGGCAGCAAAACCTTCATTACAAACGCCAGTCATGCCCACTTCTATACCATTTTCGCAAAAACCGATCTGGAAGCCGGGCATCGCGGTATGACTTGTTTCATCGTTGACCGCGAGACGCCCGGAGTCAGCGTCGGCAAGAAGTTCGACAAGCTGGGTCAACGCGCTTCGGATACGGCCGAGATCGTATTTGACAATGTCGAAGTACCGGAAGACAACATTGTGGGGCAGGTTGGTCAGGGCTTTTATATCGCCATGCAGGTATTCGACTACAGCCGTCCCGGCGTCGCGGCCGCCGCGGTGGGCCTACAGCGTCGCGCCATGGAAGAATGCATCAGATATGCGGGAGAACGTGAAGCATTTGGCCTGCCGATATATCAGCATCAAGCGGTTGGGCACAAGATTGCCGATATGGCGATCAATTACGAAGCGGCGCGATTGTTGGCCTGGCAAGCTGCCTGGCAAGTTGACCAGGGGATTTTCAACCCGCGCGTGCCAGCTTACGCCAAAGCTTTTGCGGCGGACATGGCGACAAAGGCTGCGGTGGACGCGGTACAAGTCTTCGGCGGCTATGGATACATGAAAGAGTACCCGGTCGAGAAGCTGTTGCGGGATGTCAAGATATTTCAGATCTATGAAGGCACCAGCGAGATCCAGCGCAATATCATCGTGCGCGAACTCTTTCGCGGAGAGTAAGCCGCTTGGCGCGCAAGCGGCGCAAGGGTCTGTTGCGCTCACACAATATAACAAGCCTCTTCCTTGCAAGAGCAAGGGAGTTAGCCGAACAGAGGCAAAGCTCCCCGGCAACAAGTTCAAAATCGCTTCCATAAACTGCCTTGACAGGCGATTTCATTGTTGATAATATGCTCGCTTGCACTGGCAGCCGGAAACCTCCGATCATGGAGGCGCTGTGGGCTGAATCGAGCAGATATGACGAAAGTGCTTTGCGAAGGCGGAGCGTCTCGTCATGAGGGAAGAGCGATCGGGCGTCCATAATTGTGCGCCTGTTTCTGTGTCGAAAACACAAAGCAATAAAGCAAGAGCCGCTCGGCGCGTAACCGGCGAAAAGGTCGTCCGCGCTCACGCAAAATAGTAAGCCGTCTCGTCGCATGCGCGACCTGGTTTAAGTAAGCAAATACGGAGTCAATTATGCCGACCATCAATCAGTTGGTTCGCAAGGGACGCAAATCGAAGAGTAAGAAGAACAAAGCGCCCGCGTTGCAATTTACCTTCAATGCGCTGGATCAGCGGCGCTCTCGTCAGAAGAAGGGCGCCCCACAAAAGCGCGGCGTCTGTACGCAAGTCAAGACGATGACGCCCAAAAAACCCAACTCGGCCCTGCGAAAAGTTGCGCGCGTGCGCTTGACGAATGGCATTGAAGTCACCGCGTACATCGGCGGCGAGGGCCATAATCTGCAGGAGCACAGTGTCGTGCTGGTACGCGGCGGCCGTGTGAAAGACCTGCCCGGTGTGCGCTACCACATCGTCCGCGGTACGCTTGATACCAGCGGCGTAGACGGCCGTGAGCAGGGTCGTAGCAAATACGGCACCAAGCGTAGCGGTTAGTCAGGGAGAATAACAAATGCCGAGAAGAAACCGTCCGCCCAGGCGCGTCCCCCCGAATGATGTGAAGTACGACAATCTTCATGTTGCTATGTTCATCAATCGTATGATGCGCGGCGGCAAGAAGAGCTTGGCGACGCGCATCATGTACCAGGCGATGGAGTCGATGGGCGAACGTACCAAGAAGGACCCGGTAGAGGTTTTCGAAACCGCGATTCGCAACGTGGTGCCGGCGGTTGAAGTCAAGCCGAAACGCGTTGGCGGTTCTACCTATCAGGTACCGATCGATGTATCGCACGAGCGCGGCATAACCTTGGCAATGCGCTGGTTGATCCAGTTTGCGCGCGATCGCAGCGGACGCAGCATGGCGGAAAAGCTCGCGAACGAGTTGCTCGACGCCTATAACGGACAGGGCAACGCGATTCGCAAGAAAGACGAAACGCATCGGATGGCGGAGGCCAATCGGGCCTTCGCGCATTTCCGTTAAGTCGAAGGGGAAAAGGTCCTTTCTGCATAGAACGGACATTGGATGGAACATGGCAGACAAGCAACCCGGTTTTGATCTCAACAAGGTACGCAATATCGGTATCATCGCGCATATCGATGCGGGCAAAACCACCGTTACGGAACGCGTACTGTATTACACCGGCATGGTGCACAAGATCGGCGAGACGCATGAGGGCTCGGCGACCACCGATTATATGGAACAGGAACGGGAACGCGGCATTACCATCACCTCGGCTGCGGTGACCGCGAGTTGGGACGACCATCAGATCAATATCATTGATACGCCCGGTCACGTTGATTTCACCGCCGAGGTGCAGCGCAGCCTGCGCGTGCTTGACGGCGGTATTACCGTTTTTGATAGTGTCGCAGGCGTCGAACCTCAGTCGGAGACAGTTTGGCGGCAGGCATCGGAATACAGTGTGCCGCGCCTCTGTTTCGTCAATAAGATGGATCGCACGGGCGCCGATTTTGATCGCTGCGTCAGTATGATGGTTGACCGGCTAAAGGCGAATCCGGTAGTGATTCAAGTTCCTTACGGAAGCGGAGAGAACTTTGAAGGCATTATTGATCTGATCAAAATGGAGTTGATCACCTACGGCAACGACGAAGGCACGGATATCAATTATCATCCGATTCCCGAGAGTCACCGGGAAATGGCCGAGACCCGCCGCGAGGATATGATCGAAAAGATCGTCGAAAACGACGAATACTTGACGATGAAGTTCCTCGAAGAAGAAGAGATTAGCGACGAGGAAATCGTCGGGGCGCTCCGTGCCGGTACGATCGCAAGTCAATTGCATCCTGTCATGTGTGGCGCGGCTTTGAAGAACAAAGGCGTGCAAGCGCTATTGAATATGGTTGTAGCGCTGTTGCCGTCGCCGCTGGATATCCCGCCGGTGCGAGGCGAACACCCCAAAGACGGAAGGGATTTGCTGCGCAGTGCGGACGATGACGAGCCGCTTGCCGCCCTGGTCTTCAAGATCGTGTCGGATCAATACGGCCGCCTGGCGTTCACGCGCGTCTATTCGGGTGTATTAAAGGCGGGCGCCCAGGTGACGAACACCGCCAATGGCAAACGGGAGCGTATCGGGCGCATAGTACGCATGTTTGCCGACCGGCGCGAAGACGTGAAAGAAGTGAACGCGGGAGACATTGCGGCAGTTATCGGCATGAAAGAGACTTTCACCGGCGATACGCTTAGCGCGCCAGGCGACCCCATTCTGCTGGAAAACATCAGCTTTCCCGATCCGGTTGTAGAGGTGGCGATTGAGCCCAATACCAAGGCGGATCAGGACAGGATGGGCATAGGTCTGCGCAAACTGGCGGAAGAAGATCCGACTTTCCAGATTGAAGTAGATGATCAGCTTGGCCAGACCAAGATCAAGGGCATGGGCGAGCTGCATCTTGAGGTTTTGGTCGACCGCTTAATGCGGGAATATGGCGTCGAAGCTCGTGTAGGGCGTCCCCGCGTGGCCTATCGCGAGACCATTACGCGGGCGGTGGAGATCGACACTACCTTCCGGCGTCAGACCGGTGGCGCCGGTCAATATGCTCGCTGTGTGATTCGTTTTGAGACGATACCGGAAGACGAAAAGGGCGACGCCGACGGTGAATTGCTCTTCGTAGACGCTATTCGTGGCGGCGCGGTCCCCAAGGAGTTTATCCCGGCGGTCAAGAAGGGTGTAACGCAGGCTATGCAGGGTGGGGTCATCGCCGGGTACCCGGTTGTCAACATTAAGGCTTCCCTGATTGATGGCGCTTTTCACGAGGTGGATTCCAGCGAGATCGCCTTTACTATCGCCGGTTCGATGTGTCTGAAAGAAGGCATTCAGAAGGGCAAGCCGGTGATCCTGGAGCCCGCCATGCAAGTGGAAGTGGTCGTTCCCGACAATTATACCGGCGCTGTTGTCGGCGACATTGCGTCGCGCCGTGGCGTGGTCCAGGGAATGGAGCCTCATAGCGAGGGTATTTCCGTGATAAAGGGGCAAGTGCCGCTGGGCGAGATGTTTGGATACGCCAATGATCTGCGCAATTACACCCAGGGACGCGGCAACTTTAGCATGGAATTTGATATGTATACGGTCGCTCCGGAAGATATAGCAGAAGCTGTCAAATCCGGATCGCGATAAGTAGAAGACCGGTATTTGCCCGGTCTGCAGTTTTCGTTCGTTAATTCATTTTCAAGTTGGCAGGATTACAAGAGGGATTGTCAGATGGCAAAGGGAAAATTCGAGCGTAGCAAACCGCATGTCAATATCGGCACGATCGGTCATGTCGATCACGGCAAGACCACATTGACGGCAGCGATTACCAAAGTGCTTGCACTTAAGGGCCAGGCGCAGGAACGTGAGTACGGCGAAATCGATAACGCGCCCGAAGAGCGGGCGCGCGGTATCACCATCAATATCCGCCACGTCGAGTACGAGACCGACAACCGCCACTACGCGCACGTCGATTGCCCGGGTCACCGCGATTACATCAAGAACATGATTACCGGCGCCGCGCAAATGGACGGCGCAATCCTCGTTGTGAGCGCGCCCGATGGCCCAATGCCGCAGACGCGCGAGCACGTCCTGCTGGCCAAGCAGGTTGAGGTGCCGGCGATGGTCGTATACCTCAATAAGACCGATCAGATGGACGATGAAGAATTGATCGAACTGGTCGAAATGGAGTTGTCGGAATTGCTCGAGGGTTATGATTTTGATCCCGATACACCGATCATCAAGGGTTCGGCGCTGGCGGCCCAGGAGTGTGCCAGCACGGATCCCGGCGCGCCGGAATACGAGTCCATCATCGAATTGATGGACAGCGTCGACGAATGGATCCCCACGCCAATGCGCGATGTCGACAAACCATTCATGATGGCGATCGAAGATGTCTTCTCGATCAAGGGTCGCGGGACTGTCGTCACCGGTAGCGTCGCGCGCGGTACCTTGCTCAAGGGTACACAGGTCGATATTGTCGGCTTGCGCGATGAAATCCAGAAGACCACGGTAACCGGCATCGAGATGTTCAACAAGGAACTTGACCAGGCGCAGGCCGGTGACAATGCCGGTATTCTGTTGCGCGGTATTGATCGTGACGAAGTGCAGCGCGGTATGGTGATCGCGCAGGTTGGCTCGATCACGCCGCACAAAAAGTTCAAGTGCGAGGTTTACGTCCTGCGTCGCGACGAGGGTGGACGTCACAAGGCTTTCTTCAGCGGATATCGCCCGCAGTTCTATATTCGGACGATGGATGTCACCGGCACGATCACACTGCCCGACGGCGTGGAGATGGTCATGCCCGGCGATAATGTAAATCTCGATGTGGAGTTGATAACGCCTGTTGCCTTGGAGCGAGGCTCGTCCTTCGCGATCCGTGAAGGCGGCCTGACCGTTGGCGCAGGCCGCATTACGGAGATCCTACAGTAGATTCGCACTGGGTGATTCGCGACAAGCCGGGTCCGACATTCGGCTTGTCGCGGCGTCTGGGCGGCGCAGCAAATCGGAAGCTTTCGGAGAGTTCCTTGGGCTCTCGCTCTCACAATGAAGAAATGTCGTTGCATTTGCTTTACGTGGGTTTGGTAGTTAACGCAAAAAGGTTGCGGAATGGCAAAGAACAAAATTCGTATCCGGTTGAAAGCGTATGACCACCGGGTGCTTGACCAGTCAGCACAGCGCATTGTAGATACCGCGGAACGAACCGGATCGCGAGTGGTGGGGCCAGTTCCATTGCCGACGCGTATTGAACGCTTTACGGTGCGGCGCTCTCCGTTCATTGACAAGGATTCGCAAGAGCACTTTGAGGTACGTACTCACAAACGGCTGATTGATGTTCTCGATCCCGACAGCAAAACCATTGATACGCTAATGCGTCTAAATTTGCCGGCGGGAGTTGATATAGAGATCAAGATCTGATTGGCTTCTCGTTTAGGTTGGACCGCGCAAAGCGCCAGTTTTCTCGCTTTGTGTGAAGACGAGAGCAAGGAATTCCCAATAAGCCGGACTGACTTGCGAGCGTCCGCATGGGAGCGAGGTATCTTAGCAGGGTAGTAGCCACGACGCGAACACGCGATGCTGCGACCAAGTGGAGGCTAAATCATGAAGGGCATGATTGGCAAAAAAGTCGGTATGACCCAGGTTTTCGACCAGCAAGGGACAGTCATCCCGGTGACGGTCATCCAGGCGGGACCCTGTTACGTCACACAGGTGCGCAACACCGAAAGAGATGGATATGTTTCCGTGCAGTTGGGATATGGCGAAACCAAGCCAAGGAAGTTGACCAAAGGACAATTGGGGCATTTGCAAAAGGCGGATCTGCCCGCGCTGCGTCATTTGCGGGAATTCCGTTTGTCGGACGACGTGCCAATTGCCATTGAAGAAGGTCAAGAAATCAAGGTTGACGTTTTCGAGCAGGGCGAACTGGTGGACGTAATCGGAACAAGCAAGGGCCGTGGTCACGCTGGAACGATCAAGCGCCATGGTTTCGCGCGCGGTCCCAAAACGCATGGCCAATCCGATCGCATGCGTTCTCCGGGTTCAATTGGCATGTGCGCCACTCCAGCTCGCGTTTTGAAGGGCAAAAAGATGGCCGGACGAATGGGCAACGACCGCGTGACCGTGCAGAATCTGCCCCTTGTAGTGGTCGATGCCGAGAATGATCTGATTGCTGTCAAGGGTTCCGTGCCCGGCGCCAAGGGCAGTATCGTGATGATTAAACCCGCGCGCAAACAGGCCTAGCAGCCGGCAATCGAGGAAACAGGAGCATTCGCTATGGAATTCCCAGTGATGAACAGCGCCGGCAAGCAAGTATCGCAGGTTGAGCTGCCATCGGACGTTTTCGACGCCAAAATAAACGTCGGTTTGATGCATCAGGCTTTTGTCCGCCAGATGGCGAACGCCCGTCAAGGATCGGCGAGCACTTTGTCACGCAGCCAAATCCGCGCCACGGGCGCGAAATGGTATCGGCAGAAAGGGACCGGGCGCGCGCGCCACGGCGCGCAGAGCGCGCCGATATTCGTTGGCGGTGGCTTGGCGCATGGACCAAAGCCGCGCGACTTCTCGAAGCGCATGCCCAAGAAGATGCGTCGCGGGGCGATACGCTCGACCTTGAGCGTTCTGGTTAGGGATGAACAGTTGGTGCTCGTCGACAGCCTGGACTCCGATGCGCCAAAGACCAGAGAGATGAAGCAAGTCATATCGGCGCTAGTCGGGGATCAGTCCGCGCTTTTGGTGGTTAGTTCGCAGCAGAAGGCCGTGCGCAAAGGCGTCGCCAACTTGCCAAACGCGCATTCAATCATCGCGGACTATCTCAACGTGCGCGACCTGCTCAAATACGACAAGGTCATCATGTCTTTGGATGCGCTAGAGATCGTAACGCGCATTTGGAGCAAGGAGGGCTAAGGTGGCAGAGCTTCACATTTATGACGTGATCCGTCGGCCGGTGATTACGGAAAAAACGACCGGTATGGTCGACGATGACAACAAATATGTCTTCGAAGTAGCGCGCAATGCCAACAAAATCCAGATCAAGGAAGCTGTCGAAGAGATTTTTGAACTCGAAGGCAAAGTACTGAAAGTGAACACCATGAATATGCCGGCCAAGCGCGGTCGCCGGGGGCGGAACTGGTACATCCGGTCTCGTCAATGGAAAAAAGCAGTGGTTACGTTGGAAGACGGCGTATCCATCGAGCTGTTCAACGTCTAGCCGCTCGGCGCGTAACCGGCGAACAGGTTTGTCGCGCTCGCGCAAAATAGCAAGCCAGCTTGTCGCATGAGCGTCGGGGTTTACATAAGCAGGAGCATGAACGATGCCGATCAAGGTATACAAGCCGACATCGCCGGGGCGCCGCGACATGACCGGCTATACGTTTGAGGAAATCACCAAGAAGAAGCCGGAGCGCGCCTTGACCACCGCTCTTCGCAAGAAGGGGGGGCGCAATAATTCGGGGCGTATCACCGTGCGCCATCGCGGCGGGGGCCACAAACGCAGGTACCGGCTCATCGACTTCAAGCGCGACAAAGAAGATTGCCGCGCGGAGGTAATCGCCATCGAATACGATCCTAATCGTTCGGCGCGCATTGCGCTTTTGCAATACGAGGACGGGGTTAAGAGTTATATCATCGCGCCCATGGGTGTCAGTGTCGGGGACATCATTGGTAATGGCGCCATGAGCGCCCTGCGCCCGGGCAACAGCCGCGCGCTTAAGGACATCCCCTTGGGCACGGTTGTGCACAACATTGAGATGAGACCTGGAAAGGGTGGGCAGATCGCCCGCTCGGCCGGCACCTCCGCGCAGATTCTGGCCGCTGAGGACAAGTACATCACGTTGCGTTTGCCCAGTGGCGAGATGCGCATGATCCTCGAAACTTGTCGCGCGACGATCGGCCAAGTCGGCAACGCAGAACATGCCAACGTCAAGCTGGGTAAGGCGGGCCGCAAACGCTGGCTGGGCTGGAGGCCCACCGTACGCGGTAGCGCAATGGACCCTGCGAGCCACCCGCACGGCGGCGGCGAGGGCAAATCCGGGATCGGTATGGCTGCCCCCAAGACACCTTGGGGCAAGAAGGCGCTCGGTGTGCGCACGCGGCGCAACAAGCGTACCAGCAAGTTTATTATTCGTCGCCGGGGCAAGCGCCGTTAATTTCGGGAGAATTTAGCATGTCACGTTCTTTGAAAAAGGGCTATTTCGTGAGCCCGAAACTGCTCGAAAAGGTCGAGAAGCTCAATGACCAGAATAAAAAAGTCGTGATACGGACCTGGAGCCGGGCAAGTACGATCTTCCCCCAGATGGTCGGTCATACCATTGCCGTGCACGACGGTCGGCGCCATGTGCCAATCTATATCACGGAGAACATGGTCGGACACAAACTTGGCGAATTTGCGCCAACCCGAACTTTCCGCGGCCACGTTGCCGATAGCAGGAGATAGGGGATTCTGATATGGAAGTTCGCGCCATGACCAAGTATCTGCCAATCTCGCCCAGGAAGTTGCGCCTGGTTTGCGACAAAGTCCGCGGCATGGACGCGCAGGAAGCGCAAATCGTCCTGGATTATATGCCCCAGAAGGGCGCTGCTTTGGTCAGCAAGACCTTGGCTTCGGCAATGGCGAACGCCACAAACAACTTCGATCTTAATCCGGACGACTTGTTTGTTTCGCAAATTTACGCTGGTGACGGCCCCACCTTGAAGCGCTTTAAGGCGGGGGCGCGCGGGCGCTATAAACCGCGTTTGAAGCGCACATCACACCTGTGGGTGATTTTGGCAGAGCGAGAGGAAGAAGATTAATGGGTCGTAAGGTTCATCCCAAAGGATTCCGCCTGAAAGTGATTCGTGAGTGGGACGCCCGCTGGTATGCGGAGGGCGAACGTTATGTCAATCTGTTGATGGAAGACCGCGAGATTCGCAAATACTTGAAAAAGAAGACCACGCGCGCGGGCGTTTCGCGCATCGAGATTGAACGCCATCCCAATCTGGTGATTATCACGATCAACACGGTGCGCCCGGGTCTCATCATTGGCCGCAAGGGCGAGGCTGTCAAGGAACTGCGGCAGAACTTGCAAGATATGACTGGGAAGAAGGTTAAGGTAGAAGTTAATGAGATCGAAAAACCTGATCTCGACGCGACCCTGGTTGCCGAAAACGTTGCCTCGCAGTTGGTGCGTCGAATTGGGCACAGCCGCGCGATGAAGCGAGCGATCATGCAGGCTATGCGACAAGGCGCCGGTGGCATCCGCATAGAGGTTAGCGGTCGTCTGGGCGGTTCGGATATGGCGAGGCGCGAGTGGATGTTTGACGGTCGCGTTCCGCGGAATACCTTGCGCGCCGACATCGATTATGGATTCGCCGAGGCCCTGACGACATTTGGGCAGATCGGCGTCAAAGTCTGGATTTACAATGGCGATATTCTGCCCGGCGAGAGTCCCTTCGCCAGTGTGGCGCGGACAGGGCAAGAGGGTCGCAGGGGCCGACGAAACTGAGACCTTTGAAGATTTCAGCGGCGTGATGGCTGTTGGGTCCATGCAATTGGGGCGGCAGCAAGAAGGAGCAATCCACATGTTAATGCCGAAACGTAGAAAATATAACAAGCAAATGCGCGGCAGAATGCGCGGCAAAGCGAGACGGGGAGCCGTGGTCCAGTTCGGCGACTATGGCCTGCAAGCTATGGAACCGAGTTGGGTTACCAGCCGCCAAATCGAGGCCTGCCGTCGTGCCATGGTGCGCTATATTCGCCGGCGCGGCAAAGTGTGGATCCGCATATTCCCGGACAAGCCGGTCACGCAAAAGGCCGCGGAAACCCGTATGGGCAAAGGCAAGGGCTCGGTGGAAAAATGGGTCTGTGTGGTCAAGCCGGGTCGTATTCTGTTCGAAATGAGCGGCGTGCCAGAAGATGACGCGCGGGAAGCCTTGCGCCTTGCTTCGCACAAATTGCCGATCAAGACCAAATTTGTGAAACGATTCGACCCGATTTCCGGCCGGGAGGTTAGCTGATGTACATTGACGAAATCCGCGCCATGTCTACTGATGACATTCTGGACAAGATTGAAGACTTGAAAGTCGAAATGTATACCTATCGCATTCAGAAGGAATCCGGCGAACTTAAAGATACGACATTGTTCCGCAAAACGCGGCGCGATATTGCCCGGCTGAAGACCGCTCTGCGCGAGCGCGAACTGGCCGCCGAACTCATTGCCGAAGGAGGGACGAGCGATGCCCAATAGACGCAAACGCATGGTTGGAACGGTCGTCAGCGACAAGATGCAAAAGACGGTTGTCGTTGCAATCGAGAACCGCAAGATGCACCCGATATATCGTAAAGTTGTGACATCGACGAAAAAGGTCATGGCGCACGACGAGACCGGCGTTGGCATCGGAGCGGTTGTACGCATCGTGCAAAGTCGCCCAATCAGCAAACGTAAACGCTGGGTCGTAGAATCCGTGCTGGAACAGCCGGCCGAACTGGGATCATAAGGAGAGTCCACGATGATTCAGACAGAATCTCGTCTGAAAGTCGCTGATAACAGTGGAGCGCAAGAGATCCTGGTTATCCGTGTCATAGGCGGGTCGCGGGTCAAGTATGGTCATGTTGGCGATATCGTGGTGGGCACGGTGAAATCGGCATCGACCTCCAGCGCGGTAAAAAAGGGCGAATTAGTACGCGCGGTGATCGTGCGAACGCACAAAGAGTACCGCCGCGCCGATGGATCGAGCATCCGTTTTGACGACAACGCCGCGGTGGTCCTGGCGGAAGATCTGGAAAACCCGCGCGGCACCCGCGTCTTTGGACCGGTCGCGCGCGAGTTGCGTGACAAAGGCTTTATGAAAATTGTATCGCTGGCGCCAGAGACGCTGTAAACGAGGGAAGTATCATGCAACGTGTGAAACAGGGCGACACTGTCGAAGTGGTCGCTGGGAAGGACAAAGGCCTGCGCGGCGAAGTCGTCCGCGTGCTTGTCAAGAAAGACCGCGTGATCGTCAATGGCGTCAACATCATGAAACGACATCGTAAAGCGCGGCCCGCGCCCGGCGGCCAGCAGATCCCGGCGCAGATTATCGAATTCGAAGCGCCCATGCATTTGTCGAACGTGATGGTGGTTTGTGGCAGTTGCGACGAGCGAACCCGTGTGGGCTATCGCAGGGGCGATGATGGCATCAAGTCACGCTTTTGCAAAAAATGTGGTAGCGATATCAGGTAGCACGGAGCGAGGTGAATTATGGAAAACCGCATGTACACCCGCTATCAGGAAGAGGTTGTGCCGATCTTGCAGCAAGAATTTGGCTATACCAATCTGATGCAAGTGCCAATCATTAGCAAGATAACGGTTAATGTGGGTGTTGGCGAAGCGATCGATGAACCCAAGTCGCTGGACGGCGCCGTCGAGGATCTGAAAGTGATCACCGGTCAGCAGCCGATTGTAACCCGCGCTAAAAGGAGCATTGCGACTTATAAGTTGCGCGAGGGGCGAGCCATCGGCGCAAAAGTGACCTTGCGCAAGCAAAGGATGTGGTCTCTGTACGACCGTCTGGTCAACATCGCGTTGCCGCGTATTCGTGACTTCCGCGGCGTATCGCCCAAGCTGGACGGTCGTGGGAATTTCACGGTCGGCCTGCGCGAGCAACTGGTCTTCCCGGAAATCGACTTTGACAAAATCGACAAAGTGCGCGGGATGGAGATCACGATTGTCACGACGGCAAAAACTGACGAGGAAGGACGCCGTTTGCTCTCGCTGCTCGGCATGCCTTTCCAGGGGAATTAGAGGGACATATATGGCGAAGAAATGTATGCAGTATCGGGAACAGCGGCGCAAATTCGATGTGCGCGTGCGGAATCGGTGCAAGGTATGTGGGCGCCCACGCGCTTATATCCGCCGCTTTGGTTTGTGCCGGATTTGCTTTCGCGAGATGGCGCTAAACGGCGAGATTCCCGGCGTTGTAAAGTCGAGCTGGTAGGAGGCGGTTACGGTGTCTAATGTGACAAATGATCCCATTGCTGATATGTTGACGCGCGTCCGCAATGCGCTGACAGCGGGCAAGCTCAAGGTGATCGTACCCAAATCGAACATAAAGATCGAGATCGCCCGCATCCTAAAGGAAGAGGGCTATGTGGATGACTACTCGATTGGCGATGAGACCCCGGTGCCGTTGATTCATATTCAGTTGAAGTATTTCGGTTCTCGCAGAGATCGACGCCCGGTGATCACGCAGCTCAGGCGCATCAGTAAGCCGGGACGCCGCGTATACCGCAAGCGCAGCGAATTGCCAATCGTTTTGAGCGGAACCGGCATCGCCATCATAACAACGCCGAAAGGCGTCATGACAGCGCAACAAGCCCGTCGCAGCGGCGTCGGTGGCGAAGTGCTCTGTTATATCTGGTAGGGGAAGGGAACGATCATGTCTCGCATTGGAAAGCAACCGGTCGTCCTTCCGGACAAGGTGACAGTCGCAATCGAAAAGAATTCGGTCACGGTAAGAGGTCCCAAGGGCGAGCTATCGCAGGAGTTCAATCCGGAGATGACAATCAGGCAAGATGACGGAACTTTGATCGTCGAGCGCCCGTCGGACTTGCGCCACCACAAAGCATTGCACGGTTTGACACGCGCTTTGCTGGCGAACATGGTGACCGGCGTTTCCCAGGGTTATCGCAAAACACTGGAGATTCAGGGTGTCGGTTATCAGGCGGTCTTGCAGGGCAAAAACCTGCAATTGCGGCTTGGCCACTCACATGAGATCCTTGTCGAGCCTCCGGAAAATATCAGCTTTGATGTTCCGAAGGATTCGCGCGGCGCTATCATCCATGTGGACGGGATCAACAAACAGGTCGTTGGTCAGGTAGCGGCGGATATCCGCGGCTGGCGGCCGCCAGAGCCCTATAAGGGAAAAGGTGTTCGCTATTTTGGGGAATATGTCCGGCGCAAGGCCGGTAAGGCTGGCAAGAAATAAGGCGCGCGGCGGTGATGACTGTCGTCGTGTGGCCAGAAAACATGAGGTTTGATAAATGGCTGACATTGTAGGTCGCAGGAAGTATCTCGCTCGCAAGCGGCGCCATCGTCGTGTACGCAGGCATATTTCCGGAACGCCACAGCGTCCGAGGATGAATGTCTATCGTAGCAACCGCAACGTCTTCGTTCAGGTGATTGATGATATCGAAGGGCGCACGCTGGTTTCTTGCTCGACGATAGACAAGAACGTCGCGCCGGCATTGGCCGACAAGAATAAAGTCGAAGCGGCTAATATTGTCGGACAGAAGATCGCGGAGCGAGCGCGGGAAGCAGGCATTACCACTGTGGTATTTGATCGCGGAGGCTTCAAATACTCCGGGCGCGTGGCGGCGGTGGCGCAGGGCGCCCGCGAAGCCGGGCTGAAATTATAGGCGTGGAGTAAAGATATGGCAGACAACAGACGTCGGGATTCGCGCAGGAACCAGGATGAGCGCGATGAACTGGATGAACGCGTAGTAGATATTCGCCGCGTTGCCAAGGTGATCAAAGGCGGGCGCCGCTTCGCCTTCCGGACCGTAGTGGTCGTTGGCGACAACAGAGGCAATGTCGGCATTGGTATCGGCAAGGCGCGGGCTGTGCCGGACAGCATTCGCAAAGCTGCCGAGCGCGCGCGCCGCAATATCGAAAAAGTGGCGCTTTCGGGCACGACGATCCCCTACACGGTCACAGGCCGTCATGGCGGCGCTCGCGTATTGCTGAAGCCGGCTGCCCCTGGTACGGGCGTAATCGCTGGCGGCGGCGTGCGCGCGGTTTTGGAAGTCGTTGGCGTGCGCAATATTTTGACCAAGAGCCAGGGCAGCGCCAACTTGCTCAACGTAACCATGGCGACGCTCGACGCGCTCAAGCAATTGCGCGGCGCCGAACAATTGGCGCAAATGCGCGGCAAGCAGGTGCACGAGGTAGCGCCGGTTTGGGAACGTCGTAGTGGCCGAGGTGCGGACCATGAGTGAGCAACGTGGGAAAATGCTGAAGGTAACCCTGGTCAAAAGTCCCATCGGCTATAACAGCAAGCAGAAAGCCACTATCAAGTCGCTCGGTTTGCGGCGCATGGGACGCACGGTGCTAATCGGCGACGCGCCTCAGATTCGTGGAATGATCGCCAAGGTCAGCCACCTGGTCAAAGTCGAAGAGGTCGACGAATCATGAAATTGCATGACTTGAAACCAGATCCCGGTTCGAAACGCAAGCGCAAACGCGTTGGCCGTGGCATTGCGGCCGGCAAGGGAAAAACAGCGGGACGTGGCCACAAGGGACAGGGCGCGCGCAGCGGTGGAGGCAAGGGTCCTTACTTTGAAGGCGGCCAATTGCCGTTGGTGCGGCGGCTTCCCTTTAAGCGCGGTTTCACCAACATATTCGCTATTCGGTATCAGGAAGTGAATGTGGACATGATGGAAGAGCGCTTTGATGATGGCGCTGTCGTCAACGGCGCGTCGTTAAAGGCAGCGGGTCTGGTCCGCAAGGCTGATGAACCGATCAAGGTTCTCGGCCGCGGCGAACTGGGCAAAAAGCTGGACGTGCATGCGAACAAGTTCACAAGAAGCGCCGCGGAAAAGATCGAAAGCGCCGGCGGCAGCGTCAACCGGCTACCGCTCAAGGTGACAGGCGCGCGCGCGACCGTCAAAAAACTGCGCAAAGTCGATTTGGAGCGGCTCTACGGCGACAGCTAGTAGGGCCTGTGGCCTGAACGGCCTGCTCAGTCGGAGCAAGGTCGCAAAGGCCCCTTGAGACATCAGTCGCGTTCTTGCGTATACGCTGTATACGCTGAATATGGCGGGCACCGACAAAACAAACGCATTTTTTACTGCGGGTAGCTGATATCGAGGGACGAGGGTTATGATACAAGCTTTGCGTAACGCATGGCGTTTGCCCGATGTAAGGAACAAACTGCTCTTCACCGGATTTATTCTCGTGGTCTACCAGTTCGCGGCCCACGTGCCTGTTGTCGGCGTGGATCGCGTTGCCCTGCGCCAGGTATTTGAAAGCGGTAGCAGCGCCGGTAACTTGATTCAGGTGATGAATCTCCTCTCCGGCGGCGCGGTCGCCAACTTCAGCGTCATCGCGAATGGCGTGTATCCCTACATCACGGCTTCGATCATCTTCCAGCTGTTAGTGCCGATTGTGCCCGCGCTAGAACGGATCCAGCGTGAGCCGGGCGGACAGGAAAAGATCCAACGATACACCTATTATGTCGCCATCCCGATGGCGGTATTGCAAGCGCTGGGTCAGATCAGCATCTTCAACCTGGCGACCGGCACGGGTACGGAGATAATCCCCGGCTTTGGTTTTGGCGTTGGCAGCAATCTCCTGTTGACGGTATCGGTCTTGACGACCATGACTGCCGGTACGATGTTTGCCATTTGGCTGGGCGAGTTAATCACCGAACAAGGCATCGGCAACGGTATTTCAATTATCATTTTCGCTGGTATCGTCGCGCAAGCGCCGCAAAACCTGATTCGATTGCTCACCCAACAGCCGGATCGCAGTATGTACAATCTGGTGCTATTTGTCATCATCACCATTTTGAGCGTTTTGGCGGTGGTTGTCATTCAAGAAGGCGTGAGGCGTATTCCCGTGCAGTACGGCAGGCGCGTTCGCGGGAATCGACAATTCGCTCAGCAGGACAGTTTCATCCCGCTGCGGGTTAATCCCGTAGGCATGATTCCATTGATCTTCGCGCAATCGATCATCACCTTTCCGGCGATCATCGCCAGCTTGTTCCCGCCTGGCGCTGTGGGTAATACCATTCAGTCGACCTTTGGCAACCAGCAGGGACTGCTGTATTGGGGTACATTTTTCCTGATGACCGTTGGTTTCACTTTCTTCTATGCCGAAGTGATGGTTGGCAACCAAAATCTTGCCGAGACCTTGCAGCGCAACGGTGGATTCATTCCCGGCATTAGGCCGGGCAAACGCACCGAAGATTACATCAAAACGACGACGCGCCGCATTACCTTTGTGGGCGCCTTTTTCCTCGGTGTCATCGCGATTATCCCGGGCATGGTTGATCTGGTCAATCGCATCATCTTTCCGCTGGAGGCTTCGACGTCCGGCGCGGTCATCAATGCCGGTCTGGTGATTTCCGGCTCGGGTCTGATTATCGTTGTCGGTGTCGTTATTGACACGATGCGCCAGTTGGAAGCGCAGTTGGTTATGCGCAATTACGAAGGGTTCATGCGCTAGTCGTCCGGAGCTTGTTGACCATTGTGCCGAGTATCGTCTGTGCTCGGCATTATTTTTGCCTGATGAAATCCTAGGATGGTCCGCAGTCAAGCGGGCTGGCGGCGGGTCAATGGAGATTGTGCGATGAGTCTTTATGTCATACTGATGGGCGTGCAAGGCGCCGGCAAAGGCCTGCAGGCGCGACTGATCGAAGAGCATTATGGTATTCCGCAAGTATCCACGGGCGATCTCTTCCGCGCGATGCGAACGCGCAGCGACGCGCTGGCATTAAAGGTCCAGGATATCATGGCCTCCGGCCGCCTGGTGGATGACGACACGACCAACGCCATCGTCGAGGACCGGCTGGCGCAGGACGATGCCGGGAACGGCGTCATCCTGGATGGCTATCCGCGCAATCAGATTCAGGCGCAGTTTTTGGAATCTCACTTGGCTTCCAAGGGAGCTAAAGTGGACGCGGTGCTCTTGCTCGAACTTGATCTTTATACCGCTTTCAAACGCGCCTTCGGTCGCGTCAGCGCGGCAAACGGCCAGAGCTACAACTACTATTACAACGCCGACGGCGTCGATTTTCGCTGGGTGAATTACGATGGTCATCTTTTCCCGCCGCGTTTGGAAGCATCGCTTGCTATTGGAGGCATCCCATTGAAGCGTCGACCGGATGACGCGAGCGCCGATGCGATTATCAAGCGGATCGACACCTTCCTGGAAACGACGCAGCCCTTGATCAGCTATTTTGAAAACAAGGGCATAATGCGCAAGGTCAATGCGGATCAGTCGATTGAGGCGGTCTGGACGGAGATCCGCAGCCTGCTCGACGCCCGCTAACTCGCGCGGCTACGACCAGCAAGACAATAATGGCCCCTGTACTTAAATCCGCGGAAGAGCTCAAGATAATGCGCGAAGCCGGGCGCATCGTCGCGGTTGCTCACGAAGAAATGCGTCGCGCCATCGAACCGGGCGTCTCGACCAAGGCATTGGACGATATCGCTAGCGCGGTGCTGCGCGACCACGGCGCGTCACCGTGTTTTCTGGGATATGCCCCGGGGAATCATCCGCCGTTTCCGGCTACCATCACTGCTTCTGTGAACAACGAACTGGTCCATGGCATCCCCTCCAAAGAGCGGATTCTTCAGGATGGCGATGTCATCGGCGTGGATGTCGCCTGCTTCTATCGTGGTTATGTTGGCGACGCCGCCTATAGCCACGCCGTTGGAAGGGTATCCAGATCGGCGCTGCGATTGCTGGAAGCGACCGAGGCGGCGCTTGAAGCGGCGATCAATGCTTCGGTACTTGGTAACAAGATCAGCGACGTTGCCAAAGCCACGGCGCGTTCTGCCGGTAGAATGGGCTACAGTGTTGCGAGAGAATACACCGGCCATGGTGTAGGCAGGTCAATGCACGAAGAACCGCAGGTGCCAAACTGGTGGCCGGGCAAGAACAGCAAGATTCAATGGCAAGACTATGACTTGCAGGCGGGCATGACCTATGCCATCGAACCAATGCTGATCGCGGGCCGGGGCGACCTGATGGAACTCGAAGACGGTTGGACGGTGGTGACCAAAGACGGCTCGCTGACCGCTCACTGCGAGCACACGGTCGCGATCACCGAAAATGGCCCTTTGATCTTGACATTGCCGTAGCGGAGGACAGCCGTGTTTCTTAGGCGATTATTGCTTGTCGGCTTATTTTGCCTAATGGCGACATGCGTCCATTCGCAGCCCGTGTCGCCGAGAATCAAGCCCGAGGAATGCACCTGGTTTTCCTCGATCTTGACACAAGCTCAACTAGACCGGCTGGAATGCGCCTGGCTGGTCGTGCCCGAGTTTCGAGATGGGCGCGAATCCTCCTACAAGTTGGAATTGGCCTTGCTGCGGATAAAATCGCGGCAAGCTACCGACAGCGCTCCGATTCTGTATTTGCCAGGCGGTCCTGGCGAAGCAGCTTCGTCGTATCTGCCCGATTGGCTGGAATCGGACCTTAGCCAAGAGCACGATATCATTATTCTCGATCCCCGCGGCACCGGTTTTTCCTACCCTTCTTTGATTTGTCCCGAAGCGAGCCAGTCCAACGTAGTCGACTGGGTACGCGTATGCCGCGAGCGTATGTCCGCCAGAGGATTGGATCTCGCGGCGTATACGATTCCCGAGGTCATCAGAGATTATGTCGATCTGCTGTCATTGATGGACCTGCCGCAAGTAAACCTATATGGCAGTTCCTATGGAAGTCGCTTGGCGCTCATGTTGGCTGATGCCGCGCCCGAGCGAATCCGCTCGCTTGCGCTGGACGGAGTCTATCCCCCGCCCCTGCGCCACACGGCGGAAGTGGCGCGCAACCTGGATATGGCGCTGAATCGGCTTTTCGATGATTGCGCCAGGGATGTGGCCTGCAAGGAAGCATATCCCAAACTCAGAGACTCATTTTATCGCGTAGTTTCGGAATTGAACGCGTCTCCACAAGGGTTAACAATGCTGGGTCAAGATATGGGTATGGCAATAACCGGCAACGACTTCATTCTCATGATGTCATCATTGCTGCACCATACAAGCGTTGTACCGTATCTGCCCGCATTCGTCGCTTCATTTGCGAGCGGCAACTTCGATTTTGAGCCTTTGCTGCAATCTGAGCTATTCGCAAGCGACGAAGACGGGCGCGCGTCGCAAACCGAAAGCGCCTTTTTGACACAGCGCTGCCCGGAGGATTTGGCTGTACCAGAGGCGCAGCGATATCTCACAAACCCGGATGGGATCGCGCCCGTGCTTATCGCTGCCACGCGGGAGGTTGTGGATGCTCATTATGCCGAATGCCAAGCCTGGAATGTGCCCGCCCTGACGACCCGGATTGAGGGACCGGTGACGAGTGGTATTCCCAGCCTTTTAATGTCAGGTGCCTATGATCCAGCGACGCCAGCGCAATGGGGCAGCTTTGCGGCGGAGCATCTGCGGAACAACTGGCATTTTGTTTTCCCGAATGCGGGACACGGCATGTTGGATTCTGTGCCCTGCGCCACAGAGATCATGCGAACATTTTTGTCAAACCCGCTGCAAGACCCCAGCGCCGATTGCTTTAGCGCGCTGCGTCTGCCGAGGTTCGTCATTTCGCCAGGAAAGAGCGAATGACTTCTGGAAACGTCCTTTTACAGGGGAGAAACTTGTGATACAATGCTCGTTCGTTGTCGCCCATCCGGCCTACAAGCGGGATGGATTTCAAACAAAAGAATGAGCGGAAGTTGGCGCATCTACGGACGGTGAGTTTTGTAGCTTGTGTCGTATTTTGCAGAAAACTGTGGGTTAGTACTTGACGTAGAAGAGGTATGCAGCATGAAAGTTTCAGCCAGTGTCAAACGTCGTTGCCCGAAGTGCCGCGTGATTAAGCGAAATCGTCGAGTGATGATCATTTGTGACAACCCGAAGCACAAGCAACGACAGGGCTAGGTCCCCAAAAGGAGTGTGACAGATGGCTCGTATTGAAGGCGTCGACCTGCCTCGCGATAAGCGTGTGGTTATCGGCCTAACCTACATTTATGGTATCGGAAGGACCACCAGCCGGCGATTGCTGGATTCGGCGGGCATTGATCACGGGACGCGTGTCAGAGACTTGAGCGAAAGCGAGATTCAGCGCCTGCGTGAGCTAATCAATGATCTGACGATCGAAGGTGATTTGCGCCGTCAGACGCAGCTCAATATCAAACGTTTGATGGAAATCAATTCTTATCGCGGCCTGCGGCACCGCCGCCGGTTGCCAGTCCGCGGACAGCGCACCAAAACAAACGCGCGCACCCGCCGTGGCAAAAAACAAACGGTGGCAGGGCGTGGTCGTCGGCGCGGCGCTACCAAGAAGTAGCTGCGAAAATTCGGTCACGGGTCCTCGGTCGATTGACCAAGGGCCCCAAGCGCCAGTTTCGCAAACCCCGTCAAAAGCGAATTCCAAGAATATCCATTTGGAGCAGGTAAATGGCGAAAGCAAGAAGAGGCAGTCGCGGTACTGCAAGACGAGCGTTCAAAAACATTCCTTATGGTCAAGCGCACATTTATGCCACCTTTAACAACACGATCGTTTCGATGACCGATCAGTCTGGCAATGTGATCGCCTGGGCAAGCGCTGGCACATCCGGCTTCAAAGGCAGCCGCAAGAATACACCCTATGCGGCGCGCATGGCTGCGGAAACGGCAGCGGCTAATTCGCAGCAGCATGGCATGAAGGAAGTGGATGTATTCGTGAAAGGGCCCGGTCCCGGACGCGAAGCAGCGATTCGCTCGATCCAGCAAAGTGGTCTGAAAGTGCGTTCGATTACCGACGTGACGCCTGTTCCTCATAATGGCGTGCGCCCTCCCAAGCGCCGCCGCGTTTAGTCGAAAGGGAAATCCCGCTTTATGGAATATCCATCCGATTCGGCATCTGTGAGTTCGAGCCCGGTTGATGCCAACCTGGTAACCGCAAATATGGTGCTGCCGCACCAGGTCGAAAGCCAAAACATCACCAAGGATTATGGACGTTTCGTCGTCGGTCCCCTCGAGAGCGGCTACGGATTGACCTTGGGCAACGCTTTGCGCCGCGTACTCTTGTCTTCGTTGCCCGGCGCCGCCGTGACGAGCATTCGCATCTCCGATGTCCATCACGAGTTTTCTGAAATCCCGTTTGTCCGCGAAGACATGACGCAGTTGATCCTGCAGGTTAAACAATTGCGCCTGCTCTTGCATGGCGTGGACAGCGCGCGCTTGCGCTTGGAAATCGGTGGCGCGGAAGTCACAGTCACCGCGGCCGATATCTGGGCCCCGCCGGAAGTGCAGATCGAGAATCCGAGTTTGTATCTCTTCACGGTGGACGACCGCAATGTTCACATAGAGATGGAATTCGAAGTACAGTCCGGCCGTGGTTTTAGCCCGGCGGAAGAACGGGGGCGCTTGCCCATCGGCGAGTTGCCCGTCGACGCGATCTTCAGCCCGATCAAACGTGTCAATTTTGAAGTCGATCGCGCCCGTGTTGGCCAACGTACCAATTACGACAAGCTCGTGCTGGAGCTTTGGACCGACGGCACCATCCGTCCGGAAGAGGCGCTCGCGCAATCGGCGCAGATCTTAATGCACCATCTCAAGGTCGTCGCCGGCGTGGACGAAGAATGGTTCCAATCGATCGAAATGCCCCAGCAGTACGAAGACGAGCCGGCCTATCCGCCCTTGTATGACAAGCCGATTGAAGAGCTTGATCTGAGCGTTCGTGTCTTCAACTCTCTTAAGCGCACCGGCATCACCTCCGTAGGCGATGTCCTGGATATGTTGAACCGTGGCCCGGACGCTATGTTGGCGATCCGCAATTTTGGTGAAAAATCCCTCGACGAACTCGAACAGAAATTGCGGGAAAAGAACTACTGGCCCTTGGAAAAGGACAAGGCTGAATAGCCGGCAAGTGAGGCGCAATCATGCGACATCGAATTCGTGGGAAAAAGCTTAATCGCAGCAGCAGCCATCGTAAGGCGCTGCGGATGAACCTGGCCAGCCAACTATTCGTTCATGGCCGAATCAAAACCACCTTTCACAAGGCGAAATTCGTTCAAGGTCACGCCGAACGCTTGATTACCATCGCTAAACGAGGTCTGGCAAAGGCCGAAGAGCGCGGGGACGATCTGGTTGCTGTTCATGCGAGGCGACAGGTCGCGCGGCGCTTGAATAACGATCGCGTGCTTGTCGGCAAAGTTTTTGACGAATTGGCGCCGCTCTATGCCGATCGCCCGGGTGGTTACACGCGTATTCTCAAGTTGGGCACGCGCAAGGGCGACAATGCGCAGATGGCGCTCATCGAATTGGTCGATTACTCGACCGAAGATTGAACTGCCCACGGACAATGAAGCGCTTTGCAGCGAAGATCGCATATGATGGCACGGGCTATTTCGGTTTCCAGCGGCAACCGGAGCCAACGGCGACGGTACAGCAAGCGCTTGAAAGGGCTATAGCGCGCGTCACACGGCAGCGGATCGCCGTGCTCGCGGCCGGAAGAACGGATACCGGTGTGCATGCCCTGGGCCAGATGATCGCCTTCGATGCGGACTGGAATCACGCGGAAAGCGATCTCTTGCGCGCGATAAATGCGGAGCTTCCCATGGACATCGCGCTGCAAGAACTCTGGAGGCAGGACGGTTTCCATCCGCGCTTTGACGCGCTTTGGAGGCAATATGTTTATCGTATCGCGACCCCGACCACGAGGAATCCGCTGCTGAATGGGCGAGTGTGGCAGCTTGTTGGGGGGAGTATCGATCTTGGCGCGCTACAAGACGCAGCCGCATTGTGCCTCGGCGAGCAGGACTTCGCGGCTTTTGGAACCCCGCCGCAAGAAGGCAGCGGCAATACGATTCGCGAGGTGTTTACTTCAAGATGGGACCTGGAAGAGAACGATCAAGGCCGCTTTTATATGTACCGCGTACGCGCGACCGCATTTCTTTATCATATGGTGCGGCGTATGGTCGGGACGATGGTGCAAGCTGGCAGTGGCAAAATAGATCTTGTGGAATTTGAGGAAATACTAAAAAGTCGTGACATTCAACGGGCGAAAGTCTTGGCGCCGGCCATGGGGCTAACCTTGGAAGCGGTGGGTTATCCATCACCGGAGGGGGCGGCGATTTCAAGGCCGCCTCGCAAGCTGGCGCCGGAAGCTGAACTGGAGTGAACAAGATGAGACAACGGATACAAACAACCTACGCAACCACGCCCTCTGTCATAGAGCGCGGCTGGTGGGTGATTGATGCGCGGGGCATGACCCTGGGCAGGCTCGCCTCCAAGGTGGCGCCGATCTTGCGTGGCAAGCATAAGCCCTATTTCACGCCGCACCTCGATACCGGCGACTATGTAATTATTGTCAACGCGGAAAAGATTCATGTGACAGGCAAACGCATGGATCAGAAGATATATTATCGTCATAGCGGCTATCCCGGCGGCTTGAAAAAGATGACCCTGCGCGAGTTGATGAAACGACGCCCAACGCGCGCGCTAAAGCTCGCCATCAAAGGCATGTTGCCGAAAGGCCCCCTGGGGCGTCAAATGATGACAAAACTGAAAGTTTATGCGGGTGCGGAGCATCCGCACCAGGCGCAGCAGCCGCAAGCCCTGGACATTTAGGCGCGCCCGAAGCGCACGTGTAGTACCGAAAAAGGAGCGAAGCAATGTCAGCACAATATTACGAGGGTATCGGCCGCCGCAAGTCGTCGTCGGCGCGCGTGCGTCTTTTCCCGGGTGGTACGGGCCTGTTCATTATCAATGGCAAAGAAGCGCGCGAGTATATGCCCCGCCTGGGCGATATGGAAATCTGCACAGCGCCCTTGACCCACATTGGGCAAGAGCGCAGCTATGATATCTCGGTGCATGTCAATGGTGGTGGCGTCACCGGGCAGCGAGACGCGATCCTTCTCGGCATCGCCCGCGCTTTGGAAAAGATAGATCCGGATTTGCGCGGCACCTTGAAGCGGGAGGGTTTCTTGTCGCGTGATGCGCGGGTCAAAGAACGGAAGAAACCGGGTCTGAAACGCGCGCGCAAGGCGCCCACCTATACCAAGCGCTAGAACGAATTGAGCCCCGTTTGCGCAGCAGCCATTTGATTGCAACGAGCATTTGGCTGCTTTTCTTTTCCCAGGTCCCTGCGCGATCCAAACTGCTCAGTTGCTTGTATAAGCCTTCACGGATTGTTTTGCCGGCGATGGTGAGTGGTTCCAAGTTGGTCATGCGAAAAAGCGATCCCTGCGATTCTACCCCATCCCCGACTGGCTCCAAAGTGTCGACGCGTCCTGCGCGACCGGCGGTCTGTGTCTACGCGACCGGCGGTCAGTGTCTACGCGACCCTTGGCTCACCCGCAATCGCGGGGGCATTTCCCGCTTTCCTGCCGACAACCTGGCCTGTCCTCAGCTTCCTGTCTGGGCAGGGCTACCCCCCCCCCCCTCGTATACATACTGTATCTATACTGTTACCCAAAAACGGGTCAAGGGCACGTTTCGGGAATTGGAGGACGAATTGCGCTGCATTGAGCGCTTGCGCGCTTCGTAAAATCGCAGCGGACAACTGTTTATGATTACTGTGATAGGTCTAGGTCCAGGCTCAATTGAAGACATGTCTCTGCGTGCCTGGGGCAAGCTGCAAGACGTGAAAAGACTTTATGTTCGCACGCGCCGTCATCCCTGCGTTCCCCACTTGCCCTCCCACCTGGACATTATCAGTTTCGACGATGTTTACGAAGCTTTTGATGAGTTTGATGACGTTTATCGCGAAATCTGCGATCGCCTTGTGAAGAAAGCGCGGTCGGGCATCGACCTTGTTTACGCGGTGCCGGGCGACCCGCTAGTGGGCGAAGCTACAGTGACGCGGCTCGTACAGCGGGCATCCTCGGAAGGCTTAAAGCTGGAGATCGTCAATGGCATCAGTTTCATCGAGCCATGCCTGGCTCTCCTGGGCATTGATGCGCTCGACGGTTTACAGATACTTGATGCGCTGGAGATCGCGGCGCAATATCACCCGCCGATGAATCCGGCCAAACCGGCGCTTCTGGCGCAGGTCTACAGTAAAGTCGTGGCGTCGAACCTCAAACTTGCCTTGATGAACCAATACCCGGATACCTTTGCCGTCAAATTGATCCACGGCGCCGGGCGGGACGAGGCGATCGTGGAAAAACTCTGTCTCTATGAAATCGATCGTAGCGACAAAATCGACGTTATGACAGCACTTTTTCTACCGGCGCTGCATCCCTTGAGCAGTTTCGAATCTTTTCAAGACATCATAGCCCATTTGCGTTCGCCCGAAGGCTGCCCCTGGGATCGAGAGCAGACTCATCAGTCCTTGCGCCCCTTTTTGATCGAAGAGACTTACGAAGTGCTGGATGCGCTCGATGCTGAAGATCCAAAAGCGCTGTATGAAGAGTTGGGCGACTTGTTGTTGCAGATCGTCTTGCATACGCAAATTGCCATCGACAATGGCGAGTTTTTCATGTCGGACATCTTGCAGCACTTGAACAAAAAAATGATCCGTCGCCATCCGCATGTCTGGGGCGATGTTGATGTTCAGGGCGATCCGAGCCAGGTGGCCAGCAATTGGGAAGACATCAAAAGATCCGAGCAAGTCAGTGCCGGCGGGGAAGAGCGCTCGCTTCTGGATGGCGTACCAAAAGGCGCGCCCGCATTGCTCGTCGCGCATCAATACTCGAAGCGCGCCTCCAAAGTCGGCTTCGACTGGCCAGATGCCAGCGGCGTCGAAGAGAAAGCCAAGGAGGAGTTTAACGAGATCTTCGCCTCCGATACGCCCGCGGAAAAAAAACAAGAGATCGGCGATCTCATCTTTGTATTGGTGAATTGGCTGCGCTGGCTCGGCGTCGATGATCCCGAAAGCCTGTTGCGTGAAATCAATGCCAAGTTCTACCGGCGTTTTGCCTATGTTGAAGCGCGCGCGCGCGGGAAGGGAGGCGCGCTCTCGGACTACTCGCTGGAGGAACTCGATGAGTTCTGGCAAGCGGCCAAGCGCGCCGGGCTCTAATGAAGACCTCCGCGTTCAGCTTGGAAGGCGCGCTCTCGGTCTCGGCGGCGCTCAAGGCGGGCAGTCGCGAAGTTTTCGAAATATTGATCGACGACGACAAGCGCTTTGACCAGCGGCTGGATGAACTGCGTCTTCGCGCCAAAGGGGCCGCGGTTAACCTCAAATATGTTCCCACAAGCGAGATAGAAGCTTACGCGACGGGCAATTCACACGGCGGCGTGATCGCGCTGGCGGGCGCAAGACGATTCGAACGTATGGCAGATTTGATCCCGCCGGACAAACCCGCGTTCGTCGCCATGCTCGATGGGATTGAAGACCCTTACAACTTTGGCTTCGCCCTTCGCGCGCTTTACGCTGCTGGCGCCGATGGCTTGGTCTTGCGGGAACGCAACTGGACCAGCGCGAGCGCCATCGTAGGGCGATCCAGCGCGGGGGCTTCGGAATTAATGCCGATAGCGCTAGCGGAAAGCGTCATGGAAGCAGCCAGCTTTTTTCGTCAGAGGGGACTGGCTGTGGCGACCGCCGCGAAGTCATCCGCTAGCGTTTCGCTTTTCGAGGCGGAACTAACACAGCCTGTTTTTGTCGTATTCGGGGGCGAGCGCCGTGGCGTCACGCGCTCATTTCAGCGGGGCGCGGATCTACTGTTGGAAATCCCCTACGGGCGTCCCTTTGGCCAGTCCCTGGGCGCTGTGAGCGCCGTTTCAATCCTGGCCTATGAAGTGATGCGCCAACGGCGCCATTCCGGCGTCGGCGCCGTTGAATAGCGCGGGAGGCTACGTGAGCGATTGCGATGTCCCGCATGCATAAGTTGGCTCTGGCAGAGCTTGATCCCTATCTTGCTGTCGCGATTCTCCAACCTCTGGTACTATGCGGTTAAGCCGCGCTCAAGGCATATCACATCAGGAGATTATCGATGAAAGCAGTCATTCTCACGGCTGGGCAGGGTACCCGTTTGCGCCCGGTGACTTTGACCATGCCCAAATCACTGGTCCCCGTCGCCAATCGCTGGCTGATTGCCTATGCCATAGATGTGCTCAAATTGGCTGGCCTCAACGACATCGGCATAGTCGTTAACAGCTTGAGTTCGCCAATTGTCGCCTTACTGCGGGACGGGAAATCGCTAGGCGTGAATATCGAATACATCGTGCAAGAAAAACAGAAAGGACTGGCCCACGCGATCGGGCTTTGCAAGTCATTTGTTGGCGACGAACCATTTACCGTCTTTCTCGGTGACAATATTTTTCAAGACAGAATGACCGAGCTGTTGACGTCTTTCGCTGATTCAAGCGCGGAAGCGAAGATCGTGCTGGGCGAAGTACCGGATCCCACACGCTTTGGAATCGCGGAGATTGAGCAGGGTCGCATCGTACGGGTGGTCGAAAAGCCGCAAGACCCGCCCTCCAATCTGGCGATTACCGGCGTCTACCTGTTTCGCAAGTCGGTCTTCGACGCCATTAGCCGTATCCAACCCTCCGGGCGCAACGAACTGGAGATCACCGATGCCATTCAAGTGCTGATCAGCGATGGACATCCAGTCGCTTCATATGAACTTGCCGGATGGTGGATTGATGCTGGCAAGCCTGACGCCATCATCATGGCGAATCAATTGGTACTGGAGGAATTGCCCTATACGCCGGCGCCGGAAAACGGCGGACAAGTCGAGGGCCAAAGCGAAGTCTCGCATCGTGTCCTCATCGGCAAAAACAGCCGAGTGATCGACAGCGTTATTCGCGGCCCCGTGATCATCGGCAATGATACCGTCATCTGCAATAGTTACATCGGACCCTATACGGCACTGGGAGACAACGTGGTTGTCGAAGGCAGCGAAATCGAAGCCAGCATCGTGATGAAAAACTGCGAAATACGCAACATTCAGGGTCGCATCGACCGCAGCCTGCTAGCGGATAACGCGCGTGTGACCTCGGCGCCGCACATGCCGGTGGCTCACCGGTTTGTCCTGGCTGAAAACAGTTACGTGCAATTCTAGGTAAACGCGGGCGACTTCATTTGAGCGGACGTGGCGGCAAGACTCCTTTGCTTGCCAGGAAGGCATCATCCGGTCCCTGCCAGGCAACGAGCGCGAAATCGACTTTATCTCGCTGATCGAAGACGACGCCCTCCGATTCCAATAATTGGCGCTGCTCGTTCGCCTGGGCGCTGCCGATGGGAAAGCTGATCTTGCCTTGACTATTGATAACGCGATGCCAGGGGATGGACTTCCCGCGCGGGGTTTTGCGCAGCGCTGTGCCCACCCAGCGCGGAGCGAGATTCTTCATTTGGACCGGGTCCATATCGTCTTCCGGAGGGATCATCGAGGCAATCTGACCATAACTGCTCACCTTGCCCGGCGGAATCTGGCAGACTATATCCCAGACCGTTTCAAAAAAACTGCGCGCATTTGGGGGATTGAACATCAGCTCCTGCTTATCTAAACGGCCTCGCTCATGCGACGTGAAGGATTGCTATTTTGCGTGAGCGGGACAGACCTTTTCGCTGCCGCCGCGCGGCTCCCGATAGTGAAGTCAAGACCATAGCGGTCCGGATTCTGAAGACTCAGCACATTAACCGAGGATGAAACATGCAAATGACAGGCCTGACCATCGCCGTCAATCGCATGGACGACATGGTGGAATTCTATAACGCCGTCTTTGACGCCCGGCTCAAACCCACCGTCCATATCGGCGATCAACAGTTTTATGGCGGCAAAATCGGCGAATTGGAATTGACGCTTTGCCCAAACGCAATCGCCGGCGTCGTTGCGGACCAAAATCGGCAGCAGTTCCGTTTTGCCGTGGACGATATCGCTGAGGTGATGAAGAAAGGCAGGGCGCATCACGGCTGCGAGATCAATCCGATTGACGAGTACAAGGGCGCGAAAGTGGCGTCCCTTGCTGATCCGGACGGCAATACGATTGAGTTTGTCGAACTGCTCTGATAGCTAGCCATCGCCAATGCTCCTTGAGAGTTCCTCAGGCGAAGGCGCATAATTGCCCAAGTGCCGCACGACAACACCGCTCGCGTAGTTGGACAGCAGGACCGAATCTTCGGCATCAAGCCCGGCAGCCAGGGACAAGGTAATCACTGCAATAGCGGTATCGCCCGCGCCGACTGTGTCAAAGACATCGCTCACTTGTGGACTTGGACAGATTGTCGTGCCGGCATCGGTCGCCAGGGCTGCGCCTCTGTTACCCATAGTGACGATTGTCGCATGCTTGACAGAAAACTCCTCATGAAGGGTGACAGCGGCGTCGCGGTAATCGTCGTCCGTCGCCAGTTCGCGATTGAGTTGTCGCTCTGCGTCGGCGGCGTTGCACTTGACGACATCAACTTCGGCGAAGCGGGCGAACTTGCCTTGCACGTCTGCCGTCAACAATATGTTGTGCTCACGGCACAAATCCCGAATTCGTTTCACCAAAGTCGGTGTGAGCAATCCGCCATGATACTGCGACAGGAGCACTGCGTCGAGGGAACTGATATTGTCGCCCGCGAATCTGACGATTTTAGCTTCCGTCGCCTCATCGATGGGATCGCGCGAGATCGTATCGATGCGCGTCACCTGTTGCGGGAATCGCAGCCCCATTTGCGCCATGACCCGGGTCTTTACGGTAGTCGGCCGGTCGGCGCAGGTCAGCACTCCGGCCCAGTCGATGCCTTGATCGTTGAGGACCCTAAGTAACTTTTCGCCATACTCGTCGGCGCCAATCACGCCAACCTGAATGGCTCGGCTGCCCAAGGCGACGATATTTGCCGCCGGATTGGCGGCGCCGCCGGCGATGAAGCGCGTCGATTCCAATTCCAATACCGGAACCGGCGCTTCTCTGCTCATGCGGGTGGCGCGCCCAGTGATATACTCGTCGAGAATCACATCGCCCAGGACTAAGACAGTCTTGCGCGCCAAGCGCGTCACGCACCTTTTCAGCTTCGCCGACATACGATTTTGCTCTGCGGGCTTGTGGCCAGGTTCCGCCAGTTTACATCAGTGCGCTTGATATACGATAGACTTGACTTAGGGACGCTACCCAGGGCTATCGCTGGCGCAAAACCGCAAGGGCGAATCTTGGCAGGCGCAACATGCGCCGGAATCTCCAAGGCTGGCGCAACAGACGATAGCACCACTCCAGACCGCGTCTTCGCATCCACTCCGGCGCTCGCGCTACCTCTCCGGCAATGAAGTCCAGCGATCCGCCAATGCCCATTGCCATGGTCACGTTGAGGCGCGGGAGGTTGCGCGCGATCCACTTGTCTTGTTGCGGCGCTCCGTATGCCACAAACAGGATATCCGCCTTTGCCTGATTGATCATGGCGACGATGTCGTCTTCTTCGCTTTCAGTTGGGCTGCCGCCATGAGTACCGGCGACTTCTAGCCCGGGAAAGCGTTGACATAGGATATCCGCCGCCTTTTGGGCGATTCCCTCGCCGGCCCCCAGGAAGAAGATACGCCAACCCCCTGCGGCGGCGTGACGCGCGATCAAAGGAACGCCGTCCGAACCGGTAATGCGTTCGGCAATCGGACTGCCCAGACGCCTGCTGGCCCAGAGCAATCCGACGCCGTCGGGTACGCAGAGAGCGGCCCGATTCAGGATAGCGAAGAATATTGGATCCTGACGCGCGATCATGATGAATTCCGGATTGACCGTACAAACCTGATGGGGTCCGGCATCGGCCTGGATCCAATCGTCTATAATTTGCATCCAAGCCGGATAACTTAATCTGTCAACGGGCACGTCCAGGATGCGTATTCTGCCCGGAAGCGTTTTTTCATCGTCTTTCTCCGACGCGCTTGCTTCATTGGCTGCAACTGTGTTCTGTGGACTCGGCTCAAGGACAGTTGCGGCAGCTTCAAATACCTGCCGCGATGTCACAAGCTTCATACAGGTACGGGCCGCGCAGCCGTCACGAGCTCCGATTGTATGCCCGACATAGCTACAGGGGCTGCAGGCCACGCCGCTGCGCTGAATCGACGTCCGGCCATCAACGGTCCAGGGTTTCCAGGCCTCGTGGTTGCTGGGTCCAAAAATGCTTACGACCGGCGTACCGGCCGCCGCGGCAAGATGCATCACGCCGCTATCGGCGCCGATGAACAGGTCGGCGCGTCGAAGCACATCAGCGAGTTGCGGCAGAGTCGTCTTTCCGACCAGGTTAAGGACCTCGAAATCCATCAGACGCGCCGCTTCGGGGCTGTCGTCGCTGCTTTGACCGACCAGAACGATGTGGGTCTTGTAGCGAGACTTGAGTTGATCTGCGACCTCGGCAAAGCGACCGGGCGACCAGCGCCGCGCTTTACTGTACCCACCGCTGCCCGCGTGCATGACAACAATTGGGCCGTCATTCAGCTCCTCCATTGTCGACGCGATCGCCTCCGATTTCTCGCTATATACCTGGGCTGGACGTGTTTTGGACGGGGCGCCCGCAAGCGCTACCAAATCCAGCCAGTATTGCGCTTCGTGTACCCTGCCGAATCCATTGTCTGCCACCGCATCTGTCAAGAAGCTGGCATATTCGTTTCGCAATCCGATGATGCGTCTGGCGCCGGAAACTTTAGCGATAAGCCGAAACTTGATGAGACCCGCGCGCAACGTGAAATGATGAAAGAAGATAAGCATATCGTAGTTAACACGGCGCAACGAGAGCAATTTAACAATGTTTGACGGGGACAAAAGGGCTCGCGTTGCATTATGCCCCCCCTTGTCAATCGCTATGACGGTGTCGATCAATTCGCGGGGTACAACGTCTACGGCGTGGCGGGACGCCAATAGGTCAATTCTGGAATCTGGTTTGGCTTCGCGCAGAGCGGCCATGGCCGGCGTCGCCAATACCAGGTCGCCTATGTCCGCCAATTGCACCAGCAAAATACGGTCGTCTGTCATATCATTGCCGTCCGTCGTCCCGCGCGCGTCTGACCTGCATTGTAGCAAATCGGCTTCATGCCACTCACCGCACTTGCTGGAATTCGTCGAAGATCTCGTGGAGCCGGAGAGCGGCTCGCCCCCAAGTAAATGTGGCGGCCTGTCGCTTGCCTTTGTGAATCATGCTTTCACGCAGATTGGAATCACTGTAGTAACGCTGCATGGCCCCGCTGATCGCTGACGTGTCCATAGGATCAACCAGGAGACCCGCTTCGCCAACAAGTTCTGGCAAGCTCGAGGTGTTGCTGGCTATTACCGGCGTCCCACAGATCATGGCTTCGACGACAGGGAAGCCAAACCCTTCGTAGAAGCTGGGAAACACCAAAGCTAGCGCTTGGCTCAATAGCGCGCCTTTGTCCTCTTCGTCAATATAGCCTAGCATTCGGACGTTTTCCGGGCCAGTCAGCCAAGTTTCGTCGAATAGCCAGCCTTTGCCTCCGGCCAAAACGAGTCCCGTCTCCCGGTCGCCGACTTGCTGTTGCCATTGCTCAAAGGCATTGACGATGCCCTGGATGTTCTTGCGCGGCTGCAATGTGCCGATGAAGAGGAAGAACCGTTCCGGCAACTGATAACGAGCCCGAACGCGCGCGATATCTTCCGCATCATATCGCAAGGAATCCGCGTCGACGCCGGGATAGAGAACGCGGATCTTTTCTTGTGGAGTGCCGTAAAAGCGGCGCAAATCATCAGCCGTCGCGCGGCTGTCCGCCAGTACGAGCGTGGCGCGGCGCTGGCTGTGGGCGGTTGTGATATCAAGATATCTACGCTGCAATTGCGGGTGAGCCGTCGGGAAGTACTTATAGCCCAGATCGTGCACGGTAACGAGCGCATGTCCTGGAAAAAGCAATGGCAAGGCATGTGCCGGAACAAAGCAGACATCGGGACGCGTCGCCCAGAGTTCTCGCGCGAAACGTAGATGAGTCCAGGCGCGTCGCCATGGCAGGACAATTTGTCTTGTCATCGCGTTGGCTGGGAAAAGATCGGGGGCAGGCGCGTCGCGAAAGTAAAGCGCAATGTCCCGCGGTTCGTCTCGGGAGAGGTTTGCTTCTACAAATGCATGAATCAAACGCCGCGCATAGTATTCCGTGCCGGTCGGCCGGTCCGCCGTCGTTCGGCTAGCGTCGATCGCAATCCCTAGTGACATGGCTATTTCCGGTGGCGAACCCCCGACTATTCCACCGGCTCAAAGGCTGATGACCTTCGCGGAGACAGGCTTGTCGGCGAGGACATGGCGGGTATCGACGATGACGCGGCTGTGAGCCGCAATCTCGCGCCAGTCGAAGGCGCTGTGATCGGTTGCGATCACGACGCAATCCGCGTTCTTTAGCATGCCGGCGCAACAAGCTTGCGACGGCATGCGTACATCGTTTTCCAGCCGTATTTCCGGCACATGCGGATCACAGTAGCTTACGTCGGCGCCTTTCTGCCGCAACAGGCTGATAATGTCGAGCGCGGGACTCTCCCGTACATCATCAACATCGCGTTTGTAAGCCACGCCCAGTATGACGATGCTCGAACCACGAACCGCTCTCTGCTGGTCGTTGAGGGCGTCAGTAATCTTGTCGATGACGTAATACGGCATTGACGTATTGACTTCGCTTGCCAGTTCAATAAAGCGGGCGTTGTAATTCAGCGTTTTCAGCTTCCAGCTCAAGTAGTGTGGATCCACCGGGATGCAGTGCCCTCCAAGCCCGGGACCGGGATAAAAGGGCATGTAGCCGAAGGGTTTTGTCGCCGCCGCATGAATCACTTCCCAGACATCAATGTCAAGCTTGTCACACATTAGCGTCATCTCGTTGACCAAACCGATGTTGACAGCGCGAAAAGTGTTTTCCAACAGTTTCACCATTTCCGCCGCAGTAGGGGAGGATACCTGGATAACTTCATCGACGGCGGAATCGTAGAGAGCCGCAGCCACTTGCGTGCAGTGTTCAGTAATGCCTCCGACGACTTTGGGTGTATTGCGAACCGTGAAACGCAGATTGCCCGGGTCGATACGTTCGGGTGAAAACGCGATGAACACGTCCTCCCCTACCTCCCAGCCGTCACGCAGGATTTCCGGCAGAATTATCTCTTCGGTCGTACCAGGATAGGTAGTGCTTTCCAATACGATCAGCATGCCCGCCTTGCAGATTTCCGCGATCGATTGCGTTGCTTCCAGAATATGGGACATATCCGGATCGCGCGTTTTGCGCAATGGGGTCGGAACGCAGATGCTGATGGCGTCTACCGGGCGTAGCTCGGCATAACAAGTCGTCGCGCGGAGGCGCCCGGCCTTCACCAAAGTCTCCAAACGCTGATGCGGGATATCCGGAATATAGCTTTGACAGTCGTTGATCTTGGTTACTTTCTCTTCGTCAACATCCACGCCCAGAACCGAAAAGCCAGCTTCGGCAAACTCGACCGCCAGGGGCAATCCGACGTAACCCAGGCCGACGACGGAAACTGTGGCATTCCGTTCCGCGAACTTGTCGAGCAGATCTCTCTTGTGGCTCATATCGCTCCTTTGTAGGGGATGCGCCCGAAGAGATTATATTACGCGCCAAATCTCTGCAATAGCCTGAGATCAGCGAATGCCGCTTCTTGCGAAACTCTCGACGAATTGGCGTTGGAATAGTACAAACAGTATGACCAAGGGCGTGACTACAATGAGTGTGCCTGCCATCAACTGACCGTAAAATGCGCCCTGATCCGTGGTCTTGATCAGCTTGTTTAATCCCACGGTCAGCGGTCGGATTTCTTCAGACCGGGTGATAATGAAAGGCCACAGGAACTCGTTCCAATGTGAACTGACGGAGACCAACGAAAACGCAAGATATGCTGGAATGGCGTTCGAGACATAGACATGGCGAATGACTTGCAACAGGTTCGCGCCATCAATTCGCGCTGCCTCGTCCAATTCGATGGGGATTTCGCGAAAAGCCTGCCGCAGCAATAACACGCCAAATGCCGATCCCCAATAAGGGATCATTAAGGCAATCCGAGTGTCGAATAGACCGAGAATGTTTATCATACGGAAGTTCTGCACCAAAAGAACGCCGGATGGGATCATCAATTGCAGGAGTATGATCATCAGGAGCAGGTTCCGCCCGAAGAATCTCAGGCGGGCGAAAGCATAGGCGGCGCAAGTGACAGTCGCAAGCTGTACCACGAGCGTGCCCGCAACAAACAGGAAGCTGTTGAGATAATGTAAGCTCCAGGGCGCTATGACCAGCGCCCGCTGGTAGTTTACAAGAGTGATTTCGCTGCCGAAAAAGATACTGCCCTTGGTAACAGGTTCCGCCTCCGGCCGAAAGCTGACGAGTATCGTGAAGACCAGAGGAATGAGAAACAGCACAGCCAGCGCTATTTTCAGGATAGTAACCAAGCGGGGCAGGATTCCCGGCGCCTTGTTCATGAGTCGTTCTCGTCGCGCTCGAAGAGCAGGAAATTGCTCACGGTAAATGCCAAGACGACGCCAATCAGAATGATCGTCATCGCGTTGACATAACCCCAGTTCCGACGTTCAGATATATTCTGGAATATCAGATACAGCAAAAGATTGGCGCTGTCGGCGGGTCCTCCCTCGCCCAGCGCCTGCAGTTGCTCCACAGTTTGAAAGGCGAAGATAAAGGAAATCACGATTACGAAGAGCAAGGTGCGCCGCAGCAATGGCAGGGTAAGATAGGCAAACTGCTGCAGGCTGTCCGCGCCATCGAGCGCGGCTGCTTCATAGAGATCGCGCGGGATATTCTGTAAACCGGCCAGGAAGAAGATCATGAAATAGCCAGCTTGCTTCCAGATGTTGACAATGATGACGGAAGCCAGCACAAGATTACGGTCGCCGAGCCAGTTCAAGCCTGGATGACCGACGGACTTCAGGATGGCGTTGGCCAGTCCGATGCTGTCTGAAAAGATGAAGGACCAGATGCTGGCGGCGCCGATGAGTGGCAGCAGCGACGGATAGAATACGGCAAAGCGCCATAGGCCCAGCAGCGGCTGTTCGCGGTTGAGCAAGATCGCCAATAGCAGCCCCAGCGGCACGCCGATGCCGACGGTTGCCAGCGCAAAAATGATCGTGTTGCGAAATGTACGCAGGAAGCGCGTACCCATGTAGTGGCTGTCGTCGAATATGTCGTGGAAATTTTGCATGCCGACGAATTGCGGCGGCTTACCGGCCGAGTTAAGGCCTCTCGCCGGCTTATAGAGACTGTCGTTGACGGTCCTGATCGCGGGAACCACATTGAACATGAGCACGAGGATCAACGTTGGCGCGATGAGCAAGTATGGTATGACGATGGAACGTAGAGGTCTTCGTGATGTATTCATGACATCGCTTTGCCAGTAGGGGGGATGGCGAGCGAACCGTGTCAGCCAATTGACTTAAGTTGTCAGGAAGCGCATGGCGATACCAATACGCAGCTTTTTCCAGAACAGATCCAGCCGGATCCGCGCTTTTTCATCTCAAGATTCTTGGAAAAAAGCGGGCGCGCCACCTGGCGCGCCCGCGCCAGCTTAGCGGTATTCGGCTAGGATACCGTCGATTTGCGCTTGAGCAGCGTCCATCGCCGCCTGCGCATCCTCCGCTTCGCCCGTCAATATGCTTTGCAGGGTGCCATTGATGATGCCCTGGATGGTGATCGTCGCGTAACTTGAGAATTCCTTCCCAACGTGTTGCAGTTGGTCGCGGGCGACCAGGTAGTGCGGGTACTCCATGGCGAGGGAGGCCAGCGGTTCCGTCTCCCAAGCTGTCGCATTGGAGGCGATGTATCCGGTGGTAGCGCCCCAGTCGGCCTGGATCTCCGCTGACGAAAGGAAGGTCACCCACTTCCAAATCGCGTCCAGTTCGGCGTCGGACTTGCTGCCATCGTCGAAGATGTAAAGATTGCCGCCGCCCGTCGGCGCGCCATATCCGGTGCCGTCTTCTCCAGCCGGCCCACTCGGCAGGTACCAGACGCCGACTTCAAAGTCCGCATCGCGCAGAATGCGCGTCAGGTTTCCCGTTGTGTGATAGATCATTGCCGCTTGCCCAGCCAAAAACGCCGTTGGCGTATCGCCCCAAGCGGCTCCGCCAGCCGGTCCAACACCGAGGTCTGTGCCGAGCGAGCGCACAAATTCAACCGCCGCAACTGCCTCTGGCGTATTGAAGAACACTTCTGTGGGATCTTCGCTGACAATATTCTGTCCATAGGCAATCGCGAAACTCTGATACATCCAGATGGGGAAGCCGCCCGCGACCGGCACCAACAGTCCGTCGCGGTCCTCGGTACTTAGAGCCTGCGCGATTTCTACCAGTTCCGCATTGTTGGTCGGCGGCGAATCGTAGCCCGCTTCGGCCAGCAAGTCGGCGTTATAATAGAGGATCGGCGTGCTGCGTTGGAAGGGAATGGACCAGACATTGCCGTCTTCGTCCATGCCGTTCTGCATCAAGGCCGGGAAGAAGTCCGCCACGTAGGCTTCGCCATCCTCCATGCCGTCGATAAAGTTCTGCGCGGGAACGATGTATCCCTCTTCCGCAAAACTGTAAAGATCAATTGACAGCATGACCGCGACATCGGGTCCGGCGCCGCCTCCCTGAAGCTCGGTCAATATGGTATTGCGCGTGTCCGTGTAGCTGCCGGTGAATACGGGATTGATGGTAATGCCGGGGTTCTCTTCCTGGAACGCGTCAGCATAACCTTGGAAAATGCCCTCGGCGTCATTGGCTGTCGCCGACGGGAAGTAGAAGTCGATCACAAGGCTGTCTTGTCCAATAGCCGAACCTGTCAGCAAGAGTGATATGACGAAGACGATCAGCGCCTTTACGCGGTAACTCATGTTCCGTTCTCCTTCAACATTAGGTAAATACGGGATGTAACTGTGGAGAATATTCTAACGCCGATACCTCGCTCGGCGCAAAAAGAAACGCGCCCGCCGGGTTCCTCCGGCAGAGCGCGTTGTTTGAACTTTTGCAAAGAACTGCGTTGTGCAACTCAAACCGCGATGTCGCGCCTTTCGTATTGGTAAAGCGACGCCAAAAGCAGGACCGCCGAAACGACTACGAACCCGGCGATATGCGGCCAGATGAAGCCCTGTGCCAAGATGTCGCCGGCATTGTAATAGGTCAGGAAGGAAATGGAACCGATTGGCTCGGCGGCGGTTCCTTCCGCGACCGCGCCTATCGTCTGGAGCATATAACTTGCGATGACAAATGCCGTGACGATGCCGAGCGCGACCGATCGACGGCGAACGATGACAGCAATCAGCATGGTTACTGCCATGATGAACACCATCAGGGGAATCAAGTAGAAAGTGACTTCCGCCAGCCGCGCCACATCAAGGTCGATGCCGGCAATTAACACGCCCATCTGCATACCCAGATAGATCAACACGACCACACCCACAATGCTGACACTGTAGGCAAGGAACTTCTCAACGATCACGCGCGCCCTTTGCACGGGCAAACTCAGCAGCACGTCCATCGTGCCGGCGTCTTCTTCGTTCGCTGTGATACGCATGCCCATGACGACTGGATAGACGGCGAAAATCAGCGCGGACTTGCCGAAGAAGCCCATGGCAACGAAGCCCTCGTTGGTGGCGAATATTTCAAGTTCCTTGCCGATGCCGACCATCGCGAGAATGATGGGCGGGAAGGTCTCCAGCAAATCCTTCACGTCTTGCATATCAAAGAGCGGCACCATCAGCACGACCAATAGCGCCATAGCCGCCAAGCCGACTCCCCAATAGACCATTTGCTTCCAGGTCTGTTTGTAGGTCTCCAAAAATACTGAACCGATCATGGTACTCGCTCCTGTTTATGTAAACCGCGTCGCTCATGCGACGTGACGGCTTATTATTTTTCGTGAGCGCGACATGCCTGTGACACTTTCGCCGGTTACGCGCCGCGCGGCTAAACGCCGATGTCGCGGCTGACAAACATGCGGACGGAAAGCGCGAATCCTGCCAGGACTACCAGTAGCAGGAGCAGGGCATTTGCGGGATCGTAGTTGCCCAGCACGATCTGCTCGCCCTTCGTATAGCTGAAGAAGGACAAGCCTTGCATGAGATCGGCCATGGCCCCGCTGGCGGCGCCGCCGATCAAATTGAAGACGTAACTGACAACGACGAAGACCGCTGACAAGCCAATGGCAAGGGCGCGCCGCCGCGCAATCAGGGCCAGCAGACCGGTGACGGTCATCACCAGCAAGGTCCCCGGGTAGAGATTGAGAATGCTGATGAAGACCAAATCCATTTGCGCGTCTACACCAAACAAAACCAAACTAAATAGCGTAATCGCCGCGCAAACGAGCAAGATACCCAGCCCGATCGCGGCGTAGCCAATCCAGCGTTCAAGCAGGTATGACGAACGCGAAATCGGAAGCGACATGACGACGTCCATAACGCCGGACTGCTCATCGTTGGCAGTGATGTTCATGCCGGCCATCACAGCGAATACGGACAAGAATATGGCGGCTTCCGAAACGAATACCGATACGATCCAGCCTTCAGAACTTCGTAGCACTTCAACGCTGCTCGCGCCGAAAGCTTGCAGCAGGGCGGGCGGCATTGAAGCCAAGAGATCGGCATAGCCCTGGATGATGTCCGAGCTGGAGGCAATGAAACCGATGTAGAAACCGAGTACGCCCAAGCCCAGACCCCAATACAGCACTTGCTTCCAGGAGGTCCTCAGTGTGTTGGCAAAGACTATTCCACTCATTAGCGCGCCTCCCTGCCATCGCTGTAGTAGGCCAGGAAGATATCTTCCAATGTCGGCTCTTCTACACGCAGATCTTTCACATAACCGTCGCTGAGCATGCGCAGCAAGGGATCGAAATCCCCCGTCAGGCGCATTTTGACGCGTGATCCATTGATGTCCACATCACTGATCTCGCTTGACCCCTGAAGTTGCCGCGCCAATCCCTCGGGAACGGCGTCCCGGAACTGAACATCTACCCAATGAAACTCAACGTTCATCAATTTCTCAATCGATTCCACCGCTTTGAGATCGCCATCGCGCAAGATGCCGGCACGGTCGCAGATGGCTTGGACCTCGCTCAATATGTGAGAAGACAGGAAGACCGTTTTCCCCTTGTCGCGGAACTCGTCCATCATTTCGTGAAAGGTCTGCTGCACCAAGGGGTCGAGACCATTTGTCGGCTCGTCAAGAATGAGCAAGTCCGGCGAGTGCATCATGGCCAGGACCAGCCCAAGCTTGCGCTTGTTGCCGGACGACAAGTCCCGGACGCGTTTGCTCGTATCCAGTTGCAGGCGCTTCGCAAACTCATCGGCTTGCTTCGTAATGCCTTTGGTATCGCCGCGGACGCTCGCGACGTAATGGATGATCTGCTGACCGGTGCGCCCTTCCCACAAGCTGAGCTCGCCGGGCAAGAATCCGACCCGCCGATGGATCTCTACGCTGTGATCCCGGATATCCATGCCAAAGATCGAGGCGGAGCCATTGCTGGGTCTGATCAGGTCCAGCAGCATGCGTATGGTTGTGGTTTTCCCGGCGCCGTTGGGACCCAGGTATCCGAAGATCTCACCCTGTTGTACGCTGAGATTGAGGTTGCGCAAGGCCGCTGTTTGCCGGGAGCCCGAGCCATACGTTTTCGAAAGACCGCTGATTTCTATCACCGTTGCGGACGCCATGATAATCTCCTTATTGCCAACTATAGCGGGGGTTGACGCCCACAAAACATGCGTTCAACCTTTATCGATTATAGTCGGCGCGTGAATCCGCTGTCAACGCAGACCGCGCCAAGCCCATCCCCCAATTATTGGGGTGTGCGGCGGAGCGGATAGGGCGCAATTCTTCAGCGCCTCGCAACGAGCTTGCCCACATACGCTAGGAAGCGCTGATGACATCGGCGCCCAGATAGGGACGCAAGACCTGCGGGATGACGACGCTGCCGTCCGCCCGCTGGTTATTCTCCATGATCGCGATCATCACGCGCGGCGTGGCGAGCCCGCTGCCGTTTAAGGTATGCACAAATTGTGTCTTGCGACTGCCGGCCGGGTAATAGCGCACCCTCGCTCGGCGCGCTTGAAAGGCTTCGGTATTGCTACAGGAACTCACCTCGAGCCATTCCCCGCAGCCCGGCGACCACATTTCGATATCGTATTTTTTGGTCGCGCTGAAACCGAGGTCGCCGCTGACGATTTCCAAGCGCCGAAACGGTATCTCGAGACCCGCGCAGATGTCCTCGGCATAGCCGGTCATCGTTTCCAATACGTCGTAGCTGGTTTCGGGCGTCGTGAATTTGAACATCTCCACTTTTTCGAATTGATGCACACGCTTGATGCCGCGCACGTCGCGCCCGGCGCTCGCTTTCTCGCTGCGAAAACAGGGCGAATGCGCGACATAGCTTAGCGGAAGATCGGCTTCCTCGAGGATTTCGTCCCGATGCAAATTGGTGATCGCGACCTCGGCTGTGGGTACCAGAAAGCGGTCTTCGCCCTCCAACTGATAGACCGTATCCTGGAATTTGGGAAACTGCGCGGCGCCGTAAAGCATGTCTCCGTATACCAGGTAGGGCACATAGACTTCGTCGAATCCCTTCGCTCGCGCGCTATCCAGGAAGAAGCTGATCAGCGCTCGTTGCAAGCGCGCGCCCCATCCTTTCAAAACAAAGAAGCGACTGCCTGCCAGCTTGACGCCGCGCTCGAAGTCAATGATGCCAAGCGCGGGACCCAACTCCCAGTGGGGTTTCGGCTCGAATTCGAATTCGCGGAACTTGCCCCGGGGCGGATGCGCTTTGTTGCTCTCCTCACTCTCAAAGACGGGCACGCTATGATGCGGCAGATTAGGGATCCAAAGCATATTGTCTTCAAGTTCGCTCTCGATTTCCTTTGCCCTGGCGAAGCCGTCATCGATCTTGCTCCCGATCTGCTTCAAGGCTGCGATGAGGTCGTCGAATGCGGGGCGCGGTTGCAAGCTGTCGTCTCTCTTGACCGGGGCGCTGCCGTCCATGAGCGCTCTGGCCCTGTCAAAGTCTTGATGCTGCAACGCGTTGGCAGCCGCATGCGCGCGCGCGGCTTTTTCTCCATCATCCATCTCTTTATTGCCGCGCAGTTTGCCCATTGACCGGTTTAAGCTGTTTCGCGCGGCTTGCGCGGTTTCTGTCCTGGTCCGTATTTCGCGCCGCTGCCCATCCAGTTCCACGATCTTGTCAATACGAGCGAGCGCCGCCTCGTCATAGAGTTTGCCGATCTGCTCTTTTACCCAATCCGGCTTTTCACGGATTAGCGCTATGTCCAGCATGTCTTTTCTGTCTCCAGTTGAGTTGAATTCTAAAACTGTGAATATCGGAATCCGCTTGATTTTACCATGTGCCGTAGGCCATGTCGCAATGCGCCATGCCGGTCAAAGACGGCACATGGCGCTAAGAGTCTTGACTGGAGGATGAATTGGAGGATCTAATGGAGGAGGCGGGATTGTAGCGCCCATGCGCCCATGCCGGGGCATCGTCAGGCAATGGATCGCGAATGTCACGCAGAAAACGACGACCGGCAATAGCCAAGCCGATAACAACGTTGGCGATTACCAGAGCGTCAAAGAATTCCGGCGTCAGGATTTCCATGGTGGTCCTGTTCCAGTCCCTGCAGTCTACTACTCCACTGCTGTGCTTTAGAAAATATGATAGACCGTCATTGCGGATTCCACAAGCGTATTGAGTGTAGCGGTTCAACAGCCGCTCGGCATAAACTGGACGCCTCCACTCAGGTGATAGAACGCCAGAAATCCGCGATTCGCATTTCTATCAACTCGTCCTCAACGTGATAAAAGTTCTCGTCTGTCATCACGAAGAGCTCGCCGGCGAAGGCCACGCGCAGATTCTGCAATTGCGCCAGCGAACCTTCCAGCGCATTTGCCATGCGAAACTCGATGCCGGCGTTAGCCTGGGGCAGATAAAGCGCGATGCGCCTTTTCTTTTCCGCTAGCGGAAGGTCCAGTTGATATTCCACCTGGCGGACGGCGGCATCCAACATGAATTGCCCGCGCAGATCATTTTCGGACGGCGCAGGCTCGCGCAAATGCGGATACAGCAAAACGTCGCGGATGCTGTCTTGATCGGTGAGAAGCATAACCATGCGATCGACTCCGCTGCCGAAGCCGCCATTGGGCGGCATGCCGAAGCGCATTGCCCGCAAGTAGTCTTCATCCAAGGGCGTGGTTTCGTCCGAGTCCTCGTCATAGAGTCGTTTCATCTCTACGAATCGCGCCTGCTGATCGCGCGGATCGTTCAACTCCGTGAAGGCGTTCCCCATTTCCATTCCGTGGATGAAAAACTCGAATCGCTCGGTGTGAGATGCCAAGTATAGTCGTTCTTTTTCGTCGCCGGCATCGGCGTCACCCCGAATGCGCTTGGCAAAGGGCGATACATCGCGCGGATAATCCTTGACGATCGTCGGTTGGATCAGGCGCTCTTCAATATGATTGCCTAGCAGATGCTCGACGATCATGCGTCCCCAGGTATCGTCGCGGTCCAAGCCATCCGCCAATCCATGCGCGCGCAAATACTCGTAGAGCGCTTCGCTCGATGGGAAGTCCATATAGTCGAAGTCAAGATACGCTTGCACCGCCTCGCGAATGCTCAGCCGTTTCCAGGGCGGCGCCAGGTTCAGTTCGACCCCCTGATATCGAATCCTGCTTGAACCGTTAACCTGCTCAGCCGTGTAAGCGAACATGCGCTCGGTGATATCCATCACGCCTTCGTAATCGATGTAGGCTTTGTAAAACTCCAGCATGGTGAATTCGGTATTGTGCTTGTAGCTGACGCCCTCATTGCGAAAGTCGCGTCCGATTTCGTAGACGGCATCGTAGCCGCCCACAAGCAGGCGTTTAAGGTAAAGCTCGAAGCTGATGCGCAGGTATAGATCCTGATGCAATTGGTTATGATGTGTGACAAACGGCCGCGCCGCGGCCCCGCCATATAGGGGCTGCAAGATCGGCGTTTCAACCTCCAGCATGCCCTCGTTATCGAGAAAGTCGCGCAGGGCTTTGATCGTTCTGGCGCGCTTGATGAATACTTCGCGAACGGATTTGTTGACTGCAAGATCGGCGTAGCGCTGGCGGTATCTCGTCTCGGTGTCCTTGAATTCTCCATACTCGCTGACGCTGCCGTCTTCGTGCCGCTGCTCTTTCACAACGGGCAAGGGGCTGAGCGTTTTGCTCAGTAGCGTCAGCTTCGCGGTATCGACGCTGATTTCTCCAGCGCGTGTGCGCATCATGGTACCGCTGGCCTGAACGAAGTCATCGACATCTATCAGTTTGCGCCGGACCAATTCGTAGCTTTCTTCGCCTAGCGCGTTCAGTCGCAGGAAAAGCTGGACACGACCGCTCTCGTCTTCAATATGCGCGAAGGATACTTTTCCCTTGCTATTCAGACGCCTGATTCGCCCGACGACAGAAACATAAGTCGAGCCAGGGGCTTCGTCACTGTGGAACGCTTCGATGGCCTCGGCAACGGTGTGGGTCCTTTGGCAGCGCCCCGGATAGAGCAGGACGCCCGCCGCCTCCAGGCGATTGGCTTTCTCCAGGCGTTCCTTCTCGAGTTTGTTCGGTTGCCACATGCTGGCAGTTGCGCTCCCGCTAAGCTATCGGCTTGCGTAAATGGAGCGGGATCGCGCCCGCTCTCCATCCACTGAAGGGCGAAAAGTTTCAAAGAGAATATTATAAATGCCGCGCAAATTATAGATCAAAATCTTTTGCCGAGATCCTTGCAGATTGCGCCTTGCAATTGTTACAGACTGCGATATGGTAGATCAATTTGCAGAAAAAGTTGCAAGGTGCGCCAGTAAATGCAAGATGCCGAGGCATCTGAACCTCCCAATCGCTGGATCATAACACTGATAGTTGTTGCATTCGCGCAGGCCCTTGGCGCCGGCGGTATATCGCTCGTTTACCCCTTTTTGCCCATCTACGTTCAAACCTTGCAAGACGCTCATCTGATTAATCCTGAGCTCCTGGCCGGCCTAGTCATTGCCGCGCCTCCCTTAATGGCCACATTTACGACACCGTTTTGGGGGCGATTGGCGGACAAATATGGTCGCAAGAAAATGGTGATCCGAGCGTTGTTTTGTTCGTCGGTCACTCTTTGTCTGATGGGGTTCGCGCAAACAGCGTTCGCGCTGATTCTTCTGCGCGCGCTGCAAGGCTTAACTAGCGGCCTTATCGCCGCCAATATGGCGCTGGTCGCCGGCGAATGTCCCAGGGAGCGTATGGGCTTCGCATTGGGCAGCTTGCAAGTCGGGCTATTTGGCGGCGTCGCTATCGGACCGATCGTTGGCGGCGTCCTGGCGGAACAATTCGGCTTTCAAGTTCCCTTTTTCTTCACATCCGCCATGCTGATGCTTGCCGGGCTATTGGTCGCCTTCGGCGTTCGGGAGACATATGCGCCGGCGAAAGATAAATCCCTTAACATCCGTCCATCCGAGATGCTAAGCGCCTGGCGCGGCATCCTGAGGCTCCAGGGTGTGCGGACTGTGTATTCACTTCGCTTTCTTAATGGATTCGCACAGCGATCTTTGATGCCGATCGCTCCTCTCTTTGTTATGGCGCTAATCCCGACCGCCGTCGCCAGCGCCAGCGCCTATGCCGGTTTGGTCCTGACCGTCTCGGCGGTAGCGACGACAGCCGGGTCTTTTCTCTTGGGCTGGCTCAGCGACAAATGGGGCTATCGCAGGATCCTTCTGGGGGCCGCACTTGTGGCGATGATGTTCTACATCCCGCAAGCCTTCGTGGGAAGCGTGGGGCAGTTGCTGTTGTTCCAGGCTTTGGCGGGCTTGGCGGCCGGGGGCGTTTTGTCGGCGCCGGCCGCGATGTTGGCCAATTTTACGGCGCTGGGCGACGAAGGTTCGGTATATGGATTGGACGCCTCAGTGTCTTCTTTCGCCAACGGCATGGCGCCCTTAACAGCGTCAATAATCGCCGCATTTTTTGGTTTGCGCGCGGTCTTCGCGGCGGTGGCGCTCTATTACCTGCTTATCCTTTTGATTGCTTTGCAATTCTTGCCCAAGCCAAAGCGACGGTCATTGCGCTGGTCTCCTGGTTTTGCAGGCGGGGACTAGGACAACGTTGTCACGTCGAATAAGAATCCATGTCGCGGCACAAGGACAAGTAGCCATTGTTTGCAGGTCTTCGTCAAGAAGATGGTTTTCGTCGTTTTTTCTTTATTGTTTATCAACCAAGGTCAGGAATTTAATACATGGCTAAGGTCCTCGCGCCGTTTTCGCCTTCACTAGCACGATCGCTCGGTTTCCCGACCGGTTGGAAGTTTACGCTGGGCATCGTATTTGCGGCACAGTTTTTTTCGGCAATCGGTTTTTCGATGGTGTTTCCCTTTCTGCCCTTGTACATCGAATCTCTGGACAGCCGGTTCGCCTTGAGTACCGAGGTTCTCGCGGGATTGGTGATCGCCGTACAAAGCGTAACCATGATGATTGCCGCGCCCATTTGGGGCGTCGTGGCCGACCGCTTCGGGCGCAAGAAGATGATACTGCGCGCCATGGTAGGTGGCGGCATATTCATGATTCTGATGGGCGTCGTGCAGAGCGCCGAACAACTGATTCTGCTGCGCGCCTTGCAAGGCATGGTCACGGGAACCGTTTCGGCCAACAATGCGCTGGTAGCCGCAAGCGCGCCGCGCGAACGCGTCGGATTCGCCATGGGCACCTTGCAGTTGGGTCTCTGGAGCGGCGTTGCCGTTGGGCCCTTGCTGGGCGGCGTACTTGCGGATCTGTTTGGATATAGCATGCCCTTTGTCGCGACTGCGGTACTGCTTCTGATCGGCGCGCTCGTCATTTCCGTAGGTGTACATGAGGACTTCAACCCGCCAAAAGAGAAAATCGCCATTCACCCAACGGCTTTCCTCCTCGGCTGGAAAATGATTTTGGGCGCCTCGGGCGTGCGGATGGTCTTGCTGATGCGCTTCCTTGTGGGCCTGGCGCGCTCGATCATTATTCCAATAGCGCCTCTTTTCGTCGTCTCGCTCATCATCCGCGAGACCGAAACGAACAATACCTATGCCGGTCTGATCTTGGCTGTCTCATCGGCAACTTCCACATTTGGCGCGGTTTATCTTGGCAGTCTCGGCGACCGCATAAGCCACAAGAAAGTGCTCTTCTGGTGCGCCTTGCTTGCCATGGCCCTATACATCCCCCAGGTCTTCGTGGCCAATGTATGGCAATTGTTGATTCTGCAAGGTATGGCGGGAATCGCTGGCGGGGGATTGGTCGCGGCGCCCAGCGCCTTGCTTTCAAGATATACGGACAAAGGCAGCGCCGGCGCTGTATACGGGCTGGATAATTCTGTCTGGTCCGCATCAAAAGCCGTCGCGCCTTTGCTTGGCGCCACTATCGCCATTTGGATCGGTATGCGTGGCGCCTTCGCCGCCTCTGCCCTGGTCTTCGGCCTGATTGCTTTGATCGCCTGGTTTTGCCTGCCTCAAGACGATCCGCATCCAATGGAAACGCGACGCAACCGGGCGGACGACTAGACTCCTCGACTGCGATCGACCTCCGCCGCTTGCAGAGCAACAGCAGTTTAGTACAATTGCCCCATGGCAAAAAAACGCAGTCCACTGGAAAAAGTTGACAACTTTGATCGACGCAAATCCAAGTACGGGGCGATTGCGGCGGCACTGACAGAAGTCTACGGAGAACTGGACTGGTCGCGCAATCAGGACGGCATGGACGAACTCATCAGTTGCATTCTCAGCCAGAGCACCAACGATACCAATCGCGATCGCGCCTTTGAGCGATTGAAATCCAGTTATGAATCGTGGCATGCGGTGCGCTTTGCCGAGATCGGCGAGTTGACAGATGTTATCCGGCCGGCAGGTTTGGCGAATCAAAAAGCGCCGCGAATCCAAGACGTATTGGCGACTATCCACGACAAAGCCGGCGAATACAGCATCGACTTTCTGGATGAGCTATCGATTGAAGAAGCTAAGGAGTGGTTGGTTTCGCTTAAGGGCATCGGTCCAAAGACGGCCGCAATTGTCTTGTGCTTCGCCTACGGCCGGCCGGCCTTTCCAGTAGATACGCATATCTACCGAGTCAGCAAACGAATCGGTTTCATCCCGGAAAAGCTTTCAGCGAACGACGCGCATCCTGTGATGGAAGCGATCGTTCCCGCCGACGATTATTATCAGTTCCATATCCAGTTGATTCAGCACGGTCGCGATACCTGCCATGCTCGCAAACCCGCTTGCGAGCGCTGTGCCATCACCAGGCACTGCGATTACTTCGCTGACGATGCGCTGCCGCAGTCATCAAGTTGAATTGATAAGGACGCAGCTTTGCCGGAATCGCAGGACCGCGACCAGGCGCACCTCTTTGTCTCGCCGCATTTCGACGATGGCGTATTCAGTTGCGGCGGCCGGATCCATCAGCTAACCACAGCGGGCGAGCCGGTAACCGTCCTGACGATGATGGGAGGCTTGCATGCCGGGGAGCTTCCCAAATCGCCGATCCTTGAGGACTTGCACAAACGCTGGATGGCCGGCGAAGATCCTTTGCGCGCGCGACAGGCGGAAGATGAACGCGCCTTGTCGCGTTTGAACGCCGAACATGTTCATATTGATTTGACGGATTGCGTTTATCGCCAGGTAGACGGCGTTCTTCTGTATTCGTCGGAGGAGTCGCTCTTCGGCAGTGTGCATGCAGCGGATTACGCGCTGAAGGTTCTGGAAGCGGTCGCCTTACCCGATCCAGGAAGGCAACTCGTCCTTTATTTACCCCTCGCTGTAGGCCATCACGTCGATCATCAGATCGTGCGAGACTGGGGAATTGCATTGCTAAGGGACAAACCAGAAAACTGGTCGCTATACTTTTATGCCGAGTATCCCTATTTCAATACGGAGCGCGCGATCACTCTGGCGCTGTCCAAAATAGGCCTGCCGCTGCGGGAAAAGCGGATCAAACTCGACGAAGCCGATCTTGCCGCCAAAATCAATGCCATCGCCTGCTATGATTCGCAGATCAGTACATTTTGGGATAGCGTGGAGGCAATGGCGCTTGACTTGCGACGCTCGTCGTTAGACCCGCAAACGGGTCAACTGGTGGAGCGGTACTGGGAAATCGAAAACTGATGTATTTGACTCAAGCTCGCTGCATCCCTGCATCAAGCCGCAACGCGCGCATCGCACTTTGCTAGGAATGCCGAAAACTTCCGGCATCGCAAACCGGACAAATAGAACTCAGGCTGTAATTGCTAAGGGCGCCGGCCTGCCGCGCGGATATGCAGGCCTTTCCTGTGCGAATTCACCAACATGCCGATTTCTGGCGAGAAACTTGACAGGGGATCTTCCAAAGGCGACGGTGGGATTCGAACCCACGAATGAAGGTTTTGCAAACCTCTGCCTTACCACTTGGCCACGTCGCCTGGCAAGACCAAGATTATACCCGGACTCGAGCCGTTTTCAAGAATGATTTGCTATGCCTCGTCTTCGGGAATCCAGGCAAATGGCAAGTCCTCTGACGCGATTCCGCGAGCGCCCGAGTGCCGCGTCCGCGTGGGCAAGAAGGAGACGGCTGCATCCGGGGTCTGGCGGATCTCTTCGCGGGTGTTAAGACGGCGCATGTCACGCGGAAAATAGACTGATTTCCTGTAGTCGGACGACATGGCTATCCGCGCGACGGCTCGGGCGAAGATGTCGATCGGCATCGGACCAATTCGGCCGAAAGGCAGTAAAGACAAGGGAGGAATCGAAGCCAACAGGCTGCTTGCGCGATACAAGACATGGCGCGGTTGACCGCGCATATACAGCAAGGGCGCGCGAACGATGCTGTACTTCAAGCCAAGGCGTCGCAGGTATCGTTCCGCTTCGCGCTTTGATCGAATATAGCCGCGTTTTGTCCAGGGCGCGCTAACAGCGCTAACCATGATCATATGCCCGACGCCGTCGCTGACGCACATATTGCCGACGTTTCGCGCCGATACAAAATTCAGCCGTTCATAGGACAAGCCCTGCGCCGGATCCGCATGCAGGCTGCCTACAGTGTGAATGACCGCGGAGTGAAAGCGCGCCTTTCCGCGTAAACTGCCCGGGTTCCACACGTCAGCTGTTGACCAACGTGTATGATGAGCGAGTGGACCCAGTTGATCTTCCGCGCCCGCCCTGACCAACATGCTGACCTCGGCGCCCTCCGCCAGCAAGGCCGCGGCGATATTGTCTCCCAAAAAAGTGCCGCCGCCAGTGACCAAAATCCCGCGATCGTATCGTGTCATGTCTACAGATCGTTCGCCATTCGATAAACAATATTGCGAAGGGCCAAACCCTGCCAATAGATGCGCGTCCGGTGTCTGTCCCTAATTTCTTGGTTTAGTCATATTGTACGAATCTAAATCGGAAAGTTCAATTTCGCGAGCATGTGAATACGCGCTAATCGCTGGATTTACATGCAATTCTCTGGTCGCGGACCCTCGTTGCCAAGACAAGGCGAGTCTTGTACGCGGCCGTTTTTATGTATAATGGATTGATGATGGAACGATAACATAAACGGATCCATCGAGAGTTAAGCAATACAAGACCACCTGACACTGCCTGGAAAATTGGTAATAGCAGTGGCGGAACGGCAAGATGGACAAGCGGTATCGCTGCTAGCTAGGCGTCATGGAGCTTTGCCTAGCTTGCAGATGCGGACTGTATCTAGCAAATTGCAAGTGGATGTTCGGCTACAGGTCGAATGAAATCTGAATGAAACTGTTTCTCAAGAAGAGAGCAGCTTGTTCCGGCGAACTTGAAGTAGCGGTCCCCTCTAACCATTTGGCTGAGGCCGCTATATACCACGACAACTGAATCATTTTCAAACGTCGGAACTTCTCGAACCTGTTTCTCATTTGCCTCAGATATAGCCGTTGAATTGGACGAACTACGGGTGTCTGTATTGGACGCATTATGCCGATCATCACAGCGCTGCGAGTTCAAACTGGGGACGAAGACCGGGTCAGCCTTTATCTGGATGACGAGTTTGCCTTTGATCTACCGCCTATCTGCGCGGCTGGACTGCATACCGGGCAAGAGTTATCCGAGGTAGAGATCAAAGCCTTGGACAGCAAGAACAAGGAACAAGCTGCTTACGACCGTGCGGTCAATTACTTGTCATTCCGGCCCCGCAGTTCCGAAGAAGTCCGCCGACATCTTGTCAAATCAGGTATTTCGGATACCGTGGCATCGATCGTAGTAGATCGGCTGCGGCGGCAAGGGGCCGTCGACGATGTCTCTTTTGCCCGATTCTGGATCGAGAATCGGGAACGGTTCAAACCAATGGCGCCGCGAGCGCTACGCTATGAACTGAGTCAGAAGGGCGTAGGCCAAGACATTATCGAGTCTCTATTGCATGCGATTGATGCTGAGGCATCTGCGCAACGAGCTGTCGAAAAGCAGATCTGGCGCTATAGGGGCAAGTCGCGTATCGACTTCCGGCAGAAGCTGGGTTCCTGGCTTTATCGCCGTGGATTCGATCGCGATACGATTCATAGTGTCATTGACCGGTTGGAAGCCGAGCTCGACCAATCCGAACCCCGCTACTTTGCCAATGATCTAGAGGCATAACCCAGGTGGATACAATCCGGGTCTGGTTAAGAAAGGAGCAGAGACGAATGTATCCGATGGATACCGTCAAGCGACTATGGAAACAATGGAAACAATTATCTTGGCAATTGCTACAGCAATCATCGGTATCGGCGCGGGATACGGCATCGGCGTATGGCGAGGCAGAGCGACGCTGCTGAAGAAGCAACAGGACGAAGGACAAAGCGCGCTTCTGCAAGCCTCGAATGATGCGAAAGAACTGCTGAATAACGCTGAAGTGGAAAAGACGCAAATCATTGCCGAAGCCGAGCATGCGGCACAGCAGCGCATCAATGATGCGGAAAGCGTGTTGCAGCGCCGTCGCCGTGTCCTGAGTGACGAAGACGAGCGTATTCAACGCCGGCGCAACGAGCTTGACCAGCGCATGGAACGCCTGGAACAGCGCGACCAGCAACTAAACAAACGCCAGAGCCGGCTCGACAAAAAAGAGAATGAAATCAAAAAATCGGAATCGAACATCGTGGAGAAGCTTCAGGGCATCGCGCAGATGACAGTCGAGGAGGCGAGGCAGGCGCTGCTGGACTCCATAGAACTCGATGCGCGCAACGACATGGCTCGTATCATACGCCAGGTGGAAGCCGAAGCGCGCGAGACAGCCGATTATCGCGCCCGAAGCCTGATTGCAATGGCGATTCAGCGCCTGGCCTCCGAGCAAGTGAGCGAAGTCTCTGTGAGCGTGGTGCCGCTGCCCAGCGACGACATGAAAGGACGCATCATCGGGCGCAACGGGCGCAATATCCGGTCTTTCGAACTGGCAACCGGCGTCGATGTTGTCGTGGACGACTCGCCCGAAGCGGTCACGATCAGCAGTTTTGATCCGGTCCGCCGCGAGGTGGCCAAACGGACGATGGCCAAACTGGTAACGGACGGTCGCATTCATCCGGCGCGCATTGAAAAACTTGTCGAAGATACGCGAGCCGAAGTCGAGCAAATTGTGCGCGAAGAGGGCGAACGCGCGGCATACGAGACGGGTGTTCATGGCTTGCATGTAGAAGTGCTGAAACTGCTGGGGCAGTTGAAGTTCCGCAGCAGCTATGGTCAAAACCAGCACGCGCACGCTATCGAAACCGCCCATATCGCCGGCATGATCGCCCTGGAGTTGGGCGCCGATGCCAATATCGCGAAGATGGGCGGCCTCATGCACGATATTGGCAAGGCGATTGATCACAATGTCGAAGGCACGCACGCTCTGATCGGAGCCGAGTTTGTCAAGCGCTATGGCGGCAATGATCGCGTCGTCAACTGTATTGCCGCGCACCATCATGAGGTCGAGAAAGAATGTGTCGAAGCCTTTATCGTGGAAGCGGCCGACGCCATTTCCGGCGCCCGACCCGGCGCCCGGCGCGAAAGCCTCGATTCCTACATCCGCCGCGTGAAGCAATTGGAAGAGATCGCCAACACCTTTGACGGCGTCGAGCAGAGCTACGCCCTGCAAGCCGGGCGCGAAGTGCGCATTATCGTGCGGCCGGAAGTCGTGGACGACTATCTCGCCATTCAATTGGCCCGCGATATCGCCAAGCGCATCGAGAACGATATGCAGTATCCGGGACAAATTAAAGTGCACGTGATCCGCGAGACCCGGCGCGTCGAGTATGCGAAGTAAGCGCGATCAAAGCTCAAGACCTCTCTTCAACTTGGCGCGCTTGAGCAGTTGACAGATCTCAAGCCAATCAAAAAGCCCCTGCCGTTCGACAGGGGCTTTCGCGTTGCTCAATTTGCTCAGGCGCGCCTAGCTCGATACGCGCAGCGTGACCTCAACCTGCATCAACTCACCGTTGCGCAGGACATCGAGTGTCACCTCATCGCCCGGCTTGTGGAAATAGATGCGATTGCGCAGATCAATTTCCAGCGTCGCTGGCTCGCCTTCGACCGCCACAATGATGTCCCCGACTTGAATGCCGGCGGCGCCAGCGGGCAATCCCTCAATCACCTCGGCGACATAAGCGCCATGGCTGACAGCGCTACCCTCGAAGTAAGGGCTGTCCGCTTCCAACTGGATATAGCGCACACCCAGCGTCACTTGCTTTTCGTGCAATCCCAGCCAAACGGAGCGGTCTTGTTGCTCAGGCGCGTCAACGCCGAACATCAACAATGGCGCGGCGCTCGAAGGTACATCAAAGCTAAGCGTACCGCTCTCGCGCGCAATCGTCAGATTGATGACCTCACCGGTGAAGAGGTCCTTCGCCTCTTCTATAGCAGCGCCGTTGACGGCCGTGATCAGGTCATATTGCCTCAAACCAGCCGCATACAGTTCATGCGCCGGACTAATTTCCTGGATCTGAATGGCGTCGTCTCCGTAGCCCAGTCCGATGCTGTCCGTCCGGTAGACGCTGCTGACGTCCAGACGCGGACGCGGGCGCGGCCGGTGACGCGGATCCCGGCGCCTGCGATGATCTTCGACGATCACCTTCATGGTCAGTTCGCGGTCGCCGCGCAAGACCGTAATCGCCAGTTCATCACCCTCGATCAGGTCGGATACAGCCACATCCGCGGCGCCGATGCTGTCAATCACATCGCCGTCAACGCTGATCAGGCGGTCATAGACGTGGAATCCCGCTTCCGCAACTTCCGAACCTTCCATCGCCGCAACGATGAATACCTTGTCGTCGCATTGCTGGACATACAAGCCGAGGGACGCCAGATCCAAGGGCATGGCATAGTCCGGATTGCTGAACAGATCCTCTGGAAACGCCATCAAAGTTACATCAGTTGTGAAGGCTGCGCCGTCGCGTTCGACGCTCAAGGACATGGTATCACCCGCGGCGTAGGTCAGAAGTACATCCCTGATGGAAGAGAAATCGATCGAGGTTTCATCAAATGCGGTGACAAGGTCTCCAGCCTCGAGATCGGCACTGGCGGCGGGTGTATTGGCTATGACCCCGGTAACCAGAATGCCCTCGTCAACGCCCCAATAACGAACGCCGATAAAGGGTATGGCCTGCGTTTCTGCCGCAGTCTCCATTTCATCCTGGGCAAATGCGATCGCCGAAGTCGTCAGCAATGCCATGAGGACCAAGAGACGGATCAAGTTTTGCAAATAGTTTTTCATTTTCGGGAGCCCCTTTACTGTCGGTAAAGTCTCACTTCAACATGCAAGCGTCCTGACCACAGGACTATTGTGTTTACTTTATCCGATTTATCGTCTCCGGTCAAATATTTCTTTGCCAATTGCTCATAGTCCGAGGCGCTCATGCGACCAGGGGTCTTGCTATGTGCCCGAGCGCGACATTCCTGGAACCTTTTCGCCGGTTGCGCGCCGAGCGGCTCTCGCGATCATTTGTCGTCGTTTTTGCTTCCGCCGAACAGGCGTTTGGTAATGGCGCCGCCAAAAAGCGTACCGGCGATGGTATGCTCGAACTGTACGTTGTTGTCGGGTCGATCATCCCAATCGCCCTTGTGTCGCTTGTTGATCCAGCGCTGGTAGTCGTCCGAGGCGGCAATTAAGAATGCTTCAATCGCGCTTTCATCGTCCGCCGCGAGTCGATCTCGCACATCCGTCAACGATGCCAGCAGTTCATCGATCGCTCGCATCAACGGCTCTCTGTTCGCCAACCACTCGTCGCGCAAGGCGTCCGGATGATGGGTCAACAAGTAGCGCGTCAGGACGTTGAAGGGCGGGTTGGTGAGGCGCTGGGCGTCTTGCCAGGCATTGTGATTCATCGCGCTGGCATAAGCCACGATACTCAGAAGTTGCGGGATCTCTTCTGTGATGGTGGTTAAACTGTCGTGCTCGGCCGGATCGAGAAAATGAGGTTTGCCGCCCAGAATCGCCGAGAAGTTGACGGCAAGGTCAATCGCTTCCTTAATACTGTCAAGCGACGGCGTCAAGTATATGGGGCTGTCCATAAAGTAATCGTCGCTCGCGTACTCCGGACTTAATTGATGCTCCAGCAAATAATCAGCGTTGATAACAGCCGTGAAACCAATCAGATGGTGCTCGTCGCTCAAGTATTGTTCCGCCCAGGTCAAGGACGGCTGCTTGATTGCGGCGGTATCGAGGATGAGCGCGCCGTCGCGCAAGGAGGGCGCGATCAGTTCATAGCCCGCGCGCAAGTCCTCATAGGGCAGATTCATGAACACGATGTCGGCCGACTCAACCGCGTTGTAGGCTTTTCTTTCGATCTTGTCGAAGACCTTGAGTTTGCGCGCTGGTGTTTCGTAGTCGTCTCGGCTGTCATGGCCGATCAACGTAAAGCGATGCTGGCCGCGTTTCTTGACAAAGGTCTGCAAGCGTAAAGCCAGCGACGCTCCCAAGCGGTCCAAACCCAGAACGGCAATTGTTAGCTCAGCCATACAATACTCCTCCGCCTATCGACTTGCCCGCGGCGACTTCCAAAATACGGGCTCTCCAAAATGACAAGATAACTGAAGACCGCCCAAGCGCATCTTGCGCGATTCTTTTGCGCCATATCTAAACTATAGCGCAGACTGGCAGCATGAATCCATAGCGCTTGGGCAACGCTTCCGGCTGCACGCCGGTCAGCAAGCTTCGTCGGCGCGCTGAAGGCATTGTAGCAATTCCGCCTGCGGATGATCCCAAAGCGCTGAAATGTCGGCTTGATGGTGCTCGACAAGCCATACGGCGACTTCGTCAGCACAGCAGGCTCGCAAGATTTCTGCGCCCCATTTTGCGTGGTGGGAGCTCATGACAAAGGGCGCTCGCCAAATCCTCAGATCTTCCTCGCGGCCGAGCCTGTCTGCCAAGGGCGGAATCAGACGCTTGACCAGCACAGCCATGGTCCGTTGCCAGACGGCCAAGTGATAGCGGCACTTGCCGACATCGTGCATCAACGCGGCAACGGCGAGCGGTCGTGGAACGGATTCGCGCTGCCTCAGTACCGTTCGTAGAACGTTTAGACTGTGCAGTTGGTCGGCGCGCGACATTTTTTGAAATGCGCCAAGTTCCTTTGATGAAAGAAATTGCTTTGCCAAATGCAGATCAATCGGGGTGGCGAAGGCTAAAAGCGCGCGAATACCCTGACCAATGCGCTTTGATGCGGCTTCCATATCTTAAAAGAACAGCAGCAAGCGCATGATCGCGCTGGTTGGCTGGCCGATCAAGAGCCCTAGCGGACTTACACCGGCAATCGGGATGAAGGACAAAAAGATCAAGCCGAGGAAAACGTAGTAGCTCAGGACTTGCCAATCGCGCCATTTGAAGGCCGGTCGCATCAAAAACTCCGACAAAGGACGCAGATTCTGCTGGATCGCAACTGGAATTTGCATGCGATTGAGCCAGGAACCGGGCAGCAGCGTCAAAACGATATGCCAACCGTCAATCGGGAAAAGCGGGATCAAATTGAAGACGAAAAGCAGCACATTCCAAAAGACCATCGCGTACATGAAGGCCGCCAGCGCGCCGAGCGGGCTGGCTATCGTATCCGGCACGGTATACAAATAATAGCCATCAACCGCGATCCCGCCGAGGCGAAGTATGAGCGCGAAAACCAATGCCAGGCACAAGTTGGAAAAGGGTCCGGCTGCTACCGCGGCAAGAAAGCCCCGGCGTGGATCGCGCATCCGCTCCGGCGAGATTGGCGCGCTGCCCAGGATGCCAAAACCGATAATTGCGAACATCAGCCAGCCCACCCAGTTTATATGCACAAGTGGATTCAGCGTTAAGCGTCCCTGCTTTTGTGGCAAGGGATCACCCATCTTCCAAGCGACATAATTGTGAGCGAATTCGTGCACGGTCATGCCAATGCCGAGCACAATGAGATTGATAACAATGGTGATGGGGTGCAAATCCAGGAACATAGAAACGTACTTTCTAACTGCGCTGCGTTCAGCTTAACTATACACGAAACTCCTGCAACTTGGGAAGATTGATAGATCCTTAGAGCAATCGCATCAAAACCAATATATGTCGAATGTCACATAAATCTAAGGAAATGGCGGGGCGACGCTCAAAGTCGCCCATGCAAAAGGGGCGCAAAATTGCGGGCGTTTCAACGGGTCGCGTAGACACTGACCGACAAACGCCCCTATATTGCCTCCTTTTTTGCCGATAAGCGGTTAAATCTCGGTGCTCTCGGTGTCCCCGGTGGTTAAGAAAAATCTGGTGCGATTGCTCTGGCTGGAACGCATGACAACGTTTCGGCGCCTGCGCCAACTATGATATAATTGCACAGACCTATCGCGTCAATGCGAAGCCGAAGCGGGCACAGGCGCCCCCTCAATTGACGGTCGTTCGCGTCTTGAGTCGACAGGCTCCCATCCTAGGAAAGTCCAATTGTGACGAAGCGAGTCCTATTTCTGTTTTCCGATACCGGTGGTGGTCATCGCTCCGCGTTTCAAGCAATTCAGGATGCCATGACGATAATGTATGGAGACGCAGTTGAATTCGATGCCGTCGACGTACTGCGCGAGTTGAAGTGGCCGCTCAATAAACAGCCGGAATTGTACCCCCTGGTCGTCAACACGTCGAAGCTGCTTTGGGCCCTGATGTATCACAGCTTCGACGGCAAACACCGCGCCCGTTTGGCGCGACAGTTTATCTATCGCAACAATCGCAAGAACCTGCGGCGCGTCGTGCGGGAGCATCCCGCCGATGTCGTGGTTTGTACCCATTCGGTGATTGCGAACCCGACATTCCGGGCTTTCTTGACCTTGGATGAACGCCCGCCTTTCTTGACAGTGGTGACGGACTTGGTGACCACGCCCTCGTTTTGGTACGATCCTCGCGTCGATTACTGTTTTGTTCCCACGGAAACCGCTTACCGGCGCGGACTGAGGCTGGGCATGTCCTCATCGCAGATGCAGATCACAGGTTTGCCGGTCAATCCGCATTTCATCAAATCCATGACGAGCAAGGCGGAGGCGCGCAAAGACTTCGGTTTTGATCCGAAGTTGCCCGCAGTCTTGTTCGTCGCCGGTGGCGAAGGCATGGGCACGATCTATAAAATGGTCAAAGCGCTCGACGCGCAGCGGCTCAATGTACAGATAGTCGTTGTCTGTGGCCGAAACGAAGACCTCAAGACCAAGCTCGAATCACGTATCTGGACGAATATGCGGCACGTATTCGGCTTCGTGACCAACCACCACGAAATGCCTCGCCTTATGGCAGCCTCCGATATCATTGTCACCAAAGCCGGTCCCTCGACCATTAGCGAAGCCGCCATCGCCGGTTTGCCAATGATTATCAGCGATCGCATACCCGGGCAGGAAACCGGAAACGTGAAACTGGTGCTGGAGAACGACGCCGGCGTATACTTGCCCAAGCCGGAAAAGGTCGTGTTGAAGATCATCGACTGGCTCGCGGAGGGCCCCGAAATGCTGGCCAGGCGATCGGCTAACGCCCGCAGAATTGCGCGCCCAAACGCCGTCTGGGAAATCGCGGAAGCCGTATGGGATTTTGCCAACAAGCCCAATATCGCGCGTACGCAAGTATCCTGATAAACCGGGCTCCTTAGCCCTGCAAGCTGCCCAGATAAACGGCCGAAGCTACCTCGCTAATCTTCCCGTCAGACAAGCGTAGCTTCCAGGTGCCTAGCTGCTGATCGTTCGTGAACAGCACCGCGCCATGATCCTCTGTCCATGCGACCTTGCGCACAAGTCCCGAAATTGGATTGCTGACAAGCGACTGCTCTAGGGTCTGCAGATCGGCCAGAACAAATACGCTGCGCGTCTCGCCTGTAGCGGCCCCTTGTGCCGGAACTTGCGAAACGATATATAGCGCCAGGTTGTCGTCGGCGCCGACCAGCGCCTCCCCGGGTGATGTGAATCCAGCCGGCCCCGCGCTCTCGATAGCCATTTTTTGACTTCCGTCGAGGCTGTAAACCTTGACATCTACGCCATCAGCTCTTGAAGACGGCGGAAACCGCAATAATACGCGATCGCCAAAGCCCGCGGCGCAATAGCATCCCGATTCGTCTGGCAATTGCCTCACAGCGCCGTCGACCAGGTCCAGCGAGAACAATCCAGCATACTGCGTATACGAGAAATAGTCGCTGATTCCGTCGGGGTGGGCTTCCATAATCAGTTCATTTGTCGCTGCGCTGAAGGCAACGGGCAAAACGCGAACGCCTTCGCGAGGACCGTCAACCAATACCTCGCGACTCTCAGCGCCGTCCGAGTCGCTGACATAGGTCCAAGTGCTCAGGCTTCCCTCGTCTCCGCGACGCGTCGCCGTCCAGGCGATTGTCTGTCCCTCTCCGAATACGACCCAATCCACCCGTTCCATATCGGCTGATTTATTGACAAACGGGTGATCCCGGATTGACGTATCCGGCGCAGCCTGTTTGACCTGCTCTTCGTCAAGGTCGTAATAGATAACGGCGTTTCCCAGCAAACTGAATCGCTCGCCCGCGATGTTTACGCTATTCATCTCGCCAGTGAGGATGTTGATGAAAACGAGCTCCGCCCCCGCGTCATCTTCGTCGTTTCGTAGGAAAACATCCCAACCCGGTTGTTCTGCTTCTGGCAAGGCTGTATCCTGCGCCGACAGCGGCGCCGATACCAACATGCATGCGATCAGCCAGAGAATTGTGGCTTTCATGTAGCGCGCTTTCGAGGATGGCGTCTCCATAAAGTCAAACCAGGTAAGTCACGCAGTTTCCGACGGCGAGCCTTGGCTCGCCCACCGTTCCGGCTAGGTTTTGCGGGCGACCGACGGTCAGTGTCCACGCGACCGACGGTCAGTGTCTACGCGACCCGCCGGGTCGCCCCTATCGCCGACTATTATTATGGACTTGCATGACTCTGTTGGTCCTTCTAAGATTATAAGCTCGCGCATTTTCTGGAGCAAACGCATTCGAGTCAGCATGGAAGGAAGTCAAAAGCCCCGCGCTGTTGCGGGGCTTTTGCAAAAGGTATTTGACACTTTGTTTTCCATCGAGACTGCGTCGATGGCGCGGTGGATAGCAAGATGCCAGCTATCAAGAGACTAGCGGATGTGGATCCGCTCTAACGATTCTTTCGGTTCCGTTGAAGACGGCGCCGCTCCCAATCCATTGCGTCGCGATTCTTCTTTTCTTGCAGAAAACGTTCTACTCGCGCAATCTCCTGCAATTCGATCGCGCGCTGCTTATGCATCAACTCGGCGCTGAAGGTCAAGTGTTCCATGTTTATGCTCCTATTGTTCTTAACGCACACCGAAAGAAATCTATCACAATCAGGCAAGATGTACGAATGAGGGAATCAAGTAATCGTATATCTTGCATAGTAATGACGCGTTTAACTGCCGGAGTCTTACTTTACAGAAAGCAATCTGTATCTGTCGCCGCAGATTGTCGCTACAATCTTGTTTCAGCGAATCCAAGGGAGGAAGAGTCACTTTGAAAACGGTTACAATCCAAGATATCAAGCTACACGTGGTGGCGATGCCACTCGTAGAACTGCTGAAAACAAGTTTCGGTGCCGAACCGCAAAAGTCCGCCATAATCGTTGAAGTGCTGACTAGCGACGGTCTTGCCGGATGGGGCGAAACGGCGCTTAAGACCAAACCAAGTTATGGTTCCGAGACGATTCTTACCGCGCTCCACATCACGCGTGATTTTCTGGTTCCAAGCCTGGTCGGCAAGACTATCGCATCGCCTACCGCACTGCCTGAACTGTTTCAGGCCGTCCGCGGCAATCATCACGCCAGAGCGGGGCTGGAAGCGGCGGTTTGGGACGTCATGGCCAAGGCCAACGGCATGCGACTTGCCGATTATTTTGCCTCCCACTTGCCAGCGAAGGTTCGGCCGCGGGATAAGGTCCTTGTCGGCGTCAGCATCGGCATACAGGAATCGCTGGACGCGCAACTCGCGCTCATCCAAAAGCGCGTCGACGAAGGCTATCAGCGCATCAAACTCAAGATAGCGCCTGGCTGGGATGTCGAACTCGCCAGCGCGGTTCGCGGACGCTTTCCCGATATCAGCTTGATGCTGGACGCCAATAGCGCTTATACCTTGCAAGACGCTGAACACCTGAAAAAGCTGGACCAGTTCGGCTTGCTCATGATCGAGCAACCCCTGGCCTACGACGACATTTACGAACATAGCCTGCTTCAAGCGCAATTGCGGACCCCGATTTGCCTCGACGAAAGTATCTACTCGGCCCAGGACTGGCGAATAGCGCTGAAACTCGGCGCCGGGAAAATCCTCAACTTGAAGCCGACGCGCGTGGGCGGCTACAGTGAAAGCCTCAAGATTTACCAACTCTGTGTCGAAACGAACACGCCGCTTTGGATCGGCGGCATGCTGGAAACCGGCGTCGGTCGCGCCGCAAACCTGGCCTTCGCTTCACTGCCAGGTGTGACCTTGCCCAGCGACATCTCCGCCACAAATCGATACTTTGATCCCGACATCGCCGAACCGCCCTTTGTCTTGGGGGCCGGCAGTAAACTCAAGGTCCCCGCAGGACCGGGCATCGGGGTCGAGGTGCGGCGCGATCGTCTTGAGGGTGCCCGCGCCCGCTGGCGAGAGCTCAATCCCTTCAAGCCATTGTTCTGAATTGTTGCCCGGCCAATGCCGCAATTGTAATTTGTAGTTCCAGGCAAGTCGTCAAAAGACATGTCGCCCGTCATACCATGCCGAAACCCGTCGAGTCAACGGCCGGCGACCGACGGTCAGGGTCGGCGGTCAGTGTCTACGCGACCTACGCGACCTATCAGGTCGCCCGAAACAGTCCCCTCTGTGCTCTCAGCAGGAACAAACAAAGTCATGCTAATGCACTCCAAAATAATAGTCGGCTGTAGGGGCGACTCTGTGAGTCGCCCGCAATACCTGGCCGGAGCGGTGGGCGAGCCAAGGCCCGCTCACAATTGCCATGGATTAACAACCATATGCTGCATGACTTACTTTCGATCATTTCAGTAAAAGCAATAAAATAATGCAAATTCTAAAAAAGGTAACAAATTGTAGGGGCGACCTATCAGGTCGCCCGAAACAGTCCCCTCTGTGCTCTCAGCAGGAACAAACAAAGTCATGCTAATGCACTCCAAAATAATAGTCGGCTGTAGGGGCGACTCTGTGAGTCGCCCGCAATACCTGGCCGGAGCGGTGGGCGAGCCAAGGCCCGCTCACAATTGCCATGGATTAACAACCATATGCTGCATGACTTACTTTCGATTATTTCGGTAAAAGCAATAAAATAATGCAAATTCTCAAAAAAGTAACAAATTGTAGGGGCGACCTATCAGGTCGCCCGAAAATCGCCATAAAAATACAGATCTGTTGGCGATATTGAGCTTGATGAAAAGGTGTCCGCTACTCAGCCCCTTGTGGGATTTCCGCCCCCCGCTTAGCGGGGGGACCGAGGGGGGCAAGGGGCCGGGGGGTGAGGGGTACAAAAAGCTCGCAAACAACTCAGTACCGTACAAGCCTTACATGGGTTTTCCTCAAAATGTGCATGACTTTCTCGGTTCTACTTTCATTTGCTTATCGCGCGGCATCAATAGGGACAAAGATATGTCGCTCGCGGCGCCGCGCCGCCCGGCGACTCATCGAATCTGAAAGTCATGATCGACGCCGTGGCCGGATAATCGACCGGCAGCATGTAGTTCATTAGATCGTCCTTCATCAACGCTTCGGGAACGTATCCATGCGCGTGCAGCCAGGGAAATACCAGAATATCGCCATGGCCCACAGCGATGATTGCTTCGCCGCGATGCGCCTCCCTCGCGTACTTGAAGAAATCCAGTATGCGATCGAGTACCATTTGCGGGATTTCATGCGGCGGTTGATTGCCCGTGTAAAGGTCCCAGCCCATTGCCGCCAGCTCCGCGGTTGGGCGGCCTTCATAGGGGGTCGCCACCTCAATCAGGCGCCGGTCGACGACCGGATCAACCCCGCTGTGATAAGAGGCGACGATCTCTGCCGTTTGCTGCGCGCGTTCCATCGGGCTTGTGTAGATCGCGGAAACTGTTTGCTTCGCCAACCACTTGCCGGCGGCATGCGCCTGCTGGACTCCGGCGTCGCTGAGCAGGAAACCTGGCATTCGCCCGTAAAGTACGTTCGTCGGGTTATGCACCTGGCCATGGCGCATCAGATAAATTGTAGTTTCCACGATTTGCTCCAGTTGATTACTTCTCAATATGTCCGGACCGGGCCGAAACCTGTTAATGTAAACCGCCTCGCTCATGCGATCGCATTCAGCGCCGGCCAGCAACCTCAGTTGTCACTAACGATCTTAAGTCCTTTGGCTTATGATACAAGGATTAGCTGTTTCGAATGCGACCGGGCTATACCGATTTGAAGCTCAAGACGCGGCCAGTCGACCGACGCATGTTCACCATCTTGATGATAGTCTTCGTCCAGATGATTGGCACATCAATGGTGTATCCGATCTTGCCGCTCTATGCTCAAAGCGGCTTCCACATGAGTGCCGAGGCGATCACACTGTTGCTGACCGCCTTTTTCGCGGCGCAATTTGTAGCCGGCCCCTTCATCGGCCGTCTGTCGGACCGACGAGGCAGGATGCCCGTACTCATCATCAGTCAGATAGGAACCGTTGTTGCCTTTCTCATGATTGCCGTCGCGCAATCCGCTATTGTCTTGTTCCTGGCGCGCATCCTTGATGGCGTAACCGGCGGAAATATTGTCGTCGCGCAGGCATATATGACAGATATTGTGCCAGAGAACCGACGCACAGTGGCGCTCGGTTATGTTATGGCTGCATTTGGTCTTGGATTCGCAATTGGTCCCGCGGTAGGTGGCATACTGGCAAGCGCCTTCGGGCCACAGATCCCCTTCGTTTTTGCGGCAATAGCCGCAGCGGTCACAGTGATCCTGACCCATTACACGCTGGAAGAATCGCTGACTCGCGAAGATCGCCAACGCAACCGCAATAGTGAAGCCGCCCGGCTGGATCCGGCAGCTTTGATTACAAATGTTCCCCTGGTTGCGGTACTGAGCATTACCTTTTTTGCGCGATTTGGTATGGGCTTGCTCATCGCGACCTTGGCGCTGTTTGCGGAGGCGGTCCTTTTTCCCGGTCAGCCCTTCTCGTCAGTGACTTTGGGCGTCGGCGTGATGCTCATGATGGTGGGAATCGGCCAAATTATCACGCAAGTTATCTTGTTGCCGGCCGCGCTTAACCACTTCAGCGACAGCTTGATCGTCTTGATGGGCGCCGCTGCGCGCGCCCTGTCCATGTTTTTGCTTGCGCTCGCTGTCGAGCCCATCTTTGGCACGCTGAGCGCAGTCATCTTTGCCGTCGGCAGCGGTTTGTTGATCCCGCCGCTGCAGTCGCTCTTGACCAAGACGGTGCCCGCGGAGTTACGCGGCGCGATTCTTGGTATCAACCAGTCCGTGATGAGCCTGGCAGTGATCTTGTCTACGGCGATCGCTGGACTCTTCTTCGCCGTGGATCCAACGATCCCGAATTGGGTGGGGGGAGCCTTATCCTGTATATCTCTCGTTCCCGGGTTCTTACTCTGGAATTGGGCGCGCAAGAATGGTCGAATGACGGCTGCGCAGCTTGCCAGCTAAAAGTAAACCGCCTCCCAAACAGAGGCGGTGATCTATACTGTGTCGGGGCGGCGGGATTTGAACCCACGACCTCACCGACCCGAACGGTGCGCGCTACCGGGCTGCGCCACGCCCCGACATCTGGGGCCACAGTGTAGCCAAAGCGAGTTTTGCTGACAAGGTGAAATATGGCTGACGACAAGCTGCGGACCTTAACCGATAAATCACGCCAACGCCTGCGCACGCCCTTGGATCGTATCGGCCTTTGGCTCGCGCGCTCCGGTGTGCATCCCGACGCGATCACGGTGCTGGGACTGCTGCTTGTTGGCCTGGCGGCGCTCTATATCGGGGCGGGCGATTTCCTCAGGGGCGGTGTCCTGCTCCTGCTCAGCTTGCCTCTGGACGCGCTTGACGGCGCTGTCGCGCGCGCTGCTCAACGCCAGGGATCTTTTGGTATGGTGCTGGATTCGACACTGGATCGCTATGCTGACGGTTTTATTTTTGCCGCTTTCGGTTATCATTTTGCGCGGCATGGCCGGCTCGAAATGTTGCTCTTGGCGTTGTTTGCGCTTATTGGCAGCTATCTGGTCAGTTATGTGCGCGCTCGCGCGGATGACAGCAAAGTCGCTGTCGGCGTCACAGTCGGCTGGTTTTCCCGTTTGGAGCGCGTGCTTGTCATACTGGTGATGACCTTGGCTGCCGGCATCTTGAAAACTGTTCAGCCACTTGAAATTGGTCTGGTCGTCCTTGCGGTCGGCACTAATCTGACCGCGTTGCAGCGATTACGATATGTATATAGCGCTTTGAAGAACAGAGGCGAGTGACGATGGAATTTGAACAAACCTACATTGTTGTCGGCAACCTGCAGATACGCTACTACGGCATTATCATCGTCGCCGCGCTTTTGCTCGGCGCCGCCGTCGCGTCCTTGCTGGCCAAGCGGGGCGGACGCGATCCTGACCATATTTGGGGCGGACTAACCTGGGCAATTATCCCGGGCATTATCGGCGCCCGTCTGTGGTTCATTCTCTTCCCGCCCATTTCCTTGACCGCTGGCTGCGGCATAGAAGGAGAAGTTTGTCAAAACACCGCCTGGTTCCTGGACAATTTTTTCGATAGCGAAAACGGCGCGATCGCCATTTGGAGCGGGGGACTGAGCATATTCGGCGCCATAATAGGGGGTGTATTCGGCGCCTACCTCTATTTGAGCCGCTGGCACAACCGGTTCATAAACCTGTTCATCACCATATTGACGCCGGTCTTGTGGTTGAGCCAAGCGCTGACCTGGCTGGCGGAATCGCTGATGGCGCGCCTCACAGACAAGGATCTTTCCTCATTTCGATACCAGCGGCCGACAAGTAACTTCCCGGACGAAGGGATGCGCCTGTCGCCCTGGATGGATGTCGCCGCAGTCGCGATACCGGTTGGCCAGGCCATTGGTCGATTCGCCAACTATGTGAACCAGGAACTCTATGGCGCGCCGACCACGCTGCCCTGGGGCATTCAAATCCCGCGGAACGCGCGTGTGGCGCCTTACGAAAGCTTGATCGACTATCCTTCAGATACATTGTTTCATCCGCTTTGGGCATACGAAGCGATATGGAGCCTCATCGCCTTTTATGTGCTCTGGCGGATTTATCACCAGTATCGCGGGCGCCTGTTGAGCGGAGATATCCTGCTGCTCTATATCGCCCAGTATTCATTCGTGCGCTTCCTGTTGGAATTCCTGCGCGTGGAGATCGCCACTATTGGCGCCTCCGGTATCAACAGCTCGCAGACCATTACATTGATCGCATTCCTGGCCTCGGTCGCGCTTCTATTATTCCGCCACCGCGGAGGCAACTACAGCGACGCCAAAGGGGCGGACGTGGCGGCGGAACAAGCCGAGCAACTGCCGCAGTCCAGCGCATAAAGAACTGCGCATTGGCTCGGGCCAGCATGAGACGGAACACCGCAATCATTTGTGGCCTTCCGGCAAAACTGGACATTTGCCGCAAGCGCCTTCCGGAATCACATACATCGCTGGCCCGCGGGCGAGACCTGTCAAGGGTTCGGTAGAGTGTTTCGATTATTTCTGAACTATGGTATCGTCAATACTGACGGATAGACGGTCAGGGTGTTTGATACATCTGCCAAAATGGACGGGGTCCGATTCAAAGGCAAGTGTATGGCGCGCGTAATCATTCTGGGAACCGCCGGCGCAGTAAACAGCGCGGAACATGACTATACGCATTTTCTCTTAATTGGCGAGCAAGACACCCCGGTCTTGGTGGACGCCGGGTCCAATCCCCTGGACAAGATCAAGGACCTGGGCATCAACGATGACGATTTGCAAGACATCATTCTGACGCATTTTCATTCCGATCACGTCGCCGGGGTGCCCAACATGTTGATGCATATGTGGCAGATGGGCCGCAAAGCGCCCATGCGCTTTTACGGCATTCCTCACTGCATCAACCGCATTGAAGAAACGATGGATATGTACGGCTGGGAGTACTGGCCCAATTTCTTTCCGGTTTCCTTTTCCCGCATCAGCTTGCACGACAACACCTTGCTATTTGAAAACAAGGACTTTGCTATCCACTCCTTCCCCGTTGTTCACTTCATACCTACCATCGGTATGCGCATAACCAATAAACACAATGGTAAAGTTCTCGCCTATAGCTGCGATACCGAACCATGCCCAAATGCTCTCAAGATCGGCAAAGACGCCGACATATTCATTCACGAAGCGGGGGGACCGCCCCCGGGTCATAGCACCGCGCGCATGGCGGGTGAAGCCGCCACCAATGCCGGCGCCAAAGAACTGCGCTTGATTCACTACCAGGTCTGGAACCAGGACCCCGAACCGCTCGTCCAGCAAGCCGCCGAGACCTACGACGGCCCGATTCATCTGTGTCGGGACTTCGACGAGTTCGAGTTTTAGCGGATGCGACGGGCTGCTGTGGTCAATTATGCTTTGTTTATCACAATAATCCCCAAGTAAGCGCGCCCAAGCAATGGAAAACTTTGCCATAAGAAAGAAATCGCCGAAATAATCAAAACTGTGTAGGGGCGAGCCCGTGGCTCGCCCACAATTGCCATAGATTGACAACCATATGCTGCATGACTTACTTTCGATCACTAAGTAGATAGCAAGTTGAGACGCTTTGCAGCTACATTGCCCACAGTGCAACTATCCGGTTAAAGCGGAGCAAATCAATATTCAGCAGATGGTCGCGCTTTGCGAGCAATGCAGCGGCGTATTTGATATCAGCCACCCGCGCGCCAAAGCGAAGCGCCGCAAGGCGCGCCGCCCGCCGCACCTGCGCCAGCACTCGGAAGACCCGCTTCACCTGGGTTTCCGCACCAATTTCCGCCTGGACAAAAGCGAGCGATTCCAAAGCAGCGCAATCCTGAGCGGCGTCTTCAGTCTGGTGGCGCTGCTCATGACGGGGCTGTTTCTGGAAGGGGAAGTCCCGATATTTCTGCCGCTAATGTTTCTGATGATGGCGATTGCGGCGATCTATTCGCTGGCGACAATTACCTACAATCAAACGCATATTCGTATGGAGGACGAAGCCATCCGCGTCTCCCGCGCTCCGCTGCCGTCTTTGACTCAGGCGCGGCGAATCGGTCTGGACGGCGTCGAGTCCATTACTGTTGAAGAAACGGCCGCTTCGCGGCGCGAAGGCTACGATACCCCGCGCTACCATGTCTGGGCGAATGACGCGGACGGCGGCCGCCGCCTGGTCAGTGGCGATCTCATTGAAGAATACGCCAGTTACATCGCGGGCCAGCTCAACCAGCGCCTCATCCCGGACGAGGCTGTCAGTTCCGCCCGTTTAAGCGACGACCAATTCGGCTTTGACGACCACTCTCTGGAGCAACTGGGAGACGCGAGCGCCAGCCAACAGATGTCCCGACCGAAATCCTAGCGCCTGCCGCCTTAATCCCCATCCCCCGACCCCTCCAAAGTGCATTCATAGCGATTCACGTAGGGGCGACCCCGTGGCTCGCCCGAAACGCACCCCTCTGTGCCCTCCGCGCCTCTGCGGTGAAAAAATCCCTCGGTGCTCTCGGTGGTTAAAACCCTTCGCGCCCCACGCGCCCTGCCCAACACATACGCCCCAAAATAAGCCCCTCTCGTAGTGCTGTGTCGGCGGTCAGTGTCTACGCGACCTACGCGCACCCCTTGTGGGCTGAGGAGCGGACATGTTTGAAGTAACACGGTACGATAGCGACGGGTCAGCTAATAACTGACCCCTACAAGGTTTATTTTTGCCGAAAATTGTAAGGCTTGTCAGTTAGTGCAAATTGTACCTAGTGCAAACCAGAACATTGTCGAAACGATACAAGACAGATGGTCAATCCTTGCGCAAGACAACAGAATACAACGATATACGGAATACTTAGCTCCCCTTCCTCCAATGCATTGGGGGAAGGGGCCGGGGGATGGGGGTAGAAAAGGCGGCGTTTGGTCGGAGTACCGGACAAGCCTTGTAGGGGCGACCTATTAGGTCGCCCGAAACGCACCCCTCGGTGCTGTGGTCTTGTGGATGTTCGCGCAACCTCCCAAACACATACACCGCGATATAAGCCCCTCTCCC